>CALWZO010000036.1 GCA_944386045.1 uncultured Clostridia bacterium | reverse complement strand
TTGTTGTTCCTTGCAGTTGCCAGACCGCTTATCTATTCTACAACAAAAGGAGTTTTTCTTTCTTCATCATCGGCATAAGCCTTCTTTTGAACCACTCGCCTAGCGAGTGGTTTTCTTCATACAATAATAGAGGCAGCTGAAAAGCTGCCTCTTTTTTATTGCGAACGCTGGGTACGAACGCTTTTTATCCTTATAATTCCCCATAAAATCAGGCTTTTTTCGTATTCTACGAACGCAAACTTTCCGATTTATGAACGCAAATCCTATGCCAGAAGATAATTTCTCACTGTTACATCGCACCTCCAGTGAGATAAATGGAACACACTTACCGCCATAACCGCTGCTTTATCAAATTCTACTGGCTTTCCGTCCATTAACGCCATTTTCTTGGTATCATTTCTCAGCTTGTAATCACCCTCCAGCTCCTGCATAAACTTTGACAGCGCCGCTGTTTTATTTTCCGCCATGTGATATTTTTTATTGTATTTATAAAACCTGTCCAGAAGCTCGTCTTTGAGCCTCTGCCTGCCCTTTTCGCTCTTGCAAATATCCAGATAATGCTCATACATCTCTTTGGCGTGGGCGGCTCGCATGGCGTGCAGGTCTATTTTGTTATTCATCTCGCGGCGTTCGAAAACATACTCATTACTGCCGTCAAAATACTCCTTTATAAAATCCACATCTTTATCTGCCACTCTTTGCAGCTGATATTTGCCGCCTTTACCTTTTACCACCTCAACGCACCAGTATCCGTTTTCGTCCTGTACAAAATTGTTCCTTTTTAAACTTTCCAGTTCTGCACGGCGGATACCCACCCTTTTCTGGAATTCCACCAGTCTTGCGTTTTCACTCTTTTTTTCCTGAGCCTTGCCTTGCCGGTTTCCGCTGCCTCTGCCGCGTGTGATTTCTGACGCCTTGCGCTTGGGCTTGTTGATTTTGCTCATCTTAACCCCAAAGAACACACAGACAAAGGATATATAGCTGTGTATCGTGTCGGCCGTTTTTCCGCTTTTCAAAAGGCAGTCTGTGTACATCTGAATATACTTCTGCGGCTCCTGCCTTACCTGATTGGCGGTGTAGCCGTTTTCTTTTATGTATCTCACAAAGTCATTTCCCTGGCGCTTGTAGCTTCTTGCGGTGTTGTTGTTTTTATAGTTCTCCTTGATAAACTGTCTCATTTCAAAGCTGAGTCCTTTGTTCTTGCTCATAAAATCACCTTCTTTGACCTTGCTTGGCAGTAGGATGCCAGCCCCATACAGTTGAGATGTCACAGGTTTTTTGCGCTTGAATTACAAGCGGGAAACCAACCGCAAATCCGCCCCATGCTTACAGCAGTTGTGACAAAAGCGGATTGCCAACAAATATACCTCCTGATTAAAATTTCCATTCGCAAGCGCCGGGAGTAATCTCAACCGGTAATAAAGTATCTCTTCACTGGTTATTTTCTAAGCTGACGCTTAAAAAATAGCCATGAAGAACGCTTGCCAAACAGTTTTGCTTTCGGCCGCCACAACAAAAGAACCGCGCAGCCAAAAACAAAAGCCCTGCCGTAATTCTATGCCCAACCGGCACAATTACGACAGAGCGTCTGTTATTTTCGTTACACAAAAATTTACTTTGGATACATATTACGATTATATTATAAAGCTTTTTCGGGGAAAAATCAAATAAATTTATTTGCAACAAATTTTTATGTTGGTATAATGTTATTAAATATAACCGAAGGAGCCTAATATTGAAAAAAATCTCACGCAAAATTATAATCATTATCTTATTGGCAATTTTCACCCCATATCTTATCCACTTATTCTATTACATAGGCGAAAATTATTTCGCTATACTGAAAACGCGCTTTAGTCCGGAAGAAATCTTATCTTATTCAGGCTCCTCATTAGCTTTCATAGGCACTGCCATTTTGGGCTTAGTCACCATAACACAGACACAAAAAGCCAATGAGGAGACCGAAAAGGCAAACAATAGAATAATTGAGCTTACTGAAAAGCAACTGTTTGAAAGCAAAAATACAGAAAAAGCATTTTTTATTATAGAAAAAGCACCATCATATAATAACAGCCATGACAGTCTCAGAAACAATCCTGGGTTATACCAGTTAAATTTAAATAAACCTACTAATGAAAATATAGACATTGTTATCAAGCTAAAAAATATTGGACAATATACTGCTATAAATTTTTCAGAATCATGTTTATATAACATCGCTGATAAAGAAGGATATGATGTAAAACTTCCTTCTGAAGATTATGCAAATATAAATACTAATTCAATAGTAAAAAAAGAATTGCATTTATCAGACTTTATACGTTTATTAAAAGAATATGATAGCGATAAACTTGAAATAGGTTTTGATATAGGTTATGAAAACATATATGGTATTAAATACAAGCAAACACTGTATTTTACTTTTGAAAATAGCCTTAACAATTACATTTTATTCTTAAATAAACACTTACCGCAAATTATAGAAACCTCACCAAAAGAATATTTTGACATGGTGTATAATACACCTGGCATTGAACAAGAAAGCAAAAAGACAGAGCTTTAATAAGCTCTGTCTTTTTGCTCATACATATATATTCACTTATACTGTGATAAATCATTGCAAACATCTATTAGATACAATCGTTGATATAATAAGCAAATTTACACCGGCTCAACTATATTAAGCAAATCCTCATAAGAGCTGACGACATCATAACGGACATTTTCAGTGGAAATATCGTTAAACAATTTTTTTGCACAGTCAATTTTAGCTTTTTCTATGGGTTTAAGATTTAGGCTGTCCAGACTGCCTTTTGTCTCGGCAATAAAGAAGATATGCTTTACCGAACCCTCGTTAAAAGCTATCGCCCAGTCAGGCGTATAATTTCCTACCGGTGTAGGAATATGAAAGCCTTTGGGCAGTTTGGCATACACGCAAACCTCCTGTGCGCTGTCAAGCCCTTTGGCAAATCTCAACTCGGTGCTTTCAGCTGCATAACCGTCAGTGAAAATATAATCCTGAACAGCTTTTTTAGCTTTAAATGCCTTGGCCACGCTTTGGGCTGACTTATCCGCAGTAAATATGCTGCTGTCATATTCGCCGTCAATTTTGTTGTATGATATATGGTCTATAACCATTGTACCCTTCTGTTCATTTATAAGCCTTGATACCTTGGTTATAAACTCTTCGGGATTGTTGCGGAACATATAGAATTTTTCTTCTTTTATCCCTTTCAAAATTGACACAACTGTCCTGCGGGTGAGCTTCGTTTCAGATGAGATTTTACCTATCAAATCATATTTTACATTACTTATCTGCTCAGCTTTAAGACGCTGAGTGCTGGACCTGACGCTTCCAAAGCTTGTCCGGTTTTCCACTTCTTCCTGGCTCATCTCATTTTTCTGGATACCGGTAGTAACTGTATACATCAGCTGTGAAACATACAGTTTTTCATCTATCGCCTTTATGGCTTTTGATACAAGTTCTTCACTGTTAAAGCTTACGGTATAAGCATATTTATGATTTATTCGGTTCCATAAATTCTGAAATTCTTTTTTATTAAAGTTTTCATTCAACTCGTTTGTCACCGTTGTTTCTCCGGCGTTGGAAATCATGTTCTGCAACGCTTTTTCATCGTAAATACCGCTTATCAGAACATGAACTGCCTGTGAAAAGTGAGCAACTTCTTCCGGCATAGGCGCAAAAGTTTTATTCTCCGCTGCCGTTCTGTATACATCAGTTATATTGTCATTGTCGTCAATATAATCATTTTTGATAAGGTATCTGTGTATAATATTGGCCTGTGCGGCGTCCAGTTTAATATTTTCTCCGTCAACAACCACAGTTTTTCCTGTAAAGTATTCTTTGCTTGCTTTTCTGGGCCTGTCATAAAGATTTTTGCTTATATCGCCCTGCAACCGTTTGACAAAGCCTTCATAACTTTCACTGGCTATAACTGTAAGCTTGTTTATATCATGCACAGTGTCTCCACAAACCTGAAAATCCATTCTGTTGCCATTCTGGTTTACACACAGGCGCAGACCGCGGCCTACCTCCTGGTGTTTGGCCGTCTCATTGTCAGAGCGTTTCAGTGTGCATATCTGGAACACATTTGGGTTATCCCAACCCTCGCGCAGCGCGGAATGAGAAAAGATAAATCTTGTGGGCTCATCAAAACTTAACAGCCTTTCCTTATTTTTAAGTATCAGGTCATAGGCGGATGTGTCCTCGGAATATTCCCTTCCTCTTTTTATTTCACTGTCTATTGCACGGCCTTTTTTATCTATGCTGAAATATCCGTTGTGCACCTCTTTGGGGTCCATGCAGTACTGGCGCAGATACCTTTGATATGGGGTATCTTCCAAAGTCATATACTGGCTTAAAATATCGGCATACTCCTGTTCAAATACCTGCCCGTAAGGTCCCAGCACCTGGTTTCCGTCCTCGTCGTACTGTCTGTATTTTGCCACCTCGTCTATAAAGAACAGCGACAGGGTTTTTATACCTTTGTTGAACAGCATCTCTTCTTTTTTGAAATGAGATATAATCGTTTCCCTTATCTGTACACGGCGCATGGTATCTTCTGATACATCATTTACCACATCACCGGCCTCAATAGTTTCGCCGTTGGTGAAGGACACAGTATTTTTATATGGGTCAATTTCAGATATGATAAAACCTTTGTACTGTTCCATCTGATTGGAAACATAGTACAAATCATCACCCACATTCAGCAAGCGTGTTTTTCGGCTGACAGATGTTTTGCTGTTTACCTCCAGCTCTATCTTGGCCACCGGAGGCTTATTTGTCGATAAAACTATAGAGGACAGGTACAGATATTTTTCTGTGCCGCGCAGATTTTTAACCTCAAAACCTTTTACCTCTATTTTCTTTACCAGCTTCTGATTGTAGGCCTCCAGAGCATCCAGAACATACACAAGGTTGTTTTGCTTTGCGTGTGTGGCGGAATAATTCAAAGTAAACAACGGATTGAATTTTTCCAGTGCTTTTTGGGTGGCGCTGCCGTCCTTACCCATTTTCTGCGGTTCGTCGCATATTATTATCGGTCTGTTGGCGGCAATTACATCAATAGGCCTGCGTGAGCCAAACTCGTCTCTTTTGGTGTAAATTATACGCGATTCTTTGCTTTTTCCGTCCTCTTTTGAGTACGCGGCAAATGCCTGGGTATTGATTATCATCACATTTATATCAGCGCTTTGAGAATAGCTGTCCAGCTTATTAAGGTCGGAACTGTTATAAATGAAATACCTTGCTTTTTTGCCGTAATACTCCATAAAATGAGTTTCAGTTATTTCAAAGGTCTTGTTGACGCCCTCGCGTATAGCTATGCTGGGCACCACAACAATAAACTTGTTCCAGCCGTATTTTTTGTTGAGCTCGAACATTGTTTTTATGTATACATAGGTTTTGCCGGTGCCTGTTTCCATCTCTATGTCCAGGCTGCAACGGCCCACATTTTTACCTTTTACCAGCCTGTCTGACTGCTTTATATTTTTGGCACCTTGAATATTGCGGATGTTTTCCAGCAGGATTTCGTCCGAAAGGTCTATATCGGCATTTCTGTAACCGGTCCGGTCCAGTAAACTTTCTGCGTCGTCATATCCGTCCATACTTGTCTGGGATACCTGCTTTTCCAGCTTTCTGTTTATATCCCTGAGATATGTAAACTTGTCATACTTTCTCTGACCTTCAAACACATCTGTAACAGCCTTCACCGCATCAGTCTGATATTGCTGTATTTTAAAATTAAACTTCAAGTTAATTCATAATTCATAATGCATAATGCATAATTTACATTACGGATATTATGAATTACTTCACCTCCTTTTTTGAGGATTTTATAATTGATGTAAGTATTTTTATTATTTCTCTGCACTCTGAAGCAATGCTTTGAAATTGCTGTTTGGAAATATATCCTGTTTCATATAACAGTTCCAGCCAGTACTCCGTTTCGCTTGCTTCTTTTAAGGATATATTCATTTTAAAAATAAAATCCTGCCTGCTTTGCGCTCTTATTGCCTCTTTGACATTTGCGCCTATGCTTGTGCCGCTTCTCAGCACCTGCTTGGATAATACATACTCTTCTTTTTCACTGCACAGATATTGATACATTTTTATAATTCTTACGGCAAAAGACTTGCTTTTATCCACAATCAAATTTTCCGTCTTCATCATTACCTCTCTAAAACAATTCATAATTATGCATTATGCATTATAAATTATGAATTGCCTATATTACCCTCCTTACTGTGTCGGGGCTGTAGGTGGTGAAAATTTGCTCGAAGTTGACGGAGGTGCAGTCGGAGGCGAGGGAGCCGTCTCTCATAACAAAATAGTAGGGCTGTTGTTTTGCTATCCGGGTGATAACATCATCTGTGATATTATCATCAAAACAAGCCAT
>CALWZO010000035.1 GCA_944386045.1 uncultured Clostridia bacterium | reverse complement strand
GCCAAAGCAAAGCAAAAAATCTTTTTCATTTTACTCTCCCCAAAATTTATGGCATCATTTTACCACATCGTCAGAAAATTGGCAAATTTATATTTTTAAAAAATAATTGTTGACAAATAAAGTTGTCATTGCTATAATGTATTTGACAAATAAAGTTGTCAAAATGACAAATATAATTGCGAGGTGGGTTTTATGCCGTTGAACAACAGGCTGAAAGAATACCGTGCCAGGCTGGGTATAAACCAGCGGCAGCTGGGGGCAATGGTGGGCGCCAGCCGCCAGACTGTCAGCCTTATCGAGCGCGGGGATTACAGTCCGTCGGTAACGCTGGCGTTGAAAATTGCAAAGGTTTTCTCTGCATCTGTGGAAGATATATTTATTTACGAGGAGGAAGAAGTATGAAAAAAGAGAATAAGGGTGCCGTAAAATTTTTTGCCATGATGTTTTTGTCCGCATGTGTGGGCGGGGTGTTCGGCTTTTTGTCCAGCATGTACAACCAAAGCCTGTCACAGCTGGCAACCCGTGCCATAGACAGCCTGGCTTATGTGGGTATGGCGGGCGTTTATCTGATGTACATACCATTTGTAATGAGCATTGTTTTGTACAACAGGGCAAAAAAGGCAGCTCCTGCCGCCGGCGAAGATGAGCTGGAGGATGTGGAGAATATGCTGGAAAAAGCGCTGGTGTATTCCTCCTATTTTTCCATAGGCGAGATGATAAGCTTTGGCATGATGTGCTGCCGGATGCTGGACATCGTTGAAAGCGGATATTTTGTTCCTTTTGGCGGCGCAGTAGTGCTGTTTACAGTGGGGCTTATAACCACTGTATTACTGCAAAATTCTATAATAAAACTGACAAAGCAGATAAACCCGGAAAAAAGAGGCAGTGTGTTTGAGAAAAATTTCCAGAAAGACTGGTATGACAGCTGTGACGAAAGGGAAAGGGCGGCCATTGGATATGCGGCGTACAAAAGCTACCTGGCCACAACCAAAGCGTTCACATGGGTGTTTCTGGCCCTTGTGGTACTGTCGCTGGTGTACCCCATTGGCCCGGCGCCTATGCTGCTGGTGGGCGTGATATGGCTGGTGCAGTCAGTCACATATACAAAGCACTGTAACGAAAAGAAAAGTAAAAACTGATGCGAAAAACCTCCGGCTTTAAAACAGCCGGAGGTTTTGTTTTATCTGTTTATTAAAAGATACCGCCACGGAAAAACCTATATGCCGCCGGCCTGTCAGCCGTAAGTTTACAGTTTATACCTGTCCGCCGCCTTGTGACAAAGGCTTCCGCAGGCGGAATTGAAAGACTGCAAAACCGGCGTGTTTATATCCTGCAATCTGTTTTGCACGCAATAAAAAAGCCGGGATATACCCGGCTTTTGTTATTCGGTTTATTTTGCGGCCTGCCGCAGACAGTCAGCAACTGCATCCATAATTCTGTTGGATGTAAGTGTTGCACCGGAAACGGCGTCAACATCACATGTGTTGCCTTCAACGATGGCAGATGGGATTTTTTCCAGGGCAGAAGCCGCGATGGATTCTGTTTCGTTCTGGGAAACAACTTCTACAGAAGCAATTTTGCCGTCTGTGATAACTGTTTTTACAGTCATCGGGCCTTCCTGGCCGTCAACTGTTGCCTCGTATTCGCCATCTGTCAGAGGAGTGCTCATATCAAAGCGGCTTTCTGTTGAAACCTCTTCTTTTGCAAACATTTCCTCGGTGATAACTGTCTGAGGAGTTTTCATTGTGTAGCTGTCGGCAAGTTCTGTTGTCATGGCTGTTCTGGCTGCTATTCTGCCGAATACGATCGGGCCCATAACGCCTGTACCGCCGGAAACGAATTTGCCCCAGATGCCGCCAACAACTTCGCCGGCTGCATACAGACCGGGGATAACAGCGCCGTCGGCGTCCAGAACCTGGCCGCTGGTGTTGGTCTTAACACCGCCCAGTGTCATAACGCACAGAGCTTTCAGAGGTACTGCATAGTATGTATCGCCTTCAACTTTGTTTATGGCAAGGTTGTATGTGTTCAGAGAATCTTCTGTGTACTGACGGCCGAATTCGTCGGTTGTCTGTGTTTCAACACATTCGTTGTATTTTTCAACTGTAGCTACCAGGTTTTCTGCCGGCATATCCAGTTTTTCAGCCAGTTCTTCCAGGGAAGAAGCTGTTACAACCAGGTTGTTGTACGGTTTGCCGGGGCCATAGTAGAAGTTCCAGAATGTAGCAGCGCCGTTGTCGATAGCTGCCTGGATGATATCATCTGTAAAGATATCGTACTGGATAGCGTTTGTCTGTTCTTCCAGTGCAACTTCTCTGATTTCAACCGCATCTTCGGTTTCGTCAACAAAACGGTTGCCTTCCTGGTTTACGCAGATGCCGCCCACTTTCCACATGTATGTGGAAGCGATTTTGCCGGGGCCGTTGCCTGTGTCCAGGCCCATGGGGAATGTGGGGATGTAGCTCATAACTTCTTCATCGATATAAGCGCCCACATTCTGCATCATGTAGATGCCGTAGCCGTCAGCAGCGCTGGAGCCGCCGGGCAGATAGCTGGCACCGTTTTCGGTAAATGCGCCCATCATTTCCAGGTTGCCGGAATATCCGCCTGTTGCCATGATAACGCCTTTTGTGGCATCATAGCGCACTGTGTTGCCTTCGCTGTCTGTTGCGATAACGGACAGAACCTGGCCTTTTTCGTTGTTTACCAGCTGTGTGGCTGTTGTTTCAAAGTCAATAGTTACCTGGGAGAGTTTTCTTACCTCTGTGTCCAGTATTTCGTGTGCGGCACTCTTGTATTTTGTGGAGTCATCGGGAGATGCTTTGTATGTTCTCTTCTGGGAGTACAGGGCATGCTCCGGAGCAAAAACGCTCATTGTGCCTGTTTCTTTGTCAGTGGAGAATTTGTTGTCGGACAGACCGTTGTCCCACAGCCACTGGATGGCTGCAACATCTTCTTCAACATAAGTTCTGATCATTTCTTCGTCGCCCAGGCCGGCGCCGTTTTTCAGAATGTCCTGAACATAGGACTCTTTGGTGTCCTCTACGCCGTCAATCTCCTGAATGATTGTTTCGGCACCGGACATTGATCCGCTGGTGAAGTTCAGCGAACCGCCTGTGGTGGAAGTTTTTTCAATGATTATAACGCTTTCAGCGCCGTTGCTCACTGCTTCGATAGCAGCGGACATACCGGCTGCACCTGCGCCTACAATAACAATATCAGCAGATTTTGTGCTGTCTGCTTCTACTGCCGGCACTTCATTTTTGGGTGCACAGCCTACCATTGAAAAAACCATTGCCAATGTCATTATGATAGCAGTTAATTTTTTCATGATTTACTCCTTTTTATTGCGTAAAAAGCTTACAGTATTAGTTTACTATTTGATATTTTTTTATCAATAGCAAAATTCGCACAAAAAATACAAAAATCATAACCATATATAATAAAAAAGTTTAAAAAATAATTACTTTTTGATATAATATTGTCAAAGAATAAATTATGGGAGATGTATATGGAAAACGGCATAAAGCCTTTTGGCAAAAGTGTGACAGCGCAAAACCTGGAAAAACTGGATTTTCGCCTGCTGAATATAGCCTATCTGAACGAGTCCAGCGCCAAAAAAAGCCCCAGAGATGTGATGGACAACTTCAAGGCTTTGGTTATGGTAAGCGGCAGCGCCAAAGTGCATATAGGGAAAAATGTTTATTTTACCTGCGCCGGCGACTGCGTGATGTTTGCGCCGGGTTCACTGTACTATGCCCGGATAGACGAAGGCCAGCCCTGCCGGCTGGTGGCCATAAACTTTTCCGTCGAAGGAAAGGGCGGGCAGGATAAGTTCAGGGAATTGCTGGGAATAAAGGATATAATGATATTTCAGGCCCTGGTGCCGGAGCACATGCGTACCCACCTGGTAAACATCTACGGCGGACGGTACTCTGACATGGTGGAGCAGTATTATGACACACTGCTGACGCTGAAAAGGCTGGTTGCCATGGCGATAAACTGCCATAAGGCCCCGGCAAAAAAGGACTATTATGCGCCCGGTGCCGAAGGGGTTGTACTGCAATGCCACCGCCATATAATAAACAATATGTCCCGGCCGGTCACGGTGGACGGCCTGTGCCGGCTGTGCAATGTGTCACAAAGCTATCTGTACCGCTGTTTCAAACAGGTTTTTAATATTTCCCCAAAGGGATTTATACAAAGCACAAAGCTGGAACATGGCGCCAGGCGGCTGCTTCAGACCGACAAAACCGTTTCATGGGTTGCCGCTGACTGCGGTTATGCCAACGGGTACCGGTTTTCAGCCGCATTCAAAAAGCAGTACGGCGTTTCTCCCGCCGGCTACCGAAAGCTGAAAGGCAAAAAAAACGGCTGATGACTGACAGCATAAAAAAAAACTCCCGCAAAAGCGAGAGTTTTTATTTTTAATATTATTCAACTGTAACGGATTTGGCCAGGTTTCTCGGTTTATCCACATCAAAACCTTTCATGCAGGTGGTGTGGTAAGCTATAAGCTGACCGGGTACAACGCTGAGCAGGGGGGTGAGCAGGTCATCCACGCGGGGGATGTATATAACCTTGTCACATACGCTGGCCAGCAGGCTGTCGCCTTCACAGCCGATGCCTATTACATAGGCGCCGCGGGCTTTTACCTCCTGAATGTTGGACACCATTTTTTCCACCATGGCGCTCTGGGTTGAAACGGCGATAACAGGCGTGCCGTTTTCAATCAGGGCTATGGGGCCGTGTTTCAGCTCGCCGGCGGCAAAGCTTTCGGCGTAGATGTAGGATATTTCTTTCAGTTTCAGGGCCATTTCCTTGGCTGTCTGCATATCCACGCCTCTGCCCAGGTAGAACAGGGCCGCTTTGTCTTTTATCAGGCCGGCAACCTCTTTTTCCCGGCTGTCATCTTTCAGCATTTCTTCCAGAATGTCCGCCGTCTGTTTCAGCTGGTCAATCAGTTCAAAATAATGTTTTTCATTTATTGTGTTTTTTGCCAGGGCCAGGTTGAGAGCTATCATATAGAAAGCAACCAGCTGTGTGGTGTAAGCCTTGGTGGAGGCAACAGCCACTTCCGGGCCGGCCCAGGTGTAGAACACATCGTCGCTTTCCCTGGCGATGGAGGAGCCCACCACATTGGTGATGGACAGTATTCTGGCGCCTTTGCGTTTGGCTTCGCGCAGTGCGGCCAGGGTGTCGGCGGTTTCGCCTGACTGGCTGACTACAATTACCAGGGTTTTATCATCAACAAAGGGGTCCTGGTATCTGAATTCACTGGCTATATCACACATAACCGGTATTCTGGCCAGTTTTTCTATGGCGTATTTGCCCACGCAGCCGGCGTGGAAGGCGGTGCCGCAGGCAACCACATAAATTTTGTCAAATTTGGCTATATCTTCTTTTGTCAGCTTGATGTCATCCAGCTTGATATATCCCTTGGCGTCCATACGGGTGTTGATTGTGTCCCTGATGCCCTGGGGCTGCTCGTGTATTTCTTTGAGCATAAAGTGGTCATAGCCGCCTTTGGTGGCCGCGTCCAGTGTCCATTCAACGGTGAAGGGCTGTTTGCGCACAACTTCATGTTTTGTGTTGTAAACCACTACATTGTCGGCGGTCACATGGGCGATTTCGCCGTTTTCCAGGAAAGCCACATCCCTGGTGTATTCCAGCACGGCCGGAATGTCACTGGCCACAAAGTTTTCGCCTTTGCCATAGCCGATAACCAGCGGAGCTTCGCAGCGAAGAGCCACAAATTCGTGGGGGCTGTCCTGATGTATGGCCAATATGGCGTATGTGCCCCTGATTTCGCTTTCGACCTTAAATGCTGTTTTCAGCAGGTCGCCGTCATAGTACAAATCAAACAGATGAGCCACAACCTCGGTATCTGTCTGACTGCGGAACTGATATCCTTTTTCCAGCAGCATGGCTTTCAGTTCCAGGTAATTTTCTATAATGCCGTTGTGTATAACGGCAATTGTTTTGTCCTGATTAAAATGAGGATGTGCATTTTCGTCGCTGGGAACACCGTGGGTAGCCCAACGGGTATGGCCTATGCCTATGTTTCCTTCCAGCGGATGATCTTTAAGATAATTGTCCAGCACTGACAGCCTGCCTTTGAACTTGGCGCTTTCCATGCCGTTTTTGCCGATTACCGCGATACCTGCGGAGTCATATCCTCTGTATTCCAATTTTTCCAGGCCGGAAATGATGACCTGCTGGGCGTTGGAATGGCCCACATAACCCACTATACCACACATAGTAAGGGTCCTCCTTTTTGTATTAAAATTTAACACAAAAGGCGCGTCCGGCTTTTTCTGTCAGGGGGCTTTCGCCCCGGTTTTGTAAAGCCGGTAAGACCGCACAGCCTTTAAGGCATCCGCCGAAAATTCGATAACCTTAATCCTCGTCACCCACGCAGGGGTCTGGCGCTTTGATTTTAAAACTTTTGTGCGATTTTCAGTATATCATTTGCAGATAAAAAAATCAAATTTAAAATGCCAATATTTACTCTTTATTCACAGTTTTTCACACTTATTCCCTTATTTTTGAAAGTATATTATATATTATGCAACAAAAATACATTTTGTGAAAAACGGCGGCCGCCGGCCGCCGTAATCTTTTCAGTTAAAATACCATGTGGGCAGAAGCTCCAGGCCGTCCAGCCACCGCTGCGGCACCGGGGTGCCGCTGATTGCCGGAAAGTATATCACAAAAGCCGACAGGGGCAGCAGACAAAGGCCGCACAAAGCCGCTGTACCTTTTCTGCCGCGGGACAGCAGCAGCCTGTCCGCCCCATAGCCCACCGCCAGGATACCGAAGATAACCGCCGGGAAATAATGGTATATAAAACTTATTCGTCCCACCAGGGCCCAGGGCAGTATCGACAGCAGATAGCCGGCTGTCACCGCCAGGGCGGCGGTATTTTTTCTGACCGTACCGCTGACGGCAGCGAAAATCACAGCCGCCGGCAAAATCGGCCGCAACACAATGTTGACAAAGCATGAAATGCTGGATGCAAGGCCGTCAAACCTGGAAACGGAATACCACACAGGTTTTATATCGAAAAACCAGCTGTACCAGGGGCTGGAGAAGAAGTGCCGTGCCTCCAGGGTGCTGTGATAGCTGAACATACTTATCTGTCTGAGGACAAACTCTGCCGCTGTCCGTTTTACGCCGCTGCTTTCAAACACCGGAATAAAAGAGGCAAAATACACCCCAAAGGGCACGGCCACAAACAGTATAACGCATATTGCGCATATTTTTGCCCCATACCTTAACCGGACGGCGGTATCTTGCGCCTGTTTTATCTGTTTGCATTTGCTTGTCAGCGACACAAAGAAGAATACAGCCAGCGCCAGGGCGCTGTAGGCGCCGTTCCATTTTACCGCTATGGCACAGCCCATAAACAGGCCGGAAAAAAACAGGTAAATAAGCTGTTTTTCTGTCCGTTCAGGCGGCCGGTCGGCAAATTTGGCCATAAACAGGAACATCAGCATGATAAACAGAACCAGGAATGTATCCACAGTGGCTATGCGGCTCTGGGTGTAGTGCATGAAATCAAACGCCAGCAGAAATGCACAGGCAAAGGCCGCGAAAGGCTTTTTCAGCAGTTGTTTTGCCAGCAGATACATAACACCGACCATGGCAACACCCCGCACTCCGCCGGCAAAACGCCAGCCGAAAGGGGTCATGCCGAACAGGGCTATACCGACGCTTATCAGTATTTTGCCCAGGGGAGGGTGGGTGTTTTCGTATGTGGGATAGCCATGCAGTTGTTCGTAGGCTGTGCGCCGGTGATATATCTCATCAAAATACATACTGTAATAATAGTCATCGCCGCCGGCAGGCATTGTATGGCTTTCATCCAGCGCCAGATAGGGGCTGTAATTGCGGTATATCAGGCTTTCGCCGGCCTCTATAAAGCCTCTGATTATCTCGCCGTTGCTGTCTGTAAGCACCAGTTCTCCCAGCACCTGGCCCGGCCGGTTGGCTCTGATCATCACGCAGTCGGTATAAAAATCCGCCGCCTGTTTTTCCCAGGTGAAAACATATTCGTGGTTCAGTGTGTTCTGCAACACCCACAGGCCGTTTTCGTCCGGTATAAGTATGTCAAAATTACAGCCGGTTTTGGCGCCCACATCATCCCGCGGATACAGCCGGTCCCCAAGGCCGCTGTAAGAATATATCCGATTTACATGCCGCGGCTGTTCAAAGCGTATAACAAACCATTCGTCCTCCTGCCGGCTTTGATAAAAGGTCTGCGGTGCCCGCGAGCTGCCTATGCGCATAAATATCAGCAGGGCACTGACAGCCATCAGCGCGCCTACCGCGCCGGTTTCGGCATAGTTTCTGAGCCTTTCCGGCTCTTTTCTTTTTTCCAGGCGCCGGAAAATCCATATACCGGCAAAACATATCCGGCAGCTCAGCAGACCCACCGTCAAATACAGCCGGCGCGGCACATAATAGCCGGCATACTGGCTCTGCATTGAAGCGGCGGTATTTATAAAGCATGCTGTGGTGCTGCCCACAAACAGCCGCAGAAATTTTTTCCGGCCGGTAAAAGCATACATAACCATGGCCAGAAGCAGTGCCGGGAACATATATCTTTCGTGCATCATGGTGCACAAGCAGAAAAACACAGTGATAAGTACAAAGGCACAGGCAAATATTTTTATTTTGTCCTTTTGGGCAAAATACAGCCGGGCGCACAAAATAAGGCACGAACCTATCACGGCAATGTTTATCATTCCGCTGCCCGGAACGCTGTCCAGGCTGCGCCAGTTCATGTCCAGCACAGCGTACAGGTTGTATCCGTTGACGGTGAAATACCTGTATCCGTTGAAGGTGTTGCCGTACAGGTTTATCAGCCACAGCGGGCTGAGGGAAGAGGAAAAGGGCAGGGCCAGAAGCCACAGTGAAACCAGGCCTGTGCCCACTGTTTTGAAAAACAGCCCGGGGCTTTTGCTTTGCAGCACATAAAAAAGCAGCACCGGGCCGAACAGCAGTGCCTGAGGTTTTGTCAGCAGGGCAAGGGCATATACCACACTGGCCGCAGCATGTCTTTCTTCATATATCAGATACAGGGACAGCACCACCAGCAGGGTGTACCAGCTGTCTATCTGGCCCCACACGGCGCTGTTGAATATGGCGGCCGGGGAAAACAGGTACAAGGCGCAGCACATAAGCCCAAAGGAGGCCGAGCGCTTGCTGCCTATGTGAAAAACCAGCCGGCCGCCGGCCAGGTCTGCCAGCATCGGCACCAGCTTGATAAAATATGTGGAGAGAATGCTGTTCTGAGAAACTCCCAGCAGGTTTTGCACCAGCTGAAAAAAGTACAGCACATACATATACCCCGGCGGATAGTCCAAAAAAATTCCGCTGTTGTACAGTCCGCCCAGGCCGTTTTGCACAGCCTGCTGTCCCCATGTTTTGAAACAGCCTATATCAAACCAAAAAGCGTAGTCCTGAAAAGCCAGAAAACTGCGTACCGCAAAAGCTGCGGCCATCAAAAGCCACAGCCCCCGGCGGACATATCGGGGCGGTATGTCAACATCTTTAAAACAAAAAACCAGCATGCCCGCCGCCAGTGCAAACAGCGCGGCCGCTGCAAAATGAGCCGTCATATTTACTCCTTATTACAGATGGCAATATGCAAAGATTATACCATATAACCGTATGTAAATAAAGCGCGGTTATTGATTTTCCCCTTTTTTATTGTTAAAATGTATAACAC
>CALWZO010000034.1 GCA_944386045.1 uncultured Clostridia bacterium | reverse complement strand
ATATACAAAATAGACAATATAATTTACCATACAGAGGAAAGAAGATACAAAGTGACGGAGGGCGTAAACAATTGTTATATATTTTGTTAACAAAATGTAAAAAAGCAGGGTTTTCGCCCTGCTTTTTTTATTCTTTAGGTTTACATACATCAACCCATCCGGTGGCATTGCTGTATTGAAAAAGTTGATCCGGTGTCAGCTCTATGGCGCTGTTGGCGGAGCCGCAGGCGGGAAAAACAGTTTCAAATCGCTTTACGCTTTCATCTATATATATGCCGTGAACCCCTTCTTTTACGGCAAAGGGGCAAACACCGCCGATGGCATGTCCCACATATTCCACAACTTCTTCGGCAGTCAGCATTTTGGCCTTCAGGCCAAAGGTGTGCCTGTATTTGGCATTGTCAATTTTGACATCTCCGGCAGTTATCACCAGTATGCAGCCGTCGTCTTTTTTAAATGACATTGTTTTTGCAATTCTGGCCTGTTCTGTGCCCAGGGCCACAGCAGCCAGTTCCACGGTTGCGCTGGAAACCGGAAATTCCAGTATCTTATCCTGCATATCATATTTTTTAAAATATTCTCTAACCACTTCGATAGACATTTTTTTACCTCTGTTTACGCAAATATAAAACCAATATATCACAAAGATAAATCAAATGCAAATAAAACAACCAATAGTTGTAAAAATTATTGAAAATACAACTAACAGATGTTATTATATAAAAAGAGGTGATATATGTGGATATGTATGAAAAGCTAAAGATACTTACCGATGCGGCCAAGTATGATGTGGCCTGCACTTCCAGCGGGGTATCCAGGGGAAAGGGGGCAGGAATAGGCAGTACCAATATTGCCGGTATATGCCACTCCTGGTCGGCCGACGGCAGGTGTATTTCACTTTTGAAGGTGCTGTTTACCAACTTTTGCGAATATGACTGCGCTTTCTGCATAAACAGAAAAAGCAACGATGTGCCGCGCACGGCCTTTACTCCCAGGGAGCTGGCGGACCTGACGATGGAATTTTATAAAAGAAATTATATAGAAGGACTGTTTGTTTCTTCCGGTGTGGTAAAAGACCCGGATTATACAATGGAACTGATAATAAAATGTGTCAGGATATTGAGATATGAATATAAATTTAATGGATATATACACGCCAAAGTTATACCCGGGGCATCGGCGGCATTGATAGATGTACTGGGGCGCATGGCGGACAGGGTGAGCGTAAATATAGAACTGCCCAGCGAGGCAAGCCTGCAAAAACTGGCCCCGCAGAAAAGCAGGGCCGGTATTTTGTCACCGATGAAAACTATAGCCCAAAACTGTGCCGTTTCATCAAAAGAGCTTACAGTCTATCGACACGCCAGAAAATTTGCGCCGGCAGGCCGGTCTACCCAAATGATAGTAGGCGCCAGTGATGATACGGATTTTCAGATTTTGCGCCTTACCCAGGCATTGTATGACAAATACCGGCTGAAAAGAGTGTTTTTTTCTGCATATATCCCCATAAACCGGGACAAACTGCTTCCGGCAAAAGATACAAAGCCGCCGCTTATGCGTGAGCACAGGCTGTATCAGGCGGACTGGCTGCTGCGCTTTTATGGGTTCAGGGCAGATGAAATACTCAGTGAAAAGGACAATATGTTCAACCCACTGCTGGATCCGAAGTGCAACTGGGCAATAAACAACATGCACCTTTTTCCCTGCGAAATCAATACCGCGCCCTATGAAATGCTGCTCAGGGTGCCGGGCATAGGGGTAAAAAGTGCACAAAGAATTATAAGAGCAAGGAAAATGGCCAGCCTGGACTTTGACGGCGCGAAAAAACTTGGTGTGGTTATGAAAAGGGCACAGTATTTCATCACATGCAGGGGTAAAAGCCGCTATTACGGCGCCATAGACGGGCAGCGAGCCTATAAAATGCTGACGCTGGCAGAAAGTACAGCGGGTATAAGTCAACTGAGCTTGTTTGATATTGCAAATAATTATTCAGACCAAAGCGAACCGGGAGGTGCAAGTAATTGAACAACGAAAAAGTGATATATGTGTATGACGGCAGCTTTGAAGGTTTTCTTTGCTGTGTATATAACTTTTATTACAACAGGCTGAAACCGGCGGATATTGTTCCGATGAATGAATACGAGCCGTCTTTTTATCAGACTGTGGAGATAGAAACAGATTTTGAGCAGGCGTATAAGGTGAAATTTGCCATAGAGGAACAGATGGGGTATGAAAACCTGAACTTTTTGCGCGAATGTCTTTTGAGCTGTCGGAAGAACAAAGAGATGCATATGCTTAACTATGCGGTGAAAGGTTTCAAGATGGGGGGCAAAATAAAAAATATGCTGACAGACCCAGATGTCAACCGGCTTTTCAAAGTCCATACCCACCTGGAAAGGGAACGGCGAATGTATCTGGGAATAGTCCGTTTTTATAAGTCCGGGGATGTGTATATATCATGTATACAGCCAAAAAACCGGATCCTGCCGCTGATAGCCTGGCATTTCTGCACCAGGTTTTCTTCCCAGCGGTTTATGATTTATGACAAAACCCATGGTCAGGCACTGATAAACAGCGATGGCGAAAACAGGATTGTATTTGCCGATGATATACAGCTTCCGCCGCCGGACGAAAACGAACTGGCAACGCAGAAACTGTGGAAAGGGTTTTATGACGCCATAGCCATAAAAGAAAGGTATAACCCCAGGTGCAGGATGAGCTTTATGCCCAAAAGGGTGTGGAACAACCTGCCGGAGATGGGCAAAGATGTTCTTGACAGACAGAACTGACAAAAACTGTTGACAAATATATATTTAGTCTGTAAAATAGTTACACAAGCTAATTATTTTACATCATTAAATATTTCCCATGCAAAGGAGGGGTGACTGTGGAAAGAAACACCGGAGAAAATGCCTTTGCGCTGCTGCACCGGACTTCTAACAGGATAAGATGCTTACAGGCTAAATTTTATCAGAATGTGGGAGACCTGAGGCTGCTGCGTATGATAGCGCACCATTACCCTGACGGGGCAACACCCAGCCGGCTGGCCGGCAGAATGGGGGTTGCACTGCCGACAGTTTCCAAAAAACTGACGGCGCTGGAAAATCAGCAGCTTATCGAAAGAAAAATGAGCGATGTGGACAGAAGACAGACTTTTATATTTGTTACGGAAAAAGGAAACAGCCTTCTGGATGAAAAATACCGCAGCTTTGCCCGGGCATTGTCCAACGCGTCCGGAAAGCTGGGGCAGGATAAACTGAATGAGTTGTGCGATATTTTATCACAGCTGGGCGAATATCTGGATTTGGAAATAAACAAAGAGGAGTGATTTACATTTGAAACATATCAAAGAACATATCAAGCCTTACATTCCGCTTCTGATTGCGTCAATAATATTTATTGCGGCTCAGGCATATTTCAACCTGATGCTGCCAAATGTTATGAGCCAGCTGGTAAATGTGGGCATACAGGAATATTTCCAGAAGATATCGGCCGCCACAGGCGAACGGGCCCGGGTGCTGATAGCAGAGCAAAAAGAATACATATATAAGACAGGTTTCAAAATGCTTTTGGTAGCTATGGGAACCAGCCTGTGTGCGCTGGCAGTACAGTATTTCAACGCGCGCATGGGTACCGGCTTGTCCAGGGATCTGCGCCGAAGCGTATTTGCAAAGATCGAAAGTTTTTCCAGTGCGGAGTTTGACCAGTTTTCCACAGCTTCGCTGATAACCAGAAGCACCAACGATGTGCAGCAGGTTCAGATGATGCTGTCCATGGGTGTGCGCACACTGGTTTTTGCACCGGTGATGGGCATAGGCGGTGTCGTCATGGCCATGAAAAAAGCGCCGTCAATGGCCTGGATAAATGCCCTCAGCGTCCTGCTGGTGCTGGGGCTGATATCCTGCGTTTACTCGCTGGCCCTGCCGAAATTCAAATTGATACAGGAACTGGTGGACCGTCTTAACCTGATAGCCAGGGAAAGTTTGTCCGGCCTTATGGTAGTGCGCGCTTTCTCCACACAGAAATACGAAGAGGAACGCTTTGACAAAGCCAGCAATGATTACAGAAAAACCAATCTGTTTGTAAACAGGGTTATGAGCTTTATGGGCCCGACCATGAGCCTTATACAGTCCTTGGTGCCGGTGGCCATAGTTTGGATAGGTGCCGAAAAAATTGCCCGAAGCCAGCTGTTGGTGGGTGATATGATGGCTTACATACAGTATTCGGGAAATATCATGGCCGCATTTATGATGATATCCGGCATTTTCATCATGATACCCAGGGCCATGGTATCGGTAAACCGTATATCAGAAGTGCTGGATACCCAGGATATGGTTGTGGAAAAAGAAGATGCAGTCGTACTGCCCAAGGGCAGATGTGATGTGCAGTTCAGCGGTGTGAATTTTGCATACCCCGGCGGCGACGGCGAGGTGCTGAGCGATATTACATTTACCGCCAAGGCCGGCCAGGTAACAGCCATAATCGGCTCCACCGGCTGCGGAAAAACCAGCCTGGTAAACCTTATACCCCGTTTGTATGATGTCACCGGCGGAAGCGTGAAGATCAACGGCGTTGATGTAAGGGATATGAACATGAAAAACCTCAGGGACCTGATAGGATATGTACCGCAGAAAAGCGTTTTGTTTTCCGGCACAATAAGAAGTAATCTTATGGCTGCCAATCCGGGAGCAACCGAGGATGATATGGAAAAAGCCTGCGAGATAGCCCAGGCCAAAGAATTTATATCCGCCAAAACAGAAGGTTATGATTATCCCATCAGCCAGGGCGGTACCAATGTGTCCGGCGGACAAAGACAGCGCCTGACTATTGCCAGGGCAATAATGAAGATGTCCCCGATATATATATTTGATGACAGCTTTTCAGCGCTGGATTTCACCACCGACCTGAAGCTGCGCAAGGCCCTGAAACAAAACCTGTCCGATGCCACCATAATAATAGTGGGACAGCGTGTGGCCAGCATAATGGATGCTGACCTGATATTGGTCATGGACGAAGGCCGAATTGTGGGGCAGGGTACCCACAAACAGCTGTTGGAAAGCTGTGAGGAATACCGTGAAATAGCTTACAGCCAGCTGTCCAAAGAGGAGGTGTGATTATGGCACAGAGAAATGAAAGACCTATGCTGAGCCAGAATATCGCGCGTCCCGGCAGGGGCGGCGGCGGACGAGGCGGCGGAGCAGCTATGCGCGGCGGCGAAAAGCCGAAAGATTTCAAAACCACGATGAAAAAGTTTTTGAAATATCTGGGCGCATACAAGCTGGGAATATTCCTGGTTATGATAATGGCTGCGGCCTCCAGCTTTTTCAAGGTTGTGGGTCCGAAAATTTTGGGACAGGCGACGGATATTCTGTACAATGCTGTTGAAGAAGGCATTGTTACAGGCGTTATATCAATAGACTACGCCACACTGCGGAAGATGGTCATGCTGCTGCTTGCCCTTTATATTATTTCATATGTCTTTTCGGTCTGCCAGGGCTTTACCATGGCAAAGATGTCCAACAACATCACTTACAGGCTGAGAAAAGATATTGACGAAAAGATAAACCGTCTGCCGCTGAGCTTTTTTGACACCACCAGCACCGGTGATGTGCTGTCCAGGATAACCAACGATGTGGACTCCATCAACCGGTCTGTAAGGGAAACGCTGACACAGCTGGCTTCATCGCTGACTTTGATAATAGGCACTATTGTTATGATGCTGTCAATATCATGGCAGCTTACCCTTATAGCCTTTGCAATGATCCCCATATCAATGTTTGTTATTGCAAAGATAATCAAAATCAGCCAGCCGCTGTACAGAAAACAACAAAAGTCTTTGGGCTATGTAAACGGGCATGTGGAAGAGATGATGAGCGCCCACCTGGTGGTCAAATCCTTTAACATGGAACAGGCTTCAATGGAGGACTTTGACATTTACAACAACCGGCTGCGTGAAAACGCGTGGAAAAGTATGGTGGCTTCCCACCTGACAATGCCGCTGACCGGCTTTATATCCAACCTGGGATATATCCTGGTGTGTATAGTGGGTGCGGCGATGAAGATAAACGGTCAGATAACCGTCGGTAACATAATGTCCTTTACCCAATATATACGCAATTTTAACCAGCCGATACAGCAGATCGCCAACATATCCACCATGCTGCAGTCGGCGATGGCGTGCAGCGAGCGTGTATTTGAATTTCTTGACCAAAAAGAAGAAGAACCGGACACAGAAAATCCTGTTTCCACAGATGATATAACTGGTACGGTTGCTTTCAAGGATGTCAGGTTCGGATATACCCGGGACAAGATAATAATTGATGATTTTGACCTGGAGGTTAAACCCGGTGACAAAATTGCCCTGGTTGGCCCCACCGGCGCCGGCAAGACCACAATAGTAAAACTGCTGATGAGATATTACGAGCTGAACGGCGGCCGGATAACCATAGACGGTGTAAATATAAAAGATTTCACTAGGAACGACCTGCGCGGAATGTTTGGCATGGTATTGCAGGATACATGGCTGTTCAAAGGCAGCATAAGAGAAAATATAATGTATTCCAGACCTGATGCAGGGGAAGAACGGATGATACGGGCAGCCAAGGCCAGCCGAGTTCATCATTTTGTGCAGGCACTGCCCGGCGGATATGATTTTGAACTGAATGAAGAGAGCTCCAACATATCCCAGGGACAGAAACAGCTGATAACAATAGCCCGCGCCTTCCTGCAAAATCCGAAGATACTTATTCTGGACGAGGCCACCAGCAGCGTGGACACCAGAACAGAAGTGCAGATACAGCAGGCCATGGAAAAACTTATGGAGAACCGCACAAGCTTTGTTATTGCTCACAGGCTGTCCACCATAAGGGATGCAGATAAGATAATAGTTATGAATGCCGGCCATATTGTAGAGGTCGGAAATCATGCAACCCTGCTGGCAAAAGGCGGTTTTTACGCTAATTTGTATCAGAGCCAGTTTGAAAATACCTGACAGAACTTATATCAATAAAAACAGATTCCTTGAAAAAGGAATCTGTTTTTTCATTAAAATAGTCCGGAAAGGCTGTAATTCTTAAAGAGTAGTAAACCGGTAGTCTCTCTTTGGCAGAGCGGCTGTAATTCTATCTGTTTCTATCGCCTGTAATATAATTTTTACTTTAGGCAATATATTTTCGGTTTCATTTTTGATAAAGCTCAGCAGATATGGCGTCGCAGGCTATCCTGGCTTCTTTTGTGGAGCTTTCCCGTGTGGAAATCCTCAATTTTCCCAGTCCTCCCACATCCTGATAGCCTAAAAAACAATATCGTAGTTTTCTTCTCCTATAAGTTTATCAATATCTGATAAAACTTCTTCGTTATACATCATATCATCTCCGTCGAGATGTATGATATATTCGCCCCTGGCGGCCCGTATACATTTGTTTCTGGAAACACCAAGGCCGCAGTTGATCTTGTTGTCGATAATTGTTATACCCTCAAAACCTTTTATCACTTCAAGAGTGTTGTCGGTGGAAGCGTCGTTTATTATGATCACTTCAAAATTTTTGTATGTCTGATTTAATGCGCTTTCAATGGCGCGCCGTATATAATCTTCAATGTTATATGCCGTTATTATAATGCTGAATCTTAACTTGTTATCAGTCAAGCCAAGCTCCTCCTTAATTTATATTTTGCCAACACGCTGGCTTCATTTTGCACAAGCAAAAATCAAACGGTTGGTAAACTTTGGTTTGTGAACAATCCCCCCTTTTTTCAGTGAGAAACCTGCTTGTTTTTGGAAAAACCTTGACCGGACTAAATAATGTTAATAATATTTTAACACCATAATGTGAAAAAATAAAAAAACAGACGCCGAAAAGCGTCTGTTTTTGTCAGTTATATACCGAAAAATCATCATTTACCTGTAGATTGTCCGGGTGTATGGCCGGTACATAGTAGGCGCAGTATGTCACAAAGCCTTCCGGTGTCAGGTAGTCCTGGTTTTCCAGTTGTACATAAAATTTGTAAAACGGGACTGCATATCCGCTTTTTTGACAGGTTTTCGCATCGTAATATGCGTCCAGATATACCAGCTCAGCCATTGCCACGGTGCTTTCATCTGTTATGCCTTCCGGCCGGCTGGTGTAGTAATCGCCGTTGTATAAAAGCCCCAAAGCCTGGTTTATTGTGATTGCCGGCATCTGCCGTCCGTCATTGTACGCCGGCAGGTTTATCCATATAACCACTTCGTCGCTTTCCCGAAATTTATATATTGATATATTGGTAAGGCTGTGGGCAAACAGCGTGTCGCTGGTATCGCCGGTGTTGTCATAGACATAGAAGAACGGGTGCCTTTCTCCGCTGAAAGTGTAGTCGGTATAAGAGTAACTTTCCGGGTTTTCAAGCCCCAGTTTTTGGCTTAATTCTTCAGCCCAGCTCAGCAGGGAATTTTCGTCCGACAGATTTTCCGGGGCAGAAACAGTCAGACGAGCCCTGGCGCGGCCTGGGTATATCTCCAGTTGTCCGCCGTCAAAGGTGTAGCTTGCACTGTAAAGGAAACTATCCTCCCGGGGCGGGGTGTATTCAGCGGTTCTCTGTGGACTGTTGCCGGCCCATACATCTTCACGGTAAAAGGGAACCTGCCAGGTGTATTCTTTCTCTGTACTTTCGGCATCTGCGCCGATGGAGCGCAGCAAACTTTCTGCCAGGGTGAATGTCTGCCGGTCGCTCATGGAGGTGCTTTCATACACTTTCAGGCTGCCGCTTACCGACCGTGCATCTGCCGGAGAATTTTTGTAAAGTTCTGATATGTCTTTGACAATATAGACTTCAAAGCCCATTCCTTCCTGGGAAAAGGTGTATGGTATCATCATGGCGGAAATAGCTTTTACACCCCTGGGGGATATATCCCGGGCATCGGCTTTTGTATAACCGCTGCTGCTGTAAAGCAACGGGGTCACCTGTGCATCTTCTTTGGGCAATATTGAGCTTAAAGCCAAAGCGCACAGGGCAAAGACTGCGGCAAATGCCCGGATTTTGCTCCGTTTTATCTTCGGAAAACATATTCTTTTGCCGACAGGCTCGCTTTGCCGGTTTTGCCTTTTGTCAGTCCGGGAAGCCTGCAGCTGGTCTATGACCGATTTTTTAAAGCTGTCGCTGACATGTAAGGAGTCCAGTTCTTTTTGGTAAACATCTCTAAACATCAAAATTCCTCCTTTATTGTTTTGGCAAGGGTTTTTCTGGCGCGCCGCAGCCAGGACAGGACGGTGTTTTGCTTTGCATTCATAGCCTGTGCAATCCGGCTGACAGGCATATCCATATAGTAAAACAGATACACGGCTGTCCTCTGGTTGTCCGGCAGGCGCCTGACACAGTCCAGTATCGCAGGTGCGGTTCCGTCCGGTATCTCTTCCCTGTGGGAGGGCGGTGGCAAAAAGTTTTCGCTGACAACCTTTTTGGACCAGGAACTTTTAAGGTGGTCTTTGCACAGATTTATACAAACCCTTATAAGCCAGGCTTTTTCGTGTTCGGGGTTTTCAAAAGGCTCGCTTCTTTCCAGCAATTTCAGGAAAGTCTGCTGTACGGTATCTTCGGCATCGGCTGTATTTTTGGTGTAGTGCATGCACAGTCGGAACAGATTGTCTGAATATTCGTATACAATTCTTTCAAAATCATCCTTCATATAAGCACCCCTCCTTTATTGCAGAAATCCTGTTTTCAAAAATAAGTTTGTTTTCTTCTGTTTGCAGATTTTGTGCCTTTGGCACAAAACAATAATCAGTGTTGATATATGTATATTTTCCTGAAAATCTCTGAAATTTTTACCCTTCTGTAAATAAAACGATTAAGGGTGATGTTTTATTGCAGCAAATAAAAAGTGCGGCAGTAAAAACCGGGCCGCACTTTACAGATTTTACCATTTTGTTTTTGTTTCCACTACTTTTCCGGCGATATAAACATTGTTCAGGTCTTCACCGGTTATAACCTTTGCTTCATATTCCGGGTTGAAAGGCTGCAGAATAATCATATCGCCTTTTTTTACAAAGCGCTTCAGCGTGCCTTCGTTGTCGCCGTAAACAATTACCCCCAGGTCGCCGTCATTGAGGGTGCTTTGTTTGTGGACCAGCGCCAGGTCGCCGTCTTTTATTCGCGGCTCCATGCTGTCGCCTTTTACTATAAGGTAAAAATAGTTTTCCGGATCGCGTACATTGGCGTACTCCACACCGTAGTCATCGTTAAAGGCAAAGGAGTTGTAGCCTGCCTTTACAGTGCCGATGATAGGTATGGCAAAATCCGGGTCAAAACCGCTTACGGCATTTTTTATGGTTTTGTTCACACCGAGAAGAAAATCCACACTGGTACCGAAATATTCAGCTATTTTGCGGAGAGTATCGCTGTCAGGAGTGCTTTTGCCGGTCTCCCATTTTCCCACAGCCTGTTGTGTAACCTGCAAATCCCTGGCCAGCCGGCTCTGGCTCAGCTTGTGCTCTTTTCTCAGGCTTTTTATTTGTTGGCTGAACAATATCTTCACCACTTTCAGTTGTATTTTGCTTATATTATACATTATGTATTTAATTTTGTAAACAACTAAAAGTAGTATTTTAGCGTAAAAGCAGCAAATTTTGTCGAAAAAATCATTGACAACAACTGAAAGTTGTAGTATTATATAGTCAAATAAACAACCGTTAGTTGTGAGAGGTGCAGTATGAAAAAACAGATGAAGATATTTTTATATAACTTTTTTACAGTTGTTTTTGCTTTGATGACCTTTGTCAGCATAGGTGCGCTGGCCCAGGGAGCGTCTGTTTTGCAGGTCGCGTCAAATACTGTGGTATTCTCTCTTTTGACTTATCTTTGCTATAGTGAAGAGAACAGGCTGAGAAGCAGCATGAAAAAAGCTGTGCGCAGACGCAGGGTGCAGCTGCATGTTCTTAAAACAGGCCCTCACAAAGCGGCCTGAATATAAAATGTGCCGATAAAGGTTTTATCCTTTATTTATATTCCTACATATCGAAAAGTTATAGGCCGGTTCCAGCCGGTCTATAACTTTATTTTTTTGTCAACAATACAGAAAAAACGCTGGGGTATTATGAAGGATAAACTGTTTTCTAAAAATTATATACGGATAACCTTGTCGGCCGGCCTTTTTTACAGTGCATCTTTTATGCTGGGCAGCGTAAGTGCCCAGCATGGCCTGAAATTGGGCGGCGGGAATACAATAGGCGGCATTGTGGCCGGTATATTTACATTTTCTGCATTTTTTTCCAGGGCCCGGTGGGGGGTAATGGCAGACAGGAGAGGAAAAAAGTTTATATATGTTGCCGGGCGGCTGGTGTGCATATCAGGCGCAGCATTTTCATTTTTTTCCTCTTCTCTGATGATGCTGATATTTTCCAGACGGCTGTTTGGCCTGGGATACTCTGCTGTTACGACTGCCGGCGGTGCCATGGTGTGCGACCGGGTCCCGGAGAAAAATCTGCCGCAGGCCATTGCAATATACGGGGCAACAGGAGTTATAGCCCAGGCGCTGGCTCCTTCAGCGGCACTGTGGCTGTATAAAATCAGCTTTCCGGCAGTTGCACTGGCAGCGGCTTTGCTGACTGCAGGGGCTTTGTTTTCTGTCCTGACCGTAAAATACGACGGCGGCGAAGCCCTGCCGGAAAAAACCGGCTTCGCTCTTTTTGAAAAGCAGGCACTGCCCCGGGCGCAGACTATATTTTTCTTTGCCGCAGCCGTAAGCGGAATTTATGCCTTTATTCCTATTTACACTTCGGAAAACAACGGCGGCAGCCGGGGCGTATTTTTTATGGTTTCATCTGCGGCTTTGCTGGTTTTAAGGCTGACCAACGGTCTGCTCTGTCGTAAGTTGGGGCAGGGCAGGGTTTTTGCCGCAGGGTGCGGCATGTTGGTGTTGTCTTTTGTTGTACTGGCGGCTTTCAGCGGTAAAATTCCATTTTATATCGGCGCACTGCTGTACGGAAGCGGGGGAGGGATAGTACACCCGATTGTAAACACAGCCGCAGTCAGGGATGTGGCACCCTCAAAACGAGCCCTGGCCACCGCAACTTTTATGATGGGTCAGGATCTGGGCGGAGGAATAGGGTCTTTGTCACTGGGGTTTGTCAGTCAGAACTTTGGTTATCGTCCGATGTTTATATCAGCGGCCGGTTTTGCCGCGGTCATGGGTCTGCTTTACGCCAGACTGCTGAAAAACAAAGATTAAATGAAGAAAATTGTTGTATGGTGCATAAGGTTATGATATTATAATAAAAAAACAGGAGGCGAGGTTTTATGAATTTTAAAGAACTTGCACAACAAACCGAAAGCTATATAATCGAGCGCAGAAGATATTATCACCGGCACCCGGAACTGTCTGAAGCGGAATATGAAACCACAAAAGCTATAATAGCCGATCTGAAAGAAATGGGCCTGGAGCCTGTTACTTATGAGGGCATGTGCGGCTGTGTGGCCGATATTGTCGGCGGAAAACCCGGCAAAACAGTGGCGCTGAGGGCGGATATAGACGCTTTGCCCATATGTGAAGAAACCGGCCTGGATTTTGCAGCCACCAACGGGGCCATGCACGCCTGCGGCCATGACAGCCATATATCAATGCTTCTGGGCGCCGCAAAGATGCTGTGCCGGGTAAAGGATGAGCTGAAAGGCACTGTAAGGCTGATTTTCCAGCCGGCAGAGGAAACAGGTTTTGGCGCACCGGCAATGATAAAGGCCGGCGTACTGGACGGCGTGGACGCTATATACGGTTCTCATATATGGGGTGATTTTGACGCGCCTTATGTAAGCGTTGAATCCGGCAACAGAATGGCTTCCGCCGCAATGTTTGATGTTACGGTAGAAGGTGTTTCCGCCCACGGCAGCGCACCGAACCTGGGTGTTGATGCCATTGTGGCTGCCAGCGCCATGATAATGTCATTGCAGACTTATGTTTCCAGAAACAACAATCCCCTTAATCCGCTGGTGCTGACAATAGGCACAATAAAAGGCGGCAGCAGATGGAATGTAATAGCAAACAAAGTTCAGTTTGACGGAACTGTAAGGACATTCTCCAAAGACCTGCTGGAAGGCGCACCGCGGGCGATGAAGAGAATACTGGAAAGCACTGCTGCGGCTTATGGCGCAAAGGTTACCTTTGATTTTAAATGGCTTACAGTGCCGGTTATAAACGACAATGAAGAACTGAATGCCATCGCCAGAAATGCAGTTGTAAAACTGTACGGCGAAGAAGGTCTGGGTCATCTGGATACAATGATGGGCGGAGAGGACTTCTCATTCTTTATGCAGAAAGTCCCCGGTGTATTTGGCTTTATCGGTAGCCGCAACCCCGAAAAAGGCCTGATTTACACCAACCATCACGAAAAATATACAGTTGATGAAGATGTGCTGAAAAGAGGAGCTGCGGTTTATGCCCAGTTTGCCTATGATTTCCTTGAAAAATAAAAAGCGGCATTATTTGTTTTGCGGCAAGGAGGGTGAAGTATGGAGTGTATATTGCGCGAATGGCGTGAAGCTGACGCAAAAGAGCTGGCTTGTATAATGAACAACAAAAATATCCAGGATAATCTGCGCGACGGTATTCCGTACCCATATACACAGCAGGATGCCGCTGCCTTTATTTGAGAAGATGATGACAAGGGATAAAAACAAACTTTTTGCCTTTGCCATAGAAGCCGAAGGCAGGCTGGTGGGCAGTATAAGTGTAAGCAGAATGGACAATGTGCACTTGCGCACCGGTGAAATGGGTTATTACATAGGTCAGAATTATTGGAATAAAGGCTATGGCAGCAGCGCCGCAAGACAGATTGTGCAGTATGTTTTTGACAATACAGACATAGTCAGAATATTTGCCGAACCTTATGCGTACAACTCAGCATCATGCAGGGCTTTGGAAAAGGCCGGCTTTACTTTTGAGGGTTTACTGAGAAAAAATGCCTTTAAAAACGGAAAGCTTGTGGATATGAAGATGTACGCAGTTATAAAAGAATAAAAAACAGCCCCGTTACGGGGCTGTTTTTTGCTCTTTTGTCCGGCGCGCCACTGTTTGGGTGTGCAGCCCATGATTTTTTTAAAGGTTTCGGTGTAGTAACAGGAAGAGGCAAATCCGCAGCTTTGGGATATTTCGGTTATGGTAAAATTTCTGTCCTGCAGCATATACAGGCTTTGTCTTATTCGGTACTCAATAAGAAAACTGACGGGAGAGCATCCCAGGTGCTCTTTAAAAATATTGTGGCAGGTGGTGCGGGAAACAGCACCGGAGGCGGCAATATCTTCAAGGGAGATTTTTTGGGTATAGTTTTCTTTTATATATCCTATCATATTTTTAAGCACATCATTTCCATGCCCTCCGGAAGCCAGCTGTCCGTATTGCCGGGCGCACACAAAAAGCTTCAGCCATACCGATGACATCACGCTTTGCAGTTTAAGCTCATAGCCGGGCTCGGATTTCCGGCATAAGGCTATGGCCCGGCTGAAATCGGAAAGTATTTCGGCTCTGTCTTCGGTCAGAAGTATGGCATCGGCGGAGGAGTCTGATGTCAGCGGTTCGATATATTTGCTTCTTATAATTGGGTCACTGCTGACAAGGGAAGTGTCAAACTGAAACAGGGAGTATTCGCAGGCGGAGTTTTTATTCCATATGGAGTAGTGCATTCGGTTGGAGTTTATCACAATGCCGCCGCCGGCCGCCAGGGAGTAAACCTGCCCGTTGACATAACAATCCATTTTTCCGCTGTTAATCATCAGCACTTCAATTTCCCTGTGCCAATGGCAGTCGTCTTTATAATAAATCTGTCCTCGTGCATGCAGTTTTTCTTCCACTCTGACTGGCAGACCGTTGCTGTCGGTGTAGGAAAAATCTTCATGCAGATTGTCATCTATAAATGTTGAAGATGTACAAAGTGACATACAAAACCTCCTGCTTTGAAATATTGTTATAAAATTTAAGCATAAATTTATATAAAAGTCAATAAAACTTGTATATAATTATAAAGCAAAATTTGGGAGGTAGATATGAAGACAAAGGTAGATCTGTTAAACGGCAGCATAGCCAAAAGCCTGCTGGCTTTTGCTTTTCCGTTGCTTGTTTCAAATATATTCCAGCAGCTTTACAACACTGCGGATACTGTAATAGTCGGCAGGTTCTTGGGGGACGAAAGTCTGGCAGCCATGGGGGCCTGCGCCGCTATTTACGAACTTTTTGTGGCATTTGCGCTGGGGGTAGGTAACGGCCTGAGCATAGTCACTGCCAGGTTTTACGGTGCAGGTGATGAGGAAAGGCTGAAGAAGTCTGTGGCGGCTTCATTTGTTATAGGCGTTGTGATAAGCGTGACCATAACAGCTTTGGCCGCAGCAGTCCTGCGTCCGCTTCTGGTGCGGCTTCAGACGCCGGCCGATATAATCGAACAGTCATACGCATATATTTCCACGGTAACCCTGTTCGTTATAGTGATGTTTGCCTATAATCTCTTTGCCGGTCTGCTGAAAGCAATCGGCAACAGCGTGATGGCTGTGGTTTTTCTGATAATAGCATCAGTTATAAATGTAATTCTTGATATTTATTTTATAACCCGGCTGGACATGGGGATAAAAGGTGCCGCGGTGGCTACGGTGGTGGCACAGTTTATTTCGGCTGCACTGTGTTTTGTTTATATATTGAAAAAGTGCCCGGTTCTTATCCCTTCGGCCAGACATTTTTCCTTTGACAAAAATTTATATCAGGATATGCTGGGACAGGGATTGTCCATGGGACTGATGTCAGCAATAGTTTCTTCCGGCACAGTAATACTGCAATCCTCCATTAACACACTTGGAACACTGACGATAGCAGGGCACACCGCGGCCAGAAGAGCCATATCCTTTACCATGATGCCCCTGACAACCGTTTCCATGGCGCTGGCCACATTCGTTTCCCAAAACTACGGCGCCGGCAACGGCAAGAGAGTCAGAAAAGGCGTCAGCATTGCTTTCAGAATTGCGGCGGTATGGTCGGTGATTGCGCTGGCTGTGTTTGGCCTGGGTGCAAGATGGATTATTGCTTTTATTTCCTCTTCTTCACAGCAGACTGTACTGGACATCGGCGCCAGCTACCTCAGCTTTAACAGCGCCTTTGCAATCGTTCTGGGGGAATTGCTGAACCTGAGAATGGCTTTGCAGGGTATGGGACGCAAGGTTATAACGCTGGTTTCCAGCATTATAGAGCTGGTTGGCAAAATACTGTTTGCAAAGCTGATAATCCCCTTTGCGCGGTACAGCGGCGTTATATGGTGTGAACCTGCGGTGTGGACGGTTATGTGCATACAGCTGATATTTGCTTTTTACAAAGATCCGTTTATACAAAGTTTTTCCGACGATATGTAAAAAAACGCCCGCATGGGCGTTTTTTTATATCAGAAACAGTATACAATACTTCCTATTAAAGCGCTGACCAATATGATGCTGACAGACGACAACTTCTTTTTCATTACTTTTTTTGAAAAAATAATAACTGCGGCCAGCAGGAATGTGATAATCAGGCTGTGAACATCAAGCTGTGCTCCCCAAAACGGGACGCAGTTTGACAATATCATGCACAGACCTGTGGCAAGAATAACTCCGGCAAGGCATGGCTTCAAACCACCCATAATTGCCTGTACATAAGGACTGCGGAGGAATTTTGACATAATTGCAGTTACGGCCAGTATCACTGCAAAAGACGGGAGAACAACTGCCAATGTGGCAATTACTGCACCGAGAAAACCATCCTGACTGGTGCCGATATATGTAGCCAGGTTTACCATTATCGGGCCGGGTGTGCTCTCGCTGACTGCTATCATATAAGCCAGGGTTTCTTCGTTGAGCCAGCCATAACTCAAAACCACATCCCTTATCAGCGGGATTGCCCCATAAGCACCGCCAAAAGCAAAACAGCCGACACGCAAAAATCCATAAAACAAATCCAGGTATATCATTTTTTCACCTCCGTGCCGCTGTTTTTCCCTGAAATGATACAGGTAAACAGGCTGAATGCCGCACACAGGCACATAACAGTTATCACAGATATGTTTACTGATAAAAGTTTTGCTGCGGCTATTGTCAGAAAAGAAAATGCCATTATGCCCACTGATTTTTTGTTTTTCTTCATTTTCTTTATCATTGTAAGGCCTGCGTCAGCTATCAGAAATCCCACTGCTATTTTTATGCCGCCAAGGATGTTTGACAGAAAAGGCAGCTGCCAGAAGTTTCCGGCAAACACTGCAATGGCATATATTATTATAAACGAAGGCCGTACAATTCCGAATGTGGCGGCAATTGCCCCGGCCATGCCGGCCTGTCGGCTGCCCACAAAAGTGGCGCAGTTTATAGCGATAGGCCCGGGAGTGGACTCTGATATTACAGTTATATTCATCATATCGTCATGGGTTATCCAGCCTTTCTTTTCCACGCATATATTTTCTATCATTGATATCATGGCGTAGCCGCCGCCAAAGGTAAAAAGGCCTATTTTCATAAAATTGAGCAACAGCTCCGCAATAATATTTTTTTTCATTTTTTCACATCCTGCCTGCTTTGGTTTTCCTTATTCCGACATTTTGAAAGGTTACTGCTGTTTTCGTGGTGAATATGACAACGGCAGCCTGTACCGCTATTATGAGGTTCTGAGGCAACGGAATTTTTTGCCGCGGCCAGCCGGCTTATCTGCGCCGCCAGCTGTTCCAAAGTTTCAAAATTTACACGATAGTGGGAATAATAACCCCTTTTTTCTTTGCATACCAGCCCCGCGGCAGCCAGCACATTCATATGCTGTGATACTGCCGGCCGCGATATGTCAAGCTTGTCTGCCAGTGCGCCTACACAATAACAATGTTCCGAAAGCAGAATTATAATTTTCATTCGGCTTTCGTCTGCAAGAGCCTTCAAAACTGCAACGGTATCCATAAAATCTCCTTTTAATTAAGTGTTTGCTTAATTAAAGTTTATCACAAATTTTGATTAAGTCAACACTTAAATAAATTCGGACACAAAAAAGCTCCGGAAATTCCGGAGCTTTTGAGATTTAGTATGATATCTGTTTATTTGTCTGATCTGATTTTTGCCTGAGCCGCGGCCAAACGGGCAATCGGGACACGGTAAGGAGAGCAGGAAACATAGTCAAGACCGGCATTCTGGAAGAACTGTATTGAAATCGGGTCTCCGCCATGCTCGCCGCATACACCCAGCTTGATGTCGGGGCGGGTTTCTCTTGCCCACCGGCAGGCCATTTTTATCAGTTTGCCGACACCTATCTGGTCCAGTTTGGTTGTGGGGTCAAATTCAAAAATTCTGTTTTTGAAGTAATCGTCCAAAATCTGGCTGGCGTCATCCCTGGACAGGCCGTAGGTAGTCTGTGTCAGGTCGTTGGTGCCAAAGCTGAAAAATTCGGCATATCTTGAAATTTCGTCTGTTGTCAGGGCAGCGCGGGGAATTTCTACCATGGCGCCAACCTTGTATTCAAGGGTCAGGCCCTGTTCGGCAAATACCTGTTTTGCAGTTTCATCAACAATTTTCTTTACAAAGTTGAGCTCGGCTGCGTCACATACAAGAGGTATCATTATTTCCGGAGTGACATCTATTCCTTCGCGTTTTACCCGTATGGCGGCCTGCATAACAGCCCTGGTCTGCATCTGGGCTATTTCAGGGTAAGATATAGCCAGACGGCATCCGCGGTGACCCAGCATCGGGTTGGTTTCTTTCAGACGGTCAACTGAGTTTTTGAGTTCTGTGAAAGAAATGCCCATTTCGTAAGCTGTGATGGCTGTTTCGTCGTCATCATGGGGCAGGAATTCATGCAACGGGGGATCCAGGAAGCGGATTGTAACCGGCAGCCCGGCCATTTCCCTGTACATGCCTTCAAAGTCTTTCTGCTGCATAGGAAGTATTTTTTCCAGTGCGGCAACGCGCTCGGCAGTTGATTTGGCCAGTATCATCTGACGCATGGCCAATATCCTGTCTTTGTCAAAGAACATATGCTCTGTGCGGCAAAGACCGATACCTTCGGCGCCGAAAAGTCTTGCCTGTCTGGCATCTTTTGGATTGTCGGCGTTGGTTCTGACTTTCAGTGTGCGGACACTGTCGGCCCATTCCATAAAGCGGGCGAAATCGCCGCTGAGGGTTGCGTCTATTGTAGGTAGCATATCAAGGTAAACGCGGCCTGTCGAGCCGTCGATGGATATGTAATCTCCCTCGTTGACCTTCACATCACCGAAATAAGCAATTTTGTTGTCGGTGTCCACATGAAGTGTATGGCAGCCTGATACACAGCATCTGCCCATACCGCGGGCAACAACAGCAGCATGGCTGGTCATGCCACCGCGGGCGGTAAGTATGCCTTTGGATATGGCCATACCTTCTATGTCTTCAGGGCTGGTTTCCACACGCACCAGAATAACCGGCTCGTTGCGCTTCGTGGCAGCTTCCCTGGCATCTTCCGCGTTGAAATAAACGCGTCCGCAGGCGGCGCCGGGGGAGGCAGGAAGTCCCTTTGCCACAGGTTTGGCCTTTGACAGGGCAGTGGGCTCAAACTGCGGGTGAAGCAGGCTGTCCAGCTGGTTGGGTTCCACCTTCAGCAGGGCTTCTTCTTTTGTGCACAGGCCCTGATCCACCAAATCAACAGCTATTTTTATAGCTGCCTGGGCGGTGCGCTTGCCGTTTCTGGTCTGCAGCATATACAGCTTGCCTTTTTCAATGGTAAATTCCAAATCCTGCATATCCTGGTTGTGTTTTTCCAGTTTTTCTGCTATTTCCAGTATCTGATTGTATGCCTGGGGCATTATTTTTCCCAGTTCGCTTATGGTGTGCGGAGTTCTGATGCCGGCAACAACATCTTCGCCCTGGGCATTCATCAGAAATTCGCCGTAAAGCTTTTTCTCGCCTGTGGACGGATTGCGGGTAAAGGCAACACCGGTGCCGCAGTCGTTGCCCATGTTGCCGAATACCATTGACTGTACTGTTACGGCAGTGCCCCAGGACGCGGGGATGTCGTTCATACGGCGGTAGTATACTGCACGGGGATTTTCCCAGGAGGAAAAAACAGCTTTGACGGCTGCAAGCAGCTGCACATGGCTTTCTTCGGGGAAATCTTCACCTATTTCACGCTTGTAGATTTTTTTGAATTCAACCACTATTTTCTTCAGGTCGTCAGCGTTGAGCTGATGGTCAAACTCTATGCCTTTGGCTTCTTTTACGGCATCCAGTACATCGTCAAAATAAGCTTTTGGTATGCCCATGACCACATCGGAAAACATCTGGATAAATCTGCGGTATGCGTCGTATGCAAAACGCGGATTATCAGTCAGTTTTGCCAGGCCTTCCACCACCCGGTCATTAAGGCCAAGGTTCAGGACTGTGTCCATCATGCCCGGCATTGATGCCCTTGCGCCGCTTCTTACAGAGCACAGCAACGGATTTTCCGGATCACCAAACTTTTTGCCGGTTATCTCTTCCAGCTTTTCCAGATACCGAAAAATCTGCTGTTGAATTTCTTCGGAAATTTCTTTTCCGGAGCGATAGTATTCGGTACAGGCTTCGGTAGTGATTGTAAAACCCTGCGGCACCGGCATTCCGAGACCTGTCATCTCTGCCAGGTTGGCGCCTTTGCCGCCAAGCAATTCACGCATAGAGCCGTTGCCTTCGCTGAACAAGTAAACATATTTGTGTGCCATTTTTGCCTCCAAATAAATTAACAAAGTAAGTTTTAAATTCTAAAATCATTATAACAGATAATTTTTGAGAAAACAATACAACAATTATACAAAAGTATGAAAAAATTGTACATAATTTAATCTTCGTGCGAATTTACAAGCTTTTTACAATTTGAATACAAAATTTGTATAAAATAAATAATAAATTTTGAAAAGACAGCAGAAAAAAGCGGCGTATGTTAAAAAAATATCAGATTTTTTGGCTTAAAAGAGCCGTTTGTGGTATAATATAAAACAGGACGGCATCACAATAATACGGAGGAAAGTATGGGATTGTATAACAAAATACACTACTATTTCGGCGACGGAAAAGGGAAAACAAGTGCGGCGACAGGTACGGCGGTGCGCATGGCTGGCAGCGGCGGCAGTGTGGTTTTCTGCCAGTTTCTCAAAAGCGGAACATCTTCGGAAACGGCTGTGCTGAACAATGCGGAAAATATAAAATGTATGGCCGTAGATGAGCCCATTGGTTTTGTGTGGAATATGAGCCGGGAAGAAAAAGAAGCGACGGCAAAGGTTACCCAAAGGCTGTTTGAAAAACGGGCAGAGGCGGGCAAGCAGGCGCAGATGATAATTCTTGACGAGCTGACAGACGCAGCTGACTGCGGTTTTCTGGATAAAGAGTGGGTAATATCAGAAGTGCAAAGGCTGTCTGCCGGTGCCGAAATCATAATCACCGGCCACAGGCAGGACCGGGATTTTATACGGATTGCAGATTATGTAAGTGAAATCAAAAGCATAAAACATCCTTATGAAAGCGGCCTTAAAGCCAGGAAAGGGATAGAATTCTGAGATGGTGGCAGTCAGTGCCCCCAAAGCATAATTATAGATATATATTATAAATATTCATAATTAACAGCTTATATAACAACTTCCGGGAAATGTATTTTTTGACGCAAAAAAGTGTTGACAATTATTGCTGCATGTGGTAATATATTATCCGTAGCTTGCAAGATACGGAGAGGTGTCCGAGTGGTTTAAGGAGCTAGTCTTGAAAACTAGTGATTCGCAAGAACCGTGGGTTCGAATCCCACCCTCTCCGCCATATCTTCAACAAATTAAATATTTTTACCAACTTCGAATGGAGATTTACTCAAGCCGGTCGAAGAGGCGCCCCTGCTAAGGGCGTAGGGCGGGTAACCGTCGCGAGGGTTCGAATCCCTCAATCTCCGCCAATAAAGCAAAAAGCCCTGATTTTCAGGGCTTTTTTGTTTTGTGTACCTTTTTCAGTGTAAGATTTGCAAATTTAAAAATAAGTCATATAATTTAAAAACAGCCGCGCGGACATAATCCATGCGGCTGTTTTGGTATTTATTCTTGCAGTTTTAATATTTTTTCAACGCGGCTGATCACCATGTCCATTGCCACGGTGTTGAAACCGCCTTCGGGCACAATTATATCGGCATACTTTTTGCTGGGGGAAACAAATGTGTCGTGCATTGGTTTTACAGTGGACAGGTATTGGTTTATTACGCTTTCCACCGTTCTGCCGCGGCGCTTGGTATCCCTTTGAAGACGCCTGATAAACCTTATATCATCATCGGTATCTATAAATATCTTTATGTCCATAAGGTCGCGCAGTTCCTTGTTTTCAAACAGCAGTATACCATCAATTACAATCACTTTTGTGGGGTTTACCCTGACGGTTTCGTCCAGCCTGGTGAACAGCTCGTAGGAATATACAGGCCTGTAAACGGCGTGGCCGCTTTTCAGCTGTCGTATGTGCTCTATCATCAGCCGGGTGTCAAAGGAAGAAGGATGGTCATAGTTTTGCTGTTTTCTTTCTTCCAGCGACATATCTTCAAAGGGCTGATAGTAGTAATCGTGACACAGTACCGATATTGGCTGTCGGAAACGGGTTACAATTTTTCTGGCAAAAGTGGATTTGCCGCTGCCGCTTCCTCCGGCGATACCTATTATTACGGGCTTTTTCATTTTTGGACATCCTTTGAGCGCAGATTTTATGTGAACATAACAATAAATAAAACATACACAACATAAAATGCCAGAATAGCGATGCCCTGCCATTTTTTAAAGGATTTGTTCTTTATGGTGGGTATCAGTACCAGCAGCATCAGGAATATGGCTGCAGGCAGGTCTATGTAAACTGTTCTGGCAGATATGGCCAGGCTGCCGCCGCTTACAGCGGAACATACAGGCAAAATCAGTGCGGTGTCAATTATATTTGCGCCGATGATATTGCCCACTGTCAGGGCGCTTTCATTTTTGGCTATGGCTGTGGCGGCTGTTATAAGTTCGGGCAGGGAAGTGCCGACAGCAATCAGGGTAAGGCCGATTATATCTTCGCTTACTCCCAGTGCATAAGCCAGTATCTGACCGTTTGTAACCAACATGCTGGCACCAAGTACAATCCCGCAGGCGCCGAGCACAAATTTTGCAGTGTTCCGGGCCGCTTCAGGGAAGGTTATGGAAATGCGGCTGGCATTATTGCCGGTGGCCCTTTGGCCTGATCTGATATTTGAATATATGTAAGCTGCCAGAACTGCCATCAGCATAAAGCTGTCAGAGATGGAAATCATGCCGTCTGTGCCCAGCCGCAGAAGAGCCACCGCCGCCAGCAGCATCATACATGCTTTGGGGGCAAAATCTTTTAAGTTTACTGCGGCAGGACTGGCGATAAGTCCTATGGACATGCCCACACCTATATTGGCGGTGACACTGCCTATGGCGTTTCCGGTGGCTATGCCAAGGCTTCCGTCTGCCGTGGCCAGGACAGAAACGAAAAGCTCCGGTAAAGTTGTAGCTATGCTTATGACAGTTGCGCCGATAATGAGCTTTGGTATTCCGGTGACATCGCTGATCCACACAGCTGCATCCACAAAGGTATCCCCGCCTTTGATAAGTATAAACAGCCCAAGGGTGAACAGGAGCATCGGCATAAATACTGTTTCCAAAAAATACACCTCTTAATAAATATTTCGGATTATCCTTTGCTGCATGAATATAACCCAAAACAACAAAGCCTAATCTTTTAATATAATTTTAGTGCGAGTGTATCGGATTTATAACATTCAATTAAAAACAACAGTTTTACCCCGGCAAAAACAACCCGGGGCGGCGGTATAATAGGCAGCGGTGCCGTGATATTCCCCAATATCCGGCAGGGCAAAAGCAACAAAGGAAAGAATTTCCTTTGTTACATTTTAACCTAAAAAAAGCGTTGCGTAAAGTGGTTTTGAACTTTTTGAAAAAATTGCGCTGTTATGTATTTAAAAATACAGCTTTGACACACCTTTTCCTCGCCGGTATATTTCCTTTGCACAGCGGGAAGCGTGATCTATAATTTCTTTCCGGTCAAAGGTCAGGCTGCCGTTTCGTTTTACAAACTTACCGTTTATTATCACATCGGTTATGTCTGTGGCCGCCTGTGCGGAGTATATTATGGCTGCCAGCGGGTTGTACACAGGTGCACAGGAAATGGAGGAAAGATTGAATATGTTGAGGTCTGCGCTGTAGCCTTTTTTCAGCTTGCCGCTGTTGAAAGGCAGAAATCTGTGGCCGTTCATCATATACTTCCAGATTTCTTTAAGGGTGAACTGCTCTGCGTTGTCATTCCATTTTCCCAGCAGGGCAAACAGACGCATCTGTTCCAGTACATCGTTGGAATTGCTGCTGGCTGCGCCGTCATTTCCGCTGGTTATGTTAAGCTTGTCCTTCATATCCCACAGACCGCCTTTGTACATTCCCAGCTTCATATAAGTCTTGGGAGAGACGGCAAAACAGGTGTCTTCCCTGATGAATTTTAAATCTTCCGGCTCTATCCACAGACCGTGACCCACTATACACGGAACATCAAATCCTCCGGCTTTGGCAACTACGGCAAAGGGCGTCAGGCCGTCATGGTCAGCCTTGCTCTGTTCCACCTGCGCTTTTGTTTCGCTGATATGTATGTGTATGCCGCAGCCCAGCTGTTTTGCTTTGTCTATAACCTGCCTGAGCACATCTTCCGAGCAGATATACGGCGAATGAGGGCCCATCCTCGGGCTGATCAGCCGGTTGTCCCTGTATTGCAGGAAAAACTTTTCCGCCCGGTCAAGCTCCCGTGTGCAATCCCCGCCAAAACCATAAACAGTATAGGCGATGTCTGCTTTTATTCCGGTTTCGATGCAGGCGCGGGCGATAAGATCGCTTTTGAAATAATGGTCGGCAAAAGCTGTGATGCCGTTGTTTATCATCTCTGCGCAGGCCAGCTTTGCACCCCGGTATATATCTTCATCGGTCATTTTGCTTTCATAGGGCCACAGTTCTTTGTTGAACCAGTCGTCTATATTTACATCTTCAGCAATGCCTTTGAAGATGTTCATGGGGCTGTGGGCGTGCATCGACACAAAGCCGGGTGTTATAAATTTGCCTGTGCAGTCCACTGTCTGCCCGTCGCAGGTCAAATCTTTGCCTATGTCGGCAATTATTCCGTCATCTATAAGTATGTCGGTATCAGTAATAACATTGCCGTTTTCATCAATAAGATTTCCGCCTTTTAAAAGTGTTTTCATATTTTCCTCCTGGTGTTTTAAATTGTCAGCAGCCCAAAAACAATACGGCGAACACAGCGCATATTTCGCGCAGCATGGCGGGCAGAAATACCCATATATCGGTGCCTGTGGCACAGGCTGATATGTTTTCAAAACCGGCCTGCCGGGCGCAGATGCCTGCTCGCAGGCAATGAAATGAGTTGGTGACATAAACCACATTCTGAGTGGATATGCCCGCATCTTTCAGCAGCCTGAAAGCGTTTTCAAAATTTTGTCTTGTGTTTGCGGCGTTTTCATCACAAAGGATAATTTCCGGGTCAATTCCATGGTCGGTCAGATATTTTTTCATTGACTGCGCTTCGCTTACGGCAGATTTTTTGCCGGCTGTTCCGCTGACTACCACAGCTTTGACATTGTTGCTGCGGCAGTATTCTATGCACCCGTCCAGCCTGTCCTGTGCGGCCGCTGACGGCATGCCGTCTGAATTTACGCCGCTGCCGGGCACTATCACAGCATCTGCACCGCTTTCCGGCGGTATACAGGCGAATATCATTATATAGCCTGCCATAAAACACAAAAATATCAGTGCCGCTGTTATGCACTGTTTTACAGCATATCCCCGGCCCGCCCGGCTCAGTTTTTTCCGCCGGGCCCAGTATCTGGCCAGTAAAAACAGGCACACAGCCAGCAAAAACAATATGCCCAGCCCCAGGAAAAAGCTCCCTTGTGCCGCAAGCACTGCCGTGTTGACAAACAGTACAAAAGACAAAATGTACAGTGCTCTTTGCAATATTTTCCTCCGGTCTGTCGTATATATAGTAAGACGACAGATGATCTATTAAGTATTTATTAAGATTTAATAAAATTTTATAAGCATTATATCACATTAATTGAAAAAAGTCATTAACAGTGTTATAATTCTGTCAATACCCAGACTTTTATTGACTTTTTAAAGGTGAAAAAATGATACGAGTTGAAAAATTGCGAAAAGTTTATAAAGTCGGCGGAGAAAAGGTTGTGGCGCTGGATAATGTCAGCGTTGAGATTGAAAAAGGTGAATTTTGTTGCATAGTGGGTACTTCCGGCAGCGGCAAGTCCACTTTGCTGAACATGCTGGCCGGGCTGGAAAAGCCCACAAAGGGCAAAGTAAAGATAAACGGACAGCTGGTAAACAAAATGACCGAAAAGGAACTGGCGGTTTTCAGGCAGAACAACATCGGTTTTATATTTCAGTCCTATAATCTGATGCCGACTATGACAGCGGTGGAGAATGTGGCTTTTCCGCTGATGTTCAAAGGCGTGCCACAGAAAATCAGGGAAAAACGCGCCAGAAAAATTTTGGCGGAGATGGGCCTGGGCTCCAGAATGAACCACAAACCGCGGGAGATGTCCGGCGGCCAGCAGCAAAGGGTGGGTATAGCCCGCGCCTTTGTAAGCAAGCCAAAGGTGATTTTTGCAGACGAGCCTACAGGAAACCTGGACAGTGCAACCACAGAACAGGTTATGAAGATGCTTCTGGATATATCGCAGAAAAACGACATAACATTTGTGATGGTTACACATGACCCGGAACTGGCCAAAATGGCCCGCAGGGTCATAACCCTGAAAGACGGACGCGTTATAAACGATACCAGGGACGGCGTCAGCCTGTTGGAAGAAGATGAAAAAATAGCCGAGTCCTTTGAAGAGGAAACTGCCGGTGAACAGCCTGAAAAACAGGCCGAGGACGAGCAGCCTGTACAAGTTCCCGGCGAACAAGAGGTAAGTAATGGCCATTCGCAAGCGATAAGCCAATAAAAATATTTTTTTTAGAGGAATGATTATGAAAAACAATTTGTTGAAAAAAGTATCATGTGCTGCAATAGCTGTTTTTATGGCGGCTACGACAGCCTTTTCTCCGTTTGCAGTTTACGCTTTGGACGGAGAACGGGGAGAGGTGCAGGATGAAAAACCGCCGGTAAATTCTGTCCTGAATGTTACATCCACCCAGGAGCAGCCCAGCGTTGTAAATCCGGACAGCCCCTCCGATTCGGATGAAAAGCCTGTTGTCACAAACAACAACATATACATAACAAACTACCGGGTAGTTGATGCAGGAGGAAACCCTGTTACAAAGATTGTGCCCGGCGACAAGGTTATTATCGCAGTAACCGTAATAGATGAAAGAATTGAAAACAGCAGTTTTGGTGTGCCCAGCGGAAGCCAGACTTCACGCATCCATATAAACATGACCCAGGGCGCATTTTCCATAAACAGTGCGGCAAATATCACCAGCAAGATGAGAAACACTGTAACTGTACCCGGCAACTATGAAGACTATGATGCCATATGCTATACCGTTGAATTCAGGGATGTGGTTTATCAGGGCGGCTCTCCGGAGTTCAGCTTCAATGTGAGCTATACCGGCAAAACAGAAAGCGGCGCAGACAGCAATATGCCGTTGGCTGTTCCGCAGAAGCTGCTGTCCTTCAATGTGACAGAAGCTGTGGACGATGTTCCGGCACCCACAATAATCCTCAACAGCGCCAACTACGGCAAAGTTGCAACAGTGGGTGAAACTTTCAGCCTGGTGACAGTGGCCACAAACACATCTGAAAACCTGGAGCTGGAAAATGTATCCCTTAAAATCGAACTGCCCACAGGCCTTAATCTTTCCAGCGGAAACAGCCAGATACTGGTTGGAAAAGTGGGCAAAAAAGGTTCCATCAACCACACATTTTCACTGGTGGCAGAGGGTGTAGGCAATGATACCACCTCTTTGCCTGTAAAACTTATATATACTTTTGAAGCTTTTGTAAACGGCAAACGCACACAGTATACATCAGAGCAGTCTTTGTCAATAAATGTTCAGCAGCCTACAAGATTTTCCATTCAGAGTTCAAACATTCCTTCGGAAGTTTATATGGGCAGTGAGGGATACGCCTCATTGCAGCTGGTAAACAAAGGCAAAACAACAGTTTACAATGTAACAGCAGAAATCGTAAGCGAACAGGTGTCCGGCAGTGAAGTGGAATTTCTGGGAAATATTGCCCCCGGCACCAATTCGGAAGCGGAATTTTACTTTACAGCCAACGAGATGGGAACAGCTGTGGGAAAAATTGTAGTTACATACGAGGATGCCTCCGGAAAACAGTCTACCCTGGAAAGGGAATTCAGCCTGAATGTCATGGAAAACATTTCTTTTGACCCGGGCATCACAGACCCGGTAGTTGTTCCGGAAGAGCCCAAGACCAGCCCCATAGTGTATATATTAGGCCTGGCTGTTGTTGCCGGCGCAGGCGGATTTGTATTTTACAAAAAGAAAAAGGCCAAAAGGCTTGCAGAATTAGAGGAAGACGATGAAGATATCTGATCTTTTAAAGCTGTCTTTAGATAATCTGAAAAGACGCAAAGGCCGTACATTCCTGACAGTCCTGGGCGTTGTCATCGGTACCTGCTCCATTGTAATGATGGTGTCTATCGGCGTGGCTTTGGACAAAAGCTATGATGATATGATGGAGGGAATGGGCGATCTGACCCTGATAGAAGTTTACAACTGGAGCAGCAGTGGTACCGACACACAGTCGATGACGGACAAGGTTATAGAAGGTTTTTCGGATATACCCGGCGTAAGGGTGGCCACACCGCTGTACAGGCCGTCCCAGCTGAGCATGCAGTGCGCCAGCGGTACCAACGACAAATACAAAACTTATGCCGACATTATAGGTCTTAACGAACGGGCCCTGGCCGATTACGGATATGAGCTGAAGGAAGGTCGTTTTCCGACGGCTACTGACAAGGAATATACCGTGATTGTGGGCGAAAATTTTGCATATAATTTCACCAACCAGCGCAAACAGTACCCCAATAACATGGTACAGCCCATACCCGATGAAAACGGCGTTATTCCAAAGCCTTTTGTGGATGTGTTAAATGACGACATCAGGCTGCAGGGTTACACCTGGGACGAAAACGGCGAAAAACTGCGGATAGAAAAAGAGATAAAAGTTGTGGGCGTGCTTAAAGGTGACACCTCCAAAGGTTACGAGACCATGTACGGCATGATAATGAACCTGGAAGATCTGATAAAGCTGGAAAAAGAGTATATGAAAGCCAACGACATCAAAGACCCCAACCGCGGCAAGGAAAGGTCTTACAGCCAGGCTGCCGTAAAGGTAAACAGCATTGAAGATGTTGAAGCTGTCACAAAACGGATTGAAGACCAGGGCTATCAGACTTACTCCATGTCCAGCATAAGAAACGAAATGAAAAAGCAGACACAGGTGATACAGCTGATACTGGGCGGCCTGGGCAGTATATCACTGCTGGTATCCGCAATAGGCATAGCCAACACCATGACAATGGCTATCTACGAAAGAACAAAGGAGATAGGCATTATGAAAGTTCTGGGCTGCGAGCTGAAAGACATAAAGAATATGTTTCTTGCAGAGGCGGCCGGAATAGGATTTCTGGGCGGCATAGTGGGCATTGTGATATGCTACGGCCTGTCGGCACTGCTGAATACCCTGGGTGCCTCGCTGGCAGGTGCTGTCACCGGCGGTGTGAAGTTGTCCATTATCCCGGTATGGCTTGCTGCTTTCGGCATGGGATTTTCTACCTTTATCGGTATTCTGTCCGGATATGTTCCGGCTTTGCGCGCAGTAAAGATTACAGCGCTCAGCGCCATAAGACACGATTGATCAAAAGGGCGGTTTAATCGCCCTTTTTTGTTGCCAAAATTGTTATAAGGCATTACAATATAATAAAACAGTGCAAAAGGAGTGACGGCTTTGGAGCTTTTGAAGTCTTTGCAGAATATAATTGATTGCAGCAAAAAAGTGGTTTTTTTCGGAGGGGCAGGAGTGTCCACCGAAAGCGGGATACCGGATTTCCGTTCGGTTGACGGACTGTACAACCAAAAATATAAATATCCGCCGGAAGTTATTCTCAGTCATGATTTTTTTATGAACAAAACCCGGGAGTTTTACGATTTTTACAGGGAAAAAATACTCATTACCGATGTACAGCCAAACCCGGCGCATATATGGCTGGCCAGGCTGGAACAGGCCGGCAGGCTGAGCGCAGTTGTAACCCAGAATATAGACGGTCTGCATCAGAAAGCGGGCAGCAAGGCGGTATATGAACTGCACGGAACTATACATAAAAATTATTGTATGAAATGCGGAAAATTTTATGATGCCGGGTATATAATGTCCACCACAGGCGTGCCGAAATGCAGCTGCGGCGGAATAATAAAGCCGGATGTGGTGCTGTATGATGAGGATTTAAACAGTGCCACGGTGGGCGGCGCTATAAGGGCCATCGAAAGCGCCGACACACTGATTGTGGCCGGCACATCCCTGACGGTTTATCCGGCGGCGGGACTGTTGAGATATTTCAACGGCGACAGGGTTGTGCTGATAAACAAAGGCAAAACCGGCATGGAAGGCCGGGCGGACCTGGTTATAAACGACAGCGTGGGCAAGGTTTTGTCAGCAATAGAAATAAGACAGTCTTAATTTTTTTATAACAATTCACACATAATTATTTTTTAATATATACTTGTAGTGAAGAGGTGTATAGAAATGAAAAAAATACTCAAAAGGCTGTCGGCGGCGTTTTTGGCTGTTTGTCTTTTGGGGGCGGCCGCGGCAGCCCCGGTGATAAAACGGGGATACGATATGTACAAACAGGCTGTGGAGCAAACCCCGATTGAACAAAAGGTGAACGAAATCCGTTCATCAGATGCGTACACCCCTTTGGACGAAATTTCAGGTGTGTTTGTTGAAACTTTGCTGCAGTCGGAGGACAAAAGATTTTATTATCACTTTGGCATAGATCCGATAGCTTTTGTAAGGGCGATGGCCATAAATATTTCACAGGGGCAATATGTCCAGGGCGGGAGCACCATAACCCAGCAGCTGGCCAAAAATATGTATTTTTCCTTTGAGAAAAAACTGGCCAGAAAAGTTGCCGAGCTGTTTGTTGCTTTTCAACTGGAGAAAATGTACAATAAAGATGATATACTGGCCATGTATTGCTCATTGGCTTACTTTGGTGAAAACTGCTATGGTGTAAAGCAGGCCAGCCAATATTACTATTCGGTTTCGCCCTCGCAGCTGGACCGGCAGCAGTCGCGGCAGCTGGTGGAAGCTTTGAAGGCGCCCAGTGTACACAACCCGTCCACAATGCAGATACAGGCAGCTTCCTGAAGCTGCCTGTTTGTTTGTCACAATAAAATATTGATATTGAGCGCCTGTTGTGATATACTTAATTAGTATGCTTAATTGATTATATACATTTGATTTTCGGAGGCTTTTGTGAAAGACTTTTTGCATCAGATAGAAAAAAGGCGCACTTTTGCCATAATATCACACCCTGACGCAGGCAAAACCACCCTTACTGAAAAACTGCTTTTGTACGGCGGAGCTATACAGCAGGCAGGTATAGTAAAGGGTAAAAAAGGCGCCCGCGCAGCCACATCCGACTGGATGGAGATTGAAAAACAGCGTGGTATCTCGGTGACAAGCTCTGTGTTGCAGTTCAACTATGACGGCTATTGCGTCAACATACTGGACACACCCGGTCACCAGGACTTTTCCGAGGACACATACCGCACCCTTATGGTGGCCGACAGCGCAGTGATGGTAATCGACGCGGCCAAAGGTGTTGAAAACCAGACCAAAAAGCTGTTCAAGGTATGTACCATGCGCGGCATACCGATTTTTACCTTTATAAACAAAATGGACCGTGATTCCCGCGACCCCTTTGACCTGATGGAAGAGATAGAAAATGTACTGGGAATACAGACATATCCCATGAACTGGCCGATAGGTTCCGGCAAGGATTTTAAAGGTGTTTATGACAGACAGCGCCGGGAGATACTGGCCTTTAAACACGACGGCAAAGTGGGCGTAAACCAGGCGCAGTCAATCAGCGCAAAGCTGGGCGATGCCGACCTGGACGAGCTGATAACAGCTCCTTTGCACGAAACACTGGCGGCAGATATAGAACTGCTGGACGGCGCTTCCTATGAATTTGACCGCGAAATGGTGAACAGCGGCAAGCTGACACCTGTGTTTTTCGGTTCGGCCCTGACCAACTTTGGTGTGGAGCCGTTTATAAAAGAATTTCTGGCCCTGACCACACCGCCGCTGCCGCGCCATTCTTCCGCCGGCATGATTGACCCGATGGACAACGATGATTTTTCAGCATTTGTGTTCAAAATTCAGGCCAATATGAACAAAGCACACCGCGACAGAATTGCCTTTATGCGTATCGTCAGCGGCCGCTTTGAAAGGGGTATGGATGTATTTCATGTGCAGGGCGGTAAAAAGGTGCGTCTGTCCCAGAGCACACAGCTGATGGCCAGCGAAAGGGAGATTGTGGACGAGGCCTTTGCCGGCGATATTATCGGTATTTTTGACCCGGGCATTTTCTCCATCGGCGACACCATAACCACAGCCAAAACACCCTTTACCTTTGACAGCATACCCACCTTTGCGCCGGAGCATTTTGCCCGTATCAGCCAGGTGGACACCATGAAGAGAAAACAGTTTGTCAAAGGCATGGAGCAGATAGCCCAGGAAGGTGCCATACAGATATTCAAGGAGCCGGGCGGCGGTTTTGAAGAAGTTATAGTAGGTGTTGTGGGCGTTTTGCAGCTGGAAGTGCTGGAACACCGCCTGAAAACAGAGTACAATGTGGAAATCAGGATGCAGACACTGCCATATCAGTTTATCCGCTGGATAGAAAACGAGGATGTGGACCTGCGCAGACTGAACATAACCAGCGATACCAAAGCGCTGGAAGACTTCCGCGACAGAAAGCTGCTGCTTTTTACCAGCCAGTGGAATATAAACTGGGCAACAGAGAAAAACCCGGATTTGAAGCTGGTTGATGTGGCGCAGAACTAAAATTTAATATAAAACAAAGGGCAGACAACCTTGCAAATGCTAAAATGTTGCAAAGTTTGTCTGCTCTTTTTTATTTTTACATTATGCCATTTTTAAAAACAACGGGGCGGTGCTGTTATTCGTTTTCCACAGTACTGCTGGAAGAATAAAACGGCGATATGTCATCGTCCCACAGCCCGGAGAACCCGAAGCCGTAGCTGTACACTGTGTCCGGGTCATCGGCGTATATGACTTTTGCGTCGTAAATTACCAGGTCCCATATGCCCATTTTCGGATATTCTGCATGCAGTATCTCCTCCCGGCCGATGTTCTGCTGCCGGCAGTATCTTTCAAAAATAGCTTTGCTTATAACAGGTGCAAGCAGGCTGTGATGTATCCAGCCGGCCAGGATTATAAGCACAGGAAACAGAAGTGCAAAAAGGCATCCGCGGTCTTTTTTGCTTTTGTTTTTATCTGCCATAACTTCACCCCACACAAAAGTTTAAAGATGATTGTGCATATTGTATGTTTACAATTATAATTATAAAAAACTTTTGTTAAAAATATGTGTATATGATATAATTCAAATATATTGTATCGAATTTGAAAAAGAAAGGAAATACAACAATGATTTTGGAAAAAGAAAAAAACTGGTGGCAGGACGCCGCCGTATATCAGATTTACCCCAAGAGCTTTTATGACTCCAACGGTGACGGGTACGGAGATATAGAAGGTATCAGGCAGAAGCTGCCCTACATCAAAAATCTGGGTGTGGATGTAATATGGGTATGTCCGTTTTTCAAAAGCCCCCAGGCGGACAACGGCTATGATATATCCGACTATTTTTCTGTGGATGAGCGTTTCGGCACAATGGAGGATCTGCGCCGTCTGATTGACGACTGTCATGCAATGGGCCTTAAATTTGTACTGGACCTGGTGGCAAACCACACCTCTGACGAGCACCCCTGGTTTAAAAAGGCACTGTCCGGGGACGAAAAGTATATGAATTATTATTACTTTAAGGACCCGGTGGACGGCCATGAGCCCTCAAACTGGGCCAGCGTGTTCGGCGGCAGTGCCTGGGAATATGTGCCCCGGCTGGACAAATATTATCTGCACCTGTTCCATAAAAAACAGCCGGACCTGAACTGGGAAAACAAGGAGGTTGTAGACCGGGTTATAAATATAATGCAGCACTGGGCACAGTACGGAGTGGACGGCTTCCGCCTGGATGCCATAAACTACCTGTACAAAGAGCCGGATTTCCCGGATGTGGAGCCCATGCCCGGTTCAAAATACGGCTTTGCCAACCAGCATTACGCCAACAAGCCAAAGGTGAACGAGCATTTTGCCCGATTGAACAGGGAGGTTTTTGCCCCGTACAACATGATGACTGTGGCGGAGGTGGCATACATCGAGCCGGAAACCGCCAGGGAATACTGCGGCAAGCACCAGCCGGAGCTGGACATGCTGTACATATTTGATCTGCTGAACTTCGACCAGGACGGTTTTGACAAATTCAGCCCGCTGCCTTTTGATGTGAAAGCTTTCAAGCAGACCATATTCCACTGGCAGAAAGAGATGAGCGAAATCGGCCGACTGGCGCTGTTCTTCTCCAACCACGACCAGGCCAGAAGCGTCAGCCGTTTCGGCGATGACAGCGACCAATACCGCGACCTGTCTGCAAAAATGCAGGGCAACGCCATGTATATGCTGAAAGGCACCCCATACATCTACCAGGGCGAAGAACTGGGCATGACCAATCTCAATTACGAAAAGATAGAAGATTTCTGCGATGTGGAGGTTATGAATACCTGGCAGGAAAAGGTGATTGAAGGTGGTGAGCCGGCTGAAAAATGGCTGGCGCTGTTCAACAGCCGCAGCCGCGACTGCGGACGCAGCCCGATGCAGTGGACAGACGAGGCAAATGCAGGTTTCACCGCAGGCACACCCTGGCAGAAGGTAAATTCCAATTATCCCAAAATCAACGCCGCAGCCCAGGAAAAGGATGAAAAATCCACACTGAATTTTTACAGAAAACTGCTGCGCATCAGAAAAGGTCTGAAAAGCGTACAGCAGGGCAGTGTAACACCTTTTGATATGGAAAGTGAGAATACATTCTGCTACTCCAGAGAGTATGAGGGTGAAACGGTGATAAGTGTAAACAACTTTAAAAATGTCACCTGTCGGGTAAAACTGCCCCGGGGCAGTTTCAGAGTTCTGCTGTCCAACTACGGCGATGTGGCAAAAGTGCGGGGCACTGTGACCCTGCGTCCCTTTGAGTGCCTGACAGCAATTAAAGAGTAAATATCCGATATTTGAAATATACAGGTGTGCGGAAAACCGCATGCCTGTTTTTTTGATAAAAATTTTTAAAAAATTTCTGTAACATTTCCTGATTTTGTCAGTCTTACAGACGGAGGGGAGAAAAGTTGAAAAAATTTATATTTAGGCCAAAGTTCATTTTCAAAAACGCTTTGCTTATGGCCGCCGCAGGTGCTTTTTTCGGCTTTTGCGCCAAAATGGCAGATATATATACCACAAACCTGGCCAATGTGTTTTCCGGAATGTCTGTGTGGATATTTATTTGCGCTTTTATCTGTATGAAAAGCAAAACACCGGCAAAAGCGGCAGTGAGTGTATTTTGCTTTTGCTGCGGCATGCTGTGCTGTTATTACATAACCGCCCACTTTACCCACAGCCGATATTATCTTTGGGCGGCGGCCGGCTGGGCTGTATTTGCACGGTTTACACCTGTCATGGCTTTTATATGCCGGCACCGGGCGCAAAACGATGTGTGGGCAAAGCTGATTGAATATGGTATAATAACAGCGGTTTTTGCACTGGCAGTGCTGTTTTATGACAGGGTGCGACCGGCAGACATACTGTTTGCGCTGTTGACAGGTGTGTCGGTGGAAAAAGAAAGAAAAAGACGAAAAGGAGGGTGACGGGTGAAAGATTTTGAAAAGATATATTCGGATTATTATGATACGGTGTACAGATATGTTTTGTCCCTGTGCAAAAACGAAACATGGGCAGATGACATCACCCGGGACACCTTTCTGAAAGCGCTAAAAAATATAGATAAATTCCGCGGTGAGTGCAAGCTGAGCGTATGGCTGTGTCAGATAGCGAAAAATACATTTCTCACCCGGGCAAAGGGGCGGCGGCGACAGGTGGATTATCCGCTGGAAACCATTGCCGATGACAGGCCGATAGAACGGCGGCTGCGGGAAAAAGAAACAGCTTTGCAGGTGCACGGCCGGCTTCACCGGCTGGGGGAGCCTTATAAAGAGGTGTTTTGGATGCGTACATTCGGGGATTTGTCTTTCAAAGAAATAGGTTTGTTGTTTGATAAAAGCGAGAGCTGGGCGCGCGTCACCTATCACCGCGCCAAAATGAAGATAAGGGAGGGCATAAAATGAAATATCCATGTGGGCTGATACAGGATTTGCTTCCGCTGTACCATGATGAAGTTTGCAGCCGGGAAAGCCGGCAGGCGGTGCTGCGGCACCTGGAAGAATGCGGGGAGTGCAGGGCTTTTTATGAAAAAATGCAGCAGGCGGAAAATATTGCTGTTCCGTATGCTGATGACCGGGAAGAGAACAGAAAAGCAGCGGCTTTTCGCACTGTCAGAAAAAAACTGCGCCGCAGGCAGGTGTTGCTGGTGATTTTTACTGCTGTGCTGGTTTTTGCGGGAATACTTGCTGTCATTGGTGCCATGAAAAATTCGGTTAGTGTTATAATGCCGGAGGAAAACAACATATCTGTTACAATAACAAACGGCGACTTTGTGGCAAAATTGCGTGGCAGCAGGGCGAATTATCTGAAGATCAAAAGGGTTGATACAAGCTTTTACGGGCAGGAAAAAACCTATTTGTTTTTCTGTATGTCGGCCAGTAAATGGGACGATGTGACAACCAAAGAGGATATGTTTTCCGTCTATACCCTTTGTCCGCGGGACAAGGGCGCACAGGGTATTGACTGCGTATATTACTATACAGGGGATTATACCGATATAGAAACAATGGGAGAAAGCCGGCTGGGGCAGGTTATTGAAAATTCTCTTTTGTTGTGGAGCAGATAAATTTTAAAACAGCGCGCTTTTGTGCGCTGTTTTTTTGTAACAAATTTTATCCGGCGCAGTCTTATAAAAAAGAAACAGAAGGAGTTTTAAAATTATGCAAAAAATCAAACGAAGATGCAGACCGGCTGTGTTACTGCTTATAACGGGCTTTGCAATATCAATCGCCAGTGTCCTGGTGGGCATAAGTACGACAGAGGCAGTTTTACACTTTGCTGCAGAAGAAGCGGCCAGCCTGCCGGTTGCGCAGACAATGCACAATACCGGCCTGTCCCTGGCGGCGTCGGTTTATATGTTTTCGGTAGTAAACTGCGCGGTGACAGTAAATTATCTTGTTGTATCCGAAAGAAGATATTTTGCTGTATGCAAAGCCTTCGGCTGGACTAATGCTGACATTATCCGACAGTTGGCAAAGGAAATTTCAGCTGCGCTGACAGTCGGCCTGTTTGCCGGACGGCGGATAACTGCGTTTTTTCGCGCATCAGCCGCGGAATTATAACCGTGGAAATAACACCGTTTCTTGCAGTCAGCACACTGGTACTGCTTGTTTTCACACAAGCTTTGTCCATGGCGGCGCCTGTGGCGCATATTCTGAAAATACATCCGGCACAGGCGGTGAGCTGATGAAAATAATACAACTTGCAATCAGGGAAATAAAAAGAAAAAAACTGTTTTCAGCCTTGCTTTTTGCAGTGTGTACAGCGGCAATGTATGCGGTTTTGTCCGCCGTTACCAACGGCGCGGCAACAGCTTATCAGGAAAAAATTTTCAATGAAAATATAGCTGCCGATATGGTCAGGGTACTGCGCCTGGATTATCACACCAGCTTTGAAACAGAAGATTTTGCCGGGGTCATACAGCAGTATCTGCGGTATATAGAAAGTATACCCGGAGTGCAGTCGGTAGGGCAGTTTGACATGACGGGAATGTATTTTTCACAGCTGAAGGACAGTGAAAAATATATGCAGATAAACAAAAATGCTGTCAAAGGTACAAAATATGAAAACTACCCCGTCATAACACAGTTGCTGTGCGCAGACGAAAGCGTGCTGAAACTTTTCAAAGGCGGTGTCGGCGGATATGAGAAATACGATGAAGGCATCCTGCCGCTGTATGCGGGGCGGATATTTGAAGACATCCTGCCGCCGGGAACTTTGCTGACAGACGAGCGCACCGGACAAAGTTATAAAATTGCCGGGTATATTCCGCAGGGCGCGGTTTGGGCGGATGAAAATGACCCGGTGCGTTTTCCGCTGATAAGCCTGGATGGCTGCTTTTTATCTCCGGTTTCCGGCCAAAGCAGGCAGGATATTATCACACAGCTTTCAATGCTTCACAATACATACATTTTTCTTGAAGGTGATGCAGATGTAAAGCAGGTCAAAAAACAGGTATCTTCCTGGCCGGCACAGCATGGATTTTCAGCGTCGGCAAACCTTTTGTCGGAAGAGTGCATGGCCTACAGGGCGGAAACGGAAATGTATACACAGGCAAATGCTTTTCTGGCGATTTTTGTGCTGATTATGGCAGAAGTTTGTGTAGTGTCGGTTTTTATGACAAATATTTTGCTGAAACAAAAACAGTATGGAGTTTTTATGGCCGGCGGATTTACCCATTGGGATATAGCGGCAGAGATATGGGCGGAAATTATGATTATTGCTGCAGCTTCAGGTGTGGTGTCCTGGACTGTAAAGCTGGTACAGCTGAAAACCGGTGATGATATGTTTAAAAATATTCTGCTGGCCGCCCATCTGCGCTTTGCGCTTCCTGCATGTGCCGGTGTGGTGCTTGTAATGGCGGCGGTTTCGGCGTTTCTGCCGGCTATAAAAATTTTAAAATATCAGCCCGCCCGGCTGACAGGAGGTACAAGTGGAAATGATTGAACTGAAAAATATATGCAAAGAATACCACAGCGGAGGTGCCGTAAAAGCTCTGAAAGATGTCAACCTGAAAATACGGCCTGGGGAGTTTGTTGCGGTTATGGGCGCGTCCGGCTCCGGTAAAACAACGCTGTTGAATATTATAGGCTGTATGGACCGCCCCACATCCGGAGAGTATTTTCTGGGCGGATGTAAGGTTGACACTGCTTCGGCCGGGCGGACAGCCCGGATCAGAGGAAAGAAAATTGCTTTTGTATTTCAGCATTTTGCCCTTATAGAAGATTACACAGTGCTGGAAAATGTAATGATACCCCTGCTTAAACAAAAAATTCCGCAAAAGGACAGGGTAAAAAGGGCCCTGAAAGCGCTGGAGCAGGTAGGAATAGCTGACCTTGCCCGAAAAAAAGCAGCTGATATATCCGGCGGACAGAAACAGCGAGCGGCGATAGCAAGGGCGACAGCCTGCAGTGCTGAAATAATTTTGGCAGATGAGCCTACCGGCGCCTTGGACAGCGAAAGCGGCAGGCAGGTTATGGATCTGTTCTGTCGGCTGAATAAACAGGGCAAAACCATAATGCTGATAACACATGATGCAAATATCGCCGCTTTTGCACACAGGGTTATAACCATTTCTGACGGGAGGATAATAAAATATGAAAAAAATTAAAATTATATTTACGGCAGCACTTGTTTTGATATCTGCAATATGTCTTTGCGGATGCAGTGAAAAGGACACAGAAGAGTATACATATCTGCAAGGGTTTGAGTACCATTTTTACCCGCAGGAATATGAAGAGGAGTACAGTGGGTACAGCAAGCCGGTATCATTGAAATCTGACACAGATTATAAAATAGTACTCAAGGCACAGTGCGAAAGCGGGACAGTAACAATAAACATGAGCAGGGAAAATTTGCAGGCTGTAACTTTTACCGCTGACAGCCGGTCTCCGTGCAATAAGACAGTGTTTGTCAGCACAGAAACAGACGAAACTGTAATTTTTTCACTTCTTACAGATGAGGACACAAAAGCTGATGTTGCTGTAGAAATTTATGCGAAAGATTAGTTGTGTATTTACAAAATAAAAAAACGGCATGGTTTCAACATGCCGTTTTTAACTTATGCAATTTAATTTTTACAGTTTGCTTCTCCAGAAATTCATTCTGTCGGCATGCCGCGCGTTTTCCAGTTCCAGTTTGGTGTCAACGGCCCAGTCCCAGGCTTTCTGTGCCTGCCGGCAGGTGTAGTCTGTGAGTATCTGTCTGGCGGCGGTTTCGTCTTTGCCCCTGAGCGAAGCATATGCGGCTTCAATAGCCGGCTTTGTAAGATTCCATTCGTCCTCCAGCGCCCTTATGGATGTGTGTACCTTCTCCCGGCACGCAGGATAGTTGAATTCCATCATATTCTGCAAAGAATGGAATGCCCAGTAGGCATAGTTCGGGTTGTATGAAAACTCCGATTTGTCCACGAAGAAATGGGACACCTGAGCCGCCTGTGCGTCAATCCATGCATAGCCTTTTGGCATTTTTGCGATTCCCAGATACCAAGGAGTGTAGGGCGCAGCGCAAGGCCTGGGAAAAGCGCGCCATGTGCAGTTGAGATTTACATCTTCGTTAAACTCGAATATTGTGGATTCTATTGTAGTGTCGCGACATATTCCGTAGCGGTGTGGGCTCATTGTGTGATCTTCTTTTAGATCTTCTTCATATGTAACATAGTGCGATCGCATAATGGATTTCAGGTCCTCAACGGAGAACTTTTTCGGCGCTTTGATTGAGAAGGTGGTGTACGGTACAGGATCTGCGCCGGTGATCTGTTTCCATGCCAGGTCGCTCCTGTCAAAGTTGGATTTTACATCACTGCCTTCGCCCTGATACACTTTGGCATAGTCAAAGTCGGACCAGTCGCCGTCGGTTTTGGGTGTGTACCAGCCGTTGTCTATTGCGTATTTCACCACATCTTCTGACCAGTAATAGTTTTTGTGCTCGGTATCGCTGAAATCCACCTCATGTATTGTCAGCCAGTTGGGCATGTAATAGATTTCGTCATCGCCCACGCGCTTAGCTACAAACTGGTTGCCCACGGTGGCCTGGAATACCCAGCCTTCGTCCTTGTCGCATATATGGTATGCACGGGTGCTTCTGTAACCAAACTTCTTTACCAGTTCACCGGCTACCTGCACGCCTTCTCTGGCGGTCTTTGCGCGCTCTGCAATCAGCCTGCGCAGTGCATAACCTATGCCCTCGCCATGCTCCAGCTTTGACTCCTTGGTGGAAACACAGCTGTCGGAGGCTACGGCCACACCCCACTCATTCATAAATCCGTCGGCAAATGGCTCGCCGCCCAGGGCGCGGCATTCGGACCACATATATGCCCATGTTTCTTCCACCTGGGGTATCACTGCATCGCCGTCGGCGAAGGTGAGCACTTCGCCCGCCTTGTGTTTTATCCTGGGCACCTTTACAACCTGCAACACACAGTTGGGTGTGTCTTCATTGTGTGCCATAATCACCTTGCCGGTGGCAGAGGCGTCCTTACCCACTATTATGGTACTGCAATTGTCCCAGTCAACAACTTTCTTGCTCATAATTTTTTCCTTTCGTTTTACATTTTGCATAAAAAAATATTATGCTGTTGATTTTAATTTATCATTTTGTCTACAAAAAATCAATAGGTTTGAATTTATTTGATTTTTAACAAAGTGATTTTATTTTTCTTATATTGAAAATATAGTAAAAATGTATAAAGCCTTGTATAAATAAATATAGCTTAATAGACGCAAACAGCTTTAATATTCAAACCATTCGCCGTTGAGCAGGTCCCTGGCATCCTGTGTAAGGGGGATAAGGTCGGAAGAATCCACCAGGTCTATGTCAAATTTTCTGTTCAGCGCGGCAAAATGTTTAAGTCCGAATGCCATCTTGTTCAGATAGGAAAACACTCCTATTGCACCGGTGGGGAAGTCGTCGGCCTGTTTGCCGTATATGTATCTCAGGTCTGCAAGATCGGCAAAAATCTCCTGAACGGTGCTGCCGTATTGTTTGTATCTGGGCGGAATGTTGCCGGCTTTTATCATGTCGCCTATCTTCTTTCCACTCATGGCAGCGGCCATTGCAGCGCGGCAGGTGCCTATGGCTGTGATGTTGCCTTCTCCCAGGGCCAGCGCCTTGTATGCCTGGTCTTCTGTGGCTATGCCGCCGGTTATTGTTATGGCCGGCATTTCCAGCCCCTCATCCTCCAGTTTGTTTACAATATCGGCCACCTTTACTTCCATGCATACTGTGGGAAGTGCCCATTCATTCATCATCTTGTTGGGACTGTATCCGCTGCCGCCGCCTGCGCCGTCAAAGGTAACCATATCAACGCCGGCCAGGGCTGCAATTCTCAGCACTGTTTCCATGTCCTGCGGGTCATACCCGGCCATTTTGAAATAAACATTTTTCAGGCCTATTTCTTTAAGCTCTTTGATGCGGTTTATCATGTACTTGGTGTCCCAGAGAGGCAGTCTGTCATAGGAATAAAAATTGGGACAGCAGCCCTCCCGGGCTTTCTGCTTCATCTCGTCGGTAGAGGGATCGGGGCGGACAATCAGGCCCATCGCCTGTTTTTTCAGCGCTTCCTCGTAGCCGCCTTTCAGCAGCCTTGCCGGCTGTGTGCCTTTTGCCGACTGTCCGAATTTGAATTCAATGGCCTGGGCACCGAAAGTTTTTATCGCATATTCCGGCAGTCCCTGCATGTCGTCTTCCACATTGCACTGCAGGATTATCTGGCCGTATCCGCGGTAATATTTGTTGAAAGCATCCAGCATTTCGCCCAGCATTTCAAATTTTGTAATCTTGCCGTCGGTGTATTCCAGGTTTGGGTCTTTGCCGGGGCTGCCTTCGCCGATTACACAGCAAACACCGGCCATGGCGGCTCCGGCAAAATAGTCTTTCCAGTTCAGTTTTATGACCGCCGGCAGCATAAACGGCAGGGCGATTTTTACCGGGTTGTCAATGCCGTATGTTCTTTCCAGCTTCACATTGTAAATAGTCGCCTCTTCATAGCTGGGCCTTACGCCGTGGGTGCCGAAGCAGTGACCGTTGATGTTGAAATGGGAATAATCTATCGGATAATTCTTCTCGCTGGCCACCTGGTTGGAGCCGGTGTTGGTGGGGTAAACTGTCTGCGAGCCCAGGACAGCGGCCAAACCCAGTTCGCAGGTGCCGGCGCAGTCCTCAGTGCAGAAAGAGCACATGCCGGAACAGGACAAAATACTGCTTCTGTTTTTTGTGTCGTTGAAAGCAGAAGTCAGCGGCGGTGAATAGGACATAAAAATACCTCCTTGAAATTAAAACGGTTTGTGTTGCCTAAATTATACCACCCATAAGGCCGCCGGGCAACAGTGTAAATTTTAAGTTGTATTAAAAATGATATTATAGTATACTGTTACGGTACACCCTTAACTTTTGAAAAAGAAAGAGAGTATTTTATGCTGACTGTAAAAGATTTGACACATGAATTTGACGGGCAGACCCTGTTTAAAGATGTCAACCTGACATTTACCCGGGGAAACTGCTATGGAATAATAGGCGCCAACGGCGCAGGTAAAAGCACACTGCTGAAATTTATATCAGGACAGAGAGAGCCCACAAAGGGCGAAATTTTTCTGGATAAAAACGAAAGAATGTCTGTTCTGGAGCAGGACCATTTTAAATTTGACGAATATTATGTGATGGAAACCGTAATTATGGGCAATCCGCGCCTGTATGAAATCATGAAGGAAAAGGACGAACTGTACGCCAAAGCGGATTTCACACGGGAGGACGGCGAAAGGGCTGCGCAGCTGGAAGGCGAGTTCGCCGAGCTGGACGGCTGGGAGGCTGAAACCGAGGTGTTGCAGTTGCTCAACGGCCTGGGTGTGGACAAAGAATATCACTATATGCAGATGAAAAACCTGAAAGGCCGTGACAAGGTTAAAGTTCTGCTGGCAAAGGCATTGTTCGGCAAACCCAGCCTGATACTGCTGGACGAGCCGACCAATGACCTGGACATTGACGCCATAGCCTGGCTGGAGGAGTTTATCATCGATTTTCCGGGCACTGTGCTGGTGGTGTCCCACGACAGGCATTTTCTCAACGCCGTCTGCACACACACTGTTGATATAGACTACAACAAGGTGAAGATGTACGCCGGCAACTATGATTTTTGGTACGAGTCCAGCCAGCTGATGAACCAGCTTATCAAAAACCAGAACAAGAAAAAGGAAGAGAAGATAAAACAGCTGGAAGAGTTTATCCGCCGCTTCTCCGCCAACAAATCAAAATCCAAACAGGCCACCAGCCGTAAAAAGATACTGGATAACATACAGCTGGAAGAAATGCCGGCATCCTCCCGCAAATATCCCTTTGTAAATTTTGTACAGGACAGGGAAGTGGGCAAGGATGTGCTGGAAGTAAAGAACCTGAGCAAGACAATAGACGGCATAAAAGTGCTGGATGATGTGTCTTTCTATGTTAACAGACTGGACAAAATAGCCCTGGTGGGTGACAACGAAGCCGGACAGACAGCGCTGTTCAAAATTCTCAACGGCGAAATGGAGCCGGACTCCGGCAGCTTCAAATGGGGTGTCAGCACCTCCCGCAGCTATTTTCCCAAGGACAATACTCGGTTTTTTGCCGGCAATGATGACAGTATTATAGACTGGCTCAGACAGTACTCCAAAGACCAGACCGACAGCTTTCTGCGCGGCTTTTTGGGCAGGATGCTGTTCAGCGGCGATGATGTGTACAAAAAAGTAAGCGTCCTGTCCGGCGGCGAGAAGGTGAGATGTATGCTCAGCCGCATGATGATGAAAGAGGCCAATGTGATAATGCTGGACCAGCCCACAAACCATCTGGATCTGGAATCTATCACCGCGGTGAACAACGGCCTTGCGGACTTCAAGGGCACTGTGATTTTTGCCAGCCATGACCACCAGTTTATTCAGACCATTGCCAACAGGATAATAGAGATACAGCCCGACGGCAGTATAGTTGACAAGGTTATGACCTTTGACGAATATATCGAATACAAACACGCAAATAAATAGCAAAAAATACCGCCTGAAAAGGCGGCATTTTTTTGCTTGTGGAAAATTTTTATAAAATTTAAATAAAATTAAAATAAAGTGTTGACAAGTATTAGATATTATGCTAATATATAGACAAGAAAAGGAGTGGGGCCGATGTACTACTAAGATAATAAGCTGTAAAGGCAAGCAGAAATAAATAATAAATAAATATAATGTTGTAAAGAAAGCATTATATTACGATCAGATATAATATCCGTTATAGCTTAAAATAAAATACATCACAGATGTATATAATGAAGCTGTACAAAGAGGTATATAATTTGAAACAGAAAAATTCTGCATTTGTCCAAAAAAGTATATTTGTCAGCATATATTAAAAATCAAATAGTAAAAAGGCAGAACGGTCATAATATATGTTGTAAAGAAAGCATATATTATCGCATCTGAAATGGCAAAGACCATAATCGATCGTTTGGTAGTTGGTAGATGTGAGTATT
>CALWZO010000033.1 GCA_944386045.1 uncultured Clostridia bacterium | reverse complement strand
AGAAAATCCACCCACATGGCCGGAAGCAACCCATGTCTGAGGGTTCATCAGTATTGCTGCGTCCAGGCCTACATTGTAAGGGCTTTCCTGAACAAATTTCTTTCTCCATGCATTTTTTACATTGTTTTTGAATTCAACACCCAACGGGCCGTAATCCCAGGTGTTGGCAAGGCCGCCGTAAATTTCACTGCCCGGATATACAAAGCCTCTGTCTTTGCACAGGGCTATTATTTTTTCCATTGTTTTGTCCTGATTAAGCATTTTATCCTCCACATAGTGCTTTCACTTTAATGTATCTATAATATACTTTATTGACTGTTAAGTCAAGGGTTACCGCCAGCGGCGCCGGCAGTTTGTCAGCTCTTTGTCCTTAAAGGCTTCCAGCAGGTTTACATCCAGTGTGCGCCGCAGTGCCAGGAGCATCATCAGCACATCCCGCATCTCGCCTTTCAGGTTGTTTGTATCCGGTTTTTCCACATCGCTTTTGATGGCCGTGCAGGATTTTCTGACCTCTTTTGCCAGTTCGCCCAATTCTTCCGTCAGGAGCAGCAGGCAGTCCTGAGGACTTTCCTGGTCAAAGCCTCTCACCTGCACCATCAGGTTTACATATTCCTGAAGCCGCGCCAGGGATGTTTCGGGTCCCATAGCCTGCACAATCTCTTTCAGATAATCATTATTCATCGTTTTTACCCCCAATATCTATTGTTTAATAGGATAACACAAAAAAACAACCAGGGCAATTGCCAAAAAAGTAGATTTATTTTTTAATTTATGATATTATATAATGACAACCGTAAAAGGAGAAATTATGGAACAGCCAAGATATAACGCCACATCCCTTCATACAAAAATACGCGCAGTGTTTCTGGCTATGCGCAGACCTGACACCCCATTGTATGCCAAACTGGCCGGCGGCCTGTTTGTTTACTATGCTTTGTCTCCGCTGGACCTGATACCGGACTTTATACCTCTGCTGGGACGGGCAGACGATATGATTATACTGCCGTTTTTGGCATGGCTGTCATTCAAACTGGTGCCGGATGAAATTATGCAAGAGTGCATGCGGGAGGCAGAAAACATGCCGGGAGGCAGCTTCAGCCGGAAAATGCGTTATGCCATACCTGTTATATGCGTCTGGATGGTGATTTTGATGCGGTGCGCAAAGGCTTTCTATAATATACTGATATAAAATTATACATAAAAAGCGCGGCAAAGCCGCGCTTTTGTTTTGCTCGTTTTAAATTTTTCCGTATTTCAGCTTTGCTGAATATCTGTGCAATATGTATGCCACTGCCGCACCTGCCAGGGCGCACACAACCATTGCCGAAAAAATTATAATATATGCGCTTTTTCCGGGGAATGCCTCCATCACGCTTCCGCACAAAGTGTAGGCAAAGGCGTCCGGAAGATAGCCTATTATGCTGATAAATCCGCTGGATGTACCTGTCAGCCGCGGCGGTATATCCACCTGGGACATTGTGGCAAACAGTACGCTTTTCAGTGCACCGTTGAGAATGCGGAAAACAATGCAGAAAGCCGTACACAGGGCGGCTGTCTGTGCACCCCAGGGTATAGCCAGAAATACTGCCGCTGTCAGCGCGCATATAACCATTACAAAAGATATAAATTTACTGGGCGAACCCATGGCATCAGCAACGCGGCCGCCGGCTATGGAGCCTATATTGGCAAAACCGTTGACCCCGATTATTGTTATCAGTGCCACTGTGGAAGCCGACATACCGCATATACCGGTAAGGAACGGAGTAAAACGGCCGAAAATTATCGACAGCAGCTGACTGAAAAATATGGTAAAACCAATCAGCCATACGCCTTTCAGCTTCAACACTTTGCCCATTCCTCCGACCAGTGATTTCACATCAGGCTGAACAGTTTCAGACCCTGAAGGCATGAACACATACACCAAACCTGCCACAATAATGTGACATACAGAATAAAATACCGCCAGTGTGACAAAGTTCTCCCCGGTAAGGTTAAACAGCGCCAGGCCGGTCATGGAAAAGCCGAAAGTAATGATACAGCACATGGTTTCTTTAAGGCTGAAAACCTGCCCCTGATGGGCACCGTCTGCCAGGTTTTTGACAGCTTTTATCATTGCCGGCCAAAAGGTCAGTATTGTTGAAAAAGACCAAAAAATGCTGAGCGCCAGCATTGATGTATAGCCGGGCAGCGTGGCACTGTACAGGCCGGCCAGTCCGGTGGCCGCCATGGAAAACACAAACAGCTTTTTGGTGTCAAAAGCATCGGCTGCCACTCCGCCGAAAAAATACGCCACAATATTGCAGGCGCCGAAAACACCCACCAGATTACCCATCTGAACATGGGTAAACCCATAAGCCGCCTGCATACTGTCGTAATATGTAGATTGAAGATATGGCAAAGTATAGATCAGCGCATTTGCCACACATATTATGGCCAGCAAGGACAGTCGCCTTTTATCCATGATAAACTACCTCAAAAAATCTTAAATGCCGTTAATTGCTTTGTGTAATAATAATACTTTGGCATATATTTTGCAACAGAAAAATTCATTTTTAATAATTTGTAACATTTTGACAGACGGCAATGGGAAATTTTGTAAAAAACGCCCTGAAACCAAAAGGCCCAGGGCGTCTTTAAGGAGGTCACTTAACAGCGTTTCTCAGGTATAAGCTTTTATACTCATGAAAAAGTTAGCATCTGAATCAAGGGAAAAAACCGTGTTCTGCCGGTTGTCTGCGGCATCTGCCGGCGGATCCTGTGCGGGTTTATCCGGCGGCTGTCTTCCGTCATCAACGGGTTCACCGTCCGGGACCTGGGGTCTTTGCGGCATTTCGCCTTCAGGCATTTCACCCTTTGACGGTCTGCCGCCGCCAAAACCTCCGGCAGAGGGGCTTTCGGAATACGCCAGCTGCTGCCGGCCTGAATAGTCGGTTATATTGGCGTAAATGCCGTTTATGCTTTCACCGGCTATTTCCTCCACTTTATATACGGTGTAGTCGTCCTCTACCAAAAGGGGCGAAGAGTAGACCATAATTGTATAATCCTGGGCGGCGCTCATTGCAACCACCGGCACATCATCTGAAGATTTGAACATAACCGTATCTCCGGCCCGTATCTTCCGGTCAAAATTAAGCACCATAAAATTCTGGGCGCTGTCGCCGCTGACTTCATCGTACATATTGCCTGTGGCCAGCACTGTACCGCCGTTTATATATATTCCGTTGTCACTGTCCAGACCGCTGTCCATGGAATTTGCATTGGCAGATGCGATGATGTGGCCGCCGTTTATCACTATCCATCCGTTGGAATCTATCCCGTCGCCCTCATCGCCCAGCCGGCTGCAAGCCATAATCCGGCCGTCGTTTACAGTTATCACACTGACACCGTCTTCACCTGCATTCAGCGCATCATCTCCGGAAGTTATATTCAGTGTTCCTCCGTTTATGGTCATATGCAGAGAACTTTCCAATCCCTCATTGTCGGCAGTGAGGTTGAGGACACCGTCACCCGACACATTGAAACTGACAAGGGATTCTATTGCCGCATCATATTTGTGCAGTTTTTCCTGTGTTCCCTCTTTGTATATCTTTGCCACATGACTGCCGTTTATGTTGTTGTCGCTGTCCCGCGCCAAAATCAGGTTAAATCCGGCGGCGGAAGTGTCCACATCCATGGAAGCGGAAGATGTGTCATAGCTGCCGCATTCGTAGGCGTTGTAACAGATTATGGCCGGCGCCACAGTGCAGGTAAGGTCCACATTGTCCAAAGTCAGGTTTACCACCGCACTGCTGTCCCGGGCACTGTCCCGCCCCAGGTCTATGGCAATCTGTCCCCGGGACAGGCTGCCGCTGACGGTGTAATTTCCCGGCTGGGTTATTGTTATAACCTGGTGGGAATCCGCCTCCCGCCGGCTGTGGGCCTCCTCATCACTGTCTTCGCCGTAGTCCCGGCCCTGGCCTCCCCGGTAGTATACTATATCATTTGACAGGCTCACACCGCCGGCTGACCCTTCTGACAGGTTTTGTCCGTCCACCGTAATCCGCCGGTCAGACAGCTGTATATAAACAATATCGGACACCGGCCGCTGCTCCTCGGCGCATCCTGCAACAGCAGCTGCCATGGAAAACATCATGACAGCAGTAAATATCTTTTTCACTGTTTGTTCTCCAAAGTAATATTTGGACTTTCGCCCATGAAAATATTATAGACAGCCACAATGAAGATTGGGTGAATTTCATCTGAAAATCATCTAAATCATTCTGAAGAAAAACAAAAGGCGGCTCCTGCCGCCTGTCATTATCGCATCAGTAGTGCTGACCGTCTTCATAGTATGATGAATAGTCAAATATATGAAAACTTATCTGGCTTCCGGGGTAGCCCTGCCGTTTGAGATAATCATTCAGCAGCCGCGCCACCGAATCCTGCACTTCCTGCGGGCGCTCAAACCACCACACCTGGATAACAGGCCAGTGGGCGATTTTGCCGCTTTCATCATAAAAATCTGACTGTATATGGTCAAATACAAACCAGTCGGACGGGCACCGGCATATCCGGCCCAGTTTCCGGCAGCAATCAACGCTCATTTTTTCAGCCTGCCGGCCGCTGATACCTTTTACAATAATCTGAGGCATAAAAATCTCCTTTTAAATTATACTAAATGTTATTTTCTTCCAAATTATTACTTTCTTCGCCGATTACAGGCAATATTTTTCTTATTGAGTCCTGCCTGAGATGCAGACCGTCCATAAAATCCGTGTTTGTCAGATTTACCGCGTAAGGGTTGTATGAACCGTAAATGGGTATGTCATATTTGTCCGCCATATCCTTCAGGTATAATTCCACATCAAAAAGACTGTGGTAAGTGTCATAATCCGCCAGGGCTGCTTCGATTATATACGGATGATAGGGCGGAAGGTAAAATATTATGCTTATACCTTTGTTTTGCAGATACTCTATAAATTTTTCAAACTGCCGTGTATAGTCAGCGCTCAGCTGCTCGAAATCTACCAGCCTCATCAGCGGCATATTCGCTGCGGTCAGCGCATCCCAGTCCGCTACTTGCTGGTCGCGGGTGCGGAAATATACATCATAAATTATCGAACCGTCAGGGCATTTGATAATTTCGCTCTGATTGTAAATTTCGTCCTTTGGCACCGGCTGAGGGGAAACTTCGGCACTTTTGTCTTTGAAATAGTAAGCCACGCTGCCCTGAAAATAGCTGGGGTCAATAAGCGCCAGGTATTTTTCATAGGGGTTGTCCTTTTCATACTGTTGATTTTCAAATCCCAGTTCTTCACCTATAAACTGAAAATACAGCTCTTTGTCACTGCGTTTGTCTATGTTTTCGCTTCCGTCGTTAAATATCCACGGGTCTATACCCATGACAAAAATTTCCGGCTCTTTTCCCTCTCTGGAAAATATATAATAGCTGGTAAAAAAGTCATATACATCCGCGCCCACATTGCCGGCATTGTAAAGGGTTTTCCCTTCGGCAAAAGACGAGTCGATAAGCATCGAACGGGACGAGCCGTTTATCAGTATCTGCGGCCGGCTTTCCACATTTTTGGCGTAGGCCTCGTTCAGCGCTCGGCCGTCCAGCCTTTCGTATCCGCTGATATATTCTCCGGCCAGCATATACTCGCTGGCCTGTCTTTCAAACCCGGCACCCCAAAAAAGTCCCGATGGGTCCACACGATAGGAAACATACATCATCACAGCCAGCAGCGGGATAAACATTGCAAGCTTTACTATAAGTTTCAGCATCATTTACCCCCTAAAACTGAAAATAAATAAACTGACTCTGGCCGAAATAGCCAAAAAGCGCAATAAGAATTATAACCGAATAATAAAACGCCCACCTGACAGGCCACGGACATTTGTTTATCCTCTGCACAAGGGTGTCTTTGCCTTCCCACATTTCCACCGCCATCATTATGACGATGCACAGGATAACCGCCCAGCCGTTTTTGTCAAAAAATCCCATGGGAGTGAGCATACTTGTAATATAGCCGGGGGCAAACAGGCTTCCTATATCAGAAAAAAGATTTCTTACTATATATACCGCATCGGTCATGCTGTTTGCGCGGAAAAATATCCACGAAAAGTCTATAAATGCAAATGTGACCAGCGCATTGAAAATTCTGCGGTACAGCGGCGGCTGTTTTACCGGCAGTCCGTTTTTCTGCCGCTGTCTTATCTGTCTTTGTTTTTTACCGAAAAGCAGTCTTTCGCACACATTGTACAGCCCGTTCAGCGCCCCCCACACCACAAAGGTGTAAGCCGCACCGTGCCACAGGCCGCTGATAAGAAATGTTATCATTATGTTGACATATGTCCTTACATTTCCCTTGCGTGAGCCGCCCAGGGGAATGTATATATAATCCATGAACCAGCCGGACAAGGATATATGCCATCTGCGCCAGAAATCCACAACATTCTGTGCAAAGTACGGATGGTAAAAATTGCGCATCAGCTTGAAGCCCAGCACATTTGCCGCGCCTATGGCTATATCAGAATATCCGGAAAAGTCGCAGTATATCTGAAAAGCAAACAGCACCGTCGCCAGCACCAGCTGCACACCGGTGTAATTTGTCACATCATTATACACAGCATTTACCAGCAGGGCGGCGGTGTCTGCCACCGCCAGCTTTTTGAAAAAGCCCCAGGCCATCATTACCAGGCCGTCGGTAACACGGTCATAGTCAAATTTATAGGTCTTTTTCAGCTGCGGCAGAAAATTGGTGCTTCTTTCGATAGGTCCTGCCACCAGCTGCGGGAAAAAGCTGACAAACAGCGCATAATCCAGAAAGTTGGTTTCCTTTTCGGTTTTGCCGTTATACACATCAATACAATATCCCAAAGACTGGAATGTATAAAAAGAAATGCCCACCACTGCCAGCATATTGTTATTTTTGGCAATGGAAAGGGAGGGAAACAGCTCCAGCAAAGTTTCCACAAAAAAGTTGAAATATTTAAAATAAAACAGAATTGCTATATTTATAATTATATTTACTGCAAGATACAGCTTTTTTCTTTTCCGGCTGCGGGCAGAATCTATCAGCAGTCCGCACACAAATGTGCTTATGGTGCTGAAAAGTATCAGCAGCGCATAAACCGGCTGCCAGGACATGTAAAAATAGTAGCTTGCTATCAGCAGCCACAAATTTTTGACCTTGGCAGGTATAACAAAATACCCCAGTACCACAACCGGGAAAAATATTAAAAAGCTTACAGAATTAAACAGCATCGTCTGGCTCCTTTGCCGGAAATATTATTTTTCTTTTTCGGCCAGCTTTTCTTCCAGCCGTCTTATTCGTTTTTCCAGCAAAGCGTTGGTCTGTGCCAGGCGTTTGATTTTTTTGGAAAATCCCGAAATTACTGCCGACACAGACAAAAGTATCAGAAGAATGAATATTATCTGCGTAAGAAAAACAAAGTTTACCGGGTTGATTACCCTTGTGATGTCGCCCAAAATGAAAACCAGCTGAGGCCATATGGAAAAAACTATCATTGTAAAAGAAAAGCCCAGCCATATTATGGAATATTTTATTTCCATCTTGTTGTTTTTTATCAGCCATACTATCATGCCGAACAGCACAAATGCACCCAGTATAAGCAGATACTGCAATCTCATTTCCTGCAACAAGAACATATCACTTTACCGCCTTTCCGGAGGCCTGTATTCTGTGCACAATCAGCGACAGGCAAACTTTTATCATATAATAGGCACTTTTAAGGCTGCGTATGGATGATACGCCGCCCTGTCTTTCCTCCATTTTTACCGGCACTTCGCGCACTGTAAACCCATTTAAAATACAGCTGATAATGGCTTCCGGCTCCGGATAATCATCGGCATAATTATCTGCAAAAAACTCTATCAGCTTTCTGTCGCAGGCGCGGTAGCCGCTGGTCACATCCTTTACCTTATGGCCGGTCAGCACAAAAATCAGCGTGGATATTATATTTATGCCCAGCCTGCGCATAAAAGATGACTGAAAGCCCTCTTTGTTTATAAAACGGGAACCTATGCACATATCGGCACTGCCGTCCATTATGGGGCGGCACACATCCCGCAGATACCGCGGGTTGTGCTGTCCGTCACCATCCATCTGCACGGCTATGTCATAACCTTTATCCCTGGCGTACATATACCCGGCCTGCACAGTTGCGCCGATACCCAGGTTTATGGGGTTGGACAAAAAGTTTATCCCTTTCTGCCTTAATATTTCCAGGCTGGCGTCGGTGGAACAGTCGTTGATCACCAGATAATCTGCCCATGGGGCGTTTTCTTTCAGCGCCGCCACGGTTTTTTCAATATTTTCCTGTTCGTTGTAACAGGGAATTATTACAAGTGTCTTCAAAAGCTATCCTCCGTCAGCTAAAAATAAAATCCGTCAGCCGGTCAAGTACCTTTTCCCTGCTGTGGTATTTTAAATGGTACGCTTTGGCATTGCGTCCCAAAGCGTTCCTTTCTTCGTCTGTCATGCTGTACATTTTCTTGATGTTGCTGTACAGCGCCCGGCTGTCGCCGGAAGGCCCGGTCAGTCCGCAGCCGGCCTTTTCCACCACAAAGCTGCCCTCGCCGTCTATACAGGTTATCACCGGGCGGCCTGAAGCCATATAACCGGTCACCTTTGCCGGTATGGTCAGGCCCAGGTCCTCGCTTGCGGCCAGCGGTGCAAACAGACAGTCGGCCAGGGTATGATATATGGGCATATCCGCCGGCGGCTTTGAGCCCAGAAAGTCAAAATACTGCTTTACTCCGCGGCTGTGCACATAATCTTCTATATCTTTGCGGGACATTCCGTCGCCTACAATGATAAATTTTATATCATTTATACCGTCGTTTTTCAGCATTGCGGCAGCATCAACAGCCACTTCCAGGTTCTGTGCCGGACTGATATTGCCGGCGTAAACTATTTTGAAAAAGCCGCTGTATTTGCTTTCCAGCTCTTTGCTGTGTATTTCCTGCTCGTAAAAGGACTCGCAGTAATGGGGTATCACCGCAACGCACCTGTCATCCTTGCCGGTTATTTTGACCAGCGTATCCTTTAAAGATGGGGACATGGCCACCAGTTTTTCGCATTTTTTATAGTGCCAGTGGCTGGTGGATTTCAAAATCCGCCTCAAGAATTTGTTTTTGACCTTTAAAACTGAATACAGGTTTTCCGGCCACAGGTCCAGCACATAGGTCGTCAGCGGAATTTTTTTCAGCTTTGACGCCACAATGGCGGGAAATATCATGTACACCGGACTGGTTTCGTAACAAAAAATCCGGTCATAATTGTTTTTCAGCAGTCCCAGCACCCTGAAAGAGGCAAAAAACGGAAAGGATATATAATTTAAAAATATCCTTAAATTGCTGTTACCCTTTCGGGTTATCTCCCAGGCGCGGTATATATTGACATTTTCATGGCGCTGTTTTGTGTTTTTGAACAGGCCATAGCCTTCAGGCACAATACCGTTGGGATAGTTGGGTATGCCGCACAGCACATCCACCTGTATATCCCTTTGGGCAAAACCGGCGGCTATATCGCTTATCCTGAAATTTTCCGGCCAGTAATGCTGGCTTACAATCAAAATTTTCTTTTTCACGGGTTTGTCCTGTTATCAGTATTTTCTCCACACCATTTTGTTTACAACGCCGGTGTAGCTCTGTATTATTTTTACCACTTTTGTGGATACATTTTCCTCCACATAATCCGGCACCGGTATGCCCCAGTCACCGGCGGCATTCATGGCCACAGCGGTGTCCACTGCCTGCAAAACCTGCTCTGTGGTTATGCCGGCCAGCACAAAATTGCCTTTGTCCAGCGCCTCCGGCCTTTCGGTGGAGGTCCTGATACATATTGCCGGGAAAGGGTTGCCCACCGACAGGAAAAAGCTGCTTTCCTCCGGCAGGGTGCCGCTGTCAGACACCACCGCAAAGGCGTTCATCTGCAGGTGATTGTAATCGTGAAAGCCCAGGGGCTTGTTCTGCTTTACCCTTTTGTCAAAGACAAAATTTCTCTGCTTTATAAATTTGGCACTGCGCGGATGGCAGGAGTAGAGTATGGGCATATCGTACTTTTCGGCCATGGCGTTTACCGCATTCATCAGGCTGAAAAAGTTCTGTTCAGTGTCGATATTTTCTTCCCTGTGGGCAGACAGAAGTATATACCTGCCTTTTTCCAGGCCCAGTCTTTCCAGTATATCGGAAGATTTTATCTGCTCCAGGTTGGCTTTCAGCACCTCTGCCATGGGGCTTCCGGTGACATAAGTCCTCTCTTTTGCGGTGCCTTCGCTGTTCAGGTATCTCCTGGCGTGTTCTGAATAACACAGGTTTACATCGGCGATGTGGTCCACAATTCTGCGGTTGGTTTCTTCCGGCAGACATTCGTCAAAACAGCGGTTGCCGGCTTCCATGTGGAAAATGGGTATATGCAGCCTTTTGGCGCTGATTGCGGACAGGCAGGAGTTGGTGTCCCCCAGTATCAGCAGTGCGTCCGGCTTTACCTCGCACATCAGTTTATATGATTTGGCAATGATGTTGCCGATAGTCCGGCCCAGGTCATCGCCCACAGAATCCAGGTAATAATCCGGTGCGCGCAGGCCCAGGTCATCAAAGAACACCTGGTTCAGCTCGTAGTCATAGTTCTGTCCGGTGTGCACCAGAACCTGGTCAAAATATTTGTCGCATTTTTTTATCACGTCTGCCAGGCGGATAATCTCCGGCCTGGTGCCGACTATGGTCATCAGTTTCAGTTTGCTCATCAGGTTAAACCTCTGTATAGTATGTGTCGGGATTTTCCGGGTCAAATATCCGGCTGGACCAGAAAAGACATATCATCTTTTCATCCCCGATATTTTTTATGTTGTGTGTATAGCCCACAGGTATGTCCACCACTGTGGGTTCGTCACCGCTGACTGTATAGCTGACGGTTTCGCCGCTGACCATGTGGCGCAGGCTGATCTGCGCTTTGCCGCTGATGACAAAGAATTTTTCCACTTTGGTGTGATGCCAGTGGTTGCCGCGGGTGATGCCTGGCTTGGTGGTGGAAATAAAAATCTGTCCCATCTCGTTGCTTTTTATAAACTCTGACAGGAAGCCGCGGTTGTCCTCGTTCTTTTTCAGTTTGTATGAGAACTTGTCCCGGTCCAGATAGCTTAAAAATGTGCCGTACAGACGCTGTTTCAGCAGGCTGTCCAGCGCAGGCATAACCAGGGTTTCCCTGCTTTCCTTAAACCGGCAGATTGTGTTGTACAATTCGCCCAGGGTTATGTTGTGCAGGGTATCAATGTGATAAAAGCCTGTCCGGTGTTTGTCGCTGTTTTCCATCAGGCTGACAAATTTTGCCAGCACATCGTCGATGTAGCACAGTGTGAGCATGTGGTTTTCGTCGCTGATTGTCACCGGCAGGTCATGTATGACATTGTACATAAATGTGGCGACCACTGTGTTGTAATTGGGTTTTGACCATTTGCCGAAAACGCCGTACAGGCGGAATATAAACGCCTTGTTGTTTTCGTTGTTCAAAAACAGGTCCTCGCCCATTTTTTTGCTTTTTCCGTAATCGTTGTCCAGCTGCGCCTGTATGGAAGAGGACACAACCACAGGACAGTGATTTCCCCGTTTTTTCAGCGCGTCAATCAGCAGTGCGGAAAAGTCGGTGTTGCCGCTGTAAAACTCCTGCGGGTCCAGCGGGCGGTTTACGCCTGCAAGATGAAAGACAAAATCGCAGTCAGCGCAATATCTTTCCAGGTCCCGCTGTGTGCTGTCCCTGTCGTACAGATAAAGATTGGTATAGCCGGCCTGTTTCAGATGGACAGTCAGGTTTTTTCCGATAAAACCGTTTGCGCCGGTGATAAGTATCTTCTTATTCTCCAAGTTTTGCCAGCTCCTCTTTGATATAGTCTGTGGTTTTCATCTTTGCTATTGTGCCGGCCACATCCAGTCTTTCGGTGTTGTGGCTGGTGTACTGATGCAGAAGTTTTTTCTCCGGATCGCCGGTTACAAAATATTTGTCGTAGTTCAAATCGCGGTTGTCTGCCGGAACACGGTAGTATCCGCCCAGGTCGATAGCTTTGGCGCTTTCTTCCTCTGTCAGCAGTGTTTCATACAGTTTTTCACCGTGGCGTGCACCGATAATTTTTGTTCCGGTATCGCCGAACAGTGTCTGTGTGGCCTTTGCCAGGTCACCTATGGTGCAGGCGGGTGATTTCTGTACAAACAGGTCGCCGGCCTGTCCGTTGGTAAAGGCAAATACAACCAGGTCAACGGCTTCGTCCAGGTTCATCAGAAATCTGGTCATTTCCGGGTCTGTTATGGTTATGGGTTTGCCCTGTTTTATCTGTTCGCGGAACAGCGGGATAACACTGCCGCGGCTGCACATTACATTGCCGTATCTGGTGCAGCATATCATTGTTTTGGACGGGTCAACAGTGCGTGATTTGGCCACGATAACCTTTTCCATCATGGCTTTGGAAATACCCATGGCGTTTATCGGGTATGCGGCCTTGTCGGTGGACAGGCACACAACCTTTTTTACACCGTGGTTTATGGCGGATGTCAGCACATTTTCGGTGCCGATTACATTGGTCTTTACTGCCTCCATGGGAAAGAATTCACAGGAGGGAACCTGTTTCAGTGCTGCGGCGTGAAAAATGTAGTCAACGCCGGGCATAACGGTGTTTACGCTGTTGATGTCCCTTACATCGCCGATGTAAAATTTTACCTTCTGGCTTTCCTGTGGATACTGCAGCTGCAGTTCGTGACGCATGTCATCCTGTTTTTTCTCATCGCGGGAAAAAATTCTGATCTCGCCTATATCAGTGGTGAGAAAATGCTTCAGAACAGTGTTGCCAAAGCTGCCTGTGCCGCCGGTAATTAAAAGAGTTTTGTCTTTAAACATATATTTTCCTCCAAGCTGTACGCTTTTTTTGAACAAATTTATAGCTAAAATAATAATAAACTAATATATTTTAGCACATTTTGACGGATAATAAAAGCATATTGATAAAAATATTACAATTCCGATACAAAAATTTAAGATGGAAATTTATATAAATTGTGGTATAGTTATATTATCAATTATTATTTTCCAAAGGAGATTTAATACTATGAGCGTACTGGAAAGATTTTTAAAGTACATTCAGATCGATTCGCCCTCTGACCCGAAAAGCGGCGTGACCCCATCGACTGAAATTCAGCTGAATGTGGCAAATGTGCTGGCTGGAGAGATGAACGAGCTGGGGCTGGAAAATGTGCACATCAAAGACGGCACCGTATACGGCACACTGCCGGCCAGCGCCGGATATGAAGACAAAACCTGCGTAGGTTTTATTGCACATATGGACACCGCACCGGAATTCAACGGTTTTGGCGTAAAACCGCAGATTATCGAAAATTATGACGGCGGCGATGTACTGCTGGCAGGCAGCGGACACACACTGTCCGTAAGCGAATTTCCGAAGCTGGCTTCACTGAAAGGTCAGACACTGATAACCACCGACGGCACAACCCTGCTGGGTGCTGACGACAAGGCCGGTATTGCAGAAATTATGGATGCAGTGGAAAAGGTGATAAAGGAAAATATCCCCCACGGAAAAATAGCCATAGCATTTACACCGGACGAAGAGATCGGCCGCGGTGTTGACCTGTTTGATGTGCCGGGCTTTGGCGCACAGCTGGCATACACTGTTGACGGCGGCGCCTATGAGGGCATCACATACGAAAACTTCAACGCTGTATCCGCACTGGTGCAGTTCAACGGATATTCAATTCACCCCGGCAGTGCCAAAGGCAAGATGGTAAACAGCCAGTACATGGCATTCGAATTCAACAGCCTGCTGCCTGCCTTTGACAAACCGGAACACACAGAAGGCTTTGAAGGCTTTTTCCATCTGATAGAAACCATCGGCTCCACCGAAAAAACAACCCTGGAATACATAGTCCGCGACCACGACGCCGACAAGATACAGTGGCGCTGCGACTACATGAAGATGCTGGAAAAATTCATCAACGACAAATACGGTGAAGGCAGCTGTGTGCTGACCCTGCGCGAGCAGTACAGAAACATGAAAGAAAAAATAATGCCCCATTTTGAAGTGGTTGAATATGCGCAGAACGCCATAAAGGCACTTGGGGTACAGCCTGTCAGCGAAGCTGCCAGAGGCGGCACAGACGGCGCAAGGCTGTGCTATATGGGTCTGCCCTGTCCCAACCTGGGCACCGGCGGCATGAACGCCCACGGCAGATACGAGTGCATAACCAAAGAAAACATGGAAAAATGCACACAGGTTATCCTGGAAATAATCAAACAGTTTGCACAGTAACAACAGCATAAAAAAGGACGGCCGGAGCCGTCCTTTTTTATCTGTTCATTATCTTTTCCAGGCTTTTGCCCTTGGCCAGTTCATCTGCCAGCTTGTCCAGCCTGCGGACCGCCTTCATATCCGGCCGCCGGATATCTTCAATTTTTACACCGCATATACTGCCGCCCACACTTTCAAGGGCGGGACTATGGTATATCCGCCGGACAAACTCTCCCACACTGCCCTGCCGTTTCCAGCCGGACAGCTGCCGCCGTGACAGGGAGCAAAAGTGCATAAGCACCCGGTCCAGTTCCTGCCGGCTCCTGCCTTTTTTCACAACTTTGGCCAGATACAGCTGGTACAGCCGGGAAAATTTCATGGAAAATATATCAAACTTTGCCATAAAGCCACCTATATTTTTTTCAGCACAAAGAACATCTCGGCTTTGCCGTGGCTTGCGTAATAGGGCTTGCCTTCGTCAAATTCCATAACATCTGCCGGGGTAAATTCCACCTTTTTGTCCATGACAAGGCCGCACAGCTGCTGCATATCGGACATAAGGTTTATATCCGGGCGGTTGTAGTCCGACACTTTGGACATTTTTTCCTGTCCCAGGTGTCCGCCGTAAAAATTCCAGCTTTCGTCAACACCCAGTTCCTTTAACTGCTCAAGGCAGTTTTTCAGGTTTTCACGGTACCGGCTGACCTTCAGCGCGCCGGTACACTGCAGCCATACACCGCAGCCGGAGCCTATGGCGTCGCCGGTGAACACAGCTTTTTCCCGCCTGTCAACCAGCAGTATGCTGCCCGGTGTGTGTCCGTAGCAGGGCACCACATCTATAACCCTGTCACCCAGGTCGATGACATTTTCCACCGGAAGTATCTTGTCCTCTGATATAAATGTGAGATGGGGCATCTTCCGCGCCGGGTTGGAACGGTAGATACCCATATCGTTTTTGTCCATATAAACGGCGTCAAATTCTCCGCTGCGCCCCACATGGTCCACATGTCCGTGGCTGAATATCACTTTATATGGCGTTTTGAGCAGGCTGTCGGCCATAGGTTTCAGCGGCCGGCTGTCCCAGCCGGTGTCAAAAACCAACGACATATCCCTGCCTTTTATAAGGTAAACGGCGCCGTCGGTCTCATCGGCCAGCAGTGTAATTTTTTCGCTTATCTTTTTTGTGGTATAGCTCATCCTTCGTACTCCTTAAAATATAAATTCAACAATTTCTGCGTATAAATTTTATGAACAAAAGCCACCAGCGTATTTCGCACAAAATATCTTTCCGGGGCGTTGGTTTTGGTGCTGTCCGGCGCCAGCGGCCGGCCGCTGAAAACCGAATAGAGTATCTCTTCCAGTTCGCCGCACATGTAATCATAAGTTGTCTTTATGTCAAAGGTAGACATCTGAACCTGTATCATTCGGCTTATCTCATCTATGGTAAAAATCTGCTTTGATATATAAACTATTATAATATAAGCGATGTGTCGGCGGGAATATTTCTTTTTCACCGGGGCCGGCACAACACCTTTTTTTACATAATTGTTTATCATGGACGCCGTCAGCAGCTTTTCACTGCCGGAAAGCTGCAGCGGGGCAAAAATTGTGTCTATATATTCCAGCACCTGGTCTATGTACAGGTCCACAAGCGGCAGATGCTCGTACCTGGGCATTTTGAAGTTTAATATTTCCTGATTGTCCATTTTCCCTCTCCTTTTTATTCAGTATAAACCGCGCCGGAGGCATGTGTCAATACATCCGGCTTGACATAGTCTTATAAATAATGTAATATAGTTTTGAAAACCAGATGAAATACAGTTATTATTTGAGGTGTTTTTATGAAATGGAATATTGTTGTTGATTCCAGCTGCGATCTTTTAAGCGATTATTCCGACGCGCAGATCGGCCTGGATATTGTGCCGCTGACCATCGTTGTAGGTGAAAAATATTTCAGAGATGACGAAAATGTAAATACAAAAGAACTTTTGCGGGCAATGAAGCAGGAAAAAAGGGCGTCTTCTTCCGCGTGCCCTTCCCCCAGGGATTTTTACTCCTGCTTTGTAAAAGCCGAAAACTCTATATGCATTACAATGACCGGTGCCCTCAGCGGCACATACAATGCCGCCCGACTGGGCGCAGAAATGGCCAAGGAAGAATTTCCGGACAAAAACATATTTGTGCTGGATTCCAAAGCCACCGCCGGTAAAATGGTACTGCTGAAAAACAAGGCTGTCCGGCTGATAAAAAGCGGAATGGAATTTGATGATGTCTGCCGGGCAATGGAAGAGTACAACCGCGAAACCCACCTGGTATTCGCCCTGGGCGGATATGACAACCTGGTAAAAACCGGCCGCATGAGCCGACTGGCAGGGGTTATGGCTACACACCTGGGCATCAGGGCCGTAGCTGTGGCCACCGACGGACAGGTGGATGTGGTTAAAAAACCCCGCGGCGAACGCAACGCCATTGACGCTATGATTGAAATAATGCGGGAAAACAAAGACATGGCCGGAAAACCTGTGGTTATATCCCACTGCAACAACCCGGTAGGTGCCAGAGAGATGAAACTGGCCATATCACAGCGTCTGAAAACAGATGATGTGACAATACTGGACTGCCGCGGCCTGACCACATTCTACACCATGGAAAAAGGCCTGATTGTAGGATACTGATCACAAGTAAATATTTCAACAGAAAAACAGACAGCTTTACCGGCTGTCTGTTTTTTATGCAAAAAAGCACCCTTGCGGGTGCTTTTTTGAAAAATTACATATGGTGCATTTTCCATTCGCCGCGGTTAAACCTGTGACGGAACAGGAACATTCTCAACACATTGTCTATGTCCATACATACTATTACCGAGTATATACCCAGGCCCAGCAGACGCACGCATATGGTGGCGCCCAGCACCCTTACGCCCCACATGGACAGCAGGGTGATGTAAAACGGACCTTTGGTGTCGCCGGCACCGCGCAAAGCGCCGGAATGTACCATGGATATTATATAAGGAACCTGTATCAGGGCCAGCAGTTTCAGCAGTACGCCGCCCATTTCGATTACCTGCGCATCAGGTGTAAACAGCTTTATAATCGGGTTTGCAAACAGGAACATACACACCGACATTACCAGCATTATTCCGCTGGCCAGTTTTATGGCTGTGGACACATATTTCCGCGCCATATCCACCCTCTTGGCGCCCAGGGACTGTCCCATAAGGGTTGTGGCCGCCGCACTGAACGCAAAGCCCGGCATATAGCAGAAGCTTTCGGCAGTGGAGGCCAGCGAGTTGGAGGCAATGGCTATTGTACCCAGGGAAGCCACTGTGCTGGCGATGACAATGGAAGCGCCACCCATGGTAAAGCGTTCAAACATGGCCGGAAGGCTTATCTTTGTAACATCGGCCATATCTTTCTTTTGCAGACGGAAACTGTCTTTGAAGGATATCCTCAGTCTGCCCGGATAATTGAGAGTTATTATTATCAGAAGTATGGAGCCGGCGATGGCTGTTATAGTACTGGAAGCGGCAGCGCCGTTTACTCCCCAGCCGGCGCCCCACACATCAAAGGTGCGGCCCAGCAGGCTGACCTGGTGCGGCTCGTATATAAGTATATAGTTGCCCACCACATTGGCCCGGTTTATGCCGGTGTTGATAAACATCGGTGTTTTTGTATCTCCATAGCCGCGGTATATGGCGGTCAGCACCATTGTCATGGTGCGGAACACCATGGACAGGGCCATAATCTTGTTATAGCCTGTGGCCAGTGCCACTACATCGGGTTTTGCGCCCATCCACCGGGGTATTGCCCGTGACAGCACATAGCAGATAACCGCCAGGGGGATACCCAGCAATAAAACGGTGCTCATGGCCTGTCTGGTCAGAGAATTGGCCCTTTCATAGTCCTGTGCGCCCACACAGCGGGCAATCAAAGCCGTAAAACCTATGCCGAAGGACATGACTATGCCGTTTATCAGCATCATCGGCGTCACGCTGATTGATACAGACGCTGTGGCGCTGGCGCCCAGAGACCCCACCATGGCAGTGTCCACCGACTGTACAAGGGTTGTTAAAATCTGTTCGATAAATACAGGCCAGGCCAGTGTCAGAATGACCTTTGACGGGCTGACATTATCATTTACGATTGATCTTGCGGTTGTTGCCAAATTATCACTCCTCTTAAAAATTTTGCACATAAAAACGATGCAAAACACAGTCTTACATCGTTCTCTTTATTATTTTTATAATAACATTTTTAAATAATATTATCAATAGTTATTTGACAACAATCAGCAACTTTATATAATTTGTTTGAATTTATAAAATTTACTGATTTTTACGGAATTTGCAGATATATCTTTTCACCGTTTACAGTGTCTATATAATATGTTTCCGCTACACATTGAAAAAGTTTTCCGTCGGCAACTTCTAAAACCGCGTCAAACAGCCGGCTGCTGCTTAGCCGTTGAATATCCGATAAGTCCACCTCTTTCAAAGTCTCCTTGTCTATCTTTACAAGACCTGCATCTGTAGCTATGTATATGTACCTGTTATCATATCCCACATAACCGTAATAACTTTCCAAAGGTATGCTTTTAATCAGCTTTTTATCGCTGCCGTCCAAGGCTATACGATATAAATTCAATTGGGTTAAATCCTCGGAATATGACTGATAAAAAATGTAATAATCGGTAAAATTGACAGTATTCATAACAACCATGTCATCTGCGCTGATGAGCGTTTGATTAGAATTACCATCGGTTTTGAAGATTTTTCCGTTGTCTTTATAGAAATTTTCTCCCGCAGGTGTGGTATATCTGTTTATCACATCATAATCCCGCAATTCTAACTCCAGAGGATTTTCTTTTACCTTATAGGCATTTGCACCGGATATAAAGTACAGATTATTATCATAGATAAAAGCATTAGCATCCATACTCCCCATTATCACATCATCCGGAGAAAAAGTATATTCTTCTAACTGCTCGCCGTTTTTGTCCACACAAATCAACCGGCCGCTGTGCAAAAGCACATAAATTTTATCATTAAAAGCTTCAAAAGCAGAAATTCCACCTTCTACATACCCTTCCGAAGGGAAAATCTGTGCCAATGCACCATCGGATTTGGATAATCTTTTAACGGAGGTATATCGGTCTATGTAATAAATATAATCGCTGTCCTCGCTGATAAATATATTGCTGTTCCGGTTTGATACGACGGAAGCTGTTTTATCGTAAGTGTTCTTCACATCCGAATTGCCGGTACATCCTCCGAAAGTAATCACAAAAAAGGCTAATATAAGGGCTGATAATTTTTTCATAGCCTTACTCCTGTTCAGGTTTTGTATGTCAGCTGTCAAGTTGAACGGCTGACTGTTCCACCGCTTTCATATATATTGTAATAGCCATCAGGGAATGCATTTATTGTCTGCATCAATGTATAACCTCTTAATGCGGCATTAAAAGAAGCCTTAATATACCCAGATATATACATTCCATTATTTCCGCCAAAAACTTTTGTGACAGTAACACCGTTAAGAGTAGATATATAGCAGTCACTGCGCAATACCACCATATTTTCAAAAGCTAATGTATCCACTGTTGGATTGTTGGAATCAACTGACCAAATATACCTTCCAGTAAGTGTATATATCGGATTTGGTCCCCCATAGAAAGTTGCTGTTTTTTCTGCTGAATAGTATATTCTGTTTGGGTCAGCAGATTTTACAAATTGCGAAGCGTCATCTATTTTTTGAACATCTGAAACCATTTCCTCTACTACATGTATATCGTTATTATTTGACACCCTATCAGATTCAGCTTAAACACCAGTTGTAAAAAGAAGCATAAAAATAATTGATATTGATAAACAAATGGGTATAATTCGTTTCATTTAAATAATTCTTCCTTAAAATATAATAAATTGTCATAAGATTGTTGTCATTTTGTTTAATTTGAAATATCGCCGCCAGCGCCCTTTGTCGCAATACAATATCAGTTATATATTATATAACATAAAATAAATTTCTTGTCAATGTTTATAATTTTTATGTATTTTACACAAAAATATAGTTGTATTTACTAAAAAAGAACCGAGCTTGAACCTTTCGGTTCAGGCTCGGAAAGACCAGAAAATTATGCTTTTAAATATTTTTCAAACCAGTTGGTTATTTCGTCAAGACGACGCCGTCGGTGCAGGGGCTTGCCGCTGCGGCTCAGCTCATGATTTTCACCTTTGAACATGCACAGACGGCTGTCTATCTTGTGATATTTCAGCGCGCTGAACATCTGCAATCCTTCTGCCAGCGGGCAGCGGTAGTCTTCGTCTGAATGTATGAACAGCGTGGGTGTTACCACCTTGTCAGCATATTTCAGCGGAGACTGTTCCCACATCAGCCGCACATCGTTCCAGGGTGTAGCACCCACCTGGTCATCGGCAAAGTAGTAACCAATATCGCTGATGTATCCCATGGAAACCCAGTTGGAAATGCTTCTCTGGCTGGCCGCTGCTGCAAACCTGTCGGTGTGGCCTATTATCCAGTTGGTCATAAAACCGCCGTAGCTGCCGCCGGTGACGCCCACTCGCGCTTTGTCTATCCGCGGATATCTTTCCAGCACTTCGTCGGTGAACTTCATCAGGTCGCTGTAATCTTCCTTGCCGTAGCGTCCGCGTATGTCGGCAAATTCATTGCCGCGTCCGTCGCCGCCGCGGGGGTTGGTGAAGAACACAAAATAGCCCATATTTGCCCAGGCCTGCATCTCGTGATAGATAACATCGCCGAAAACAGTTTTGGGACCGCCGTGGATATCCAGTATGGCCGGATATTTTTTGCTTTCGTCATAATCTTTGGGAAGCAGTACAAAGCCGTCCAGTTCAACGCCGTCGTTTTCGTAGGCAAAATACTGCGGCACTGCTATATATTTGTCCCGGAAAATTTCGTCGTTGAAACATGTCAGTTTAGTCTCTTTGCCGCCGGAGAATTTGTACAGTTCCTGCAGGCGGTTTTCTCTCATGCCGATAAAATACAGCGTGTCTTTGCTCTTGTCAAAGCAGTCAACAGAACCGCTGGCCATGGGCAGCACATCATGTCTGCCGTCCAGGGTAAGGGTGTTGATGACCGATGAACATCTTTCGGTGGAGATAAAGGCCACGCCGTAGTTGCAGGAGTAAAAGCTTTTTCCGCCGCCCAGTCGGCAGTCACTGCCCACACTGCTGCCATAGGATATATCCTTGTCCAGCCACAGGCTCATATCGCCATTTTCAGAAACAAAATACAATTTCGGGTTCTGGTTCAGGCCGTACTGGCTGTTGTCGGTGGCCAGCGCCCAAATTTTGTCTGCGGAAAAGCCGCCGGCGCGTATACTGTAGTCCTTTTCAGGGATAAGGCATTTGCTCTCACCCCGGCCAGTGTCATACAGCCACAGACTGTTTTTCAGCTTGCCCAGGCCTTTGTCAAATTCTGACACATTGTACAGCACTTTTCCGTCTTTTACATCAAATACACCGCTGTCTGCCGGTGCGGTGGAAACTGCGGTCAGCCGGCCGCTGACGGCGTCAAAAATATATATCTCGTCCCTTTTGGCATTGGTAAAGCCGGCGCCGTTGCCCCAGAAAGGCAGTTCGTCAATAACTTCGTAATCCTTTTCGGCTTTCTGCCGTGCCAGGGCTTTGGCCTTTTCGCCCTCTTCCATGGATTCAATGTCGGGTCTGCGGGTGTCTTTTGCCAAAGTCAGCACAAATTTGTCCTCTGCAACAGCTTTTATGCCGCTGACTGCATAGGGCAGGCGGAAATACTCCACAGCTTCGCCGCCGGACAGCGGCAGGCAGTAAAACGCCGTGTGTGTTTCGCCGTTTTTCACCTTTTCCGCCAGGGTCTTGTCACGCATGGCAGAAAAGAGCACCTCTTCATCATTGCGCCACAAAAATGCGCCCACATCGCCGGCACCGGTCAGCCTTTTTACGCTGTCATCAGCCGTATCCAGCAGCCACAGGTCACTGCGGTAGGAGTTGTTGTCCACATCTGCCTTTTTGACGGCAAAAACCGCCTTTGTCCCGGAGGGATTAAAGGTCAGGCCGGACAGAAAATTGTAATTGTAAAAGTCTTTCAATTCTAAATTTTTCATATCACGCCTCCGTTTTATTTATGCCTTCATTGTACGATAAAATGCAGGGTAAATCAATACAGCCACAAAATTTTCACCTGGCAAAATCAAAGTGATTTCAAGGTTTGCAAAACTCAAAACCAAAACAGCCCCGGCTGCATATTTTAATATGAAACAGTAACCAGTACGGCAAAGGAGGATAGCGTGGCTTATCCGGCAAACAAGACTTATTACCTTATACCCCTTGGGGCGGTGGGCACCAACGACACCGCCAGAAACGAGGTGCTGTACAAAATCCGAAAACCCGTTGCGCTGAACATACGGGGAATAACCCGGCAGGCCGGTTTTTTCAACGGGCGAAATGTAAATGTGTGGCAGATAGACTATTCATCGGATATGAGGTGGAAATTGTCCTTAAACCCCGGTGACGGCTTTGCCAGGTTTCTGTGCGCCGGCAACACCGTCTATGGGCTGGACTATTATTACGGCAGTGACAACCCGGGCAAATGCGGGATATATAAGGTGGCAGACAATATTGAGGATTCAAAAATAAACCTTATTACCATCAACGCAAACAAAGACCTGTACAAACTGCAATGTTACCGAAATGACACCGGCAATGATCTGTACCTGACGGCAGGCGGAGTATATGAGGGGGCAGATGTTTTTTGGACCGGATATGACGAAGCCGGGTCCGATATGCAGACCTGGTGGCTGGTGCCGGAAGATGCCTTTATCGACACCGCCCCACAGCCGGACTACACATATCCCACCCGCGAGCCTGTAAGGTGGCTGTCCCGCGGATACAGCGCCTATCACAATGGGATTGATATACTGGATACCCCCTATGACGATTCCACCGATGTGCCCGTTTATGCTTTTGCCGACGGAATTGTGACTTACAGCGCCTCCACCGGCGGTGACGAGGGCAACACCGTAAGGATAAAGCACGGACAGCTTTTCGGCGACGGCAGATATATAGAAACCAGATATCTGCACCTGAGATACAGGCCTGTTGTAAATACCGGCGATTATGTCAGCAAAGGGCAGTTTATAGGATACATGGGAAACACCGGCAATTCCACAGGCACCCACCTGCATTTTGAAATAGCATACAAAAGCACAGACTTTGCAGTGCCTTCCGGATATTACGAAGCCGAAGGCTATTATGACCCGCTTATATACCTGCCGGAATATCGTGTGCTTTAACATCAGGGTTTGACCCCAAACAAAAAATATCCATAATACAAATACCCCCAAAACCGGGGGTATTTGTATTATGGATCAAATCAAAATGAAAACACTGACTATATATATTTAGTTTCCTGGTGTGTCAATTTGGCCGCTGCTATCAGTATAAAATCCGTCATTATCGCGACAAATATGGGAAATAACATCTCAGATTTAACCGCGGCGGATATTTTTTATACCAAAGCCGTGATAAATATCCTCTGACTTTTTCACCACATTGTTGTTGTCAATGGGCACCTGTTCGCTGACAGAATTTTTCACAACGCATAAAAATTCGTCCTCCTCATAAGACATAAACACCTGTATTATTTTGTCCTGTGACAGGGCGGCGGCAGAAATGGCATTGTCCAGGGAATTGGTGAGTATCGTCACCAGGTCTTCGTCGGTCACCGGCAGTCCGCTGAGGTTGTCCAGCACAAATTCCATGGTTATGCCCATATTTCCCGCTTCGGTGTATTTTTGGTTTAATATGGCGTCCACAATGGTGTTGTGGGTCAGCACCACCAGCCTGTTTTTCTGGCTGTTGCCCACCAGTTTGTTGAGGTAATTTTCCAGTCCGGAATAATCTTTCAGCTGTAGTATTGATTTCAGCGTGGCTATTTCCCTGTTGTAGTCATGGGTGATGCTGCGCTGTTTTTCATAGGCGGTCTGCACTGCGGAAATATACTCTTTTCTGGCCTCTTCGTCCTTTTGCCGTATCAGCATCAGCTGCCTGGTTTTATTGCTTTTGCATATTTCGCCCATAAAGTATATAAAAATTACTGTAGCAAATATAAGCAACAGTGAAATCAAAAACGGCTCTTTTTCAACTATGCCGGAAGACAGGCTGTCATAAAGCATTATGTATATTACAGAATAGTTGATAATTGGAAATAATGACAATAAAATCCATTCGTGCATGCTCACATAATCAGGATCCAGGTTTCTTTTTACCCAGAATTTAAATATATAGCTTGCAAGATAAAGGATAAAATTATATGTGACGGTAAATGCCGTAAAATATATGGCACTCGAAAGTATATCATTCATACTGATATCTGTAGACCAATACACTAACGCAAATGTGAAAAATTCAAAGGCGGCAGAAATTACATCCCACACCAATATTATGAAAGATACTTTCAGCGTTTTATAAATATAGAAGAAAAATGCGGTATTAACCAAAAACACAACAATAACTTTTGTACCTGTCATATTTTTCATTATTTCTTCCAGAAATATGTTCAAAAGCACAAACTTGCAAAAAAATACAGCTACCTTTTGGTAAAAAGATCTTTTTGTTGAAAAGAATGGCGACATTAAGTTATCTCTTGAGAGAAAGCCTAGAAAATTTATTACAAAACCAATTATATACTCCAATGTTTACCCCTTTTTATTCTAAGTAGATTATTGCGGGCCTGTTCCACATAATCGCGGGACACATTTATCTCTTCGCCGTTGTCCATATACGCTTTCATATTGCTGATTTTCTTTGTGTGGGTGGCGTTTAATATAAAGCTTTTGCCCACGCGTATAAAAACATTTGCGTCCAGTTTTGCGGCGATGTCCTCCATATTTCCTCTGAAAGATATTTCCCGCTGTCCGTCAGCCGGTTTTATGTACATTTTGGGATAACGGCTTTCAAAGTACAGTATATCATCATAATCAATGCGGTGATATTCGCTGTATATCCTGTATTCAAAAAAGCCTTTGGTTAAATTCAACTCGTTCAGCGCACTGTCCATATCTTCGCTGAAAACATTGTTCAGGTCAGGTTTTAAAATATACCTGAACGCCCTTACCTTGTACCCGGCGGGCAGAAATTCGTGGTATTGGGACACCAGCATAATGATGGCGTCGGCGTTGCAGATATTTATCTGTCTTGCCACATCCAGCCCGTTGTCTTCGTTTATTTTTATATCCAGAAATATTATATCGTATATTGAAATGTTGCTTTTAAGAAACCGCCCGGCATCCGTAAATGTAAAAACAGAATATTCCAGCTGCCTGCCGGCAAAATAATCCGCAAGCAGATTGGAAATCTGAACAATTATTTCTTTTTCGTCATCGCAAATAGCAATATTTATCATTTTTCTGCCGGTTCATCTTTCTGTATCTCGTACTGTATCAGGTCATCAGGCTTGCAGTTCAGCACAAAACATGCCCTGGCCAGAACATCCAGGTCTATCCTGCTGACATCGTTGTTGTACCACCTGCTGACAACATCAAAATTGCAGCCGATGCTGGCAGCCAGCTCGTTTCTGCTCATACACTGCTTTTCCAGCATCTGTTTCAGCCTTATGTTTATCCTGCCGTAATTTTTCAGTTCAAAAACTGTCTTACTGCTGTTTTTCATAACTTCTCCTTATTCAGATTTTATGTGCAAAATATAATTTTTAAATATTACACTTTAAAAAGGTAATAACTTATTGAATTATACCACCGGCCAGCGGCATAAATCAAGAATTGCACAGCCTGTTTTCTGCAAAAAACGACCCTATCCCGGCCGCAAGACACACACCGCAGCATCAATTCCATATATAAAAAACACACGCCGGAAAATTGCCGGCGTGTGACATATTCAGTTAAAATTTCTATCAGTTCCGTTCAATATCCCCGGTGTTTTTCAGCATATCGGCGCTTACCTGCCGGCTGAAATCCAGCGTGGGGCCAATTTTGGAGCCGGATATAAAATGTCCGCTCCGGTTTATTGTTGCACCCTCTTCATCCCGGGAGGCAATATAACACTGGCTTTCCTGCCAGGAGGCGCCTTCACCCAGATATCCTATGTACGGGGCGTACCGGTCGGCTATCAGTGCGCCGTTCTCGTTTTCTTTTACCGCAAAATATGCGCCCAGCACCAGCCTGTATTCACTGCCGGATGAATATATAAATTCAACCTTTCGGCCGTAAACCTCATCCCGGCTGCCCAGCTGCCGGCTCGCCTCTTCTTCGCTTTGGCTATATTTTCCGGCTTGCAGGCTGAGCAATTCGTCATAGCTTATCTCATATACCGATACCTTTTCCTGCTTCATATCCCGGCCGCTTGCAGGTATTTTCCGTTTTTGCCCTCCTGCAAAATAAACAATACCGGCCACGGCCAGCAGAACAACAAATGCGGCTATAATCTTCTTGCTGTTTTTACCCATATCATCACCGCCTTAGCATTTTAAGTATGTTCGTAAAAAACTTTATTTGTTTCTTTTATTGTACCATACACAGGCTGAAAGTCAAATACAAAAAATCGGACTTTTACCTTTTGGCAAAAGTCCGGTTTATATCTGGTGCAGTTAGCGTTTCTGTATTCGAAACTTGTCTGATTTATTTTACAAATAACTATTAGTTTGTTAAAATAATTATGGGATTTTTATGGGACAAATATGGGATGAAATCCCCAATTTCTACTTTTACAATTAAAACAGATAGCGTTATCAAATATTTGAATAACGAAAGGAGTTTTAATTGTTAAGTAAGAACTATAAACATTGGTTAAGTATTTCAGATAACAAAAGATGTAAACCTTGCAAAGATATGCATGGTAAAATATATCCAGCTGACAAAGCACCAAAATCCAAATACAAACTACACGCCTTTTGTAGGTGTATTATTACATGGATGCAGACAATAATGGCAGGCAAAGCTACAAACAAAGGAAAAGATGGTGCAGATTACTGGCTGAAACACTATGATGAACTGCCTGAATATTATATCACAGAAGATGAAGCAGAATCATTAGGTTGGAACGCCAAAAAGGGAAATTTGCACATAGTAGCACCAGATAAAATGTTAGCCAAAGGTGAATATAAGAATAAAAACGAACATTTGCCTGTTGAATACGGCCGTATTTGGTATGAAGCAGATATAAACTACACATCTGGTTACAGAAAAGAGACCCGTATTGTTTATTCAAATGATGGCTTAATATTCGTAACCTATGACCATTATACAACTTTTGTAGAAATAGTTTAAAAGGAGATGTAAAATGTCAGATAAAAGCTATAAAGAAGACATATATGCTTATAGAGATATACCTGAAAACCCGATAATCCTTGATTTTTCCAAATGTGATGGATGGTACGATATTCACAAAATGTTGATTGATAAATTCGGACTACCATTATTTTGTGGTTTAAACTGGGATGCTTTCTGGGATTTAGTCCGAGATGATTTTCGCGATGAAGAAGAAAATTATTTTATAGAAATACATAATTTTTATTCTATGACCGAAGAATACCAGGATTACTGCAAACCTATGCTGGAAATTTTTGAAGATATTCAAAAAGAAAACAGCAATGTATTTTTTGCATATATTTCATAATACACAAAAAAGCAGACCCTACAAAAGGTCTGCTTTTTGCTGGTGCACCATCAGGGACTCGAACCCGGGACCCACTGATTAAGAGTCAGTTGCTCTACCAACTGAGCTAATGGTGCAAATTTAACTTGCTATAACATTATAGCACCAAAAAAAGAAAATGCAATAGTTTTTTAAAAAATTTTTGATTTTTAATAAAATATTTACGGCCGCCGGGAATGACGGCCGTGATTTTTGCGGATATGCATCTATCTGAAAAGTATAAACAGCTGAGCCGCGGCCACTGTCATCAGCCCGGCCACAGCTATGGACAGGCCGCTCATGGCGCCTTCCACCTGTCCCATTTCCATGGCTTTTGAGGTACCTATGGCGTGGTTGGCAGTACCTATGGCTACACCTTTTGCAACCGGGTGGGTTATGCCGAACAGCCTTGTCACTGCTGTACAGGTCATGTTGCCGAAAATACCTGTCAGCACTATCACCGGCACGGTTATGGTGGACATTCCGCCCAGCTCGTCGGCAACACCCTCACCTATGGCGGCGGTTATGCTTTTGGGCAGCAGCATGCTTTGCAGCCGGTCCCAGGCGGCAATTATGCCCACTGCACCGGGCACAAACATAACCGCCATTATTTCTATAAGAAAATCGGAAACTGTTTCCACGCTCTCCGGTTTCAGTACTCTGCTGTACAGCAGTATAAACATTATCACCAGGCCGTAAATTCCGGCAGGTATCGGAAAAGGCAGTATAAAACGCAGATCTTCACCGGCAAATGACACAGCGATTATAATCGCCAGCTGTTTGAGGTATTTCATCTTTCTCCTTCCCGGTTTGTGCCGGTATTTTTTTGATTGCGAAAAAAAATCGCCGCAAAAGCGGCGGAATTTTTTATTTTATTTTTCTTCCCAGATGGGGTGTTTCAGAACCCAGCGGCCTGTGGAATCTTTTTCGAATATGTCGCGGTTGTAGAATTTGTCTATAATCCGCCAGAATTCAGCTTCGCTGTAACCGCAGAATTCGCAGAAATCCCTTACGCACAGCGGGTCAAGGTCGTGGTCGTGCTTTTTGATAACCTCTTTGGCCTCTTCTCTGTCCATCATACCGTAGCGGATATAACGGGCGGTGTAGTCTGTGGCAGCTGCATGGCCGAATTTGGGGTATTTCAGCCATGAGTGTACCAGGTAGGCACGGGAGTCTATCTGGTCAAAGTTTTCGGCATGGTGTGTTCTGTCCCATTCATGGGTCAGGTCATGGAAGCCGCGGCTTTTGGCCAGCTGATAGTTTCTGTAGCTGTTCCAGGGCAGGAAGTAGCTGAGGTACATGGGATCCAGACGATCCAGTTCTTCCTTGCCGGGGGCCTTTGTCAGGGCCAGGGCGGCCGGCTCTATGCCATAGCTGAGCAGTTCTTCTTCGTCCATGCCGGAAGCAACGCCGTTTTCAATCTGGCCTTTGGCAGAGTATGTTTCCTCATCATCGCATCCGCCGTATTCATAGCTTACATTTTCGCCGTAAACCAGCAGCATGGTGTTGAATTTCAGCGCCATGTGCAGCGGGAAGGTGTAGATGTGGCGGTCGATGTACCATGTGGGTTTGCCGTATTTTTCAAACATGGCACGCATCAGGATTTTCTGTGTTTTTATGTCCGGTTTGCAGCTGATTATCGGGCAGCCAAACTCTTCACTGATGTTTTTCAGGTTGTGTTTTCCTGCCTCTGTCATAGGGAAATTATCCTCTACGCTGAACAGGATGGGAGTCATTTTCATGACTTCTTTCATTATATACACCTGGAAGTGACTATCCTTACCGCCTGAAACGGCAATAGCACAGTCGTACTGTCCGGGGCCGTTGCATCCCCTGTACTTGTCACACAGGGCTTCAAACTCCTTCCAGCGGGCGTCCCAATCAATTTCCTTTCTTCTTTCGTAATGGTTGCAGGCGCTGCAAACGCCGTTTTCATCAAATGTAATTCCCGGGCGGGTGTCCGGCATTGTACATTTCTTGCAGTATTTCATAGTTTCACTCCTTTTAGGTTAATATTTTGCGCAATACAATGTTTAGTATTATACTATTTTGCCGATTTTTTTTCAATAGTGTATACAAAATCTTTACAAAATGATATAATTTTCTTCGTCTGTGGTTATAATTTTATTGTCATGTCCCGGAGGTACTATTCATGAATAAAACATATACCAAAAAAGACTTTATCAATGATTTGTTTTACGACATACTGGGCAGTGTGATATACGCAGTGGCCATAAACAGTTTTGCCAAGCCGGCTCATTTTGCCACCGGCGGCGTGGGCGGTCTTGCGCTGATTGCCAACTATCTGTTCTCCCTGCCCATAGGTGTCACACAGCTGATTATAAATATCCCCCTGATACTTTTAAGTTATAAAATTCTGGGCAGGTTTTTCATACTGCGCACCGCCAAAACAATGCTGCTGATGAGCGTTATCCTGGACCTGCTGGCACCGGTGCTCCCCCGGTACGGCGGCGATGTGATGCTGGCGGCTTTGTTCACCGGTATACTGGACGGAATGGGCCTGGTGCTGATATACCTGCGCGGAGGTTCCACCGGCGGTGTGGACTTCCTTACAATGTCCATAAGAAAAAGCCGCCCCCATATATCTTTGGGCAGCCTGTCAATGGCAGTAAACTTTTTTGTGCTGACCTGCGGCGCGCTGGCTTTCAAAAACATTGATGCGGCTTTGTACGGTGCGCTGGCCACCTTTACCAGCGGAATAATCGTAGACAAAATAATGTACGGCGCAGGTGCCGGAAAAATGCTGCTGATAATAACAGACAAGGGCAAACAGGTTGCCCGGGCCATAGACCGGACAACCGGACGCGGCAGCAGCATAATGGAAATAAAAGGGGCTTACACCGGCGAAAGCAAGCAGATGATAATAAGCGCAATGAGCAAAAACCAGGTGTTTGCCGCGCGCAGAAACGCCCACAATGTAGACCCGGAATGCTTTGTAATGGTAAGCAGTACCGACGAAGTGTTTGGAAACGGATTTAAGGAAAACCATGATTAAACCGTATGTCATTTATATATTTATAAATATTTTCACCTTTGCCGCTTTCGGCCTGGACAAACGCAAAGCGGTAAAGGGCCGATGGCGCATCAGCGAAAAAACATTGCTGACCCTATGCCTGCTTATGGGCGCGGCCGGCGGATGGGCCGGCATGAAATTTTTTCACCACAAGAGTGCAAAATGGTATTTTGCCTTTACAGTGCCGGTCATGATGGTTTTACAGCTGGCGGCAATGGTGTATTTTACATATTTTTAAACCGTTTCAAAAAGCGAAAGCCCCCTTTCCGGGGGCTTTTTTGTTTATATTTCTCTGTGGTAAAAAAGCGGTTTTTCGTATGTCATATCCAGGATGCCGTAACAGCTGAAAGGGTTGGCCGACGGCATGACGCTGCCGGGATTGAACATGTACAGTCCGTCAAAGTATTCATAATACCGCCTGTGAGTGTGGCCGTACAGCGCAATATCCACACCCATGCTGACGCAGGCTTTGCGCAGGGGCAGCAGGCTCATTTTCACATGGTATCCGTCGCCGTGGCATATAAAAATTTTATACCCTTTTATGCTGATCAGATCCTTTGTGGGTACAGCGGTGTTCACATCGCAGTTGCCGGCTACGGCGCTGACAATGTTGTACTCCGGGTTGGCCGCTTTCAGTGTCATTATGTCATTTAATCCGTCGCCCAGGAAAATGATATTTTTTATATCGCTTTCCTTTTCCAGAATGCGGTTGAGATAATTTTTATATCCGTGGGTATCGCTGATGACAAGATATCTCATCTTACTGCCGCCTTTCTTCCTTCAGTTTCATTGCCGCTTTGTACACTTCGCTTTTGCCGAAAGGTGTTTTGGCGCAAACCTGCTTTGCCGCATCGCTGAGGCTTAAGTTTTCCCTTTTGGCCAAATCAAGACAGCTTTGGGCCACCTCTTCCAGGCTTTGTGTCTGCCGCTGTACTTCCGGCCGGCCGGAAAGCACCAGCACAAATTCACCCTTCGGCGGGTTGGCACTGTAATATTCCAGCGCCCGGCCCACTGTGGTAAGTTTTATCTCTTCGTGCAATTTTGTCAGTTCCCTGGCTATTGTCATTGGTCTTTCCCGGCCGAAAAAGGTTTCAAAGTCGCGCAGTGTGTTCAGCAGCTTGTGGGGCGCTTCGTAAAAAATCATCGTCCTTTTTTCTTCCTTAAGGCCGTTTAAATGCTCCAGCCTTTGCTTTTTCACCGTTGACAAAAAGCCCTCAAAGCAAAACCTGCCGGTGTCCTGTCCGCTGACGCACAGCGCCGTTATCACAGCGCTGGGGCCGGGTATCGGCACCAGCTGTATGCCGGCCCGGTGAGCCTGTTTTACCAATATCTCGCCCGGGTCACTGATACATGGAGTGCCGGCATCACTGCACACGGCACAGGTTTCCCCGGCCAGCACCCTGCTGATTATGTAATCGCCCTTTTGTTTTAAATTGTGCTCATAATAACTGACCAGCGGCTTTTTTATACCAAAATGATTGAGCAGTTTTACACTTACCCTGGTGTCCTCGGCAGCGATAAAATCCGCCTCTTCAAAAGCCCGCCTTATCCTGGGGGTCAGATCTCCCAGGTTGCCTATGGGCGTGGCAACAACATAAATTTTACCTGACATAATAGCTCCGTTTCAATATACAAATTGTAATATATAAACAAAATATTATATTTTGTCGTAAATTTTCAGAACTTCTTTGGAAAAGCCGCCGTTTTCGTCCTCCATTATCAAATCCGGCATGACTGTGAGGGACACTCCCCCGTTTTTTCTGCCGTCAACCAGTACCAGCCATGGGTGGGGACTGTTTTTACGCTGACGGACAAAGCGTATTACTTTGGGTTCTATCCTGTGCTTTTTCATCGCATAAATAACCGACGCCAGCTGGTCCGGACGCTGGCAGACACACAGTTTGCCGTTGTCCTTCAGAAGCCTGAAAGCCGCTGCTGCCACATCGTCGTCAGTCAGTGTCAGCTGATGGCGGAAGCTGGCCTTTTTTGCATCGTCCTTTGGCTTTCCGGCGGTAAAGTATGGAGGGTTGCAGCTGACAAGGTCAAACTGCATATCTGTCT
>CALWZO010000032.1 GCA_944386045.1 uncultured Clostridia bacterium | reverse complement strand
GAATAAATGCGGATATGGTGGAATCGGCAGACACGTCAGCTTGAGGGGCTGATGGTAGCAATATCGTGCAAGTTCAAGTCTTGTTATCCGCACCAAAAGAGAAAAATTCCCTTATTTTTAAGGGAATTTTCTTTTTTTGCACGATTGTTACACGAATTTTTAGAGATTTATATATTGTTTAGAACATTTAAGGCCTTATCAGCTTCTGTCGGGAACAGATGCGAGTAGGTTTTCAGCGTCTGGTCCACGGTCGAATGTCCCAGACGGTGAGCAACTTCCAGTGCGTTTATTCCTGCGTTAATCAGCAGGCTGGCATGACTGTGGCGAAAATCGTGTATACGGATTTTCTTAACACCGGACATAGCGGCATATTTTTTGTTTTCGTTTTCTATGGCTGTATCTCTCAACGGTCGATAATAGCCACAGACAAATCCGTTTTCGTTCCAATCTTTTATTTTTTGCTGTTGATTTTCCTTTTGAATTTTTAAGGCATTCAGCATCGGTTCCGGCAACTGAACAGTTCGGACACTGCTTTTGTTTTTTGGCGGCGTTTCCACATCGTCACCCTTTATTTTTTGAGAGATGCTGCGCTTTATATACATTTTGTTTCCGTCTATACAATTCCAGCGCAAGGCGTGCAGCTCACCTTTGCGAGCACCGGTGTAGTACCGCAACATAAAAAATATATAGTAGTCATAATATCCGCTTTCCTGCCGGGCTGTGAGTGCGGTGGCTATAAACGCTTTGAACTCATCCGGCGTATAAAACTGCATTTCAGGTTTTTGGTACAGGCTGTCTTTGAAATTTCCGACTTTTAGCAGCGGGTTTGACGGTATGTATTCCAGCTTGACGGCATAGTTCAGTACAACTCGCAGCGCGCCGTAAATGTTCTTTTTAGTTACAAGCGATATAGGTTTTGAATTTATGTAGTTTTTCCAGCTATTGAGCATTCTGACATTAAGAGAAGTCAACCTCTGGTTTCCTAAAACAGGCAATATGTGGTTTGTAAAGTTTGTAACATATCCACGGACGGTACTCCGCCTTATTTCGGATTGAGAACTGTTGAGAAATTCCTCATACAGCTGCTGTACCGTTATACCTAAAACAATCTTTTTTTCATCTGTTTGCTGTGACAGCTGTCTTTCCAGTTCTTTGGCAGCAGATAAGCCCCAGGCACTGCGGGTGAGCTGTTTATGAGCGCCGAAGCTGTCTGTATAATTTATCCTTACATTATACCTGGACTGCCCCTGTTTGTTTTTGTCTTTTGTTTTGTAAATCGGCATAAAAAAACCACCTTTCGTATTTGTGCAAACCTTGCCAAGCCTATACGAAATGTGGTAAAATACTTGTGTTTGTAGGAGTATTTATACACAATTTGTATAGGCTCTTATATTTGCCCCGGTGCTGGTAACACCGGGGTTTTATTTTTTTAAAGATAATCTTTGAAAGCTTTAAGGTTATTGTTGAAAATATCCTGTATTACTGTTTCAAATTGATTTCTGTTTAAATAGTGATGCGGTAAAAAATATTTATAGCATCTGTCTATCATTTGTATTTTATAATAGTCTTTGTATTCAACAATTTTTTCTACAATTCCCGGGGCCACCATAAAATCCAAATCCTCGACGGGGTATAAATCATTATTGTTGTCTAATCCGCTTAAATCAAAAAACATAACAGAGATATAATATGTTAATGCATCGGTATAGCGTTTTTCACTTTCAAGCATTTGGGCCATTTCAAGCAAGTTGTTTCGGGCCAACCCAAAATCTTTTTTTAAATAATTTTTGTTATAATTATCGTTAAAAATTTTCCATATAATGTCGGTTTCTTTTGCGCCGGGATGACTGGTTGATTTGTATTTTTCGTAAACATTGTATTCAATGTCATATGAATTGCAGAGAAAAATATAATTGTATTCTTTCAAATATTCATTGCCTTTATCTGTCAGAATATATAAAGTTTCAAAGTTGAGCTTTTCAATGTTTACATTGTCGATAATTCTTTGTATCAAAGCTGCTTTTCGTCCTTTTGCTGGCAAATGATCATTTTCAAGAATTTCTTTAAGCTCTGCAACTCTTTTGTTGTCAAGATAGGTAAAAGTATCAGTTACTGCTTCGATGTATTTTTCATCCAAAAGAAATTTGTGAAAGCTTATGGCATCGGAAATGCCATATTCGTAATTTATCCACCCCGGATATTCCCGGATGTCATTATAAATCGGACGGGGGCGGTAGCTGCACCATTTCAGCATTTCTGCAATTGCATATTTATTTTCATAAGGGTTATTTATTGGTTTTATTTCCGGAGCAGGTGTAGGTTTTTTGCTGAAAAAATTTAATAATCCCATATTGTACTCCCATTATTTAACTAAACTTTGAAATGCTACGGCTTTGCCTAAAATGTTTATATGGTTCAGTTCTTCGCCTATATAAACCAGTGGGGCGTAGGCCGGATTTTCCGCCTGTAAAATAAGCTTGTTTTCTTTTTTGTAGTAATACACTCTTTTAAGGGTTGCCTCGTCGTCTATAACAACGGCCGCAATTTCGCCGTTGTCTACGGCCGGCTGCTTTTTGATGAAAACAATATCGCCGTCAAATATCCTGGCGTTAATCATGCTGTCCCCTTTGCAGGTAAGGCAAAAATCCACATCCAGGCTTTCGTCAGACAACACAAATGCATCGCGGCTTTCGTTGGCATATATAGGCTGCCCGCAGGCAATTTCCCCCAGCAGGGGGACTTTTTTTATTTTTATAGGGTGGATGTTTTTATATTTTCCGGCCAATAAATCTATTGAATTTTCCGGCTCGTCAATCCAACCCATAAGCTGTTCCGGTGTTGTGTCCAGTGCCTCTGCAAATGATATTATTCTTGAATGGGTCAAGTTCTTCTTACCAGCCTCAATGTGTGCAATCGCACTTCTGTCGGAATATCCGACTTTTTTCGCTAATTCGGCTTGTGACATACCTAATTGTAGTCGTCGGTCTCTTATGTTTTTGAATAGTATATCCATAATAATCTCCTGATAAATTTACTTATAGTATATGTTATATGTTGTCTGTTTGTCAATTATTATTTTCAAAATTGAAAATATTTGTTGACATATAGGCACATAGATGCTATACTGTCAGTAGTGACCAATAGTCAACTTTCAATTAAAGGAGTGAGGAACGTGTTTCGAGAGCTGAAAACTAAAATCAGAGACAAAGGATTAAAATTGCAATATGTTGCCGATAGTTTGAATATATCAAGAATGGCTCTGAATAATAAATTAAACGGCAAAACAGAGTTTAACCTGAAAGAGATAAGAGCGTTAGAGCAACTTTTGGATTTGTCGCAGCATGATATGTCACAAATTTTTTTTAATTCTAAAAGTGACTAATAGACAACACGAGTTTAAAGGAGGCAAAAATGAAAAGAGATTTTTTAACAGACGAGCAAGTAGAAATGGAAATCGAAAGGTTGCGCAATTCCGAGCGGGTGAAACTGGCAAACAAGGAAATCCGCATTAAATTAAGGCGCAGGAAATATATGTATCAGCTGCGTTTCCTGGAAAAACGAGGCAATGAACTGTGCAAGCAGGGGATTACATTCGACAATATAGAAGATGTGTTGTCCGGCATCGAGGCAGAAAACTAAGGAGGCAAAAATGAAAAAAACAACTGACAGCCGCCCTAATGTAAAAGCAGATACATTGGTACTGTACAAACTGTACAGGGATTTTGAAACATTGAGGGCAAAGGATATATGCAATCGGCTTGGCTGCCGGGAAAGTACGGCTTACAGAATTATTGTGCTGGCCACAGACAAGGCACGCCGGGAGGGTGAAAGTTTTTATAATCCGGATAATCTGAAAGTTATAACAGTTGATATGCTGTTTAATCTTTACGGTTGGGATGCGCAGAAAATAATCAAAAAAGCACAGCTTTTAATCAAAGAGGGAAAGGTTTTATAAGGTGCAAAAAATAAAAACATTTGACCGAGCCGGTACGGTTTTCCGGCAGAAAGGACGAAATTATGAGCAACTTACAGGTGTTCAGCAATACAGAGTTCGGGCAGATACGCACAACAATGATAGACGGACAACCCTTTTTCGTCGGTAAGGATGTGGCGGAAATATTGGGGTATGCCAACACAAGAGATGCCATTTCAAGGCATGTGGACAATGAAGATAAGGGGGTAGCGAAATGCGACACCCTTGGCGGCGGGCAGGAATTGAATGTTATCAACGAAAGCGGCTTGTATAGCCTTATTCTTGCAAGCAAGCTGCCGGGGGCAAAAAGGTTTAAACGCTGGGTTACAGCAGAGGTACTGCCGTCCATACGCAAAAGCGGCGGCTACATATCAGGTCAGGAAAATTTATCGGATGACCAGCTTATAGCAAAGGCTTTAATTGTGGCCCAGCGACAGCTTGATGAGAGAAACAGGCGCATTGAGGAAATGAGGCCGAAAGAGATTTTTGCCGATGCGGTAAGCGCATCCCACAGTTCCATTATTGTGGGTGAGCTGGCAAAGCTGATAAGCCAGAACGGCATAAACATAGGGCAAAACAGGCTTTTTGCCTGGATGCGCGAAAACGGCTATCTGATACGAAAACAGGGCAGCAGTTACAATATGCCCACCCAGCGCAGCATGGAGCAGGGGCTTTTTGAGATAAAGGAACGCAGCATCGCAAACGGCGACGGCTCAATCAGAGTTACCAAAACACCTGTGGTGACCGGCAAGGGTCAGGTGTACTTTATCAACAAATTTCTGGAATAACATTTTGCGGTTAACTGCAAGAAAGGACAGGAAAATGAAAGAGCATATATACAGGCTTTTGGCGGTTACCGCCTTTGTTGTGGGCATTTTCGGCAGCACCGGCGGCGTTGATGCCGGAATGATAACAATATGGCGCGGACTGGTACAGATTGTTGTATCTGCGGCCCTGGCTGTTATATTCGGCCGGCTGGCAGATGCGCGGATGAAGGAGGGACGCAAAAACCGTGGCCGTTGAAAAAGTGATACTTAAAGACCGCGCCGAGTGGCTGAAATGGCGCAAAAAAGGAATAGGCGCAAGTGAGGCGGCTGCAATAATCGGCGTATCACCGTGGTGTACAAATGTTGAGCTGTGGGAAAGAAAGACCGACAGGAATGCTGCCCCGGACATTTCAAATAATACCGCTGTCAAATACGGGCACGATGCCGAGCCTTTAATCCGTGGGCTTTTCGCCCTCGATTATGAACATAAATACAATACGGAATACCGCGGGGAATTTGATGTGGTTGTACATCCACAATATGATTTTATGTTTGCCACATTGGACGGGCGTTTAACCGAAAACGAAACCGGGCGCAAGGGTATTTTGGAAATCAAAACAACCAGCATTGTACAAAGTATGCAAAAGGAAAAATGGTGGAAAGACGGCGGCCCTCGCCTGCCCGACCAGTACTATGTACAGCTGCTTTGGCAGCTGCTTGTGACGGGATTTGAATTTGCAGTATTGCATGCCCAGCTTAAATACAATTACGGCGACGACATAAGAACAGAACGCCGTTCCTATCACATAGAGCGCAGCGAGGTTGTAGAAGATATTGAATATCTCGAAACAGCAGCGGTAAAGTTTTGGCGCGAAAATGTAGAAAAAGGTATTAAGCCGAATTTGATATTACCGGAATTGTAAGGGGTGTGTAAAATGAACAGCGCAAATTTTAAAGATATGACCGGGCAAAGGTACGGCAGGCTTGTCGTTTTGGAAAGAGCTGAAAATGACAGACACGGCAATGCTATGTGGCTATGTCAGTGCGATTGCGGACACAAAAAAATTGCCATGGGTCAAAGTTTAAGGGCTGGAAAAACAAAAAGTTGTGGTTGTTTACTTTCTGAAAGTTCAAAAAAGCGACTTTCGAAGATTGTAACAAAGCACGGTTATTCCGGAACTAAAATTTACAGCGTTTACAGGGCAATGATTGAACGATGCACAAAGCCACAAAATAAGGCGTTTAAAAATTACGGCGGCAGAGGGATAACGGTTTGCGACGAGTGGATGAAAGACCGAGAACGGTTTTTTAAGTGGGCTGTGGCAAACGGCTATAAAGAGGGATTGCAACTTGACCGCATAGATGTAAATGGTAACTACTGCCCGGAAAATTGCCGCTTTGTAACGAACAAAGTCAATGCAAACAATTTAAGAAAAAATATAAAATTGGAGTTCGGCGGCGAAACACACACACTGTCTGAATGGGCAGATATTACCGGCATTTCGTATACAACCATTTATCAAAGATTTAAAGAGGGAAAGCCGGCAGCCGAAATATTCAGCCGGAAAAATTTAAAGACCGGGGAACTATTACCGGAACAGGGGGACAAATGAACGCAGAGATACAAGCAATCGCCGAATATTACGGCGTAACCAGCCAGCAAAACAAGACCATTGAGGAAATGGCGGAGCTGATGCAGGCTCTGATAAAAGGTGACTGCGAGGCCATTATCGAAGAGCTGGCAGATGTAAAAATTATGATTGCGCAGCTGGAATATTTCATCGGCCCGGAAAAAGTAAAGCCGGTTGTAAATTACAAGCTGGCGCGACAAGTGCGCAGGATAGCCGAAGAACAGGAAAGCGAGGTAAAAAGCAATGGCCGAAAAATGGGATTTTGAAAAACACAGGTATGAGCCGTACAGCCTGCCGCCCTTTGCCACCATTTACGAGAATGACATGGAAAAAATAGTTGTCTGCGCCGAATGCGGCAAACCGATGAAATACGGCACCAGTTATGTGAGCCTGGCAATTCATAATTTTATGGGTTTTGGCTATGCCGTTTGTGAAGAATGTCACCGCAAAGAACTTGCGGCAAAATACAAAGAAAAAACGAAAGGACAGTAATATGGA
>CALWZO010000031.1 GCA_944386045.1 uncultured Clostridia bacterium | reverse complement strand
ATATACAAAATAGACAATATAATTTACCATACAGAGGAAAGAAGATACAAAGTGACGGAGGGCGTAAACAATTGTTATATATTTTGTTAACAAAATGTAAAAAAGCAGGGTTTTCGCCCTGCTTTTTCTGCTGTATATAATATATACCTATTTAAAGGTAAATTCTGTTCTGTCAATAAAATTCTGCGCCACCGTGTAAGGATCCTGCTGGGTTTGCCGGGGGCCTTTTTTGCTTTTGTCGGCTTTTTTTGCCGCAGACGGGTGTTTGTGCATATATTCCAGGTTAAAATAGTTTTCGTATGTTTCTTCATCTACCCACCGTGTCAGCCCGTCGTCATTCTGACCCATGGTGCGGCTGGGAAAATTATGCCTTTCTTTTTTCATTTTTGGCCGCCTCCTTTTTCTCGTCCTGCGGCGGATATATTTCGTTCAGGGTTACCGCAGATATTGTTTCTTCCATCTGCTTTGACAGCCTTCCGCTGTATGTTTTTTCATAGGCTGACGGCGGCGGGTTGTATCCGCGTTTGTCGCCCATTTTAGGGCATCTGTAATTTTTTTTATCCTTCTTGTCCATAGTAAAAGCCTCCTTTGCATTTTATTATCTGCAAAGAAGGCTGTTTTACTATGGCAATTTTTTACACTTTATTCCTCTTCGTCAAAGAAATACTGCCGCCTGCGCTTTTCCTTTTCTTCGCGCTCTTTTTCGGCTTCTTTTTCTTTGGCCTGCTTGTAATCTTTGCTTGCCTGCCATATACAGGCTGCGGCCAGCAGCAGCAATATTACCCCGGTGCCTGCCAGAGCCCAGTTTATGGCGCTCCACCGGCTAAAAGGCGCGCTGAAAGCCTTTCTTATATTGCTTACACCTATATAAAGGCACATCAAAGCTACCAATGAAAACATATATTATACTCCGTCAAATGTTTTTTTATGACAGAATTATATAATATTTTTGCAAAAAGTAAAAGTAGTTGTTGAAAAAATGATATTTTTTGTTATACTTAATATTGTAAAATAATTTATCGACGGGCCGGCGGCGCCGGTCTGGTCTTTTTGCTTTAAGGAGATTATTTATGGAAATAGCATACACTGGACAGACTCATTACGACATAGACCTGGCCGGCAGGGTGGAAAAACTGCAGATTGCACAGGTTACACCCACTTTGCATATAGCCAGCTTTGTACTGCTGGGTGATACAGAGCTGACAAACTACTGCTCAAAGGTATTGGCTGAAAGAATAAAGGATGTGGACTTTGACTACATCGTATGTCCCGAGGCCAAGGTTTTGCCGCTGGCCCAGAGCATCTGCACATATCTGGGTGAAAGGGAGTTTGTGGTTTTCAGAAAAGGTGTAAAGGCCTATATGCTGAACGCCATTGAAACACAGGTAAAATCCATAACCACCAACGAAGTCCAGAAAATGGTTGTTGACGGCCGCGACGCAGACAAAATTCGTGGCAAAAAGGTTCTGCTTTTGGATGATGTTGTGTCCACAGGCGGCACATTCCACGCTATGGAAGCACTTCTTTCACAGCTAGACAGCCAGATTGTGGGCTATGCAGCAGTGCTGAAAGAAGGCACCGACTTTGTCAGCGACAAGCTGCATTACATACGGGATCTGCCGCTGTTTGTCGGTTGATTTTTAAATCTGTAAATATAAAAAACAGGGCGGTGTAAAGCCCTGTTTTTTGTTTATTTTTACAAAAAAATATATTTTCTCCCAAAGCTGTGAATAACTATTGACAAAAATGTGTAAAACATTTAAAATGCAATTTAGTATGTTTATGTTGTTAGAATTATGCTATTTTAACAGGCATTAAATTAACACAATCTAATATCATACTGGCGTTGTATGTACTGCTGTAACCGGCCGCCGGCTGGTGTAACAAACCTTTTGCGGGGTAGTATAATTGACGCTGGCTACGTAAAGACGTAGAATATTACCGCAAAGGGGTCGAGAAATGGACAATAACATCATTGTAAGTCTGAAGGACATTGTTGTAGATTTTGACGAGGAAACCATTCTTAATGGTTTATCGCTGGATATACACGACAAGGAATTTGTAACGCTGCTGGGACCGTCCGGCTGCGGCAAAACCACAACCTTGCGTATAATCGGCGGTTTTCTCTCACCGAAATCCGGCAATGTTTTTTTTGACGGAAAAGAAATCACACACCTGCCGCCTTACAAAAGGCTGGTAAACACAGTTTTTCAGAAATATGCGTTGTTTTCACATCTGAATGTTTTTGAAAATGTGGCCTTCGGTCTGCGCCTGCAAAAGCTGCCGGACCGGGAAATTAAATCCAGGGTTCTGGAAATGCTGGAAATAGTGGGCCTGCGCGATTTTGCCCGCAGGGACACCACAACTCTTTCAGGCGGCCAGCAGCAGCGCGTTGCCATAGCCAGGGCGCTGGTCAACCACCCCAAAGTCCTGCTTTTGGACGAGCCGTTGGGTGCGCTGGACCTGAAACTGCGCAAAGAGATGCAGACCGAGCTGAAAAGAATTCAGCAGGCGCTGGACATCACTTTTATTTATGTAACTCATGACCAGGAAGAGGCTTTGACCATGAGCGATACCGTGGTTGTAATGAAAGGCGGCGTCATACAGCAGATAGGCACGCCCCAGGACATTTACAACGAACCGGTCAATGCTTTTGTAGCTGACTTTATCGGCGAAAGCAACATCCTGGACGGCATCATGGTGCGCGATTTTCTGGTGGAATTCAGCGGCGTGCAGTTCTCTTGCGTTGACAAGGGTTTTGCACCAAACGAGCTGGTGAATGTGGTTATACGCCCGGAAGACATCGAGGTTGTACCGGCAATACAGGGCCGGCTGTCCGGTGTTGTAAAAAGCGTTGTGTTCAAAGGTGTTCATTATGAAATCATTGTTGAACAGGGCGGCTTTGACTGGATAATACATTCAACCCAGAAACAGAATGTAGGCGAGCTTATAGGCCTGAACATCGGTCCGGAAGAAATTCACATCATGAAGCGAATGAGGGACTGAGAATGAGCAAAAAGTATATTAGCACACCTTATATAATCTGGATGCTGCTGTTTATATTTGCTCCGCTGTGTCTTGTTGTTTACTTTGCATTTACGGACAAAAACGGCAGTTTTACCATCGAAAATATCAGCCGGCTGTCACAGTATTCCACTGTGTTTATGCGCAGTATAGTGCTGGCGGCAGTGGCCACCATATTCTGCCTTATATTTGCTTATCCGGTCAGCTATTTTCTGTCCAGGCTGCGTGCTTCCAGGCGGAAAATAATGCTGATGATAATAATTTTACCCATGTGGATGAACTTTTTGCTGAGGACATACGCATGGATGAACCTTCTGGAGAAAAACGGGCTGATAAACAAATTTTTCGGTCTGTTTGGCTTGGGTCCCTTTGACCTGATATATACAAACGGGGCAGTTATCCTGGGCATGGTTTACAACTATCTGCCTTTTATGATAATGCCGCTGTACTCCACCATGGTAAAAATTGACCATTCGCTGATAGAGGCTGCGCAGGATTTGGGCGCCAACACATACAATGTGCTGGCAAAGGTGCTTTTGCCGCTGAGCATGCCCGGCATCACAACCGGTATCACAATGGTATTTGTTCCCAGCTGTTCCACATTTATAATTTCAAAAATGCTGGGCGGCGACACAGCCTTTATGATAGGCGACCTTATCGAACTGCAATTTTTGGGCAATGACTACAACCCGCATCTGGGCTCTGCCATGAGCCTTGTGCTGATGGTTCTGGTGCTGTTGTGCATGAGTATCACCAACGGATTTGCTGATGAAGATACGGAGGTGAGCTTTTGATGAAGGTTTTGAAAAAACTGTACTGGGCAGCAATAATATTGTTTCTGTACATCCCCATATTTGTTATGATAGGTCTGTCTTTCAACCGGTCCAAAAGCCGTACCGTGTGGACAGGTTTCACCTTCAAATGGTATGTGGAGCTGTTTAAAAACGAGCTGATTATAAAAGCTTTTGTAACTACTGTTGTGGTGGCCGTGATTTCGGCCATTGTATCCACAGCCCTGGGCACCATCGCCGCTGTGGGCATAAACTTTATGAACAAATGGGAAAAGATGGCTGTTATAAATATCAGCTATATGCCGGTGGTAAACCCGGATATAATAACCGGTATTTCGCTGCTGCTGACATTCAATGTGTTCAAATCTTTGTTTGGCCTGCAGTTTGGCATGATAACACTGCTTATTTCCCATATAACCTTTAACTTGCCTTATGTTATACTTTCCGTACTGCCCAAAATCAGGCAGATGGATATGCGCGTATATGAGGCAGCGCTGGACCTGGGCTGCAATCCCAGACAGGCATTTTTCAAAGTTGTCATTCCGGAGATAATGCCCGGTATCATAACAGGTTTTCTTATGGCTTTGACATTCTCTATTGACGACTTTATTATTTCTTATTTCAACTCCGGCCACGCCCAGACTTTGCCCATAGCCATATACGCCATGGTAAGAAGAAAGGTAAGCCCGGAAATATATGCGCTTTCAACTATAATGTTTGTTGTTATTCTTTGCGTTTTGTTTATTGTTAATCTGAAAGACCTGAAAAAGGAAAAACGCAAAAGAATTAAGGAAGGAGTAAACTGATGAAAAAAATTATTAGCTTTTTGATGGCTGCCGCCATTATTTTCTCTATGGTTTGCGGCAGTGTTGTGTCCGCATTTGCGGCAGAAGAAGACGAAATGGCCACTGCCCAGGCTTTGGCTGACAATTACGACTGGGAAAAATTCAAAGGTCAGGATATAACCCTGAATGTTTTTAACTGGGGCGAATATATGTCCCTGGGCCAGGAAGACTCCATGGATGTAAACAAAGCCTTTGAAGAAAAAACAGGTATCAAAGTCAACTATCAGACTTATGATAACAACGAGGCAATGTACACAAAAATCAAAAGCGGCGGCGCCGAATATGATATTGTAATCCCCTCTGATTATATGATCGGCAAAATGATAAATGAGGATATGCTGCAGAAACTGGATTACAGCCTTATCCCCAATGCCACACTGTACATCGACCAGAAATTCAAAGGCCTGGAATTTGACCCCAATGATGAATACTCTGTTCCTTACACATGGGGTGTTGTTGGTATCATCTACAACAAAACCATGGTAAATGAGCCGGTTGACAGCTGGAACATACTGTGGGACGAAGACTATGCCGGCAATATACTGATGTTCGGCAACAGCCGTGACGCATTCGGTATTGCTTTGCTGAAAAACGGCCTGTCTGTAAATCCCTCTTCAATGGAAGATATCGAAATTGCAAAACAGGACCTGATAGCCCAGAAAAGTGTTGTACAGGCCTATGTAAATGATGAAATATTTGATAAAATGGGCGGCAACGAGGCTGCTTTGGCTCCTTACTATTCCGGCGACGCTATCACAATGATTGCTGACAACCCGGATCTGGATTTTGCCGTTCCGAAGGAAGGCACAAACTACTTTGTTGACAGCATCTGCATACTGAAAGATGCAAAGAATGCGGAAGCTGCACACATGTACATCAACTTCCTGTGCGAAACAGAAGTTGCCCTGGCCAATGCTGAATATATAGGCTACGCCACCCCTCACATGGGCGCATACGAAATGCTGGATGACGAAACAAAGAACAATCAGATAGCTTATCCTTCAGACGAGCTGCTGACAAACACACAGGTGTTCAACACACTGCCTGAAGATATAAACACAGCTATGTCCGACGCCTGGAATGAAGTTCGTTCTTACAGCGAAAGCGGCAACACAATGCTGGTTCCGACCCTGCTGGTTGTTGCAGTGGTTGCACTGGTGGTAATCAATGTTTTGCGCAACAAAAAGAAAAAGAAAATAGACTACTGATAATAATTTAAACTTGTTATCATATAGCAAATAATATCAATATAGAACAGAAAAGAGACATTCATACCTGAATGTCTCTTTTTATTTTATGTAAAACCATAACAGAATAGCTTTTATTCAGAATTTTGTCCAAAATATAGTTAGTTTAATATTTTTAAGGAGTGATGATTTGAGTATTTACGGATATATTCGCGTCAGCAGTCAAAATCAGAATGAAGACCGACAGCTGATAGCATTGCAATCGGCAGGGGTGAATACCTGTAACATTTTTTCTGACAAGCAGTCCGGTAAAGATTTCAACAGGCCTCAATACAGAAAATTGCTGCGAAAGGTGAGAAAAGGGGATTTGATATGCGTAAAAAGCATAGACCGCCTGGGCAGAAATTACAATGAAATACAGGAACAGTGGAGGTTTCTCACCAAAGAAAAACAGGCAGATATATGCGTGTTGGATATGCCTTTGCTGGACACTCGACGCGGAAAGGACCTGATGGGCACTTTCCTGAGTGATATTGTCTTGCAGGTGCTGTCTTTTGTGGCAGAAAATGAAAGAGACAGTATCCGACGGCGCCAGGCCGAAGGTATAGCGGCTGCAAAGGCAAGAGGGGTAAAATTCGGACGACCGACCAAGCCGTTGCCGGAAAACTTTTTAGATGTTTACAGTTGCTGGAAATCCGGCCAGATAAACGGTTCCGATGCCGCAAAAAAAATGCGGAATGCCGTTGTCGACATTCCGCTATAAAGCCGAAATTCACGAAAAGGAAACACTGGTCACAATAGGTGATTTACAATAAAGTGTACCTTTTTGCAAGCAATACATATTCGATTTATATAATACATCAAATTTATTAAAAAGTCCATAGTTTAGCAAATATTTTTATTTTGATATTGTTTTAAATTATAAAATTCTGCTTACAAAAAATTACACTTTTCTGCTTTAAACGGCAGAAAAATAATTTTGGGGCACTGCGTATATTTCAAGGGCGAAAGTCTTCCAAAGGAGGAGTGCGGCAGGAGATAAATTCAAAGTCTGTTGTAACAAGTGGGCTGATAACAACGGATTTTATCTTATTGCAGGACAGCCGCTTATACTGCTGCAGGACAGGCCCTAAAACATTATCAAAATGAAAGGATACAACAATGGAAAAAATTAAAAAGAAATTGTCATTTTTTATGGCAATGGTGATGATTTTTGCAATGATTCCATTTTCAGCATTTGCCGCTGAAACCAAAACAATAACCCTTAACTTCTTTGATGAAGTGAACAATGTGCAGGTAGAAGAATCTACCATGGAAGTGGCCAAAGATGCCACACATGTAAACGCATCTGTTATTACCTTGCCCAAAGGTTACGAGCTGAACGGTGTTACAGGTGATTTGCCCATTAACGACGGTTATGTGTATGTAGGTGTTAAACCTGCCGAGCCCACCACAAAAACTGTATTGCTTAACTTCTATGATGAAGTAAACAAAGTCCAGGTAGCTGAAATTCCCATGGAGGTGGATAAAAACGCTACACATGTAAATACCTCTGCTATTGCTTTGCCCGAAGGCTATGAGCTGAACGGTGTTACAGGTGATTTGGCCATTAATGACGGTTATGTATATGTAGGTGTAAAACCTGTAAAAGCCACAAAGACAGTTATCCTGAACTTCTATGATGAGGTAAATAAAGTTCAGGTAGCCGAAGTTCCTATGGAAGTGGCCAAAGATGCTATCCATGTAAATACAAGCAAAATAACATTGCCCGAAGGCTATGAGCTGAACGGTGTTACAGGCGATTTGCAGATAAATGACGGCTGGGTATATGTAGGCGTAAAACCTGCTGAAAATACTAAAACAATCTGGCTGAACTTCTATGATGAACTGGCTGGTAAAACAGTAGCCGAAGTTCCGATGGTAGTTGACAAAGATGCTACACATGTAAACACAAGCAAAATCACTTTGCCGGAAGGTTATGAATTCTCCGGTTGGGTAGGTGATTTGCGGATTAACGATGGCTGGGTATATGTTGGTGTAAAACCCATCGAAACACCCCGGGAGCTGGAAACAATCACTGTAAAATACATGGAAGACAAATCAGAAAACCGGAAAGAAGTAGCTCAGAGCATAAAAGTGAAGAAAGATGAAAACGCTGTTTTGCAGAGTTCTGTATATAAAGAATTTGAAAAGAGCGGCTACAAACTTTCAGGTTGGAAAATCGGAGATAAATTCTTTAAAGCCGGTCAGAAAGTTACATTCAGCGAACTGGCCGCACTTGTTGAAGATGTAAAAGCAGATGCTGAGATAGTTCTTCATCCCGTATTTGACAAAGTGGACAACTCCGGCAGCGGCAGTTCCGGTGCTTCAGACGGAAGAACAAATGTAAATACAGGTGTTAATTGCTGATATAGCTTATGCGCTTAATTATTGACAAAAAGCGACCGGCAAAAAGCCGGCCGCTTTTGTCAATTACAGGAAAGGACTATAAATGAAAAAGATATTTTTGGCAGCTGCGCTGGCACTTTTTACAGCATTTTCAGTCGGATGCGTGGAAAAAGATTTACCGGACAGCAGTATTTCTTCCCAGCAAAGTTCTCCCAGCATATTGCAGCAGCGCAACCGGGAAAACCCGGATATAATCGGCTGGCTTACCATTGAAGGCTGTGAAATAAACAATCCTTTGTTTCACGGTGAGGATAATGAAGAATATCTCAGGGTGGATGAAAACGGAAACGGAAATATATGGGGTTGCTATTTTCTTGACTATATAAACAGTACTGATGGGAAAAAACTGAACGACCAAGTTAATATAATTTACGGACATTCCAAAGGCGACGACCCGGAGGAGAAAAAGTTCAGCAAGTTGAAACGATATAAGGATAGAGATTTTGCCGCACGGCACCCGAATATCAGCCTGGAACTGCTGGAAGGTATGACCACATGGCAGATATTCGCTGCCACGGATATACCTGTTTCAATAGATTACATAGACCCGGCGCCCGACCGGGAAGAGCTGGGCCGGACGCTGGAATACATGCTGGACAACAGCTATGTGGATTTCGAAGTTGATGTTTCAACGGAAGATCAAATTCTTATTCTGTCCACTTGCACATCTGATGAAGATGTGAGATTTATAATAGCGGCAAAACTTGTAAAATAGGATGCTGAAAAAATAAAACTCCCATATGGGAGTTTTATTTTTTTTGAATATTCCAGTTTTTAAATTTTGGTATTACCGCAGCGCGGGCAGACAAAATGGTCTGCTTTCAGGATTTCATCAAAAGAAAGTTTTGCTTTGCAATTTCTGCATACACACTTTTTTCTCAGCGAAATGTATAGAGCGGCGGTTATCACAGCCAGAATGATGCTTATAACAATAATTATTGCATGAAAATTTTCAAACGGATATGGGAAATATTCAATGACAGGATGAATACGCCTTGAAATTCCAATCGATGCTGAGAGTATATCCAGCTTATTCCACCTTACAATATAGTACATAATTCCTTTGCGGAATATAATCAAAAACAGTAAAACAGCGATATAACGGTAAAAAGCCTTTATTTTATTTTGCAATGCCGTTAGATTATATATATTTTGGTCAAAACAGTAGTTCATATTTTCCCTCCGTCACAATCCGGGTTATCGGTGCTGCCGCAGTGTGGGCAGGAAAAAGACTTCATTTTTAAAATCTGCTGAAATGAAAACCTGTATCCGCA
>CALWZO010000030.1 GCA_944386045.1 uncultured Clostridia bacterium | reverse complement strand
TTGAAAAAGTTACAAAATTATAATATAATCATAAAGTTATATTAACTGGACTAGAGGGATTATAATGAGCAAAGATTTGATGAGTAAAAGTGACTATTTCTACAATCTGCCTCAAAGCCTTATAGCGCAGACACCGGTAATTCCCCGTGACAGCTGCCGTATGCTTTGCGTGGACAGAAATAAGCCTTTTGAATATCAGGATAAAATTTTTAAAGATATATTTGATATGCTGAAAGCCGGCGATGTGCTGGTTATGAACAATTCCAAAGTATTGCCCGCAAGGCTTTATGGGGCTAAAACCACAGGCGCTGCCTGCGAATTTTTGCTGCTCAAACAGAAACAGCAGGATATATGGGAGTGTATGGCCCGCCCCGGCAAAAGGCTTCAGCCGGGCCATGTGGTTGTCTTTGGGCAAGGTGTTCTCAAAGGTGAAATACTCCAATCCCTGGACAACGGCAACAAGCTGGTGAAGTTTACATACGACTGCCAGACTTTGTTTGAAGCTCTGGATCAGGTGGGCAAACTGCCTTTGCCGCACTACATTACAGAAGAACTGAAAGACGGCAGCCTGTATCAGACCGAGTATGCCAAAATTTTGGGCTCGGCAGCGGCTCCTACGGCCGGCCTGCATTTTACCAAAGAACTTATGGCAAAACTGGAAGAAAAGGGCGTAATAATAAAATATATCACCCTTCATGTAGGCATCGGAACCTTCAGACCTGTAAAAACCGACAATATAAAAGAGCATGAAATGCACAGCGAATGGTTTGAAATTCCGCAGGATACCGCCGATGAAATTGCCCGCGCCAAAAAAGAGGGAAGAAGGGTCATTTCCGTAGGCACAACCAGCACCAGAACACTGGAAGCCTGCTATAAAGAATTCGGCTGTGTAAAGGCTTGCAGCATGGATACAAGCATCTTTATATATCCCGGCTTTGAATTCGGGGTTATAGACGGGCTGATAACCAATTTTCATCTGCCTGAAAGCACTTTGATTATGCTTGTCAGCGCTTTTGCCGGTTATGAAAACACCATGAAAGCCTACGAGCACGCTGTAAACGAGAAATATCGTTTTTACAGCTTTGGCGACGCAATGTTTATATACTGATGAAAGGCACACAAAAATATGTACAGACTTATAAAACAAGAAGGTAACGCCCGCCGAGGCGAATTTACAACCGTACACGGTACAGTGCAGACACCGGCTTTTATGAATGTGGCAACTGCCGGAGCGATAAAAGGCGCGCTGTCCACCAAAGACCTGGAAGATATACGCTGTCAGGTTATGCTCAGCAACACATATCATCTGCATCTTCGTCCAACAGACACTGTGGTAAAGCAGATGGGCGGCCTGCATAAATTCACCAACTGGAAAAGACCTATACTTACCGACAGCGGCGGATTTCAGGTTTTCTCTCTGGCGGGCCTGAGAAAGATCAAAGAGGAAGGCGTTTATTTTTCCTCACACATCGATGGACGCAAGATTTTCATGGGGCCGGAAGAAAGCATGCAGATACAGTCCAACCTGGCATCTACCATAGCAATGGCTTTTGATGAATGTGTGGAAAACCCGGCTGAATACTCTTATTCAAAACAGTCCTGTGACAGAACAGCCAGGTGGCTGGAACGCTGTAAAAAAGAAATGCAGCGTCTTAACAGCCTGGATACCACAATCAATAAAAACCAGCTGCTGTTCGGTATAAACCAGGGCTGCTGCTTTGAGGATATCCGTGTGGAACACATGAAAAAAATCAGGGAACTGGACCTGGACGGATACGCCATCGGAGGCCTTGCCGTAGGCGAACCCAAGGAAGAAATGTACCACATAATATCCGTTGTGGAAGAGCACATGCCAAAGGACAAAATAAGATACCTTATGGGCGTAGGCACACCGGGAAATATACTGGAAGGTGTAAGACGAGGTGTAGATATATTTGACTGCGTAATGCCGTCCAGAAACGCCAGACATGGACATATAAACACCTGGAATGGCATCATAAACATCAAAAATGCCAAATACCAGACAGATGATTCCCCGCTGGACCCCCAGTGCGACTGCCCGGTATGCCGCACATACACCAAGGCATATATAAGGCACTTGTTCAAGGCCGAGGAGATGCTGGGAATGCGTTTGTGCGTAATGCACAACCTGTATTTCTATAACAACCTTATGGAAAAAATAAGGGAAAATCTGGATAACGGAACTTTCCGGCAGTTTTATTCAAAATATGTGGATTTGCTGGACAGAAGAATATAAATTCTTGCAAAACCGGCTGTTTTATGTTATATTATATTTTAGTTTGTTAGGAGGTGAAACCAATGTACTTTTTACTGGAAGCCAGTGGCTCTCTGATGTCACAGCTGCTTGCAAGCACACTTCCTTTTGTTGTAGTATTGGCAGTAATGTATTTTATGCTTATTGCTCCTCAAAAGAAGAGAGAAAAGAAAATGCAGGATATGCGCAATAGTATAGAAATAGGCGATGGTGTTACTACCGCCGGTGGTATCGTTGGCAGAGTTGTCAGCGTAAAGGAAGATACTATTGTTATAGAATCTGCTTCATCCAAAATCCGTCTGAAGAGATGGGCTGTATCTGAAGTTGAAAAACTCAACATGGATTGATTTTCAGGTATAAAAATATCCCCCATTGAATAGTATGTACTATTCAATGGGGGTGTTTTTTGTGTTACAGAAATTTTTACTTTCTCGGAAACCGTGGCAAAAAATATTGTTTCATGCCATTACTTTTACTTTGCTTTGTATTGCTACCCTGGGTTTTCTGCTGTGCATAGGTGCATTTTTTATAGTGCGTATTGATACTCCGGAGTATGTCCTTATACCGCTTACCACATCACTGCTGGCTTTTTCGTCCTTTTTGGACAGCTTTATTCTTGCAAAACTGTTCAAAGAAAACGGTATGCTGATCGGCCTGGTTGTAAGCCTGATTTTCATTGCTTTGATTATGGCAGCGGCTGTCGTTTATAAAACATTTGCACTTAGCAGCCTTCTGGCAACAAAACTTTGTGCTATAGCCTTTGCCGGAATTCTCGGCGGAATTTTGGGCGTGAATTCATAATTGAAACAAAGCGACGGTAAAAAATATGGTATATAAAAACAGAAAGAAAAAAATAAACAGATTTCAAGCCAGAAAAATGATATTTGCCTGCCTGCTGCTGATATACTGCGCCGGGCTGGCAGCGGGCTGTACATACGCGGTAAAAAGCGATTTCAATATTGGGAACATGCTGACAGATCCTTTATATGAAAATTACCGGATAATGGACAAAGCACAGGTATTTGACTATTGTGTCAGCTTTTTTATGCGCGATATAATCTGCATCTGCTCGGTTACCGTTTTAAAATATTCAGGCATATTAAAAGGGTTCAGCATAGGCGTACCTTTTATATTTTCCGTGCAGAACGCCGGTATTTACACAATGCTGCTGCACAGCGGGCAAGCCAATATGTTTCAGCTTATATTCTTTTATATTTTAAAAGACAGCGCCATCACATTTTTACTGCTTATGCTGTGCTATGTCACAGCGAGTGACATAGTTCAGAACAGGTATGACAACCGGAAAGACATAAAAGTTTTGTCAGTATACTGTCTTGGGGTACTGTTTATATATGTGATAGATTTTGCTGTAAAAATTCTTATTTTTCCTCTTCAGAGCCGGCTGGTGTAGCATTTTTCGCTTTTTCAGGCTTTTTAAAAGAGGAGAGGGGGGAGGACTTGGCCGCTTTCATAAGGGCTTCATCAGACAAATGGGTGTAAATTTCCGTTGTGGAAACATGCTCGTGGCCCAAAATCTCTTTCAGGGCCAACATATCTGCACCACCGCTTCGGTAAAGAAGGGTAGCAGCGGTATGACGCAGTTTGTGGGTGGAAAACCCCAGCTGGGAAAGCCCGGCTCTTTGCAGAGATTCTGTCACAATTTGTTCAACCCTTCGCGCAGACAGCCTTTTTTTGCGGGTTTTGGATATAAAAAGTGCCGGCTCTGCCTGCGGAGATACAATCGCATTGCGTTCTTTCAGATAATCGCTGATTGCTTCAAGACAGCCGCGGTTCAGGTATACAGTGCGCTCTTTGTTGCCTTTGCCGATAATTCTCAATGTGTCATCACGGATATCGTTTATATCTATGCCAACCAGCTCGGACAGACGCATTCCGCAGTTTAAAAACAGCATAAGAATGCAGTAATCCCTGCTGGCAAAATCTGAATCTGCAGATGAAAGCAGCTGCATGCTTTGTTCCAATGAAAGATACTTGGGCAGTCTTTTTTTATTGTTTGGCAATTCTATATTTTCACACGGGTTAGACGGCAACTGATTGGTTTTCTGTGTCATATACTTGAAAAATCCGCGAAGGCTGCTTAATTTCCTGGCTCTGGATGCGGCGCTATTGGAGCGCTTATCCATTACAAAAAACAAAAAATCCAATATGTCGCTTTGGGTTATTGTTGCTACAAGTTCCAGGTCAAACGATGAAATATCCACCTGGTCTATGGTTTCATTATCAATAGAATTATTGCGCTTTTGATATATAAATCTCAAAAACAATTTCAGGTCGATATAATAAGCTTCAACACTGCGGGCAGACAGTCCGCGTATTGTCTGCATATAATACAAAAACTCTTTAAGAAAAACCGGACAATCAGAATAGTCCGAATAAATAACAGGTTTGTTGTTGGCCATTTAAAACTCCTGTAAAAATGTAATATCAATATTATAGAATAAAAAAATAAAAAAATCTATCTTTTTAATAAAAACAGTGTCCAAAGCCATATCCAAAGGAATAGTCATAAGAAATGCCGGATAAGCTCTAAAACACAAAAATTCATCCCCTATATTTCGCTAAATTTTTATTTAGCGAAATAATATAACAAAAAACAGGAAGAGCCCCTGCTGCTCTAAAACTAAAATCCGTCCTTTAAATAAGGACGGATTTATTTTATATTCTCACTATTTCTTTTTGAATGGGACCGAATATTTTTGTTTTGTTGTCTTTGTCTATATAGACATCATATTCCAGCCTTACGCCAATATTTTCGGTGTATATTCCCGGCTCTATGGAAAACATTGTTCCCGGCAAAAGCGTTCTGGTGTCCTTTGTTTCATAGTTGTCCAGATTTGCCCCCAGGCCGTGACATATATGGCCTATATTGTGACCTGTTCTGTGCATTATATACTGCGACAGATTATGTGCTTCAAACTGTTTTTGTACAAAGGCATCCACATCACAGCCGCGCACAGCCTGACCTTTTTCCAGGCTGGACTGTATATAATCCGTCGCTTTGAACCTTACATCATTTACAATATCGAACAGTTGCTGATACTCTTCGCTTATATCTTTTCCAACATTGGCGCACCAGGACACATCATAGTAAACAGTATCATCGCCGGGCAGGCGTCCGTCTATATCAACAATCAGCCTGCTTCCCTCTTTTATCTGATATGACCCCTCCCGCTCCGGTTCATAGCCGGGGTCTGACGCATGGTCATCTATTCCGAAAAACGGCGGAGAATCCATATAAATATTTTCGCCCGCTATGAGCTGTTCAAATTTTTTAAGCAACGCCCACTCATCTATATACAGACCGGCGTCAAGGCTTTCCCTTATCCATTTGAACGCATTGTCAAGAATACGGTGTATTATCACCCCGGCCTGTCTGTGAGATTCTATCTGTTCATCAGTCAGTACGGCTTCAAAATGCTGCATTATATCGGCTGAAGATTTTAAAACAACCCCGAAGCTTTTAAGATAGTCCACCATGCCTGCATCCATGGAACAAATAGTGGGGACATCTCCCCCTTCTGAATACTGGCAGGCTATGACAGTATTTGGAAGCAATATTTTCTTTATTATCTCATTTTGCTGCTTTAATCCTTTATACAACAGCTTTTTGCCGGGCAGATGATCCAAAAGCAGCGGCTCTATTGCTGACAGGACCTTGACCGGCTCCCCATCTGACGGTATGTAATAGAACAGCCTTCTGGTACACATTCTGTCTGTCAGGTTGCAAAACTTTTTCGTTATAAAATCATGGCCGTGAAAATCCGTGAAAATCCAACCGTCAAAATTATAGTCTTTTAATAATTTTTGTATCTTATCAATATCCATTTATAACACCTTATCTGATAATTCTTTTGTATGCAGCAGCTACCGGCATATAAAGGAAAGCTATTCCTATCACTGTAAATACAGAGTTTACCGCAGTGGCCGGTATGGATGCCAGTTCGATAGCCATTGCAGCCATAAGATCACTGCCCAGTATGACCAGTTCTGCTGTTGTCCATACATAATCTGTTACTATGTTCAACAAGCCGTAGATAACAGCGGAAATAACCGCATATTTATATTCTTTCTTCATATCTCCCCGGCTTTTCTTCTTCAGGGCCATAAATATGTATCCTACAACCATACATTTGATTATTGTAGTTACCAAAACATTCGGTATCGCCTGCATATACCCGTTGGCTATATCAAATATCAGATAGCCGATAACACCGGCCACAGTTGACAGCTTCGGGCCAAGGCAAAGAACTGCCAGCATAACAAAAATATGGCCGAAATGCAGAAAAGGTGTACCAAACGCTGCCGGCACCGGTATCCTGAACATCTGTATGCCCAAATAAATTATCGCAGCAAAAAATGCCGTCATCACTATTGTTTTTGTCTGTACTCTTTCACTTTTCATAAACTTCTCTCCGTAAAATAAATTTTCTTCCTATTATTATAGAATAATAAAACAATTTGTTAGTTAATAATTTTTAAATTGAGTAATTTTTAACGCAAAAAATGTTAATAATTTATTCATATTTACAGTATAAGCGCAGATCCCAGGTCTGTCAGTTGTTTACCGGGAATAAATAGAGGCTGTATATTATGTGCTGATAAAAAGCTACACACTCTGCCCTTCTCTTCTTTGTCAGGTATATCGCCGAAAAACAACACTCTTCCGTCTGAAAGGTTTACACTGGCACCACCTATAAACCCATAATTATAACCTTCCAAAGCCACAATGCCTTTTGATATTTTCAGGCAGTCAAATCCGTTCTGTTTCAGCGCCCGGTATATTCCGTCATCGTCAGTTATATAGGCACTATCAGACAGACATAGGGTGGAGCATTTGGTATACCCCTGCCTGACTTTTATCCTTTTTAAATTTTTCAGCCGTCCAATTTTGTCCACATCGGCTGAAGTTTTGGGATTATGTATAACGGCGCTGTCATTTATAATAAAATTCAGCGCACATTCAGTCCTGTATCCTTCTGCAAGGCCGTCAAAAATACACACATCATATCCGGCAGCTTTTATAGCGGGTAAATTCCGCTTTTGGCAGGAGGATATTATCATAGCCGAACTGTTTATTTTTTGATATAAAACATCACTGTGGCGGCAAATCGGGGCGCTGACGCGATCAGACTTTAAAACCGGGATACATTCCAGTCCCAGCCCCCACAGCACTTTTACCACATCTGCATCATCTGTGTTTACAATACATTTTCTCATATTATTCCCTGCTCAGAGCCTTTACCGGCAGCAGGCTGGCCGCCTGATAGCTGGGGTAAAGACTGAAAATTATCGTCAGTAAAATTGTAGCAGATATTCCCCACAATAGCAACGACAAATCAAAGGTATAAGAAGTGCGCAGCAATGTGTTGGCAACAGTCATCACAACCCATCCTCCGGCTATGCCAAAGGCTATACCTATACAGCAGGCCAATGCAGAATAAAAAAGAAATTCTGCCATTATGTCGATTTTTCTTGCCCCAAGACTGATTTTAATTCCTATATCATGCCTGGCATTGCTGACGGCGGTGTTTACACTGGTGGCAACCGATATGCTGCAAACTATAACCGCTACGCATGACACGGCAAAAAGGGCCAGAAATGCAGTGTTTACAATGTTGTTGATGGAATTTCTCTGGGTGCTCAAATTAGTGATTTTCAGGGAGGTTTTCCGGTCCAGCTGTCCGCTGCGTCGTATATAGTCTTCTATGGTCTGTTCCGTTACCTGTTCATCTGCAACATTTATCAGTATCTGGTCAATGCCTGTATTAACGCTGATATTTTCCATGGTGGTAAACGGGATATATATAAAATTAGGTATAATCTCGCCTGAAAGACCGTTCAGCACACTGCTGGTTTTGTTTACAATTCCCACCACTTCAAATTTATAAACACCATCTCCGAAAGTTACAAACAACTCTTTTCCGACGATATTTGACCTGTCATATCCCGTAATGGCTATATTTTCATCCACAAGGCAGACAAAAGAACTGTTGCTGATATCTGCCCTGGTGAACATTCTTCCGTGCAAAAGGTCCAAATTTACTATATCTTCTGCCATGGGAGAAATACCCCAGCACATGCTTTCCAGCTGAATACCTGATGAAAAATCTATCGTGGCATAATCGTACAGTACCGGTGTAAGCAGGCTTATATCCCGGCAGTCGTAAAGGATATCGTATAATTTGTTATTTGTAATATTCTCTTCAAAAGAGTTGTATGCGCTTACGGACATACCATTAAGCCCTATACCGTCCAGCTCTTTGGCTATCAGGCTTTTGCCGGCCATGGATATCAGGGAAACAATGCTCATAGAAAGAACTGCTATAAAAACCGACACAATGGCCATGCTGTAAGGCTTCAGGGATCTTTTCAGATTTGTAAATTCCATAAATCTACCTCGACAGTATTACTCGGTCCCCTTCCTGGATATCTCCATAAAGAAAAACTGTGTCCTCATCAAAATCTCCTGTTATCTGTGTGTAATCCTGTGCTTCCACCCCGGTGGTTATATACACTTTTGATGCTGTGCCGTTTTTCAGCACCAGTACATACTCACCTTTATCGTCCTGGTGAATGTATTTATACTCCACCGCAAATATTGACATGGGCCGCCCGCTCTCAATCCGGGCGTTAACCTGCAAACCGCTGGAAACTCGGTTGTCCGGATTGTCCAGAGTGGCAAACACATCCACAACAACCTTGCTTCCCATGGCAGTTGTCTGTTTTCTCACCACCGCACTTTGTCCGATTATTCTTCCTTCATACTCTGTATCATCAAAAGCCACAGAAGTTATGCTTACTTTGTCGCCCACGCTTATCTTGCCGTAATCCATCTGTGACAAAGTAAACTTTGCCACAATATCGTCCGTCTTTGAAACTGAAAGCAGAGTTTTGTCGGCCAGCATAATACTACCGTCATATATGTTCAGCCGGGAAATATACCCGTCATCCGGAGAGTAAACTATATCAGGCAAAGTGTAAATTCCGGACCGGCTATAGTCTGTGTCAGCTGATGAAGATATAATTTCCTCATATGAAAATTCACTTAAAGCTGCCGCCTGCTCCCGCTTGTCTGAACCCATCAGCTCCAGCATTTTTTCTTTATCGATTGAAAAAAGCGCCTGTCCTTTGCTTACTGTCCGGTTTTCCGTTACAAAAACTTCATCCACATACACCGGATAGGACAGGATTATATCTGTTTTTCCCTGGCTGGTAAATTCTCCGCTGGTATTGATTGTGGGTACATATTCCATCTGTACACCGACGCACCCTTGCGCAAATTTGATACCGGACAGGCTGTAATTGACCACAGCCAGACCTATAACAGCTAAAAATATGATAATGTTAGTAAAAATTTTTCTCATAAAAAGCCCCTTTTCTTTCCACTATTATGGATAAGAAAAAGGGCTTTTAAACAACTATATCAAATGAATGGCCTGTCGCACATTGCTGACACCGAAAATTTCCAGGTTGTATTCCCGCCGGTCGATCTGTTTCAGACCCCGGGCAGGTATTATCGCTTTTTTAAAACCAAGCCTTTGTATCTCTTTCAGCCTGGTGTCCACATTGGTAACATTTCTCACCTCTCCGCCCAGGCCCACTTCACCGAATACCACCATATCTTCAGGTATAAATTTATCTGTAAGGCCGGAAAAAACGCTCAGGATAACAGCCAGGTCTATGGATGTTTCGTCCAGTTCCAGGCCGCCTACAACATTGAGGTATATGTCCATATTCCGTATAAAAAAGCCGGCTCTTTTTTCCAGCACTGCCAGCAGCAGGTTAAGCCTGTTGTAATCCAGGCCGGAAGCTGTGCGGCGCGGTGTACCGAAATTTGTCTTTGTTGCGAGAGACTGTATCTCTGTCAGTATCGGACGCGAGCCTTCCATTACACAGGTTACGCAGCTGCCGCTGACATCATTGCCCCTGCCCTCCAGCAAAGCCATGGATGGATTTAAAATTTCCACTATTCCCTTGCCGGTCATATCAAACATACCTATTTCATTGGTGGAACCATACCTGTTTTTGCTGGCACGCAGTATTCGGTATGGCAGGGTTTTATCCCCTTCAAAATACAAAACTGTATCCACAATATGCTCCATAACTTTCGGGCCGGCGATGGCTCCGTCTTTATTTACATGTCCGACTATAAAAACAGCAGTATTATGTTTTTTGGCCGCAGACAGAAGCAGAGATGTGCACTCCCTGACTTGGGAAACACTGCCGGGACTGGAGGTTATGGAAGAGCAGTTCATTGTCTGAATAGAGTCTATAACCATAACATCCGGCTTATATTTTTCTATGCTCCGTGTAATGGCAAATATGTCCGTCTCACTGGCTATCGCGATATTTTCCCCGTTTATACCCAGGCGGTTGGCGCGCAGTTTTATCTGATTTACCGACTCCTCGCCGCTGATATATACAACTTTCAGGCTCTGGGAGATATATCCGCACACCTGCAAAAGCAGTGTGGATTTGCCGGCACCGGGCTCACCGCCTATCAGCATTCCGGCGCCCTGTACAATTCCTCCGCCAAGAACTCGGTCCAGCTCTGCAATGCCCGTCTGTATTCGGCTGTTGTCCTCATTGGCATTTATATCGCTGAGCTGTGAAAAAGTTATAGGAAGTCCGGCAGATATGCCCCGGCTTTTGCCTGGCGTCCGTGCAGTATTTATGACATCTTCCACTATTGTGTTCCACTCTTTACAGGAACTGCATTGCCCTTGCCATCTGTGATATACTTCTCCACAGTTGGTACATACATATATTGTTTTCAGTTTTTCCTTGGCCATATAATAAAATCCTTTGCAATAAATAACTTATAATAGTATAGCACAAAAAACAAATAAAAAAAAGACAAAGGCTGAAACCTTTGTCTTTTTCATTTTTTAGTGGAGGCGCCAACCAGATTTGAACTGGTGAATAAAGGTTTTGCAGACCTCTGCCTTACCACTTGGCTATGGCGCCAAATAATTGGAGCGGGTTACGAGGCTCGAACTCGCTACCTCCACCTTGGCAAGGTGGCGCTCTACCAGATGAGCTAAACCCGCATATTTGGTGCCTCCGGACGGAATCGAACCATCGACACGGGGATTTTCAGTCCCCTGCTCTACCGACTGAGCTACAGAGGCATATTTGGCGACCCGAATGGGGCTCGAACCCACGACCTCTAGCGTGACAGGCTAGCGTTCTAACCAACTGAACTACCGGGCCAAATATGTGGTGGGAACAACAGGGCTCGAACCTGTGACCCTCTGCTTGTAAGGCAGATGCTCTCCCAGCTGAGCTATGCTCCCACATGAATGCAAGACATATTATACATTATTTTGCATAATTTGTCAAGCAAAACTTTTGTTTTTTCAAAAGTTTCTGGAGCGGGTTACGAGGCTCGAACTCGCTACCTCCACCTTGGCAAGGTGGCGCTCTACCAGATGAGCTAAACCCGCATTATTGTCACCGAGATTGGTGGGAACAACAGGGCTCGAACCTGTGACCCTCTGCTTGTAAGGCAGATGCTCTCCCAGCTGAGCTATGCTCCCGTAGCTCTCAGTGACAAGATATATATTACCACACAGATACCACTTTGTCAACACATTTTTTCTATTTTTTTCTAATTTTTTCAAAAAAATTTTTATGGCCCTATGGTAAAATATTGATTATTGATTTTTGATAGATTTTATAAGGTTATCCAGGTCCTTTTTGGTAAAATAATATTTGGCGTCGCAATACTGACAGCCCAATTCTATCTGTTCTTCTTCATCTCTGAGCATCTCAAGATCTTTCAGCCCGATGCTTATCAACGCCCTCTGCACACGTTCGCGGCTGCAGTCACATTTGTACTTCACCTGATGCTCATCCAGCACATTTGGGTTAAATCCCGCCATGACAGTATCTATGACATCATATACGGTTTTATTATCTTCAAAAAATGCAGTTATACTGGGAACATTTTTGATGTTGTTTTCTATCATTGTTATCTCTTCATCGGTGGCACCCGGAAGCAGCTGCAATAGATATCCGCCTGCCCTTTTTATGCTGAGATCCGGGTTTACCAGCACACCCAGTGCGCATACAGTGGGAATTTGCTCGGAATATGCGTAATAAGCCGTTATATCCTCGGCTATTTCGCCGCTTACAAGGGGTATACTGCCCACATAGGGCTCTTTCATTCCCAGGTCTTTGACCACATACAGCTGACCGTTATGGCCCACTGCACCGCCTACATCCAACTTGCCGTCACTCCTCAGCGGTATTTCCACTATGTTGTTTTCCACAAAGCCTTTGCAATGTCCCTGACCGTTGCAGGCAACAGTAATAAGCCCTGTGGGGCCGTCGGCTTTTATTCTGAGGGTTACACTGTCAGTGTCATTTTTCAAGGTAGAGGCCATAAGCTGTGAGGCTGTCAGCATCCTGCCCAGCGCCGCGCTGACCACGGCAGAAGTCTGGTGTATTTCTTCCATTCTTTTTACTATATCGGTGGAGTCTATAACGCTGATAACAACTCCGCCCATCTCTGAAATTGCTCTTACAAGTTTTGCCATTTATTGCTCCTTTTTTACCATAAATAAATACCTCCGGCTGTCCGGTTTTACAGGCCCGAAAGTTTCGCCGTCAATCAGGGTCACCATGCTTAATTTGGCTTTTTTTAGCATGGTTTCAATATCCCGAAGCTCATAATAATACTCATAAAATTCTTCAAAATATTTTTCTTTGGCGTGTTTGTCTTCGATGCTGATTGATATTTTTGTTCTGCTGTTTTCCGGCTCCAAAGTGTTCTTCCAGTGGCAGTCTGCCTCTTCCTCTATAAAGTCAAACTGCTCGTCAGACAGTATATTTGTATGTTTATATTTTGTATTAATATCGAATATAAATACACCGTCAGGATGCATAAAAAGTGATACCTTGTCAAACAAAGCCTGCACTTTGCCGGCGCCTTCCAGGTGATTTACCGTATCGAATGTACAGGTGAACAGGTCTACTGTGCCGTACATATCCAGCTGTGTGATATCCTGTTTAAGTATCAGCACATCATCTGCGCCCAGTTCGTCCTTTTTATCATACAGCACATCCAGCATCTCATCTGAATTGTCTACAGCTATCACATCAAAACCGGCTTTGTCAAACCTGAAAGCCAGTTCTCCTGTGCCGCACCCAAGATCGCACACTATGCCTGTTTTTACTCCCCGCCGGGACGCAAGGCTGACTATTTTGTCAAACAATTTGTCATAGTCTGCGTTGTAATTGAAATAATCGTAAAAATAACTGAACTCTTTGTAGGACATTTTTCACCCCTGCAACGATTCTTCCACCGCTTCGTGAAGCAAATCAATGCCCACATTTTTATCTGCGCTGGTAAGTATAATTTTCTGCTGTGAATAACCTTTGCAATGCTCTTCAAACCGGCTTACAGCCCGTGCAGCCTGTGTTTTGTTCAGCTTGTCCGCCTTTGTCAGCGCTATTATAAAAGGAATGTTATGATGGCTGAGATATTCCAGCATAAGGTAGTCATCATCAGAAGGCCGGCGGCGGCAGTCTATCAGCTGCACCACCAGGTTTATTCCCCTACCGCTTTCAAAATATCCGTTTATCAGTTTGTCCCAGCGCTTGCGCTCTTTGTCGCTCACTTTTGCAAATCCGTATCCGGGAAGGTCCACTATATAAAAATCATTCACGGAATAAAAATTTATAGTGCCTGTTTTACCCGGTTCACCGCTTACCCTGGCAAGGTTTTTTCGGTTGCAAAATTTATTTATCAGGCTGGATTTTCCCACATTACTGCGGCCGGAAAATACAACCTCCGGCTTTTGTGAGGCCGGAAGCTGTTTTTCTGTGCCATAAGCACTGGTAAACTCCGCTTTTTTTATTATCATAATTTTTCACCTTAATTCAGATTGACGCTTATAGCCTGGTCAATAGTTTTTACAGGCACAAACTTTATCTGCTGCTTAACTTTTTCGTCCACATCCTGCAAGTTGGGCTGGTTGTCATAAGGAATTATAACAGTTTTTATACCCTCCCTGTATGCAGCCATGGCTTTTTCTTTCAGGCCGCCTATGGGCAGTACCCTGCCCTGCAAAGTAACTTCGCCGGTCATGGCTACATCGCCCTTTACACTGCGCTTTGTGAGCACAGACAGCAAGGCTGTTGTCAGAGTGATACCCGCAGAGGGGCCGTCTTTGGGAACAGCGCCTTCCGGTGCGTGTATATGTATATCCACTTTTGAAAAATCAGTGGTTATGCCATATTTTTCGCTGTTGCTCTTTATATAGCTTAAGGCTATCTTGCAGGATTCTTTCATCACATCCCCAAGACTGCCCGTCAGCTCCAGCCTGCCGCTTCCGTTAGGTATGACGGTAACCTCTATGGGCAACATCTCTCCGCCCACACTGGTCCAGGCCAAACCATTGGCTACACCAACTGTATCCTCCAGGTCTATGCTGGTGGGTTTGTACAGTTCTGTTCCCAGCAACTGTATTACCTTATTTTTATTCAGACTTATCCTGCTTTCCTTCTTTGAGGCTATCAGTTTGGCGCATTTTCTCAAAAGCGTGATTATTGTCCTTTCAAGATTACGGACACCGGCTTCCTTGGTGTAATGGTCTATTACCTCGTATATGGCGCTGTCGCTGAATCTGACATACTGTTTCATGCCGTTCTTTTCCAGCTGTTTTGGGATAAGGTGCTTCTTCGCAATGTTGAATTTTTCTTCGCGGGTGTAGCTGGAAAGCTCGATAATATCCATTCTGTCCAGCAAAGGCGCCGGAATACTGCTGATATTGTTTGCTGTGGCAATGAAGAATACATTGCTGAGGTCAATGGGTATATCTATATAGTGGTCGTTGAAAGCATGATTTTGCTCGCTGTCCAGAACTTCCAGCAAAGCAGAAGCCGGATCCCCGCGGAAATCCCCGGACAGTTTGTCAATTTCATCCAAAAGTATGACAGGGTTGTTGGATTTTGCATTTATAAGGGAGTTTGCTATTTTTCCGGGCATTGCGCCTACATAAGTTCTGCGATGGCCCCTTATCTCGCTTTCGTCCCTTACTCCTCCCAGAGATACGCGGACAAAATTGCGTCCCAGACATTCTGCAATGGATGAGGCAATACTGGTTTTGCCGACACCGGGAGGGCCTACAAGGCAAATTATCTGTCCCTTGGTATTTTGGGACAGCTGCCTTACGGAAAGTATCTCCAGGACTTTTTCTTTTACCTTTTCCAGGCCGTAGTGGCCTTTGTTGAGTATGGATTCGGCCTTGATGACATTCATCTGCTCATGGGTGGAGATATTCCACGGTATTGAAAGACATGTGTCAAGATATGTTCTGATAACTGCAGCTTCCTGGGAAGAGCCCATCATTTTTTCAAGGCGGTTTACCTCTTTCAACAGTTTTTCTTCGCTGTCAGCGGCAAGATGCAAAGCTTTTATTTTGTTTCGGTACTCATCGCTTTCGCGATGTGTGTCTTCGCCCTCGTCCAGTTCTTCTGATATGGTTTTCAACTGCTGGCGCAGATAATATTCCTTCTGGCTTTTATCCATTTCAGCATGAACTTTAGACTTTATATCCGCTTCAATTTTCAGCACTTCGTATTCATTGCTCAAAAATTTATATACAAAATTAAGTCTCTTTTCCAGGGAATTTTCCGCCAGGACAGACATTTTGTCTTCAACTTTGAACATGACATTTGCCGCTATCAACTGGCAAAGTTCCGCAGCGTCATTTGTGTAGAAAATGGAAGATATTATCTCTTTGGACATTCTCGGTGCCACAGAAATATATGCTTCAAATTTTTCCTTTATTGATCTGACCAGTGCCTCTGCCACATTTTCCCTGCCGGACCTTATTTTGCTGGCCGGGTACTCTTTTGTGATAGCGCTTATGTATGAAGAGCCAGGCTCTATATCAACTGTTTTGGCGCGGTATTTGGCATCCACCATTATTTTTATAAAGCCGTCCTGCATTTTCAAAACCTGCTTTATCTCTGCCACAACGCCCACATCATATATATCAGCCTGTGTTGGATCGTCCACATCTATATCAACCTGGGGCACAAGGTATATCATTCTGTCATCAGCCATTGCCGCATTTACGGCGTTTATGGACTTTTCTCTGCCGATGTCAAAATGTATTGTGCTGCCGGGAAAAATAACCAGTCCGCGCAAAGCTATTGCGGGCAAATGCAAATACTCGCCCTTGTTGTCTACTTTAACTTTAACCTTTACAGACATATTTATCCTCCTTATGGTTATTAACAATTTATTATATCAAATACAGCGCCTATTTTCAATGACCCAGTCACAAAGGAAACTTTGCATACGGCTATGATAGCTAAAAAGAGGCGCCGGAAAGGCGTCTCTTTTTAATTTACAAATCTGTTAAATTTTCGCTGTACATTTTGTGGGATGTGCCGTGTTCATATTTGGCAACACCGGTACGCACTGTGTCAGCGTCAAGAATAACTTTACTGATAGTATTGTCGTCCGGTACCTTGAACATCGCATCCATCAGGCATTCCTCAAAAATAGACCTGAGGGCCCTGGCGCCGCTTTTTCTCTTGATAGCCTTTTCAGCAATCATATCCAAAGCTTCGTCGGTAATCTCCAACTGCACATTGTCCAGGCCAAAAAGGGCCTGATACTGCTTGATAAGCGAATTTTTCGGCTCTTTCAGTATTCTGATAAGAGCATCCTTGTCCAGTGCAGACAGCACTGAAACAACAGGAAGACGGCCGATAAGTTCCGGAATAAGACCAAAATGTACCAGGTCATCCGGCTCCACTTTTTTAAGCAAAGTTGTAAGGTCTTCTTCTTTTTTGTCTTTCAGCTTTCCGCCAAAACCCAGCACACCGCTTTCGGATGTGCGCTTGGCGATATGCTTTTCAATTCCGTCAAAAGCACCGCCGCATATAAACAGGATATTTTTGGTATCCAGCTGTATAAATTCCTGGTGCGGGTGTTTCCTGCCGCCCTGGGGAGGAACGCTGGCAACTGTGCCTTCCAGAATTTTCAGCAAAGCCTGCTGAACACCTTCGCCGCCCACATCTCTGGTGGTAGACGGATTTTCGCTTTTCCTTGTTATTTTGTCTATTTCGTCCACATAGATAATGCCTATCTGGGCTTTTTCTATGTTGTAGTCCGCAGCCTGAATAAGCCTAAGCAGTATGTTTTCCACATCTTCGCCCACATAACCGGCTTCGGTCAGTGTGGTGGCGTCAGCAATGGCAAAGGGAACATTCAGCATTCTGGCCAAAGTCTGAGCCAGCAATGTTTTGCCTGTTCCGGATGGTCCGAGAAGCAGAATATTGCTTTTCTGAATTTCCACATCGTCAATCTTATCGCCGCTTAAAATGCGCTTGTAATGATTGTAAACAGCAACACTCAAAGCAACCTTTGCTTCGTCCTGACCGATAACATATTTGTCCAGGCCCTGCTTTATCTGCAAAGGTGACAAAACATGTATATCATCATCGCTTTTGCGCCTGGAAGCCGGCTTTGCAACGCGCGGGGACATAATGCCCTCTTCTTCCAGCAGCTCACAACACAGGCTTACACATTCGTTGCAGATGTTTACACCGGGTCCGATGATAATTCTTTCTACTTCTGTGGAATTTTTGCCGCAAAAACTACAAGTTACTACTTTGTCTTTACTTGCCATAATTCTCCGTTATCTGTGATCTATAACCTTGTCAATCAGACCATAGGCGCAGGCCTCGTCTGCTGACAAGAAGTTATCCCTGTCGGTATCAATCGTTACCTTTTCCAGTGTCTGGCCTGTTCTTTCTGCCAAAATTCTGTTGAGCTTATCTTTCATTTTGATAATTCTCTCAGCATGAATTTTTATATCAGAAGCCTGGCCCTGCATGCCGCCCAAAGGCTGGTGAATCATTATTTCACTGTTGGGCAGTGCATAGCGCTTGCCTTTGGCACCGGCGGCCAGAAGGAATGCGCCCATGGAAGCAGCCATACCGATACAAGTTGTTGAAACATCGCATTTGATGTACTGCATTGTATCATAAATGGCCATACCGGCAGTTACAGAGCCGCCGGGGCTGTTGATGTACAGATTGATATCCTTGTCAGGATCCTGTCCTTCCAGGTAAAGCAGCTGGGCCACTATCAGGCTGGCGGTAGCGTCATTTACCTCGTCAGACAAAATTATAATTCTGTCATTGAGCAGTCTGGAGAAAATGTCGTAAGACCTTTCTCCTCTGCTGGTTTGTTCTATTACTACAGGTACTAATGCCATAAAATAACCTCCAAATAATTATCATTAGTTAGTTTAGGCCGCAACAACAAATCTTATGCGTTAGCTATCTCTGCGTTTTCTTTGATAAAGTCGATGGCTTTCTGTATAGCCAGATCTTTCTTTACTTCATCAGCGGGAACAGATTTTCTCAGTTCTGTGATGGGGTAGTTGTATGTGGTGCTTATTCTCAGCAGTTCTGCTTCCAGATCTTCGTCAGAAGCTGTGATGCCTTCGGCCTTAACAACTGCTTCCAGAGCCAGACGGATTTTTACCTGCTGCTGTGCCTGTTCTGCAAATGTCTTTTTGAACTGCTCACGGTCCATCTGTGTAAATTTGAGATATGTTTCCAGGTCAAGACCCTGCTGAGCCAGTCTGTTGGCAAAGTCCTGAACCATTTCGTCAGCTCTTACATCGTACATAGCCTGAGGAATGTTTGCCTGCATGCTGTCAACAACCTGCTGAACCAGTTTGTTTTCCAGATCCAGCTGAGCTGCGGATTCTGCCTCTTCCTCTTTGTGTTTTCTGATGTCTTCTTTCAAAGCGTCCAGAGTGTCAAATTCGCTGATGTCTTTTGCAAATTCATCATCCAGTTCGGGCAGTTCCTTAACTTTGATTTCGTTGATCTTTGTTTTGAAAACAGCCGGTTTGCCAGCCAGTTCTTCTGCATGGTATTCTGCGGGGAATTCAACATTTACATCAAATTCATCGCCGATGTTGTGACCTACAATCTGATCTTCAAAGCCGGGTATAAACTGACCGGAACCCAAAACCAGATCAAAGCCTTCGCCTTTGCCGCCTTCAAAAGCTTTGCCGTCTACAAAGCCTTCAAAGTCGATGTTTACTGTATCGTTGTTTTCGGCAGCTCTGTCAGATACGCTTACCAGTCTGGAGTTTCTGTCCTGCAATGCGGCCAGTTCGGCATCTATCAGTTCATCGGAAACATCAATGGCGTTTTTCTCGGCTTTCAGGCCTTTGTATTCGCCTATTGTAACTTCGGGGTATGTTGTCAGCACAGCTTTAACTGTAAAGCCGTCTTCTTTTGTGCAGCTTACAACTTCAATTTCAGGTCTGGAAACCACAACGGCGCCGGACTCTTTTACTGCATCTTCATAAGCCTGGGGCAGCAGTTCGTCGATAGCATCGTTGAAGAAAATTTCAGCTCCGTACATTTTTTCTATAACACTTCTGGGTGCTTTGCCTTTTCTGAAACCGGGAACAGTCATTTCTGCGCTGGCTTTTCTGAAAACTTTGGAAATAGCCTTTTCAAATTCGTCAGCAGCAACTTTGAATTCGATTTCAACAGTGTTGTCTGCAACCTTTTCATTTCTGATCAATTCCATATTTTTAAAACTCCTTAAATTGTTTTTATTTAAAATTTATGGCATCACAGTAGCAAAATTACTGTGACTGATTAATTATATCACACTTAATTTGATTTATCAATTATATAAGGGCAAAAATTGAGGGCATCCGCAGAAATAAGCTTGTATTTTATACCGTCAGATACACCGTTAAATGCATAATTTATTGTTTTGCCGTGAAGATGCCCGTAAAAGCATCTTTTGATATTGTAATTCATAAGTGTGTCGATAATATGATTGGCTCTTTGTTCCTGATAAATAGTGGGATAATGCAGGAAAACTATCTTTTCTTTCGGACTTTGGATGTAGTCCAGTGATGCCTTCAGCCTTCCGGCTTCACGCAGAATAACCTTTTCGTCCTGCGCCTGTCCGTTTTCAAAAATCCAGCCTCTGGTGCCGCAAATCACCACATCCTCCACTTCATAGCTGTTGTTGTGCAGAAACTTTATGCTGTCCAGGTTGTTTTGCGTCAGAAAATCATTGAGCTTTTTGGTTGTCTGCCACCAGTAGTCGTGGTTGCCTTTGGATATTATCTTTTGCCCCGGAAGGCGGTTGATAAACTGAAAATCAGGCAATGCCTGCTCCAGGGTCAGCCCCCAGGAAATATCGCCCGGAATAACAACTGTATCCTGCGGCTTTACCAGCTTTGACCAGTTGCTTTCCAGCCTTTTCCAGTGATTTTCCCACCCCGGAAAGATATCCATGGGCTTTTCCGTCCCAAAGGAAAGGTGCAGGTCGGCTATAACAAAAATTGACAAGTTAACCTCCGAATAAAAAATGCTTTAATGATACACAATACAGTTTAGCACAAAAGAAAGGATAAAGCAAAATTTTTGATATGAGTGAAGATGTTATAAAAAATATAAACTGCGAAATATCCCGGTGTGTTTACCATGACGGACTGTCAAACTGTACGGCAAAATATATAGATATAAAGGAACATAAATCGCTGACAGGGGTCACTGTGGTGTGCGACACCTTCCGTCAAAAATAAAGGAGGCCGTTGAAGGTCTCCTTTATTTTTATATACTTAAATCAAAGAGTAATTTTCAAGAATGTCTTTTTGCCTTTTTTGACTATAAAGCTGTCCTTGAACCGATCTTTTTCAAAGGCTGTATCAATACTGGTAACTTTTTCTTCATTTACCAGGATACCGCCCTGCATAACCAGTCTTCTGGCCTCTGATTTGCTGGGTGCCAGCTTTACAGTCACAAGCAGGTCAAGAATTGCTATTTTTCCGTCTGTAAAAGCGTCTTCAGCCAGTGCAAATGAAGGCATGGAGTCGCTGTGTGCTGCGCCGCCGAACAGTTCCCTGGATGTATTCAGGGCAAGATCCGCATCTTCTTTGGAGTGCACAAGCTCTGTAAGTGTGTAAGCCAGCAATTCTTTTGCTTCGTTGTATGCCGCGCCGCCGCGTTTTACAAACTCGTCAATTTCTTCCAGCGGAACCAAAGTGAGCATTTTCAGACAGTTGGCCACATCGGCGTCGTTGATATTTCTCCAGTACTGGAAAAATTCGTAAGGTGATGTTTTTTCAGGGTTGAGCCATACAGCGCCTTTTACTGTTTTGCCCATCTTTACACCATCAGCTGTTGTCAGCAGATTGAATGTCATACCAAAAGCGTCTTTACCGTCTTTTTTACGGATAAGCTCTGTACCGGCCAGGATATTTGACCACTGGTCACTGCCGCCGAACTGAGCTATACAGCCATGGTCGTTGAACAGGCGGTAAAAGTCATATCCCTGCATCAGCATGTAGCTGAACTCGGTAAATGTAAGGCCTATTTCCCTTTCCATTCTGACTTTGAAAGCCTCAGCGGAAAGCATTTTGTTTACAGTGAAATAGAAACCTATCTCCCTTAAAAATTCAACATAGTTCAGTTTCAAAAGCCAGTCTGCATTGTTGAGCATCAGGGCCTTGCCATCGGAAAAGTCTATAAACTTTCTCATTATGACCTTGAACTTTTCGCCGTTGGAGTCTATTTCCTCTTTGGACATAACACGGCGCATATCAGCTTTGCCGCTGGGGTCGCCTATCATGCAGGTGCCGCCACCGATAAGGGCTATCGGTCTGTGGCCGTACATCTGCATATATCTCATTACCATCATCTGCAAAAAATGTCCTACATGCAGGCTGTCGGCTGTTGGGTCAAATCCGATGTAGAATGTAATTTTCTCTTTGCCCAGCAGCTCCCTTACATAATCAGCATCTGTGACATTGGCGATAAGTCCTCTTTCCTGCAACAGGTCAAATACATTGTCCGGCAATTTTCTACCGTTGAATTCCATTTTCAGTACCTCCTATATCTGTGTTTCTGACAGGCGCCAAAATGAAATAAAAAACGCCGCCTGCCAATACAATCGGCAGAGGGCGTTAAAAATTAACACGGTACCACCTCTGTTTACAGCTGCCTCACGGCATACTGTCTCACAAAGTACAAGACTTTTAATTCTTTAACGGGAACACCGTCGGCGCCTACTGCAATTTTCGGGCCGCCGCTCGAAAGGGTATTCACTGAAAACTCAAAGTCGTGCTTTCACCGGCCGCACTCTCTCTTCACCGCACTTTTTCAGCTACTTTTCTTTGTCATAGCGTTTTGATTATATGGATAAATGATATCACTGTGCCGGGCTGTTTGTCAACCGTTTTTTGTACTTTCAATCATTTCCCTGGCATTGAGCAAAGCCGTGGGGGTTATATTTTCGCCCGAAATAATTCTGGCAATTTCCCTTACCCTGTCTTCGCCTTCCAGCCGGCGCACATGTGTATAAGTGGCGCTGTCGTCTGTAACCTTTTCTATAAGCATATGATTGTCAGCAAAAGCCGCAATCTGCGGAGAATGGGTAACGCACAATACCTGTTTGCCCTTTGAGGTGTCTTTCAGCAGCTTGCCTATTTTCACGGCGGCCGAACCGGAAACACCGGCATCTATCTCGTCAAAAATAAGGGTATGTGTGTCCTCTTTTTCCGCCAGCACGCTTTTTATGGCCAGCATTATTCTGGACAGTTCACCGCCGGAGGCAATTTTTGCCAAAGGTTTGGCAGCTTCGCCCTTGTTGGTGGATATAACAAATTCAATATCATCCCGGCCGTCTGCTGTAAAGTCTTTCTTCTCGCAGGACAGATACAGCTTTACAAAAGGCATATTCAAAAACTCAAGGGCCTGATGTATTCCCCGTGACAGTTTTTCAAACACTTCCTTGCGGCTTTGGGTGAGCCTGTCGGCAGAAATTGACAGCTTGTCAACTGCAACTTTCTGCTGCCGCAGCAGCTGTTCCAGCCTTTCCCGGGCAAACTCAATTTTTTCCAGTTCGGCTTTGCTGTTTTCGTAATAAGCCAGAACATCTTTTACCTCGGGGCCGTATTTTCTTTTCAGTTTATAGTATGTGTCCAGCCTTTCCTCAATCCGGTCAATGCTGGAAATATCAACATCAAAATCATCCAAAAAGTTTTTAAGGTCAAAGCCTGTATCCTGTGCTGTGGCGGCGCATTCGTTAAGGCGTTCACTTATATCGGCAAGAACATCGGAGCAGTCTGTAATGCCGGAAATGTCAGAACAGGCCTGCTGCAGCATGGACAGCGCTCCCATATTGTCATCACTGCCGAAAAGATACTCATAAGCACTGGATAGGCCTTCCAGAATATTTTCCGCATTTTTTATAAGCTTTTTGTCGGAGTTAAGCTGTTCTTCCTCTTCTTCGTTCAGCCGCGCGCTTTCTATCTCCTGCACCTGGAAGGAAAGCAGATCCAGGGTTTCCTGTTTGTTTTTGTCTACCTCTTCCAGCTGTTTTATCTCTTTGTTCAGCCGTGTATATTCCTTAAAAAACTGCCGGTATGTGGCCTTTACGGCGCTGTCTGTGCCAAAAGAGTCCAGTATGTCAAGATGCTTTGCAGGGTTTAACAACCGCTGGCTGTCATGCTGTCCGTGAATATTTATAGCGTCGCTGAACAGCCGTTTCAGGATCGAAACGGGGTACGGCACGCTGTTTATTCTGGCACTGCTTTTGCCGTCGGCGGTAATCTGCCTGGAAACTATACAGTCGTCCGACAGGTCAATATCCATTTCAGCCGCCTTGTCAATTATGCTTTGAGACAAATTTTCAAACACAGCCACAATAGACGCTTTTTCCGCGCCTGTCCTGACTATATTTTTGGAAATTCTTTCGCCCATTATCGCATTTATAGAATCGATAATTATTGACTTGCCGGCGCCGGTTTCACCGGTAAGGCAGGTAAAACCGTCTTTGAAAACAATGTCCGCTTTTTCGATGACCGCTACATTTTCAATTATAAGTTCACAAAGCATAATTTCACCAACTTACTTGATGTATTTTCTCAGTTTCTCGCACAGTTCTTTTGCTATTTCTTCTGTACGCACAAGAATAAATATTGTGTTTTCACCTGCCAATGTGCCTACCACACCGTCCCAGTGCAGACTGTCAAACACTTCACAGGCAGCCTGCGCCATAGCTGTATGGCATTTTATCACCACAGTATTCATGGCATAATCCACTGTTTTGATAGATTCGGAAAAGATATAGTCAAAACGGTTGAATGTGGCCTTTGTGTCTTCCACAATGGTGTTCTGCGCATATTTGTACTCACCGTTGGAAGATACAATCTTTACCAAATTCAGCTCTTTGATATCCCTTGAAACCGTAGCCTGAGTTACTTTAAAGCCTTCTTTTTTCAAGTAATCCAAAAGGACTTCCTGCCTGTCAATGTTGTACTCGCTGATTAAAGAAAGTATTTTCTTGTGTCTGGCCTTTTTCATAAGCATCTCCTTTGTTTTATCTTGATTTTAATTTTTTATCTACCTTTTCCAGCTGTCCCAAACCACCCTGGGTGTATATTGAAACATACTTGTCTGATAAGCGGACATACACGCTGTCCTCTTTTCCGATTTTTATATAATCCGCGCCGTCAAAAGCTATATAGGCTTTTTGGTCGTTGTGATCCTGCGCGGTTATTTTCAGGCATTTGTCACTGCCCAGAACCATGGATGTCCTGTTCAGGGTATGTGGTGCAACCGGGCTTAAAACCATAGCATTCAGATCGCTGTCCACTATCGGCCCGCCCACTGAAAGGGAGTAAGCCGTAGACCCTGTGGAAGTAGCCACGATAATTCCGTCGCCGGCAAAGTTCATCAGAATATTGCCGTTGCAGTAAATGGCCAGGTCCACGGTGTTGCTGTATGCGTATTTGGATATAACCGCATCATTAAGGCAGTACATCCACGGGCCTTCGTTTATTTTTACCTGCAGGAAAAAATGTTTTTTTATCTTGAAAAAGTCATTGTCCTCTATCCTGTCCAGAGTGTCCAGCTCTGAAGGCTCCAGCGCCGTCAGAAATCCCAGATGCCCTGTGTTTATACCCAGGATAGGTTTTTCATTTTCGGCCGCCTGCTTTCCGATATTAAGTATCGTGCCGTCACCGCCGACTGTTATGATAACATCACACCATTTCAGCCCCCGGGAAAAATCAATAGTTTCCACCGGGGATTTTACCGCAACTTCTTCATCGGCGCACAGCCTGCATGTATGTCCTGCTGACAGCAGTTTATCTATAACTTTTTCTGCTGTCTGCCGGCTGTTTTCCTTTGTCGGGTTTACTTTCAATAAAAATTTCATCTAATCTCCCAGGCTTTCCTTGGCCTGCATTACAATATCATCCACATCCTGCCGGCTGACGATAGGCCGCCGGTCTTTTTTGGATATTACAATAAGAAACTCTATGTTACCTTCCGGCCCTTTTATGGGTGAAAAAGTAAGTTTGTGCACAAAAAAGCCGTTGTCATTGGCATACTGAATAACGGTGTTTATCACTTCTTTATGTGTTTCGCTTTCGCGGACCACACCTTTTTTACCCACTTTTTCCCTTCCGGCTTCAAACTGCGGCTTTACCAGGCACACACCTATTACATCATCGGTGGATATAGCTGCCGCCACCGGGAATATATGCTTTAAGGATATAAAAGACACATCAACGCTGAAAAAATCTATCTTTTCATCCAGCATATCCAATGTTACATTTCTTATATTTGTTTTCTCCATGTTTTTCACACGGGGATCGCTGCGAAGTTTCCAGGCCAGCTGTCCGTAGCCCACATCAACTGCATACACCTTTTGCGCTCCGTTCTGGAGCATACAGTCGGTAAAACCACCGGTTGATGCGCCTATATCCATGCACACCTTGCCGTCAAGATAAAAATCATACAGTTCCATGGCCTTTTCCAGTTTAAGTCCGCCGCGGCTGACATATTTCAGGTCTTTTCCGCGCACTTCCACTGTGTCCGTATCCTTTATCATTGTGCCGGCCTTGTCCGCTTTCTGATTGTTCACAAAGACTATGCCGGACATTATCAGCGCCTGGGCCCTTTGTCTTGAGGGTGCATATCCCCGCTGAAAAATATATTGGTCTAATCGTATTTTCATCTGTCACCTTTTATATCTGTTACTATGCTTTCACTGTCCAGCGAACACAGCTGCCAGAGCTGGCTTACACTGGCCCGCCTTACTGTGTAATTTGCAATACAGTGACTGCTGTATTTGTTCTTAAATCCGTTGGTCAGCAATTCAAGCGCAAATTTTTCGCTGACACTGCCGCTTTCCACATGCTCTTCATAAAAATGAACATTTTTGTATTTCATAGCCCGGTTTACAGTCTGCTGCGGCAAAGGGTTAACTACATTCAGCTTTAATATATCTGCGTTTATTCCCTCTTCTTTCAGCTTCCGAACAGCCTGTACACACTGTGAAAAGTGTCGGCCGTAACATATTATCAGGCTGTCCGCATCAGGCGCCCGGCTTATAATATCGTAGGGGTTACCCGTACATTCGTAATTTTCTATAATACTTTCCTGGCCGCCCCTGGGATATCTGAGGACTTTCGGTCCGGTATATTCATTCAGCATATACGCCTGCCAATATAAAAGTTCCGAATAATTGGACGGGCAAACCACAAGTGTGTTTGAGTAGCTGGAAAAAATGCTTATATCATGTATACCCTGATGTGTTTCGCCGTCACCGGGGACCAGGCCGGCGCGGTCTATTCCGAACATAACATTCAGGTTAAGCAGCATGACATCATGTATAAACTGGTCCATTGCCCTTTGCATAAAGGTGGAGTACAGGCATACAACCGGCTGCATACCGGCTTTGGCCAAAGCAGCGGCAAATGTAACCGCATGTTCCTCCGCCATGCCCACATCAAAAAACCTCTGCGGGTGGTCGCGGTAGAAAAACTGCAAGCCCGTACCATATTTCATCGCCGCAGTTATGGCGCATATATTTTCGTTTTTATTGGCGGTTTCGGAAAGTTTTTTACCAAAAACAGTAGAAAAAGAATCCTTTGGCGCTGCGTCCGGGTCCGGCACATGTTCAAGGTCAAAAGCGCTTACCCCGTGGAATTCTCCGGGGTTTTCCTCTGCCGGCGCAAAGCCCTTTCCCTTTACAGTCATTGCATGTATAAAGACAGGGCCGTCCACCCTTTTTGCCGCTTCCAAAGCAGAGCATACATCATACACATTGTTTCCGTCGGCTATCTGGTGATAGGTAAAGCCCAAATCTTCAAAGAAGGTACCTCCGTTGTACAGGTTTCTTCTGATAAAAGACTTTGAGGCCACCAGAACATCCCTTACCCCTTTGCCCAGCAAAGGAACTTTGTCCAGTGTGCTGGCCACATTCCTTTTTACATTTAGATAGTCTGCATTTGTGCGCAGCTGGGAAAGGTATTTGGGCATCGCACCGACATTTTTGGATATAGACATTTTATTGTCATTGAGGATTATTATAAGGTTGTCCAGGTCCTTTGCCACATTGTTCAGGCCCTCATATATCATTCCGCCTGTAAATGCCCCGTCACCTACCAGGGCTATTACATAGCCATCCTTGTGTTTTATCTTGTTCGCCCTGGCCAGGCCTATTGCCAGGGAAATGGATGTACTTCCATGCCCCGCAATAAAAGCGTCGCTTTCACTTTCAGCAGGAGACGGAAAACCCGACAGTCCGTTAAGCTGACGCAAAGAGGGAAATTTTTCCCTGCGCCCGGTATATAATTTATGGGTATAACACTGATGGCCCACATCAAACACAAACTGATCTTTCGGCGTTGAAAAGCAGTAGTGCATTGCGGTTACAATTTCTACCGTGCCCAGATTGGCAGACAAATGTCCGCCGGTTTTTGATACATTTTCAATCAAAAACCGACGCGCCTGCCGGCACAGTTGCTCCAGATCTTCCTGCGCCAGCGCAGAAACATCCTCACTGCAATTTATTTTTTCCAACAATGAATACTCCATAATACTCCTTTTACATCAAAACAGCATGGAAACTGCTATTCCGACCAAAGCCCCTCCGAGAACTTCCAGAGGAGTATGGCCCAGTAATTCTTTCAGTCTTTTTGCCGCGATAATATCTTCGTTATTTCCTTTGGACAGTTCCCGGGAAATTTTGTTCAATACCTTTGCCTGTTCTCCGGCCGCCCTGCGCACACCCATGGCGTCATACATTACGACAGTTGCTATTACAAGGGCTATGGCAAACTCCGGTGAAGAATATCCGCATTGTTTTGCGGTAGCCATCACCAGTGAGCAGACAAAAGCCGAATGGGCGCTGGGCATTCCGCCGGCGCCTATCATCCTTTCGGCTTTCAGCTTTTTGGTAAAAGCAAAATCGATAATGGTTTTCAGCACCTGGGCAGTCAGCCACGCTGTAGCTGTTACATTCAATATGTAGTTTGAGGTTAAAATTTTAAACAATATCATAGAAAATTATCCTATTTTTTTCTGTTCAGCAGGTAGGTGGTGTATTCTACCAGCTGGTCTGCCTTGTCACCAAAGGCCTCTCGTACGGCATTTTCCGCCCGTAATGTCAGTTGCCGGGCTATTTCTTTTGACTGCTCCAGGCCATAGAGACTGACAAAAGTGGATTTGTTTTTATCCTCATCGCTTCCTATGGGTTTTCCCAGCAGCCGGGCATCGCCTTCCACATCAAGTATGTCGTCAACTATCTGGAAAACCAGGCCTATATTGTCAAAAAACATTTTCAGCTTTTCGGCCTGTATATCAGTGATATCAGACCTTATACTGCCCAGCAGTCCGCAAAGAGAAATCATCCGGCCGGTTTTATGCCTGTGTATGTTGTTAAGGGTCTGCTTGTCCGCCGGGCGGTTTTCATACCGCAGGTCCAGTTCCTGGCCATATATCATTCCTTTGGGTCCCATGGCAGCCGTGGCAGCCATAACAGCCTTTACCTTTTCGCTGTCAGAAAAAGAAGAGTTTATAATAACCTGCAAACCGCACCCGGCCAGCGCATCACCGGCCAGCAATGCCGTAGCTTCACCGAAAACCTTGTGGCAGGAGGGCTTTCCGCGGCGGTAATCGTCATCATCCATACAGGGCAGGTCGTCATGGATAAGGGAATAGCAGTGTATCATTTCAACACCGGCGGCAAGGCGGAGATAATCCTGCCAATCCTGGCCGCACATCTGCGCTGTAAGGTAAATCAGGATTGCCCTGGTTCGCTTTCCGGCATTGAGCAGTGAATATCTTGCCGCACGGGCAACCTCGGAGTCTGCATAGAAAAACTCGTCACAACATTTTTCCAGTTCCTGTTCTGTTCTTATAATATACTGGCTGGTATCCATTACAGTTCCCCCTCCAGATTATTTCCGTTTATATCCTCAAGCTTCAGTTTTGCCCGCCGCAGCTTTGAGTTGCAAAAGTTAAGCAGTTTTACTCCTTCCGCATACAGCTCCAGCGATTCGTCCAGGGCTATATCATTTTTTGACAAAGCTTGTGATATTTCTTCCAGCCTTTCGTAGGCTTTCTCATAGGTCATCTCCAATGCGGCTCAATCCTTTCTAATTTCGCATTTTTTCACTTCACATTCCAGTTTCTGGCTGTATGTCAAAATTTGCACAGTTTCCCCGGCTGTAAAGTTATAAGCCTTTGCAGGCGAATTGTCTTTATAAATAAGGGCGTACCCTCTTTTAAGGTTTGCCAGCGGGCTTTGCTGTTCCAAAATCTGTGTCTTGGCCTTTAAGTCCAGCTGCCGCTTTTCCAGCTTTGAATTTATGCCGGATTTCAATGTCCGGGAAATATTTTTCAGCCGGGCCCGGTTTATCCGTACCATGTTCAGTGTTCGGATAAAACCGTCGGATTTTTCTGCCAGTTTCAGCTGGTTTTCTTTATATTTTATAAGCCTGTCCATACTTGATGACAGACTTTTTTCGACAGAAATCAAATTCATGTACAGGCTGTTCCTGTCCGGAAAAACTATTTCAGCTGCCGCTGTTGGCGTAGCTGCGCGGACATCGCACACAAAATCCAGGATTGAAAAGTCTATCTCATGACCTATGGCGCTTACAGTAGGTTTTTTGCAGGCAAATGCCACCCTGGCTATTTCCTCACTGTTAAACACCCAAAGATCCTCTTTGCTGCCGCCGCCCCTGGCTATAATTATCACCTGTATATCATCTGCCCGGTCCAGCGCTTTTATCGCACGAACGACAGACGCTTCCGCCTCCTGCCCCTGAACTGCACAGGGCGCCAGCACTATCTGTGCACAGGGAAATCGTCTTTGGGCGGTGCTCAAAATATCGTGCAACGCAGCGCCTTTTACAGATGTGGCCACACCGACCTTAAACGGAACAGCCGGCAGAGACTTTTTGCGTGATGTGTCAAACAGTCCCTCTTTTTCCAGCTTTTCTTTCAGCCTTTCAAAGGCCAGCCGGTACGCGCCTTCTCCGCTGAGAAACATGTCGGTGACATTTATCTGATAGTCCCCGCTTTTCTCATACAAGGAAACCTTGCCTTTTACGATAACCTTCATTCCGTTCTCCGGTTTGAAAGACAGGTTTGACGCATAGAAGGAAAACATAACGCCCCTTATGGCAGATGCCGCATCTTTGAGGGAAAAATAACAGTGGCCGGACGGATACTTTTTAAAATTGGAAAGTTCCCCTTCCACTGCGATAAATCTTAAATTTTCATCCTGCTCCAAAATCGATTTTACATATAAATTCAAGGAGCTTACCGATAAAATTTTGTCCATAGATTACCTTTTCAGTTTTCTGTAAGCGTTTACCGCCACACCTACCCGATTGTCGGAAGACAGCGACGGCCTGACAAAAAATGAATTTTTTATATTGCTTTCTATTATCGGTTTTATAACGCAGGAGCTCATAACTCCGCCGGCCAGCACAACCGGAAGAAGGCCATATTCTTTTCTGGCATTTTCTATCATTTTTATCAGTGTATACGCTATATAAGTAAGGCAATACTTTGCCGCATATGCACGGTCTGCGCCTTCCGCCAGGAGCTTGTCGCATTGGTTTTCCAGTCCGGAAAGGTTACAGTTTGTGCCGTGCACACTTACCCTGACTTTTATATTCCGGCCGCATGTTGCCGCCAGTGCCGACAGGTGCTCCCCTGCCGGGAAAGGAAATCCCAGCTTTACACCCAGCCTGTCCACTGCCTGTCCGGCAAACAGGTCCAGGGATGTGCCAATTGTTTTCAGTACCTGTCCATTCTGGGCCAAGAGTATATCAGTTGTGCCGCCGGAAACATGGAGCATCAGTATTGTGCTGTCAAACAGTTCCCGGTTATCCAGGTCGAACAGCGCACTGGTAAGATGCCCGCTTTGGTGTGAACATTCCACCAACGGCACCCCCAGGCTTCCGGATATTGACCGCGCGCTCATTTTGCCGGCCAAAAAACAGGGCATATAAGATTTTTCATCATCTTTGGGCTTTACAGAAACACCAACAGCACCAATATCCACTCTTTTAAAGTCAGAGAAGATATTGGTGAGGTTTTGAATATGGTAAAACAATGCCTGCTGTTGCCTCAGTCCCTTTTCTCCCTGCTTTACAGGCAGAAATCTTTTGTCGGCAAACAGTATTTCATGTCTGTCATTGTCCACCAGCGCCACAGATGTGGCATAATTGCTGGTGTCTATGCCCAGAGTGATCATGACTGGCTGTTTCCCCTGAGCTCCTTGGAAACAGCGCCCAGGACACCGTTTATAAACTGATAGTCGTTTTCACCGGCAAACTTTTTGCTCAGTTCCACAGCCTCGTTTATTACAACGCTGTCCATATCCTCTTTGGAGTACATCATTTCCGCAGTACCCAGGCGAAGTATGGCGCTGGACACACGGGAAATTCTGTTTGCTTTCCAGTTTTTCAGCTTTGACTGTATCATGTCGTTTACTTCATCGGCATGGTCATAATAATTTTTGATAAGTTCCAGTGCAAAGTCGTCCAGCATATATTCCTCATATTCCGGCAATTCCTGTGTCACCGCCAGTATATCATCCAGATCATTGGAGCTGAAGCCGGCCTCAAAAACGGCTATAAATGCATTTTCTCTTGATTTATGTCTGTTCATATTTACCTTTTTCTTCCTTTATTTAAACGGGCTGACCCGTTTTAATCCTCTGTTTGGCTGTTACATTTCAACGGCTTCCACACCGCTTACAATTATATTTACCTTTGAAACAGTTATATCCGTCATATTCTGAACACCGGATTTTACCGACTGCTGTATAGCTTTGCAGACAGATGGCAGCCTGCATCCGTATTTTACTATAACGCTTACGGTAATTTCTGCCACACCGCCGTACATGTTGACTCCAACAGCCTTGGGAAGGTTTGTTCTGGCAAAAAAACCTTTTACGCCGGTTGTACCCACAGACACATCTTTGACCCCGTCTACCTCTAAGGCCGCCAGTCTGGCAACTTTCTCTATGACTGACATAGATATTTTCAGTCCGCCTTCCTGGTTATATGTGTTTTTAACTTCCATATATATTGCCTCCTATTAAATATAACCGGCGCAATGTTGCATAAACTGCATTTTATGAGAATTATTCCGCAGCTATGCAACAAAACCGCCTGCGTTTTTATGTTATTATACCACTAATGCATAAATATAACAACACTATTTTACTTCTACCACTACAATATTTTGTGAAGAAATTGTGGTTTTTGACAAAACTATATCCCTGATTTTTGCCACATCGGCTTTGGCCAATTCGCCGCCTGTGGTCCGCACTGCTATGGAAATTTTATCCTGAGCTATGCTGGCGACACAATCGCTGAAGCCTTTGGCTTTTACCATATTCTCTATATCTGTTTCAGTGGTCATATCCTGAATTATTTTGGACAGTTCCTCTGTCGCCTGCTTTTTCTCATCGTCGGTCAGCTTGGCATTTTTCAGCGTTGTTTGCAGAGTGTCCAGCGCCTCATCGCGGCTTTTCTGTCTTGCCAGCCTGGCCTCTTCAAAATATTTTTCGCTGTCTGTCCGGGTTGTTGCCACCAGCTGCGCATCACCGTAATTTTTTGTTTCGTAATCATCACTGCTCATCAGCATATCCGACTGATCCATTTCTGCCCGGGCGTTTGTCTGCTGTATTGTATCATCCACTGAAATATAATTGTCTGCTGTGCCTCTGGCGTACTGCCGGTTAAGATAGATAGCCAGTGCCATGGCAAAAGTTAAAACAAGCAATGAAGCCTTTCTTTGTTTATTGATATTTTTCATAATACCCTCCGATTTATTGCATTTTTATTACACAAACCCTGTTTGTCGGCACATTCAGCGCCACAGAAACAGCATTTGTAATATCACTTACCACCTGTATGTCATCTGCTCCCCGACATACAACAACAACGCCCTGGACAGCCGGCTGCATGGTTTTTTCCACCAGCGCCTGCTTGTCGCTTCCGGCACTTACCATGACCACCTCGTTTTCATATGTAGTCCTTTGCGTTGTGCTTTCACCGTCCTGTTTCTGCACATCATCCGATGTTTTTTCCTGCCAGGCATAAACTGTTTCTTCTCCCGATTCCAGCGTTATCATCACCTGCACCTGACCGGCGCCGTTTACGGCTGACAACAGCCGGGTAAGCTCTTCTTCCATATTTTTTCTGTACTCTTCTGCACTGTACGCCTGTGCTGTTTCGTCGTTTTTTTCTTTGGGCAGTTCGGACAAAGATATGAGGATCACACCCAAAACTCCCATCAGTATAAAAACATTGAAGCCAAACTTTTCCCATATTTTTTTAATTACCGGATTACTGCTGAGTTTTATCATCTTAATCACCAAAAACTATTTTTTCCTTTTCCGCAATTTCTTCCAGGGCACTTACAACCCTGCTCCTGTCAGCTTCAGTCACACCTGCAATATTTACACTTTGCAGATATATCTTATCGCTTTGTTCATGTATATGCACCCGGACGCTTTCATAGGATATATTTTTTTCGTCCAGCCGGACGCACACCCTGAATTCTATCTCCTCCCGGGCCCGGTCAACTATATAACTGTACCGGCTTTGCCGTACGCTGTCCCGCTGCCGGTCAGGGATACTGAAATCAAACTGAATATCTGAAAGAGGCACAAATACAGCAGTGATTATATAAAGCGCCCCTGCCAGCCTTATTGACTTTTGTAGGCTGTTCATAGGGGCCATGTTCATCACCAGCCCCATTATGTACCCCACAATGCACAGACATCCTGTCCGTTTTACTATTCCGTCCATTTCACACCCCGTTTGTCAGGCTTATCATTACTGTCAATGACAGCACCAGCATAGTCATAAACAAAAACACCACCGAAAGCGTAAGCTCTATGACATTGACAAAACCTTTTACACACTCTGATATGGGCTTTGTTCCGAATATATCAGCCACCGCTGCCAGGCAGTTTACCGTCAGCCAGTATATAGCCAGCACCACCACCGACGGCAAAAAGATATATACCACAGCCAAAATGCCCACTACCCCTGCAAATCCTTTTATAGCCTCCATGCCTGAATACACACTTCCGATTGCATCCTGCAGGATATTTCCTATCACCGGAACGGCCGAGCCGGCTATCAGCTTTCCTGTTTTCACTGCCAGTGTGTCCTTTCCCCGTGAAATGGTCGTCTGAAGCGTAAGCACAAAGCAGATAACCGAAACAATACATCTCATGGCCCGCTTTGTAAATTTCAAATACAGATTACCTATGCTTTCCAGGCGTATATACGGCGATATGGCATTGGAAATTATCAGCGCAAAATACAGCCTGACCGACGGCAAAATATACACAAGGCAAAAGTTTGCCGCAAACACCAAACCCGCAAGGAAAAAGCCGGTGTATATATTTGATGTGAGAAATTCGCCGCTGGCCATACATATGGCCGAAAAAAGCGGCAGAAAAGTTGCCATAAAATTTTTAACCGACCGCAGATTGTCCGACACCATATAAATTATGTCCTGCATCGGCTCAAGAAGGCTTATAAATATAATCACCGTTCCCACGCTTTCGGTTATCAGGGATGCGGTGTTTTTTTCGTCAGGTACAAGTGCCTTGGCAATACAGCACAAAGCTATGACTGCGGACAATTTAAGAAATGTCTTTACCGGCTGAACCGCTTTTTCCTTTACAGAGTCATAAAGATACTGAATAATGCCTTCGACTGTCAGTTCGTCCACAGTCTGCGCCGTAATATTGTTGTCCCGGGCTATCTGGTTAATTTCCTCCTCGTATCCGGCATATGCCGGTAAAGGAATGAAAAAAACTATAAGCGCCATGGTAAGTATAAAAAATTTTTTCATCTTGTCAGTTGTCCTATAAGTTCCAAAACCTGTGCAAAAAGCGGCATTGCCAGTGCCACTATCGCTGCCCTTCCCACAAATATCATCTGGTTGGAGAGCGATTTGTTGCCGCTGTCCGCTGCCACATCTGCAACAAACTGTGTGATAAGGCTGATTCCAAGGCATTTGAATATTATCTCGAAATCGCCCAGAACGCTTTCTGCATACATTGCTTTCAGCAGTTCTATAACCGGCCCTATCCGCCTGATTATATGCACCAGTATCAGCACACATGCGCTGACGGACACAAGCACGCTTATTGTCTTGTCCACTCCCGGTATGCTGTTTATTACAATTACCGCAATGAAGATTACGGCTGATATTTTTAAAAATTCCATTTTACAGCTCAAACAAATATTTTATAGTTACAAAAAGTTCCTGTATCTGGGTTATAACCATGGTAAGCACCACTATAAGCCCCATTAAAGTTGTCAGCATTGCCTGCTCTTCCCTGCCGGACCTTACCAGCACCTGGTTGAGCACCGAAACAATAATACCTATAGCCGCAATTTTGAAAATCAGATCCACTTCCATATTTTTCAGCTCCTATATAATCATAATAAAAATCAGCATTCCCACAGAAATACCGCTTACAAGGTTTGTCTTTTTGTTTTTGTCATACCTTCCCTTGTACTCGTCAGCCTGCATTTTGAAATACTCTATGTTGTTTTTTAAAAATTCCTGCTCGTTCCGTTTATTCTTTTTCCCCAGCGATAAAATAAACTCTTTCACATAGGCTTTCAGGTCAGCATTCACCAGATTATACAGCTGCGAATCTTCCTGCCCGGAGACAGCTTTTTGAAGCGTGGTGGCCGAAAAGAACCTGAAAGAGGAAAAATCAGTCCTGGCGAATATAGCCGGATAGGTCATCCCCATGGAATTGCCGCTTTTTAATATCTGCGCCAGCCTCATGCTTTCCCATGACAGTAGATATGTACAATAATCGCAGATACTTTTTTTACAAAAATATGCGGCCGAAGAGGCAACTATAACCATAAAACCTGCGATTTTAAACATAAACTTCTTCCTTTATAAAATAATTGTTTTTATCTCGGTCCAGGACAATTATTTTGTCAAAAACCTTTGCATCAAGCAAAATGGCGATATTGGGTTTCATTCTGATTTCGCCGATGCTCCGCCGATGGCATGAACATATAAACTTTACCCCGCTGTTTACCGCGCTTAAAATCTGTTTTGTTTCCTCATCCCCGCCTACCTCGTCGCATATTATAATGTCCGGGCCCAGGCTTCTTGTGGCGTGAAGTATTGCCTGCCGCTTGTCTATACCGGATACAAAATCACAGTTTTTATCCGGGCTGTATATTTCCTGCCTTTCGTCACACACCGCAACATTTTTTCCTTCCAGCATACCGCATACTGTCTTTAAAAATGTTGTTTTGCCGCTGTGGGGTCTGCCAGCCACCAGCATACCTTTTGAAAAATCCATGACACCGGCAGGTATTTTATATGATATGTCGTTGCTTATTCTTATGTTCAGTGAAGAAACCGAAGAGAGAAATTTTCTGCCCGCATCATCGGTATAGTATATTCCGCCTATGCCTACCCTGTGGCCGCCGGCAAGTGTTATGTATCCGCGGCTGATCTGGTCTTCATACGCTGACAGCGTGTGACAGCAAAAACTGCTGAAAATCTGCTCCAGCTGCAGCCGGCTGACAGACGGGCATTTAAGCATTTCATCCTTTCCGTCGCACCTTACAATAGGCGGAAAGCCGCTGCGTATGCGTATTTCTGTAACCGCTTTACCCTGATTTTGCCGGTCTGTCACATACTCAGACAAAAATCCGGGAAGATTGTCCAGCATTGTTTTTATATTCTTGTCCATACCATCACCCTGATAAAATAATATGCCCGTCCCGCGCCTTTAAGAACTTGACATGTATGTTATAATTAAAATAAAAAGCGGAGGTAGCCATGAAAGTCATAGCCATAAACGGAAGTCCGCGCAAAGACGGCAACACATATACAGCGTTGGCATCTATGAGGAAGATATTTGAGGATGAAGGAATTGAATATGAGATAATACAGATAGGCACAAAGCCTGTTTACAACTGCATAGGCTGCGGACAATGCCGGAAAAGCCGGGACAAAAAATGTATATTCAAAGACGATGTCCTGGGTGAAAATATTGACAAAATCACAAGCGCCGACGGATTGATTTTCGGCACACCGGTATACTATGCAGGTATATCCGGCGGCATGAAAAGCTTTATGGACAGACTTTTTTATTCTTCTGCCTCAAAGCTTGCCTTCAAACCTGTAGCCGGTCTGTGCTCTCTCAGGCGCAGCGGCGGTGTCGAAACCTTTAACCAGCTTAACAACTACTTTTCTCTCTCCCGTTCAATAATTGTGCCCACTTCATACTGGAGCGCCTTTCACGGGGCGGCAAAAGGCGAAGTTGTACAGGACCTGGAAGGCATGGACAGCGCAAAAGAAATAGCACAGAATATGTGCTGGCTGCTGAAAGTGCTGGCAAGCACTGATGTACCGCTTCCGCCTGCAATGCCAAAGGCAAGAACCAACTTTATAAGATGAAATAACTGTCAAAGAGAAATATCCGTTATTTTTAAAGAAAAATCCCTGCCCGGTATAAACCGGACAGGGATTTTTTTAAATTATATTTTCTTCTTTAAGTCTTTTTTCTATATAGGGTGTAAGGTGCAGGTAATCTCTGAAATTTTCATACCTTTCAAACTCTTTGCCGTTGAACCCGCCATGCCTTACAGCCCTTATGGCTATATTCTTTGGCGTGTGTTCGGTGTCTATAAACTCCATAACAGACACATCAAACCCCAGCGCTTTCAGCAGTTGGGCACGCAAAGCGTCGGTGGAAAGGGCGGAAAATCTTTCTTTCAGTATTCCGAACTGGGTCAGCGGAGCGAGATTTTCAATCTGCCTGAAAAATTCGTGCTGACAGCAGGGCACAGCTATTATGACTTTTGCATTGAATTTCAGACTTTGAACTATGCCCTCATCAGTGGCATTATCACAGGCATGAAGCATGATAACCATATCCACATCCTGTGTCCTGGAATAATCCTTTATATTTCCCTTTTGAAATTCCAGGCTGTCATACCCCATCTCCCTGGCCACATTGTTACAGAAATCAATGACATCTTCCTTCAAATCCAGGCCGGTTATAAAAGCCTGGCGTTTAAGTATATTGATAACATAATAATATAATGCAAAGGTGAGATAGGCTTTGCCGCAGCCGAAATCCACTATTTTAAGCGGTCGGTCGGAAGGCAGTATATCCAGGGAAGTTTTTATCAGTTCCAGGTATTTATTTATCTGCCTGAACTTGTTGTACCTGGCTTTTACAACCCTTCCGTCCTCTGTCATTACGCCAAGATATATAAGAAAGTCTATTTTCTCCCCTTCATTGAGGATATATTCCTTCTTTTTGTTGTGTGCTTTGACAGTAACCTTTTTTGACGGGGCCATAGTTTTTATCTTTACTTTGCCGTTAAAGCAGTTTATATGATAATCATTCAGAGCGCCGTAAATCACACATTGAGTAAAGCTGTTTTCCAGCAGAGATGCAACCTCGGCAGTCAGCTGTTCGTGGGGAATGTTTTTGTGCTTTACCTGGTTTTTAACGGTATATTCCAGCTGGTACATTACCCCTTTGTCTGACGCAAAGGGCCTTACTGTAACTTTTGAAAATTCACATTCGACGCCTTTTTTCAGCCCGCTGACAACCGCCAGGGCTATTTCGTTTTCAAAACACCTTGATATTTTTTCTTCTATCATAATTATTCTTCCGGAAAAATGGGGATAAATTCCTGTTTCAGCACATCCACCAGACCTATGTCGGTAAACTTGGTTGTAGGGGCAACAGGCAGGGCCAAGGTAACAATCCTCAAAAGCGGATTGGCTGTATCAAAACCGGCTGCACGCAAAGCAGTTTTCATATTCTGTACTTCTGCGGACAGTTCCTCGTTTGTCTTGGTGCTCATAAGGCCGCCTACATTCAAAGCCAGGCTGGCAACAGTTTTTCCCTCTGCGGCCAAGGACATACCGCCGCCGATTTCTTTCAGGTTGCTGTAAACTGCAAATGCGTCCTGAACATTTTTATAAACTATTGTCATATTGTGGCTGTCATGGGAAACAGTGGAACCCCAGGCGCCTTTCAGCGGGCCAAAGTTCTTTACAACACCTATTGTGTATGTACCTTTTCCGTATCTGTTTATAATTGCTGCAAAATGAAGGCTGTCATCACCGCTGATGTCCACAAAGCCGTCCTTTACAGGCAAGGTCATTTCGGTACATACTGTGCCGGAAGAGGCCAGGCTGTTATATTCCATAACATTTACCTTTACAAAACCATCTTCGGGTGATTTCATACCGAACATTTCAGGTGTAAAGTCAGGTACATTTACAGAGTTTTCTTTCTCTATATCAAAAGGTATTGTGGGGATATCTGCCAAAAGTTTTCCGTCTTTTGCAACCAGTTTGCCGCTGGTAAACACATGGGACGGATTGAGCTCTGTCAAAGACGGAACTATCAGCATGTCCGCCACAAATCCCGGGGCTATGGCGCCCAGGTTTTCCATGTGAATGGCATTGGCCGCATTCAGTGTGCATGATTTTATGGCTGTGACAGGATCAAAGCCTGTTTTTATCGCATCCCTCAACACATCGTTCATATGTCCGCCGGCAATAATTTCGTCAACTTCCCTGTCGTCTGTACAGAAGGTCAGTCTGTCATAAAATTTCATGCCGTCAAGGCCTTTGATTACTTCCCGCACATTTTTGGCTATTGAAGACGATCTGGCGTCCACAAACATACCGCTGCGCATTTTGGGCTTGATTTCATAAGCGGCACGGGATTCATGGCATGTAGACGGGCCGCCGATACGGTAGCTGCTCAGCTGTCTGCCGATTACTCCGGGGGCATGTCCCTGGATATATCTGCCGTCCTCTTCAAATACCTGCAAGATGTCCATCATTCTCTGGTCTGCATTGGCAACGCCCACAAAATCCATAACTTCTGCCAGGCCGATAACATTTGAAAGGCTGAGCATTTTTCTTATATCATCTGCCAGGAACGCTGCTCCGGCATTTTCCAGTCCGGGAACTGCCGGCACACAGGACGGAATGTCTATGTACATTCTCATAGGCAGACCCTGGGTTTGTGCGTTCATATATTCCACAGCCCTGATACCGTAAACATTGGCTATTTCGTGGGGGTCTGTCACAACTGTGGTGGTGCCGTGAGGTATGACAGCCTTGGCAAAGTTGCGCGGTATCATCATGGAACTTTCAATGTGCACATGGGCATCAATAAGGCCCGGAATAAGATAAGCGCCGGCTGCATCAACAACCTCTTTGGCGTTTACATTTTCAAAGTCTTCTGTTTCCACATGGGCAACAAAGCCATCGTACACAAACACATTGGCCTTGTAAACCTCGCCGGTGAATGTGTTGACCAGGTTGGCATTTACAATAGCCAGGTCGCTGGGTATTCTGCCCAGGGCAGCCATCATCAGTCCTTTTTTGTCTTTCGGGAAAATTTTCATACACTGTCTCCTGTAAAAAAGTAAATGTGCAAACTTAAAAATCATAGAGTAAGAGCTCTATGATTTTTAAAATTGCTTATTTGTTGTCGATAGCCGCAACAACCATTTCCTTCAGTATGGAAGGGTTGCCCTGACCGCGGCTTTCTTTCATGCACTGGCCAACCAGGAAGCCTATAACATTTGTCTTGCCGGACTTGTAGTCGTTTACGGCTTTTTCGTTGTTTGCCAGAACTTTTTCAACTATTGCAGCCAAAGCGCCGGTATCGCTTACCTGGGCAAGGCCTTTTTCTTTTACAATCTCGTTGGGGTCCTTGTCAGCATCAACTATAACTTCAAAAACAGTCTTGCCGGCAGCATTGGATATTGTCTTTTTCTCGATAAGGCTGATCATTTCAGACAGGTTTTCTGCTGTAAGGGCCAGATCGTTTATGGAACATCTTCTCTCATTGAGAATTTTGAACACATCGCCCAAAATCCAGTTGGATACATTTTTGGCACTGCATTTTCCGCTGCCGACACATTTTTCAAAAAATTCGGCGACATTTTTATCCAGAGCCAACAGTTCGCTGTCCGCTTTGGACAGGCCGTACCGGGACATATATCTCATTGTTTTGGCTACGGGCAGTTCCGGCAGCCGTGCTTTAAGCCGGTCAATTTTTTCCTGGGGAACCACAAATGTCAACAGGTCCGGATCGGGGAAATATCTGTAATCCTGGGCATCCTCTTTGGAGCGCAGAACAACGCTTCTTCCTTTTACATCGTCCCATTTTCTGGTTTCCTGTTCAACTTTTCCGCCGTGGGACAGTACATCTATCTGTCTGTTTGCCTCATAGGTTATAGCGCGGTGGGCGGCAGAGAAGCTGTTCACATTTTTCATTTCCACCCTTGTGCCAAATTCTGTGGAGCCTTTGGGCCTTACGGAAACATTGACATCGCAGCGCACGCTGCCTTCCTGCATTTTGGCATCTGATATGCCCAGGTACAGCAGGGTTGTGTGTATGGTATCAAGGTAAGCCTTGGCTTCGTCTGCGGAACGGATGTCCGGCTCGGAAACAATCTCTATCAGCGGAACGCCGCAGCGGTTGTAGTCTGCCAGGGTGCCGCCCAGGTCAGCGTCATGTATCAGCTTGCCTGCGTCTTCTTCTATGTGTATTCTGGTTACGCCTATTCTTTTTACCTCGTCGCCTACCAGCACATCCAGGTATCCGTTTTCGCACAGCGGGATGTCAAACTGTGAAATCTGATAAGATTTGGGCAGGTCAGGATAGAAATAGTTTTTTCTGTCCTGTTTTGTAACGCTGTTTATATGACAGTTAAGGGCGTGACCCATTTTTATGGCGTATTCAACCACCTGTTCATTCAGGACAGGCAGTGTTCCCGGCAAGCCCATGCAAACCGGACAAACATTGGTGTTTACCTCTGCGCCGAATTCGTTTTTACAGCCGCAGAATATCTTTGTTTTGGTGGAAAGCTCGGCATGAACTTCCAGACCTACAACTATTTCATAATTGCTGTTCATATATTAAAACTCCTTTACTGCAAAGCCGCCAACTGCATTTTCATAGCATTTTGCTATTGTAAACAGTTTGTCTTCGGTGAATTTTTTGCCAATAGCCTGGAAACCGATAGGCATGTTGTCCTCGGCGCTGAAACCGCATGGAATGCTGATACCGGGCAGACCGGCAATGTTCAGGGTTACTGTACATATATCACCGGCATACATAGCCAGCGGGTCATCGCTCTTTTCGCCTATCTTAAAGGCTGTTGTAGGATTGATAGGAGTAATGATAGCATCACAAAGCTTGAACGCATCGTCAAATTCTTTGGCTATATTTTTCTGCAAAATTTTTGCTTTCTTGTAGTAAGCATCGTAGAAGCCGCTGCTGAGAACATAGGTACCCAGCATAATCCTTCTTTTTACCTCGTCGCCGAAGCCTTCGCTTCTGCTGGATTCGTACAGCTCGTCCAGGCTGCCTCTTTTGGAACCTGTATAACCGTATTTGACGCCGTCAAATCTGCCCAGGTTGGAGGAAGCTTCCGCAGAAGAAATGATGTAGTAAGCTGACAAAGCGTAGTCTGTTGAGGGCAGTGAAACCTCTACAACTTCAGCCCCCTGGGCTTTCAGCACCTCAACAGCCCGGTAAACTTTTTCTTTTACAACAGCAGAAATACCATCGCCGAAATACTGTTTCGGGATACCCAGCTTAATACCTTTTACGCTGTCGCCATAGGGTTTGTATGTGTAGTCCTTGCTGGTGGCGTCGCGCATATCGCGTCCGCAGATGGACTTGAACAGCATGGCTGTATCGTCTACGCATCTTGCCATGGGGCCTATCTGGTCCAGGGAGGAACCGAAAGCAACCAAGCCGTATCTGGAAACAGAGCCGTAAGTAGGTTTCATACCCACTATACCGCACAAGCAAGCAGGCTGACGGATGGAACCGCCGGTGTCAGAACCCAGCGCAACCGGAACCTGGCTGGCCGCTACGGTAGCAGCACTGCCGGAGGATGAACCGCCGGGAACACGGGAAGTGTCCCACGGGTTTCTGGCCACCTGAAAAGCGCTGTTTTCACCGGAAGAACCCATTGCAAATTCGTCCATGGTAGTTTTGCCTATAATAACTGCACCCTCGTCCAGCAGTTTTTCCACAACTGTTGCGTTGTAAGGCGGAACAAAGTTGCCCAGCATTTTGGAAGCGCAGGTGGTGCGCAGGTTTTTGGTGCACATATTATCCTTTACAGCTACCGGTATACCGGCCATATCGGCCAGTTTTTCGCCTTTGGCTATCTTTTCGTCAACGGCGGCAGCCTGTTTCAGGGCTTCGTCAAAGTTGTAAGAAATATATGCCTGTATCTCTTTGTCTGTTTTTTCTATCCTGTCTATTACGGATTTTGTTATTTCCACAGATGTAACTTCTTTTTTGTTAAGAAGGTCTTTCATCTGTGCAGCAGATAAACTGTACAATTTTCCCATTCTTTTTCTCCTTCTTAATCAACAACTCTTGGAATTACTATGCATCCGGCTGCAGTATTGGGTGCGTTTTTCAGCATTTCGTCTCTGGGGAAGGACGGCTGAACCTCGTCCTTTCTCAGCTGCATTGTATCGCTGGGGTCAACCAGTGCGCCTTCGGTATTAAGGTCGGGCAGATTTTCCACCATTTCTATTATACCTTCCATCTCCTTCTGGAATTTTTCCACTTTTTCTTCTGGGATAGAAAGCCTTGCAAGTTTTGCAATATGCTTGATATCAATTTCCATATTTATCTCCTTAATTTTTATTTATCATTTCCAAAAACTGCTCCTGACTGATGACAGGAATACCCAGCCGGTTGGCTTTTTCCAGCTTGCTGCCGGCCTTTTCCCCCGCCAGGACAAAGCTGGTCTTTTTCGACACAGAGGAAGCGGCTTTGCCGCCGTTGTCTGTTATCAGCTTTTCCGCCTCGTCCCTGGACAGGCTGGGCAAAGTTCCGGTAACCACTATTGTCTTGCCTTTCAGCACATCGCTTTCAACAGTTGAGGTGTAAACCATATTCACACCTTTTTCCTGCAAGCGGCGGACTATTTCCAGCACATTTTTGCTTTTGAAATAATCCACGACACTTTGGGCCACAATGTCGCCGAAACCGTCAATTTTAATTATATCTGTTACATCGGCATTTATCAAGTTTTCTATGGTTTTAAATTCTTCGCACAGCAGGCTGGCGGCCTTTTCGCCCACATTTCTTATGCCAAAGGCAAAAACCAGCTTGTCCAGATTGTTCTTTTTGCTGTTTTCAATGGCATCCATAAGGTTCTGTGCAGATTTCTGCTTGAAACCGTCCAGCGTCAGCAGGTCTTCCATGGTCAGATAATATATATCCGCCACATCCCTTATCAGCTTTTTGTCTGCCAGCTGTACAACCACCGCTTCACCCATGCCCTCGATATTCATGGCATTTCTGGAAGCAAAGTGAATTAGATTTCTCACCGTCTGCCGCGGGCAGTCGGGGTTTATGCATCTTAAGGCGCTTTCATCGGTTTTCTCGACCTCCCGTCCGCATGACGGGCAGACCAGCGGTATCTGAAAAGCACCTTCGGAGTTTTTCTGCGCCAGGCGCACCACTTCCGGTATTATGTCCCCGGCTTTGCGCACAACAATTTTATCCCCGATATTTATATTTTTTTCGTTGATAAAATCCTGATTGTGCAAAACCGCCCTGGAAACGCTGGTTCCGGCCAGCTGAACCGTGTCAAACACCGCCGTGGGGGTGAGCACACCGGTACGGCCCACGGAAACTTCAATGTCTTTCAGCACTGTTTCCTTTTCTTCCGGCGGGTATTTGTAAGCTATCGCCCATCTGGGATATTTGTTGGTGCTGCCCATCACACTGCGCTGGGCAAAACTGTCCACCTTTATTACTGCGCCGTCTATCTCGAAAGAAAATTTTCCGCGCAGCCGCCCTATGTTTTCCACCTCTTTTATGGCGTCTTGTATATTGTCAAATATACTGTACCTGGGTGAAACATTGAAGCCGTAGCTTTTCAGCAGGTCCAGCGACTGTTTGTGTCCGGTCACGGACACATCATCACTTATCTGCTGCAGGTTGAATATAAATATATCCAGTTCCCTTTCCCGGGTTATCCGGCTGTCCTTTTGCCTTACAGAGCCGGAGGCGGCATTTCTGGGGTTTTTAAATGGCTGTTTGCCTTCGTTTTCCTGCTGCCGCACCAGGCGCAGAAAAACCTCTTTGGGCATATATACCTCTCCCCTTACTTCCAGAAACCGGGGGGCGTTTTTTATTGTTTTGGGTATGCTTTTTATGGTGGCCAGGTTCCGGGTGACATCTTCACCCACAAGGCCGTCGCCCCTGGTGGAGCCGCGGACAAACCTGCCGTTTTCATATTCCAGGCTCATGGAAAGGCCGTCTATCTTGGCCTCCACCACATACATGGGATCTTCAACAGCTTCCCTTACCCTTCTGTCGAAATCTTCCAGTTCCCGGTAAGAAAAGGCGTCCAGCAGGCTTTCCATTTTTACAGTATGGGTAACCTTTTCAAAAGAAGAGGAAGCCATGCCCTGCACCTGCTGTGTGGGGGAATCTTCCGTTATCAGCTGCGGAAATTCCTTTTCTATCTCTTTTATGCGGTTATTAAGCATATCGTACTCATAATCGCTTATTTCCGTTCTGTTTTCCTGGTAATAAAGATATGAGTGATAAGCGACGGTTTTCTTTAATTGCTCCAGTTCTTTTTTTGCCTGTTCAATATCCATCTTCGTCACCTCGAAAAAATATTATAACAAATTTTGCCCTGATTTACAACAATATTCAATCAAAATATTGCATGTTATCCGATATATTATTGGGTACTTTTCCTATGATAACCGTCTGGGCCACGCACACTTTTGTCTGAATTTGTGTGGTGGTTGTGTAGTTAGGAATAAGGGCGGAAGAAGTTATTTTCAGCACTATAAAAATCTGATGATTTACCTGGTTTATGCCGGTGTTTTCAAAGCTGCTTTCTATATCCGTTTCCACATAGACCGATGGTGTTATCCTGAAACGCAGCCTGGGGCCTTTGTTGTGCAAAAAATCTATGTTTGTGATGTTGAAAATCGGTATATAAATATCCGTCTGTCCCATCTGCGCGACCTTTTCCATGACAGAAGATGTGATTTTGGATTTCAGGCGGTTTACTTCCAAAGAATTATATGTCAGTATTGACACCTGGCCGTTTTCATCAATCTGCAAATTTATCAAATCGCCGTATGTAATTTCTGTCTTTCCCATCTCTTCAATTATGGCTTCGTTGGCAGCGGCGGTTATAAGACTTTTCAGCTTGTAGACGGCAGTTTCGGTCACCAGCGGACGCAGCCTGGCATCCACAAAAATAAAACCCACGGTAAAAAGCGCCAGAAAGACAGCCGCAACCTTAAAAGTCGGACCGCCTGAATTATCTCTTTTATATTTTCTGCTTAACATAAAATCACCTTATATCAATATATTCACATTTATATAAGCAGTGAACAAAAAACAACCCGCCACAAGGCGGGCTGTCTTTATATTGATATAACTTTTGCCACTTCGATAAGGTGCGGGTCCAGTTCTTTTTCCATAGAAAGGGCATCTTCGATGTCAAAATCCACTATCCTGTCGTATTTCATGCCGATAATTCGGTTGTACTTGTCATTGGAAAGAAGCTCGACGGCTTTTACCGCCATCTGGGAAGCCATAACCCTGTCGCGCAGGCTGGGCGAGCCGCCCCTCTGCACATGTCCCAACACTGTGGCCCTGGTTTCTATGCCGGTTTTGCTTTGTATTTCCTCGGCAATTTTAAATACCTGTCCCACGCCTTCGGCCACCAGTATCAGAAAGTTCTTTTTGCCCTGAGCCTGAGTTTCGCGCATGCGGGACAGAATATCCCTTTCCACATTGAAGCTTTTTTCCGGTATCAGGATGCACAGTGCGCCTGTGGCTATACCTGTGTTTATAGCCAGGTAGCCGGAATGCCTGCCCATAACCTCCACAACACTGCATCTTTCGTGGCTCTGTGTGGTATCGCGCAGTTTGTCTATCATTTCCATTGCGGTGTTCAGCGCTGTGTCATAGCCTATGGTATAGTCACTGCAAGCGATATCATTATCTATGGTGCCGGGAATTCCGATACACTTTATACCTTTTGCAGCCAAAGCCCGGCATCCGCGGAATGAGCCGTCGCCGCCGATCACTATCAGTGCATCAATCCCATGTCTTCTACAGGTTTCAACTGCCTTGTTCTGGCCCTCCTCCGTCATAAACTCTTTGGAGCGCGCAGTGTACAGAATTGTGCCTCCGCGGTGAATAATCTCGGACACGCTTCTCAAATTCATATCAACAATATCGTCTTCTATAAGCCCGTTGTATCCGCGTTTTATACCCTTTACTGCCATGCCGTGATAAATTGCCCGGCGGACCACCGCCCTTATGGCAGGGTTCATGCCCGGCGCGTCGCCTCCGCTGGTAAGTACGCCCACAGTCTTTATTTCTGACATATGATCACCTCATTTTCTGAATACTACATTATTATTGCCGGCCACGGCCTTTAATTCTTCCAAACCTGTCATACTTTCCCTCATCCAAAGCTTTTCAGGCGCTTTTACATAGGCCTTTGTATCCTGGAAATAGAAATAAACCGGTATGTTGCCGTGGTAATTGGATAAAATACTGCATGATTTGCGGAAAATAATGTCATTTTGGGAAGGTACTTTTATATACATTCCGTATTTCGGGTCTTTTGCCAATGCAAGCATGTGCCTTGCCTCTTCGCTTTCCACCGCATATATGCGGTCAGCTATTATGGTTGCCTCCTCGTCCTTGAGGGAAACCGTTCCGCTGACTATTATTACTGCGTTGTCCACCAAAGCTGCAGTGGTGTTTTTGAACACACTGGGGAAAACTATCATATCCATTGTTCCGGTAAGGTCTTCAATGGTAATAAAGCCCATCAGCTCGTTCTTTTTGGTGGTGTGGTGGCGGTATTTTGACACTATGGCCACAATCGTCTGTTTGGTATTATCGTATACCTCATTGTCCTCTGCCGTCAATTGAGAAATGTTGCATGTGGATATATTTTTTACATATTCGATATTTTCCTGCAGCGGATGGCCGGAAAGATAGATGCCCGCCAGGCTTTTTTCCAAATTCAGCTTTTCAGTATAAGTGTAGTCTTCTGCCTGGGGGAAATTATCCTCATCCTTTATTCTGACACCGCTGTCCTGTACATATTCCGGCACATCAAACAAATCCAGTTGGCCGCTGAGCTTGCTTTTCTGCTCGTTATTTATGCTGTTCAGTATATAATCTATATTTATAAACAGTCTGCGGCGGTTTATCCCGAAACTGTCAAAAGCGCCCACCTTTACCAGGCTTTCCAGGGCTCGGCGGTTAAAGCCTTTGTCGGACATTCTGCGGCAGAAATCGAATATTCCGGAAAATTCTCCGCCGCGCTCCCTTTCCGCAACCATGGCATCCACAAATGTTTTTCCCACATTTTTTATGGCTGCCATTCCGTATCGCAGGCCGTCGCCTTCCACCACAAAACCGGAATAGCCTTTGTTTATATCCGGCGGCAGTATGCTTATATTCAGCCTGCTGCACTCCTGCGTGTACTCCAGAATTTTGGCGCTGTTTTCAAATATGCTTGTCAGCATGGCGGCCCAGAATTCCTTTGGATAATGCGCTTTGAGATAAGCTGTCTGATACGCCACATAAGCATAAGCGGCGGCATGGGGTTTGTTGAAAGCATAGGAAGCAAAGCTGGACATCTCTTCAAAAATGTCGTTGGCTATTTCCCGGCTGACGCCGTTTTTCGCACAGCCCTGTATAAAATGCTCCCTTTCATTGGCCATGACATCGGCTTTTTTCTTTGCCATAGCCCTGCGCACCAGGTCGGCCTGGCCATAGCTGTATCCTGCCAGCTCGCGGCATATCTGCATTACCTGTTCCTGATAAACAATACATCCGTTGGTGACTTTCAGTATATTTTCCAGCAGCGGATGCTTGTATTTTATCATCTGCGGGTGGTGCCTGTTCTGTATAAATGTGGGGATGGAGTCCATCGGGCCGGGTCGGTAAAGTGATATAACAGCGATAAGGTCTTCCAGATCCACCGGCTTCAGATTGACCAGAACATTTTTCATGCCCCCTGATTCAAACTGGAACACGCCCACCATATCCCCTTCTTCCAGCAGTTTGAATGTTTCGGGGTCATCTGTGGGAATGCTGTCTGCCCTGAAGGACGGATTGTATTTCTGTATCATTTTTTCACAGTTGTCTATAACCGTCAAAGTCCTCAGACCCAAAAAGTCCATTTTCAGAAGGCCCAATTCTTCTATTGTGGTCATGGGAAACTGTGTTACCATCTGCCCATCGTTGCTTTGCAAAGGTATATACTCCACAACCGGCCTGTCGGTGATAACCACACCGGCCGCATGGGTTGAGGCGTTGCGCGGCATACCTTCAACCTTTACCGCCAGGTCTATAAGCTCTTTTACGGCGCTGTCGCTGTCATACATGGATTTCAGTTCAGCGGATATTTTCAGTGCTTTTTCAATGGTCATCTTGGGTTCGTTGGGCACTAGCTTGGCTATCTTGTCCACTGCTCCGTAAGGCATATCCAGCACCCTGCCTATATCCCTTATGGCGCCTCTGGCGGCCAGTGTGCCGAAGGTGATTATCTGACACACATGGTCAGAGCCGTATTTTTCGGTAACATAATCTATTACTTTCTGCCTTTTTTCAAAGCAGAAGTCTATATCAAAGTCCGGCATGCTGACGCGTTCCGGATTGAGAAATCTTTCAAAAATCAGGTTGTATTTCAGCGGCTCAATATTGGTTATACCGCAGCAATAAGCACACAGACTGGCCGCACCGCTGCCGCGCCCGGGACCTACCGGAATATCGTGACTTTTGGCATAGTTTATAAAATCGTAGACTATCAGATAATAATCCACAAAGCCCATTTTTGTGATTATGCTTATCTCATATTCCAGCCTGTCGGTCATCTCTTTGGTGATGACAGGGTACCTTTTTTTCAGGCCGTCACGGCACAGTTTTTCAAAAAACTGCTGATTGGGTGTGCCGTCGGGAGACTCGTACTTCGGCAGTTTTGTGTGCCCGAATTCATAGTCAAAATTGCATTTTTCCGCTATCTTTACCGTATTTTCGCAGGCCGCCGGAATGTACGAAAACAAATCGTACATCTCTTCTGTGCTTTTTACATAAAATTCGTCTGTTTCAAACTCCAGGGTATCCGGGTCGGAAAGCCTTTTATTGGTCTGCACACATATCAGGGCGTACTGCATTTTGGAGTCAGCCTTGTTGATATAGTGACAGTCGTTGGTGGCAACCAGCGGAATGTCCAGTTTGCTGGCCAGCTGTATCAGCTGCGGAAGCACCTTCTGCTGGTCTTCTATCCCGTGGTCCTGTATTTCTATATAATAGTCCTCACCGAACAGTTCTTTATAAAACATCGCCGTACTTTCGGCGCGCTCGATATCACCGGCCAAAAGCGCCCTGGGAATTTCTCCCGCAAGGCAGGCCGACAGACATATAAGCCCTTCGTGGTATTCTTTCAGCAGTTCGTGGTCTATCCTGGGCTTGGTGTAAAAGCCCTCTGATGACGCCAGGGTAACCAGCTTTATCAGGTTCTGATAGCCTGTCCGGTTTTTTACCAGCAAAACCAGGTGGTAGTAACCGTCTATGCGGTGAACTTTGTCCTTACGGCCCCTGGACGCCACATAAACCTCGCAGCCGATAATCGGCTTAACACCGGCTTTTTTTGCAGCTTTGTAAAAATCCACGCAACCGTACATGACGCCGTGGTCTGTAATTGCCACGGCGCTTTGTCCCATGTCCTTTATATGCTGCATAAGCCTGTCTATTCTGCACGCACCGTCCAGCAGGCTGTATTCGGTATGCAGATGCAGATGTACAAAATCTTTGGTCATTCTACTCCTCTATCTGTGCAATGGCGCACAGTTTCTGCAATCTTCTGTTGACGGAGGATTTGGTCAGCGGCTCGGTGCATATCTTCCCCAGCTGTTCAAGGGAAAGGTCCGGGTTTTCCAGTTTCAGCTGTGCCAGCTCCTGCATATCCTCCGGCAGGTCATACAACAACTCTGTTTCTATCAACTTGTTGATTGCTTTTATATATTTTTGTCCGGCCTTTATCGTCTTGGCGATATTGGCTGCGTCACAGTTAGTTATACGGTTCATACGGTTGCGTATGTCCTTTATCACTTTGCCGCCCATAAGTTCCAGGCAGGCGCTCTGGGCGCCCACAGTGACGAGAAATTCTTCTATAACCTCACTGTTTTTGGTGTATAAAACAAAATTTCCCCTTCTTTGGGTCATTTTGAAATCAAACCCGGCGGCTTTCAGCTCCTTGAGAAGCCCGTCGGCCAGATTTTCATTTTTATATGTAAATTCCAGGTGATATTCCTTTTCAGGGCTTACCAAGATACCGTCAGACACAAACACTCCTGTAAGAAAGGCGGCTGCGCATCCGTCACATCTGCTTATTTCATCCTGTAAAGCAAACAGCCTTTGCACATCATTTTCTTCAGTTATATAAAGCTTTGTGACCTGCTTTTTGCCTTCGGCCTCTGTTTCCACCACATAAGAATTTATATCATAGCGTGACAGAAGTTTTTTTATCACTTTTGCAGACTTTTGTATATCCGGCTTGACTGTAAGGCCTTTTTTATGGTCACCTGCGGTAAAGCGGTAAAAATATCCTTTCAAAAAGCTGATGTTGCAACAGTCATTCCTGGAAAATTTAAAGCTGTCCAGCGCTTCTGTTCGGCTGGTTTTTGAAAAAGTCAGATCCATTTAAGATTTACCTCTGGTTATATCCCTGTGATGCACGCTGACGGCATAGCCCTGCTCTTTTATATGGGAATACATCGCAGCTGCAAAGGCCACCGAGCGGTGCTTTCCGCCTGTACAACCATAACCTATTGTAAGATGGCTTTTGCCCTCCCGTATGTACAGCGGCAGTGAAAAATCTATCAGGCTGGCCTGCCTTTCAAACAGCCGTTTGGCGCTTTCCCGGGAAAATACAAACTCTCTTACCGCTTCGTCATTGCCGGTCAGCGGCCTGAGTTCCTTGACATAAAAAGGGTTTTTCAGGCATCTTACATCAAACAGCAGGTCCACATCTGACGGAACGCCGAATTTGAAACCGAAAGACACAACATCTATCGTCATCGTCTGCTTTTTGTCGCTTATAAGATAGCTGAGTATACGGTCTTTCAGCTGTGAGGTGGACAGCAGTGATGTATCTATTATGTAGTCTGCCCGGTCATAAAGCGGTGCCAGCACCTGTCTTTCGTATCTGACGGCATTTTCCAGCGATATGTCCTTTTTCAGCATTACCGGGTGTTTTCTTCTGGTTTCCTTATATCTGTCCAGCAGCACTTTGTCCTGGCTGTCCAAAAAAACTATTTTCCCGGAGCCGGAGCTGTGCAGCGGCCGTATGATGTCCAAAAGCCGTGAAAAATCCTCTCCGTTTCGTATATCCACAACACAGGCTATATTTTTGTTGTGGGAGAAAAAGTCCTCTTTCAGCTCCAGCAGTTTCAAAATCAGGGATGTGGGCATATTGTCTATACAGAAAAATCCCACATCTTCCAGTGCTTTTGCCGCAACGCTTTTACCTGCTCCGGACATGCCTGTAATTATAACAAACCTGTACTCCATTTTTGACATCCTCCTGCCATTGCCGGAAAACTATTTTACAATTATCATTTCTTTTTCCAGCTGTACGCCCTTTTTCTCCATCACTGTTTTCCGCACCTCATCCGCCAGGGCTACAATATCGGCGCAGCTGGCGCTGCCGGTGTTTACTATAAAGCCGGCGTGTTTTGTGCTTATCCGGGCGCCGCCCACCGAAAAACCTTTGAGGCCGCATTCGTCGATAAGTGCTGCCGCATAATACCCCCGGGGCCTTTTGAACGAACTGCCGGCACTGGGCATATCCAAAGGCTGTTTTTCCACACGCCTTTGCATTATATCCTCCATATATGACAGCATGCTGACTTTGTCTTTGGGCCGCAGCTGAAATGTTGCCGAGGTTATAAGCCATTTGTTTTCCATGAAAACTGAATGCCTGTATGAATAATCGCAATCGCGCCGTGAAACTGTCCTGACATTTCCCTGCCGGTCGATGTACTCAACACTGAGCACGCAGTCTGATATCTGCCCGCCGTAGGCGCCGGCGTTCATATAGCATCCGCCGCCGATGTTGCCCGGTATTCCGTAGGCAAACTCCATGCCGCCAAGGCCGTTCTCCCGCATCATTCGGCTGAAAGATGTCATCAACACACCTGCGCCCGCCTGGGCAGTGTTGTTTTTCTTGTCTATGTTTATAAAGTTAAGCTTTGATGTTTTTATAATCACACCGTTAAAGCCTTCGTCGGAAAATATTACATTGGAGCCGTTTCCAAGAAAATAACATCTGATTTTATTTTCGTTCAAAAACTTTATAAGCGCGAGCCGTTTTTCCACACTGTCCGGCATTGCCACACAGGCGGCATTTCCGCCGACTTTGAATGTGGTGTGCTTTTTCATGCTCTCGTTAAAAACAGCTGATATGTCATTTTGCCTTAAAAATTGTTCAAGCATTATTTACCCCAAGCATCGCGGCGCCTATTATACCCGCGTCATTTCTGAATTTTGCAATTTTAACCGTGACCCTTTCCCGTGCGTTGCGGGCAAAGTCTTCGCGGTCTATGTAAGGTTGGAGCAAGTCCAGCAAAAATTCCTTTTCATTGGACACACCTCCGCCCAGGCATACAACCTCCGGCTGAAAAATGTTTATAAGGTTGACCAGTCCGCACGCCAGGTATTCCACATATCTGCGCACCAGTTTTTCGCCGGTCGGGTCCCCCATTCTCATCGCGTCAAAAGCCGTCTGGGCGTTCACATCCTTTATATCAGGACACACCTGCCACATAAGACTTTCCGGGTGTTTCTTCATGGCTGCTGCCGTATCCTTTGCCAGGGCCGCAGCAGAGGCATATCTTTCAAAGCAGCCACGGCGTCCGCAGTTGCATTTCCTTCCGTTTTGCCTTATTACCATGTGGCCCACTTCCAGGGCTGAATAATTATAACCGGAATATATCTGCCCGTCAACAAAAGCGCCGCCGCCGACACCTGTGCCCAGCGTGACCACCAGGGCATTTTTACAGCCCACGGCGTTACCGGCTATTACCTCGGCCACTATTGCAGTATTGGCGTCATTTTCCACAAATATTGACATTCCGAATATTTTTTCCAGATTTTCCTTTATGGTCCAGTTGGTGTAGCCAAAGTTTACATTTGACCACACTATGCCCCTTTTGCCGTCCACCGAACCGGGAGTACCTATGCCGATGCTGATAATATCCTTGTTCAGGCTGTAGCCGTTTTCCCGGCAGAGGTCACTGCACAGATTGAATATATCCTTTTCCAGCTCGCTTTCCGGTCTGGGCAGGTTGGTCCTGACACTTTTTTTGGCAATTATTTTACCTGTCCGGTCCACTATTCCGGCGGCTATGTTTGTACCGCCCAGGTCTACTCCTATATATAAGTTCTGCATTGTTTCTGCTCCTGTCTGCAATATTATTCCTGTATTCCCAGTTTTTCCAGCAGTTCCCTGGCCGCATTGTAGCCCATCTTTTTCTGTCTGTTGGCTATGGCGGCTGTTTCAATTATGATGGACAGGTTTCTGCCCGGACGCACGGGTATAACAGATTTTGTAACGCTTATTCCCAGTATGTTTGTATATTCTTCGTTAAGTCCGGTGGTGCTGTAGTTTTTGTCTTCACGCCAGTGCTCCAGCTCTATAACCATGTCGATCACCTGTGACTGTTTTACCGCGCCGGCGCCGTATGTCCTGGCTATGTTGATTATACCGACACCGCGCAGCTCGATAAAATGCTGGATATTTTCCGGTGACTGGCCTATTAGTGTTTTGTTGGATATCCTTCTGATTTCCACCGCATCATCCGCAATAAGCCTGTGGCCGCGTTTTACCAACTCTATGGCCGTTTCGCTTTTGCCCACGCCGCTGTCGCCCATAATCAGCACGCCTTCACCGTAAACTTCCACCAGAACACCGTGGCGTGTAACCCTCTGGGCCAGCTCTGTGTTCAGAAAACTTATGGCTTCTGCCATAAATGTGGATGTTTCTTCTGTGGTACGCAGCAACGGAACTTTATGCTTTTTGGCCGCTTCCACTATTTCGGAAGATATCAGCATATTCCTGGTTATTATAACAGCCGGCACATTGCGTCTGAACAGGTCGTTTATCCTTGCCATCTTCACATCGTGCTCCAGGCTGTCAAAATAGCTGAATTCCATTTTGCCCAGTATCTGAATTCTGCCCGGGTCAAAATTTTCGCTGAAACCGGAAATAAGAAGCCCCGGACGGTTTACTTCCGTACTGGTAATCTGGATTTTATCAGTCTCGCCCGGTACGGATAAAATTTCCAGATTAAGCTGTGCTATAAATTTTTCCAAGGTAACAAAAAATTTCATGATCCTTACTCCATTTTTACGAAATTACAATTAATTTTATTATATAATAATGCACAATTCTTTTCAACAGATAAACATTATTAATATTTTATAAATATTTGGCCAATAAATTGATTGAGGGTTTTATTTGTGTTATATTTATGTCAATAGAGAGGTATATGAATATGAAAATAGCTATATTTACAGAGTATTATTTTCCGTTTATCAGCGGCGTTGTGACCCACATAAAAACTTTGAAAGACGGGCTGGAAAAACAGGGGCACGAAGTGCTGATTGTAACCACAGACCCAAAATCATTAAAGCATTATGTCAAGGACGGAATACTGTACTGCCCTGCGAAAGGCATCAAAAAAATATACGGATACGGCGTGACGCTGCCCATCAGCCTTAGACGCCTGAAATATCTGAAAGAATTTAATCCTGATATAATCCACATACACACGGAATTTACCATAGGTATTTTTGGCATGTGGGTGGCAAAGATGCTGCACAAGCCGATGGTGTATACCCTGCATACAATGTATGATGATTACCTGTTTTATATTTTCCCCGAAAGGTTTGACAAATATGCCAAGCCGGCCACACACGCATATTTCCGAAATGTAGCCAAGCGAGCCACCGAAATCATCGGCCCGTCGCTGAAAGTTGTGGAATTTCTGAAAAGATGCGGCGTGGACAGACATATAAATGTAATCCCCAACATAACCGACCTGACTTTGTTTTTGCCGGAAAATGTAAACTGGGACAAAGTCCGCGCCCTGAAAGAGCAGTACAATATAACCGACGAGTGTATAACAATGTGTTTTGTGGGCAGGCTGGGCAAAGAAAAAAGCATAGATGTGCTGATAGATTACCTGTCCAGGATGGAAAACAAAGACAAATACAGGCTTTTTATCATCGGTGACGGTCCGGAAAGCCGGTATCTGAAAGAACTGGCTGTAAAAAAACAGGTAAATGATATTGTGTTCTTTGCAGGAAAAGTCAACCACAACGAAATTGCCGCTTATTATTACGCCAGTGACATCTACGCCACTGCTTCGGTGACAGAGATGAACTCCATATCAATGCTGGAAGCCATGGCCAGCGGTCTGATGGTTTTGCAGCGGTTTGATGTGTACAACAAGGATCAGATTGTACAGGGCAAAAACGGATACCTGTTCCACGACTTTGAAGAATTTCATCGGCTTCTGAACGAATTTTCGCAGCTTGACAAACAGCAGCGTGAAGAGCTGAGAGCCAGCGCCGCAGAGTTCAGCAGAAGGTACGGCCCCGATGAATTTATTGAAAAAGTTGTGCAAGTTTATGAAATAGCTTTACACAAGTACAAAAATATGATAAAATAACTTTTTGGGACATTGGTATCTCCAATGTCCCTAATTTATGCCACAAGGCGTTAAAACAAGTATTGGGGGATACTTATATGAAAAAATTTGATGTTGCCATTATCGGCGGCGGCATAGGCGGCCTTATGAGCGCCTATCGTCTGACTCAGGAAAGACCTGACTGCAAAGTAATTCTTTTTGAAAAAGGTCACAGCATTGAAAAGCGTGTTTGTCCCATTGTTGCAGGCAAAACAAAGACCTGTATCAAATGTGCTTCATGCAGCATTATGGAAGGTCTGGCCGGAGCCGGTGCCTTCAGTGACGGCAAATATGTTATCAGCACAGAATACGGCGGATGGCTGCCGGATTTTCTGCCAAAAAAGACAGTAATTGACTATATTGAAGAGGCTGACAAAGTCCTGATGAGTTTTGGCGCACCCAAAGAACGCTTTATGCCCAGCAATGAATTGAAAAAGAAATGTCTGGAATACGATTTGCACATGTCCCAGGCACAGCTGAAACACCTGGGCACAGATGCCAACTTTGACACAATGTCAAAGATGTGCACTTACCTGAAAGAAAGAGCCGAAATACTGTGCGAAACAGATGTATATGATGTGGACAGAAACACCAACACTGTATATTTCAGAAACAAAGATGGTGAACAGACAGTACAGGCCGACAACATTATTTTTGCCGTAGGCCGTGCCGGATCCCGCTTTTTTGCCGAATGGTGCCACACACATGATATACCCATGACCAACAACCAGGTGGATGTGGGTGTGCGTGTGGAACTGCCGGCCATTGTGTGGGAACATTTTTCCAAAAAGATATACGAACCTAAAATCTGGTACCGTTCCAAAAAATACGGCGATATAACCAGAATGTTCTGTTTCAATGAAAGAGGCAGTGTGGTAATGGAAAACACACAGGGTGTGCTGACTGTCAACGGACACGCCTATAAAGATGAAGCAAAGAAAACGGAAAACTCCAACTTTGCCCTGCTGTCAACCATACGCTTTACCGAGCCTTTCAAAGAGCCCATCGAGTACGCACGCCATGTGGCCACCCTTTCCAACCTGATCAGCGGCGGCAGTGTGCTGGTGCAGAGGCTGGGCGATCTGATGAACGGACGCAGAACAGACGCAAAACGCCTGGCCCAGTCCACAGTAACACCTACCCTGAATGCTGTTCCGGGTGACCTGTCCCTGTGTATGCCCAAAAGACAGCTGGATAACATAATAGAGACTCTGCAGGCTTTGGATAAAATTGCTCCCGGCACAATGAACTACGATACATTGCTGTACGGTATAGAGTGCAAATATTATTCCGCCAGACCCCAGACTGACGAAAACTTCATGTTGAAAGGCTGCAACGGAATATACTGTGTCGGCGACGGCGCCGGATTTACCAGAAGCCTTTCCCAGGCCGCGGCCCACGGAATATATGTTTCCGATATGATACTGAAAAAATAAATAAAAAATTTCCGCTTAAAGCAGAACTGCTTTAAGCGGTTTTTTATAATATATCTATTTCAAAATCTGTTACTGCTCCTTTTATATCTTTTATCGCCAGATATCCGTCATAACTGAAAACACCGCTGCTGTCCAGCAGGCTGTATGCCCCGGAAAAGTCTTCGGACAAGGATTTTTCCATTTTTCTTTTCAGCTGTTCTGTCCGGTTTACACCTTCTCCCTCGCCTTTTATATCGTTTGCAGACAGTGTATATTTTACCGTAATATTTTCATCCTTCTTTTCAAAAGCCTTGTTCACCAGTCCTATGCTCCGGTATGTCGTACCATCTGAAGATGTGAAAAGGCCTGTGTCAGACATTCCCATTATGACGGCGGCAGCCTGCCGCTGTACGGCATCCATGTTATATATTCTGCCGTCCCTGCCCAGCAGTACCATGCCGCTTATGTTCCGGCCGGGGTCAATTTTGGGCAGTGCTCCGTACACCTTGCCTTCGGTTTCGGACAGGTTGTACAGCGGACTGGAAGGTATATGGGGAGAGTGGAAAACCTCCTCTCCTGTAAGATTGTCTTCACAGCATATTATATTTACATTCGGTGACAGCCTGTAAGCAGTTATCAGGGAAAAAACGCCGTCAAAATTTTCAGCCAGCCGTTCCGAAAAGTAGAAATTTTCACACAGCCTGAAGTTATACACCCTGCCGGACAAAGCGCTTATCCCGGTTTGTATCATATCTTCACCGGTGTATTTGTCCAGTATATAGTTTTCATCGCCCGAAGAAAAATCATAGTATTTTATGATGACTTCATACCCGCTGTCAGTTTTATTAAGGTATATGTCCCTTACATAGTTTTTCCCCGCCTGGCTTGAACATGAGCACAGCATAAGCACAGACAAAAGTAATATCAAAACTTTAGCTTTTTTCATATCTTCTCCCCGCAACAAGCAATAAAACACAGACGGCTTCCGCTGCCGGCCAGAATATATCCGGCAGGTACGGAACTGCAAATACCAGCGGAATGACGGCAAGCAGGTCGTTGTTTCCAAAGTGTGTAAAATCTTCTTTTACCTTTTTCAGACCGTTTACCAAAGCAGTCAATGCGGCAAAAAAAGCAAAAAACAGAAAAAGGTTATAAATTGCATCATAATTTTTTATAAGGCTTGTTGCCGACAGCTGGAAAAGCATCTGTAAAGGTGAAAGGCTATACAGTATATTTCCTCCTACACAACAAAAGGCAAACACTGACACAACTGCAAAAAAGCCGAAAACAGCAGCCGCAAAGGCCAGATTTTCTGCCTTTTCCCCTTTTCCGGTGTATTCTGCCGAAATAAGCATCGGGACTGCAAAATCAAACACATTTAGATAAACCGATCTGCCGGTGTACCTTACAATATTGTACACATTTATACCGTCTGCCTTTTCCCGGTTAAGAAAAAAAGCAAGAGCCAGCAAAAGCGCTGTAAACAGAAACATTATCTTGGCCAGTCGCCGGTTTTCCTGTCTGAACAGGTTCAAGCCGGTGATAATCACCGCTGCGCTGATGGCGGCTGTTGCAGGCAAAGCACTTTGTCCGTGATATGTCTGCATATAAAAGTACATTCGGTATATCTGCCTGGCTATGAGGAGAATTATATAAAAATTCAACAGCATTGCAGGCAGTTTTCCCAAATGTCCGGACCCTGGCACCAGTGCAAAATATACGCCATACAACAGAAAATTTGCCATAAGGAATATCAGCCATTGCCAAAGGTCTGTCTGACCTTTTGGGAAATATGTGGCAAAAGACAAAACTCCATAGCAGAAGAACATCAGGTATACCGGACTGTTTTCACATCTCATCTTTACCCTCCCTGCCGGCACAGGACGAACTTTTTTCCCTGCGCCAGCTTGTCCTTGTTATGCCGTCCCTGAAAATATATTTCATACCTTTTTGAAATATAAAAGAGTATTCCCTGCCTGCGCTGTCCACATTGGCAATATTTACAGCCAGCAGAAATGTGGCAAAAGCTATTCCAGGTATACCGAAAATTCCGGCAAGAAGTATAAACAGCATCCTCATTATTATGATCGGCTCATAAAAAGACGGTATTATGAAAGAGGCAACGGTGCTCAGTGCACAGACAATCAGTATTGCGCTGCCGATAAAACCTGCACTGACAGCCGCATCGCCTATTATCAGCGCTGAAACTATCGATACAGAACTGCCGATAGGTACCGGCAGGCGCAGGCCCGCCTCTTTTATTATTTCCAGCAATATTGTTATCACCACCGCTTCCACAAACAACGGAAGCGGCGTTGCATTTTGGGAAGAATAGATAAAAAATATCAGCTTGTCTGCCAGGGCCTGTGGTGCATAGGAGGTAAAGGCGACATAAAAACCGGGCAATACCACCGCAATTACAAAAGCAAGGTACCTCAGCAGTCTGATGAAAGAGGCAAAATACGGGCGCTGGGTATAGTCGTCGTTGGTTATAAAATTTTCATGGAAATAAAACGGATAAATCATCCGATGAGGAGTGCCGTCTATTATCACCCCCACCCTGCCTTCACACAGCTTTGCGCAGAAGGTATCAGGCCTTTCGGTGTAGCCCACCGACTGAAATACGGAAAACTGGGTTTTATCCACAAAGGGCGAGATATAACCCGCCTCAAAAATCATCGGCAGCTGAATATTTTCCAGCCTTTCCTGCACTCGCTGTGCCAGCTGCGGCGGGCAATAGTCCGAATGATAATACATAGTCACTTCTGTTTTTGTCTTTTCCCCCAGCTGCATGGTTTTGATAACCAGGTTTTCACTGCGTATCCTGCGGCGTATCATACCCATGTTTTTTCTTCCGGTATCTGTAAAACTTTCTTTGGAGCCGCGCAGGTTGTTTTCATTGGTCGGTTGGTCCACACCCCTGGCGGGGTAATTCTGCACGGACATGACAAAAGCCTGGTTTATCCCGTCCAAAAACAGCAGGGCAAAACCGGCTGTAAGCAAAAAAACGCTTTCCTCAAAAGTTTTGGCGTTTTTTGAGTTAAATGGTATGGTCGTGCTGTCTTTGATGTAATCAAAAGCCCGGGCTGTGTTTTCCGTCTGCGGCAGGTCGTTCAGCGGATGCAGGAAAACCTGCCGCAAAACCTGAAAGCTTGCCAGGTCTTCACACATGACAACAGCACCACGGTGGCCCATAACCTGAATATATTTAAAATAAAAGTCCGCAGACTGTTCAAAAATTTTTTCAAACTTCTGTTTGTTCTTTTCCAGACAAGTAAACAACTGCCCTTCCATATTCTCACCTCTGCTATATTATTGAGTCAAGTGGTTAAAAATAAGCACGCCGGCCACAATAAAACGAGGTGATATTTTGTATTCAATTATTTTCAGAACAATAATCATGTTTTTTCTGGTTATGATCGCTGTGAGGCTGATGGGCAAAAAAAATTTGGGAGAGTTTCAGCCCAGCGACCTGGTGGCCACCATATTGATATCAAACCTTACATCAATAGTTATCGAGTCTCCCGATATGCCTTTGGCTTATTACCTTATACCAATATTGCTTATAACCTGTTTTGAGGTGTTCATGTCTGTGGCGGTGCGCAAAAGCACCTGGCTTTCAAAGCTGGCCCAGGGCAAGGCAATGGTCCTGATAAAGGACGGTGTGATAAACCAGAAAGTCATGAACGAACTGCGATTTGCAGTGGATGATATTTTGGAAGCAATGCGCGGCAAGGATATTTTTTATCTGGAAGAAGTGTCCGTTGCATTGGTGGAAACAACCGGTACAGTAAGCATATACCCTTTTCCAAATTCCCGGAATATAAAAAAAGCTGATGTCCCACCCTTTCCTGTGGTGTGTGACGGAGAAATAATGGAAGAAAACCTGGCTTTGGAAGGTATAGATGTATCTTTTATACACAACATACTGAAAAAGGAAAATGTCAGCCTGCAAAGGGTTCTGCTTTTGCTGGTGGACGGAAATCAAAAATACAATCTGACAGTCAAGGAGTAATATGAAACATTTTTATATTTCTTTGGCAATTTTTATAGCCATACTGACAGGCGGATTTTTCGCCGACAGGTACACAAAAAACAGCGCAAAGCGGCTGTATGACCAGACACGCCGGCTGTATCAGCAGGCTACGGACGAAAAGGTACAGCGGCTGAAAGATGATTTTTATGACAAAAAAAATATACTCCGCTTTTTTATAAGCGCGGAGCATATCGAGCAGCTGAAAACATATATTGAATTTTTGGAACACTATCAAAGCAACTCAGACCGGGAGGCTTTGCAGGAAATATGTATTGAAATGGCCGGCACGCTGGAAAATATAGGCACCAGCACATTTTATATACATTAGCCGTTTCTCTTTTTCATCAGTTGGTTAAGCTCTTCCAAAAATGTGTTCACATCGCTGAACTGCCTGTAAACGGAAGCAAAACGGACATAGGCCACCTCGTCCAGTTTTTTCAATTCTTCCATAACCATTTCACCCAAATCTATGGAGGAAACTTCACTTTTAAGGCTGTTTACGATTTTATATTCTATCCTGTCCACGGCCTTTTCCAGGTCCTGTGTGGACACAGGTCTTTTTTCGCAGGATTTTATCATGCCGTTTAGAAGCTTATCCCTGTTGAAAGCCTGAATGGAGCCGTCTTTTTTCTTTACCATTATAGGGGTTGTTTCGATAATTTCAAATGTGGTAAAACGCTTTTGGCAGGCTATACATTCTCTGCGTCTGCGTATTCTCTCTCCGTCTTCGGTGGGGCGGGAGTCCACAACTTTGCTGTCCGGGTTGCCGCAAAAAGGACATTTCATATATCTTACCTCTTATTTTCCATATTTATGCAAATATTATATATATTTCGGGCCTGTAATGCAATACTTACACCAGGCCCTTTATATATTTAAAAGATTTTTTCAGCCGTTCTTCGCTTTTTATATTCTGCCTGTAAACTTCTATCAGGGCATTTTTCACATTGTAGCCGTTTTCAGCCTGCTGAAGGAAAAACTGCAAATCGAAATTGCCCTCTCCCGGAAGCAGGCTGTCAGAGGATGGGTCATTGTCGGACACATGGATATGGCTTATTCTTCCGGCCATTATTTTCATAAGGCTGTATACATCCTGTCCGGCCCTTACTGCCTGTTTAAGGTCCAGCACAAATTTCAGACTGCTGTCTGTATTCCGGGCCAAAAAACGCAGGTTGTCCCGGGTCCCGCATTTGAATTTGACCACATTTTCCTGGCTTATATACACATTGTATTTTTTTGCCTGTCCGGCCAAAACATTCATTATATCAGCGTATCTGTCCATTGTCATATACCCGGCAGTGTCAAAACAACCGTGGAACACAACATATTCAGCCCCCAGGATATTGCAGGCTTCAAAGTACTTTTCATAATATCTGACAGAGTCTTCCAGCTTATAATCGTTGCGTGAAAAAAACATAAATGTTTCTATGGCAGATGTGTAAGGGTGTACCGATATGACCTTTATGCCGTTTTCATCAGCGATGTTTTTCAGCATTTTTACATATTCCGTATCCAGTTCGCTGTGGGTGTTAAAGAAAATTTCGGTGGTCTTTGCGCCGGCCCGTGCCACCTTTTCCAGACAAAGGCGGGTTTTCAGCGGAAAGAAACAGCCTGTTGATATACCTATATTCATAAACTGACCTCAATCCATAAACAATGAAACCTGGTTTGTTTTAGGCATATCGCCCAGGGCACCCACCGAATAAAGGGTATCCATAACAGAGGACGATGCGCCGGCCGCTTTCTGAAATTCTTCCACAGACAAAAAGCTGTCGCCGTCCTTGCAGGCATTTTCCAGCTGGACGGCCGCAGTCTCGCCCACACCTTTAAGGGAAATATACGGCAGGCGGATTTTTCCGTCCTCCACGGCAAATATTTTTGCTTTGCTCTTTCCCAGTTTTATGGGTAAAAATTCATATCCCCTGGCCAACATTTCACAGATCATCTGCAAAGATGTGCGCAATTCTTCGTCCTTTGCGTTTTTCTCAATTTTCAGCCTCATGGTTACATCTTTCAGCTTTTTGGTGGCTATCCGCTTGCCGCCCACAGCCGCTTCATAGTCTATGGCCTCTCCGCGGACGGTAAAATATGTGGAGTAAAATTCTATCGGGTAATAAAGCTTAAACCACATCAGCCTGATGGCGGCTATAAGATAAGCCACCGCATGGGCTTTCGGGAACATGTATTTTATTTTTTTGCAGCTTTCGATATACCAATCTTCAACGCCGTTGTCGCGCAGCATTTTTTCTGTCTCGGCATCAAATTCCTTGGCCGCTTTGCCCTTACGGGTAATTTCCATTATCTTGAAAGCCTTTGCCTTGTCCACACCCTTTTTGATAAGGGTCAGCATTATGCTGTCACGGGTGCCGATAACATCTGCTATGGTGCAGGTTTTGTTCTTTATCAGATCCTGGGCATTACCGTTCCATACATCTGTTCCGTGGCTGAGGCCTGAAATCTGTATAAGATCGGCGAAGCTTTGGGGATTTGCCTCCATAAGCATCTGCCTTACAAAATCAGTACCCAGTTCCGGTATGCCGAATGTGGAAGTGGTGCTCTGGATATCGTCAGGACTTACGCCGATGGGCTCGGTGCTGGTAAGCATTTTATATACCGCCCTGTCGTTCATCGGCACATCGGCCATTTTTATTCCGGTCAGGTCTTCCAGATGTTTGTAAATTGTCGGCACATCATGGCCCAGTATATCCAGCTTCAGCAGTGTATCATGCAGATATTTAAACTCGAAATGGGTTGTTATAACTCCCTTTTCCTTCGAGTCTGCCGGGTGCTGAACCGGGCAAAAGTCGTACACTTCGTAATTTGACGGCACAACAACCATGCCGCCGGGGTGCTGTCCGGTGGTTTTTTTGACGCCCGAACAGCCAAGGGTCAGTCGGTTTTCCTCTGCCCTGTTTTTTGTCAGACCTCTTTCGTCCAGGTATTTCTTTACATATCCGTATGCCGTTTTATCCTGCAAAGCGGACACAGTGCCGGCTTTGAACACATAGTCATGGCCGAACAGTTCTTCGGTGTATCTGTGAGCCTGGGACTGATATTCGCCGGAAAAGTTAAGGTCGATATCAGGCTCTTTGTCACCGTTGAAGCCCAGGAATGTCTCGAAAGGAATATCGTTGCCGTCGCCGTACAGCTTCTCGCCGCATACCGGGCAATATCTGTCTTCCAGGTCAAACCCGGACAAAATGTTTTCCGGCACATCAAAGGTGCAGTACTGACATTTTTTGCAAAGATAATGGGGCGGCAGCGGGTTTACTTCCGATATTCCGGAGAAAAACGCCAGCGCTGACGAGCCAACCGAACCACGGGAGCCCACCAGGTAGCCGTGCTCCTCGCTGTTCTGCACCAGCTTTTTGGCTATTACATACAAAACTGCATAACCGTGGGTGATGACGCTGTTCAGCTCTCTTTCCAGCCTGTCCAGTATCAGCCGCGGCGGATTTTCGCCGTACAGTTTGTGCAGTTTCTCATAAGTGGCCTGCTTCAGCTCCTCTTCCGCACCGTCTATGCTGGGCGGATAGGTTCCTTTAGGTATGGCCCTTATGCCGCTTTCTATCATATCAGCTATAAGGTTTGTGTTGGTGACAACAACTTCAAAAGCCTTTTCCGGCCCCAGGTATTCAAACTCTTTCAGCATTTCTTCTGTGGTACGGTAGTACAGCGGCGCCTGCATGTCTGCATCGCTGAAGCCCATGCCGGCCATAAGTATGCTGCGGTACTGGGCGTCCTGCATGGTAAGGAAATGCACATCACCTGTGGCCACCACCGGCTTGTTCAGGTCTTCGCCCAGCTTTACTATCAGCCTGTTGTAATCCTGAAGCTGTGTAATGGACTCTGCCTTTCCGTCCCTGAGCATAAACTCGTTGTTTCCGATGGGCTGAATTTCCAGATAATCGTAAAAATCGGCTATTTTCAGCAGGTCATCATAGCTCACACCGTCCAGGATAGCCCTGTAAAGTTCACCGGCTTCACAAGCGGAACCTATCAGTAAACCTTCGCGGTATTGCATAATTTCGCTTTTGGGCATACGGGGAGTTTTGAAAAAGTGATTAAGATGACTGAAAGAAATCAACTTGTACAGATTTTTCACGCCGGCTTGTGTCTTTGCCAGCAGTATTATATGGTTGCTTCTCCTGGGAAGATTTTCAGTGTTGCTCAGCTGTGAATTTATCTCTTCAATTTTGTGTATTCCGGCTTTTTCCAGGTCAGCCAGCAGGTGATAAAAAACCTTTCCCAGCATCACTGCATCATCCGTTGCGCGGTGGTGATTGAATTTGCCCAGCGTGTAATAATTGGCCAGTACATCCAGCTTGTGGCTTTTCAGCTGCTGCAAAAGATTTCTTGCCAGCGGAAGGGTATCCAGATACCGGCAGCGGAACTGCATGCCCTCCTTTTCTCCGCGCACTTTCAAAAAATTTACATCAAAGCCGGCCGCGTTGTGGGCGACCGCCACTCTGCCGTCAAGAAAACGCATAAAGCTTTCGATTGCTTCTTTTTGGCTGGGTGCGCCTTTGACCATATCATCTGTTATGCCGGTAAGCTCAACTATGTTTTGCGGGATTGGTTTTCCCGGGTCGGCGTAGGTATGAAATTCTTCCAGCACCTCTCCGTCCTTCCAGCGCACGGCGCCTATCTCGGTCACCATCTCGGTGTTGGGGTTCAGTCCTGTGGTTTCGATGTCGAAAATAACATATTCAATATCCCTGACATCGCCGGTCTGCCGGCCCTCATAGACATTGGCAATATTGTTTACCAGGTATCCTTCACAGCCGTAAATAACCTTGAAATCCGGGTCATCCTTCTGTATCTTGTCCGCTTCCAGCATTGCCTGGGGAAAACCCTGTACAACTCCATGGTCGGTTATGGCCACCGCCCTGTGTCCCATTTTGTATGCATATCTCACCGCTTCATCCGGTGCTATCAGGGCATCCATTGCAGAAAGCTTTGTATGCAGGTGCAGTTCTATTCTTTTGTTTTCCATTGTATCTTTCTTGTCATGGACAGAAAAGGTTACAATATCATAGGCCATGATAACATAATCGCGCTCGTACTTGTCCATCTGACAGTCTCCGCGCACAAGAAAATATATCCCGGGTTTGATGGCGTCCCATTTGTCAAAATTCTTTTCGCCCGGGTCGAGGATTATTTTTACATTTACGGAGTTTTCGCCGTCTGTAATGGAGTACACATATATCTTTCGGAAGTTCCCCTGCTGGGTCACCGCAAATACTTTGCCCCACAGGCATACTTTACCGTTGTCCTTCAGCGCCTGTGATATGGAAACCATGTTTTTGGGCTGAATGTATTTGCCCATAAACACCTTCACACTGTCTTCTTTTATATCCAGGCCGTCAATTTTAAAATCGCGGTGTTCTGTCTTTTTAGGTGCTTCCTTGTGTACCACCGGCGGCGGAAGTACAATTTTAGGCCGGCTTTCCACCCGGTCTTTTTCCAGTTTTACATTTACCAGTGTATCTGTAAGATAAAATATAAAATCTGACAGGGACTGTTCAAAATTGTTCCCTTTCAAAAAGCCATAGCCGCAGCTGACGGATATATGCAAAATATTATCTTCCGTCCACACAGACGCATCATTGAAAAAATTCAGCGGAATATACATCACATTGGTGCAGTAATGACGCAACAAAACAGGCATGTCCTGCCCGCGGAAAGTGGCAAAGTCAAACCTGTTTGTTATATCAATGGAAAAATCAGGATATTTTTCGCTTAAATAAAGGCTGAAATCTTCCAGCACCTCAAAACTTATCAGCCGTGATGAATAAATCACGGCTGTTAAATGAGACTTTTTCCTATGTATGTCAATTTTTTCCAGGACAGCCCGGGAAAGCTCTCCGGTATAAAACTGATTATTGTAATCGTCAAAGACAGACAGTACAGAACTACTCACTTTTTTCCTCTAAAAAATCATAAATGTCTTTAATAAACTCATCTATAAAATCGCCATGCAGTACCTTTACCTTTTCGCCTTTTTTGAACAATACGGCGTTATCTTTTCCGCAGGCAATTCCTATGTCCGCTTCCCTTGCTTCTCCCGGGCCGTTTACGGCGCAGCCCATAACCGCAACTTTTATGTCTTTGGTTATTCCCTGCAATCTTTCCTCGACCCGTGTGGCAATGGCGGCGACATCAAGGTTTGTTCTTCCGCAGGTGGGACAGGATATAACTTCCGGGCCGGCAACTTTTATTCCGGCCGCCCTGAGTATGTCAAAGCCGGCCGGTATCTCTTTCAGCGGAGAATCTGTAAGGCTGACGCGCAAAGTATCGCCTATTCCATCCATAAGCAATGCGCCTATTCCCATACCGGATTTTATCAGGCCCATCCTGTATGTGCCGGCCTCTGTAACTCCCAGATGCAAAGGATAGCTGCACATTTTGTCCAGCATACGGTAGCTTTCCACCATGGTTTTTACATTGGAAGATTTTATTGATACCACAATATCATCAAAATCAAATTTTTCCAGCAGTCGTATATGATACATTGCGCTTTCACACAAGGCTTCCGGCACAGGAGCCCCGTATTTGGCCAGTATATGCTTTTCCAGGCTTCCGGCATTTACGCCTATCCTTATGGGGACATTCCTGCTCTGGCAGGCTTTTACAACCCGTTTCACCTTGTCATCATCGCCTATGTTGCCGGGGTTTATTCTTACCTTATCAACACCGGCCTCCACTGCGGCAACGGCAATCCTGTAATCAAAGTGTATATCCGCTACAAGCGGGATATTTATCTCATTTTTTATCGCCGGTATCAGCCTGACATCATCCATTGACGGCACGCTGACGCGCACAATCTGACAGCCGGCCCTTTCCAACTCTTTGGCCTGGCGGACATTTCCCAGAACATCTCCGGACCTGACATTAAGCATGCTTTGCACCAGTATCGGGTTATCTGCGCCCAAACGAACATTGCCTATTTTTACTTCTTTTTTCAAATGTCTCATAAACTGCACCTGTCAAACAAAAAACTTTGTAACATCACTGAAAGTTACAAACACCATAAACGCCAAAAGCATCAGCATGCCGGCGGTGTTTACCAATATTTCGTATTTCTGGTTTATCGGCTTGCCTCTTACCAGCTCTAAAAGCAGGAACACCAGGCGGCCGCCATCCAGTGCCGGGAAAGGCAAAAGGTTGAAAACGCCCAGGTTTATCGTTATTATGGCCAAAATCAGAAGAACTGACTCATAGCCATAACTTACCGCCTCGCTTATGGCGGATACAATTCCCACCGGACCGGACATCTGGTTTATCGCCACACGGCCGCTGACCAGGTCCACCAGGCTTAAAAATACCATTCTGGCGATGCTTATGGTCCAGTTGGCTGCCTCCTGCATAACACTGAAAACTGTTTTTTCAACGGGATAAACAGTAAAGTCTATCACCATCTGCCGGTATCCGTTTTCATCTGTGTATGTTTCAAAGGTAACATCTTCCAGCTGGGTTTTTATTCCGTTGCGTATTACAGTAAAATCCGCTGTGCCGTTTTGTGTTCTGGCAAACTCGTATATTATATCATTGGCCACATAACATTTTCTTCCGTTTATGGCCACTATTTCGTCCCCTACCTGCAAACCGGTCTGCTGTGTCATGGCACCTTCATAAAAAGAGCTTACCGTGCGGCTGGTTATCGCCGGCTGCATAGCCGTAAGAAAACACAAAACCGCAAAGCCCAAAATCATATTCATAACGGCACCGGCCACAACAACAGCTATTCTGTTTTGTACCGGAACAGAAGTAAATGAGCCTTCCGCCTCACTTTCCTCATCTTCCCCTTCCATAGCAACAAATCCGCCGATGGGAAACGCCCTTATGGAATAATCTGTATCGCCTTTTGTCACATTTACCAGTTTGGGACCCATGCCAATGCTGAACTCATTTACCTTTATGCCGCTGAGTTTCGCAATGATAAAATGTCCGAACTCGTGTACTATAATAACAACACTGAAAACCAAAACAGAAATAATTATACTCATCAAAAAACCAATAACCTCTATTTCAATAATTGTTCATCAACAAAGGCTCTCGCCTTTTTATCGGTTTCATACACCTCTTTTAAAGTATATTCGCCTTGAAAATTAAAATGTGACAAGGTTTTGTACACAACCCTGCCTATATCGGCAAAGCCGATTTTATCCTCCAGGAACAGCTGTACTGCCCTTTCGTTTGCCCCGTTTACCGCACAAGGGTACAATCCGCCTTTTTCGATTGCCTCCATGGCCGCCTTCAGGCACAGGAATGTGTCCGGGTCCGGACGTTCAAAAGTAAGGTCTTTCATCGCGTAAAAGTCCAGAGCCGGCGCGGGGCAGTCATACCTTTCCGGATATGTTATAGCATACTGTATTGGCAGACGCATATCAGGGCTGCCCAGCTGCGCAATTACACTGTTGTCCGCATATTGCACCGCCGAATGTATTATGCTTTGCCTGTGCACCACTATCTGCACATCTTCCGGTTTCACACCGAAAAGCCATACAGCCTCTATAAGTTCCAGGCCTTTGTTCATCAGCGTTGCGGAATCTATGGTTATTTTTGACCCCATTGACCAGTTGGGATGTTTCAGCGCCTGGGCTTTGGTAACTGTTTCCAGCCGGCTGCTGTCAAAACCGAAAAACGGGCCTCCGGACGCGGTAAGTATTATTTTTTTCAGCGACTTTGCGCTTTCATGGTCCTGCAAACATTGAAAAATTGCGGAATGTTCGCTGTCCACAGGCAACAGCTTTACGCCGTTGGCCTTGACTGCATCCATTACCAGCTGGCCGCCTGTCACCAGGCTTTCCTTGTTGGCCAGCGCTATGTCCTTTTTGCTGTTTGCCGCCGCCAGTGTTGCATCCAGGCCTGCTATGCCCACAACAGCATTCAGCACCAGCGCATCTTCTTTCAGGCTGGCAAGCTCGACCAGGCCTTCCTTGCCTTTAAACAGCTTTATGCCCAGCTCCCCTGCAACAGGCGCAAACTCTTCCGCTGTCTGAGTATCTGTGACACATACATATTCCGGCCTAAACTCCCTGGCCTGCTGTTCCAGCAGTGCGGTGTTTCTGTTTGCCGACAGGGCCAGCACCCTGATATTATGTTTTCGGCATACATCCAGAGTCTGTGTGCCGATAGAGCCGGTGGAGCCCAAAACTATTATATTTTTATACATGGAAAATACCTCCCCGGGCGGCAACAAAATCAGACAGCCGCCAGATATACGGTGCCAGCAGCAACACGCTGTCAAACCTGTCGATAACGCCGCCGTGTCCGGGCATTATGTTGCCGTAATCCTTTATTCCGGTCTGGCGCTTTACGGCAGAGGCGAAAAGATCGCCTATCATTCCAAGCAGTGAGCCAAAAAATGCGACAACTGCCATCTGTATATAAGAACGGGCGGCAACATCATAAGACAAGCCGCTTCCTTCAAGGAAAGGTTTTATCAAGCTGTAGATATACAGTGACAGGCAGGCGCACAAAACAGCGCCGATTACACCGCCCACAGCCCCTTCAACTGTCTTTTTTGGGCTGAGGGTAGGCGACATTTTATGTTTGCCAAAAAAGTAGCCGCTGAAATAAGCAAATATATCACAGCACCAGGCTATTATACAGCACAAAATAAACATATATGCCGCATCAAGGCCGAAAACCTCGTAAGGCAGGTGGGCTTTTATGTCCAATATTGCGTAAAAGCCTAAAAGCACATAAACAGAATACAGCACCGAGGCTGAAATGGTTTTTATGTCAATATGATGAAAACCAAACACAGTGCATGCGGCATAGGCTGTCATAAAAAACACCGCCGCTGTCCTGCCATTCAGCAGTCCAAGATATTGCTGATTTAACAGTAAAAAACCAAAAGTGCCCACGCAGATCATGGCAATTTTGGAGTTGCCGTCTTTGAAGGCGTTGTAGACCTCGTACACTGCAATCAGGAACACCACTGCCGCCACAATGTTAAAGTAAATTGTGTTGAACTGGTACAGAACGGTCCGCAAAACAGCCAGGCCTATAACCGAACTTATAATTCTCTGTTTCATAAACCATTCCCCACTCAAACGCCTCCAAAGCGTCTGTTCCTTTTGTTAAATTCAATTATGGCTTTGTCCAGGTCGGCTCTGGTGAAGTCGGGCCACAAAACATCCATATACACAAATTCCGCATAGGCACTTTGCCATAAAAGGAAGTTGGACAACCTTTTTTCCCCGCTGGGTCTGAGGATAAAATCCGGATCCGGCTGACCTTTTGTGTACAGGTAATCTGAAAACAGTTTTTCGTCAATATCTTCCAGGGCAATCTGGCCGTCTCTGACCCGTTTTGCTATATTTTGGGCCGCGTGGACGATTTCATTCCTGGAACCGTAATTCAATGCTATATTCAGCGTCATTCCGGTTCTGTCTTTTGTTTTTTCCTCGATGTCCAGCATGAGGTCCAGCAATTCGCCGGAAAATGCGGATTTATCCCCCAAAAATATCACGCGGTTGTTTTCTTTTTCATAATCAAAGGCCTTTACAAGATACTCTTTCAGCAAAGACATTATACCGTTTACCTCTTCCGCAGGTCTTTTCCAGTTTTCTGTGGAAAAAGCATAAAATGTAACCGCTTCCAGGCCCAGTTCATTACAATATCTGGTTATATCCTGAAAAACCTCCGCACCTTTTTTATGCCCCATATTTCGCGGCAGCAGGCGCTTTTTTGCCCATCTGCCGTTTCCGTCCATTATAATTCCAATATGTTTAGGAATTGTGATACTGCCATCCATTTTATTTTCTCCTTGATAAGCCATACAAAATTAAAGGGCTATATTGTTACAATACG
>CALWZO010000029.1 GCA_944386045.1 uncultured Clostridia bacterium | reverse complement strand
ACCATGGGCTGGGGCAAATGCGACGGCCGGATAATAAAAAATCATTACCCCAAGGGTTTGAGAATAATGAAATGACAGAAAGGAAGACAAAGTATGAAAAAAGTTACCATTCAATGGCTGGGACATTCCTGTTTTAAACTGACCTGGGACAATTGGAGCGCTGTTGTGGACCCGTATCAGGACGGCAGTGTGCCGGGGCTTGACAATCTGCAGGTTTCTGCCATAGATGTGTTTTGCAGTCACGGGCACTATGACCATGACGCCGCCGAAGTGGTGAAGCAGATTAAAATGGCAGCACCGGCGCCGAAGATAACACGGGTGAACAGCTTCCATGACAACGAAAACGGCACAAAACGCGGCGAAAACATTATAAGGGTGTTTGACTTTGACGGCTTTAAAGTAGCTCATTTCGGCGATCTGGGCCATGTTTTAAGCGACGAACAGGTCAGCCGGATAGGCGATGTGGATGTGGCTTTGCTGCCGGTGGGCGGTTTTTACACCATAGATGCCCCCACCGCCAAAGAAGTGGCACAGCAGGTAAAAGCAAAGGTTATTATACCCATGCACTACCGCACAGACAAATTCGGCTTTGATGTGATAGGCACACTGGACGAATTTACAAAACTGTATGACGATGTGACATATACCGGCAGTGACACTGTGGTTTATGTCAGCAAGGATGATGTAAAAACCGGAGAAAACACCGCAAAAGATGCAAAAGTATTGGTGCTGGTGCCGGCCATGGCAAAATAATGTTGTTCAGGACAGCGCTGTAAAAGCGCTGTCTTTTTTATTTGCAGGAACATTAACTTTTATATAAGGTATATTAAGCTGTAAATTTGTTTGCTGTGAAAATGATACAAATTGTATGCACAGCCGCCCGCCGGACTGAGGTGTGACCTGCGCCGCCGGTTTCCGATGCGGGAAATACACATAACTGTGTATCAACCGCCGGCTTGAAGTTTGCGGCTGATTTATGATAAAATAGCTCCCATATACCCTTATTTGGCGTGGAGGAAAGACAAGATGGCGATTTTCCCGATGGAAAAAGAAGATTTTGACAAAATTTACAGCCTTATGGAAACCAGCTTCCCAAAAGACGAATACAAACCCTACCGGGCGCAGAAAAATCTGCTGGAAAAGCCGGAATATAAAATATTTGTCAGCAGGCGGGAAGATAAAGGAGATATAAGAGGCTTTGCGGCTGTATGGGATTTTGGATTTGCGGTGTACATCGAGCACCTGGCAGTAAGCCCGCAGCACAGAAACGGCGGCATAGGCGGAAAAATTCTGGACGAAGTTGTGGAAATTTTCGGCAGGCGGCTGTGCCTGGAAGTGGAACCGCCCGAAACAGAAATGGCGCGGCGCAGGATAGAATTTTATAAAAGGCATGGTTTTTTCTTTAATGACGCATTGTTTGTCCAGCCGCCCCTTGCCCCAGGACAGCGGAGCATACCTCTGCATATAATGACCTATGGCAAGCCGGCCACAGCCCGGGAACTGGATAGAATAAATTCAGTTTTGCGCCGGAAGGTATATGTGTACGGCTGATTTTTGATTTTTAAACAGAGAAAATAAAAAACTCCCCGCATTGACGGGGAGTTTTTGTATGGGAATATTAAAAATACATGGTGTTTTCCGGGAATATGTCGTTGCAGGTGGCTCTTACACCCAGCTTACGCAAGGTGGACGCATCACCTGTGCGCAGCATAACGGATGAATGCAGGTCTGCTCCGCGCAGTTTCGGCAGCTGTTCCAGCGCCAGTTTTACGGTGGGGTTGGTGTTGGAAGCCACTGTCAGCGCCAGCAGTACATCATCCAGTTTCAGCGCAGATGTTCTTGAACCCAGGCTGTTGCGTTTCAGGTCCAGTATCGGCATCAGGACAGAGGCAGGTATCAGCTGTATCGCATCGTTTATGCCGGCATAGTACTTCAGCGCATTTATTGTGGCGGCGCTGGTGGCGCTCATGATATCGCTGGCTTTGCCGGTTATTATGGTGCCGTCGGTCAGCTCGTAGGCTGTGGCGGCGCGTCCGCTGGTCTGCGCTTTTATATTGGCCGGGGCAACGCAGGGGCGGTCTTCTGCCGGTTTCAGCGAAAGCTGATTGAGCAGATTTTCCATCTTCTCTACCTGGGCGGCGCCTACTTTGCCCAGTTTGTAGTCGCATATTGTTGTGTAATATCTGGATATTACCTCCTGACAGGAAGCATAGCGGCAGGCTTCGTCGTCAATTATGGCATATCCGGCCATATTTACACCCATGTCGGTGGGGGAACGGTAAAAGTTTTCATCGCCCGTTATGCTGGACAGGATTGTCTTTACAATGGGGAAAGCTTCCACATCGCGGTTATAGTTTACGGTTGTCACACCGTATGCTTCCAGGTGGAAGGGGTCAATCATGTTTACATCCATCAGGTCAACTGTGGCGGCTTCGTACGCCAGGTTTACCGGGTGCTTCAAAGGCAGGTTCCAGATGGGGAAGGTTTCAAATTTGGCATATCCGGCATAGCGGCCGCGTTTGTGTTCGTGGTATACCTGGGACAGGCACACGGCCAGTTTTCCGCTGCCGGGGCCCGGAGCAGTAATTACTACCAGGGGTTTTGTGGTTTCCACAAATTCGTTTTTGCCGTATCCTTCGTCGCTGACTATTGTCTTTAAATCCATCGGGTAGTTTTCAATCGGATAGTGCTTGTAGCTTTTTATACCCAGGTTGGTCATTTTTGTAATAAAATTGTCCGCCGCCTGCTGGTGATTGTATTTTGTCAGCACAACGCTGTTTACCGAAATACCCATTGCCTTGAATTCGTCTATCAGGCGCAGGATGTCCATATCATAGCTTATGCCCAGGTCGGCGCGGACCTTGGTTTTCTGTATATCGTCCGCTGAAATGCAGAAGATTATTTCTGTATCTTCGCTCAGAGCCTGCAAAAGTCTTATCTTTGTATCCGGCAAAAATCCGGGCAGGACCCTGGAAGCGTGAAAGTCATCAAACAGCTTGCCGCCGAACTCCAGATAAAGTTTGCCGTCAAACCTCTTTATTCTTTCTTTGATTTCGTGGGCCTGTTTTTCCACATATAATTCATTGCTGAAACCTTTTTTAAACATATTTACACCTCAATTCCCATATAATTTTCAAAAAATAAATACTTTGCTATTATACCATTACAGGCAAAACAAGACAATTATTTTTTTGCTTTGAATTTTGAGAAAAATAAAGTCTGCTTTTAGATAAGTTATACAAAATGAGCTTTTATATAATTTTTGACAAAAAATACATCGGTATACTGTATATAAATTTTGTGAAAACTATTGACAAAGCGCATAGCCCGTAATAAACTACTTACATAACAGCCCACAGGGCAATAAATTATAAAGGAGAACAGAAATGGCTAAATACGGTTGTGTAGTTTGCGGCTGGGTTTATGACGAAGATCTGGGCGACGACGAATTGGGAATACCCGCAGGCACATTGTTTACTGACCTGCCGGAAGATTTTGAATGCCCGGTTTGCGGAGTTGGTATCGACCAGTTTGAAATAGCAGACTAATTTTATTTAAAATACTTGCAGGGGGATGTCCCCCTGCTTTTTTACTTGTAAAAAAATTTGTTTTATTATAATATTAAATAAAAAGACGGGGAGGTGGCAGTATGCTGAAATTACCGGCCGGCGCGGCGCTGTGTATGGAAAGGCTGAACAGCCGGGGATACGGCTGCTGGGTCGTGGGCGGAGCTGTGCGCGATGACCTGATGGGCAGGCGGATAGGCGATGTTGACCTGGCCACCACAGCCCTGCCGCGGCAGACCGGCCGGCTGCTGTCCGATTACAGGCAGATAAACTGCGGGCGGCGTCACGGAACTGTTGCGGTCATCATAGACGGCGAAAAGGTGGAGATAACCACCCGGCGTTCTGACGGCGAATATTCCGACGGCAGGCATCCGGACAGCGTGCAGTTTGTCACCGATATGCGCCGGGACTGCGCCCGCAGGGATTTCACCGTAAATGCGCTGTGCTGGCATCCGGACTGGGGACTGAAAGATTTTTTCGGCGGCAAAAAGGATATAGAAAACCGCATAATAAGATGTATAAATGACCCTTGCAGGCGATTTGAAGAAGACCGGCTGAGGATACTCAGACGGCTGAGGTTTTGTTCTGTGTTGGGTTTTTCCATGGAGGCTGATACAGCCGCGGCCGCTGTCCGGAAGGCCGGTTTGCTGAAAAATATTTCCGCTGAAAGAATTTACACCGAACTGCTGAAAATGCTTGCAGGCGACAATATCCGGCAGGTTTTGCTGGATTTTCCGCAGGTTTTGGGGCGGATAATCCCTGAAATATTGCCGATGGTCGGCTTTGACCAGCGCAATATACACCATATATACGATGTGTGGCATCACACAGCCGTTGCCGTGGCAAACACGCCGCCGATACCGCTGCTCAGGCTGGCGGCTTTGCTCCACGACACGGGAAAGCCGGATACATTTACAATAGACGAAAAGGGAGTGGGGCATTTTTATTCCCATGGGGAAAAAAGCCTGGAACACTGCCGCAGGATAATGGAAAGGCTGAAAGCACCCGGAGATGACACGCGGCTGGTCTGCCGACTGGTGAAATATCACGACACATATATAGAGCCTTCGGAAAAGGCGGTAAGGCGACGGCTGAACAAGCACGGCGAAGAGGCGCTCAGACTGCTTATGCTGTTGAAAAGGGCTGACAACAAGGCCCAGAACACAAAAGATTTTGACCGCACACGGGAATATGACCGCCTGGACGGGATTATAGACAGTGTAATAAGTCAGAAACAATGTTTTGATATGAAAAACCTGGCAGTGAACGGAAATGACCTGCTGAAAGCCGGCTATGAGAAATCGCCGCGGCTGGGAGCCGCCTTGCGCCGCCTGCTGGATATGGTGATTGACGGCGAAGTGGAAAACAGCTATCAGCGGCTTATGGCCCGGGCTGAAAAACTGAATAAAAAGTAATAAAAAGGCCGCTGAAAAGCGGCCTTTTTTACAGGGATGTTATATTTTGTTTTACTGTCCTACGGTAATATCCACATTGGCTTTGGCGTCCACTGCGGCTTTGATGGCCCGCAGAATGTTGCCGTGAGAGTCGTTCAGGGACATGGTGGCCTGTGCTGTCACATCTGCCAGCCGTGCCTTTTCGTCCTCTGTCAGGGCTTCATACTTGGCTTTGTCTTCTTCTTTGGTATCTTCGCCCGGAGCTTTCAGCGGTCTGCCGTTAAGGTCTGAACAATACTTTTCAAACCACCGGTTGACCTCTTCTACGGTCATGCCTACAAACAGTTCTTCAAATTTGTCTGCCTGCCGCCGCCATGTGCCGGTTGTCATCTTGTAACCGTCGCCGCGCTCTCTCTTGGTCTGCCATTCGCTTACAGCCTGCAGGAAGGCGTCATCATCATAGGTCAGTGTGCCGTCCACAACAGCGTCATGGTCTTTGTCCTCGTTGTAGCTCTGGCCCGGGAAGCCGGCAAAATGAGGCATACCCTCGCCGTCATAGTTGGGTGTGGCTACTTCCAGCTGGTCCAGCTTCATTGACAGGATTTTGCCGTCCTTGTCAAATACCACCGCTGCATAAACCTGGTTGAAAGAGTCAACCTGTGTGTCGGTGTCGTCTTTGCCGGGGCCTATTCTGCCGCTGCTGTAAACACCCGGGCCCATGGTGGCCTCGACAGAACTTACAGCCTGGGCA
>CALWZO010000028.1 GCA_944386045.1 uncultured Clostridia bacterium | reverse complement strand
GCAAAAGGGCTGTTTTCAGACCGGACATATCAGGATTTTTATGACCGATAAACGGAGCTATATATGTATCTATCAAAGTTTTCAAAAACAGTGTTCCGCGCACATTAGCCAAGGCGGAAATGAGAATACATATAAGTACTATAACAAAATGAAGCCTGTATTTCTGAACTGTGAATTTCATCAGCCTTGACAGGTTTTTAAATGTATTTTCATCCATTTTTACCCTTTGGACAGGTCTTCTGCCCTGGGGCATACTTCTTGTTTCTTTCGCAGCCATTACTCTTCACTTCCCTTCATCTGTGATGTGTATACCTCACGGTAAATTTCATTTTCTGCCACAAGCTGTTCGTGTGTGCCAATGGCGTTGATCTTACCGTCTTCCATAACAATTATCTTGTCAGCATCCTGCACAGAGGAAATTCTCTGGGCAATGATTATCTTTGTGGTACCCGGCAGCTCTTCCCTGAATGCCTTTCTGATCCGTGCATCTGTTGCAGTATCAACAGCACTGGTGGAGTCGTCCAGGATTATTATCTTCGGTTTTTTCAGCAATGCCCTGGCTATGCACAGACGCTGTTTCTGGCCGCCGGAAACATTGGTACCGCCCTGTTCTATGTATGTATCATATTTTTTGGGGAATGTCTGGATAAAGGAGTCCGCCCGGGCCAGCTGACAGGCATGTACCAGCTCTTCGTCTGTGGCATTTTCGTTGCCCCAGCGCAGGTTTTCTGCTATTGTGCCGCTGAACAGCACATTTTTCTGCAGTACTACGGCCACATTCTGTCTGAGGACATCCAAATCGTAATCCCTTACATCCACATCACCTACATATACAGCACCGTCGGTTACATCGTACAGACGGGAAATCAGCTGCACAAGTGTACTTTTCGCGCTGCCTGTTCCGCCGATTATACCCACTGTCTCACCGGATTTGATATCCAGGTTTACTCCTTCCAGTGCCAGCTTGTTCATATCCTTTGAATAGCTGAAAGAAACATTCTTAAAGCTTACATCGCCGTTTTTGACCTCCATTACCGGATTTTTACCGTTTGTCAGGTCAATTTTTTCATCCAGAACTTCAATGATACGGTCGCCGCTGGTTTTGGCCATGGACATCATAACAATGCTCATGCTTATCATCATCAGGCTGGAAAGTATCTGCATGATATATGTAAACATACTCATCAGCCGGCCGGTTTCCATTGTGGTATCTATAACCAGCTGTGCGCCTATCCATGATATAAGCAGGGTGGTTGTATACATTGAAAACTGCATTATCGGTGAAGAAAGTATCAGCAGTTTTTCCGCCCTGATGGAATAATCGTACAAATCTTTTGTGGAATTTTTGAACTTTTCTGTTTCAAAATCTTCCCTTACAAAGGCTTTTACTGTACGCACATTGGTCAGGTTTTCCTGCACAACCCTGTTGACCACATCATATTTTTTGAACATGTTGCGGAAGTTGGGCATTGCCCTGGTCATAATAAAGCCCTGGGCGCAGGCCAAAAACGGCACGACGCAGACAAACACCATGGACAGTTTCGGACTTATCCTGAAGCACATAAACAGTGCAAACACCAGCATTATAGGTGCCCTTATCAGCATCCTGGTCATCATCTGGAACGCCATCTGAACATTGTTTACATCTGTTGTCAGCCTTGTTACCAAACTGGCGGTGGAGAATTTGTCTATATTTGCAAAGGACAGCTCCTGAACTTTGTAAAACAGGCCCTGGCGCAGATTGTGTGCAAATCCTGCGCTGGACTTGGCCGCGCATCTGCCGGAGCCTACGCCGAACAGCAGTGACAGTATGGCCATCAAAATCATCAGCAGGCCTATTCTGGTGATATAACCCATGTCAGAGTTTGGCAGGCCCACATCTATGATTTTGGCCATAAGCTGCGGAATGACAACTTCCATGACAACTTCCAGTGCTACAAAAACGCCGGTCATTATCGCAGGCAGCTTATACTCTCTGACATAAGACGAAAGTTTTTTTATCATCTTTTAACACCTCTTATCTCTTCTATATCTATACTTTCAATATTGCTCGAAATCTTGTTCAGCAGTTTTATCAGCATATCGGCTTCCTGTTCTGTCAGGTCTTTGGCCAAAAGCCTTTCATATTCGTTTAGCATGTTGCGGTTTCTTTCCTCTTTCAGCCTGGTTTTTTCGGTCAGCACTATCTTTTTCAGCCTGGCGTCACCTTTTACCCGGCTTCTTTGCACATAGCCGTTTTTCTCCATTGTGTTCAGCAGACTGGTTACCGACGCACGGCTGATTTTGAATTCAGTTTCAATATTCTTCTGATATACATCATTGCCGTCTTCGTTGGCTTTGGAAATAAACCCCAGTGCTCTGGCCTGCAAACCGGTCAGGTCCGCTTCCTGAAAAATGCTGTTAAGCCCCAGTTTTAAGGCATGTGCCGTATCCAGAATGTACTTGCCTAAATGAACCTGCTCACTCATCAGAAAACCTCCTTAAATTAACTGCCGTTTAATTGTTAGAACTCTTACAATTTGAACTTTAACTATTTTAGCACCCAAAAATATCAATGTCAATAAAAAATTTGCGCTTTATTTGTGAAAAATATATAAAAAAGTCCGCCGAGGCGGACCCATTATGTTTTTTACTGTTTTTGCAGCACACTTATATTTATTTTATCGCCGTCACTGCTTAAATGCAGTGCACTTCCCGGCCGCAGATAATTTTTTATTATCATATCCCCAATGGGTATTTCTATCAGTCTTCCGGCAGCGGTTTTTACATTCCTGGCGCCGCCCCGGCCTGCCGCCTGCCGCCGCAGTGTATTCTCCGCACTTTTATCCCAGGACAGCCGTATTTTCTGCCTTTCCAGCTTTGCGGCTATTGACCGAAGCTGTTTTTGGGCAATTTCCTGCATCCGGTTAAAATCAAGCGGAAAAAAGGGTATAATTTCTGTAATCCTGCTGATAAATTCCCGGGAGAAAAAGTTTTTGATTTCCTGCTTTACCCTGGCGGCTGCATTATCCGTGCTGTCTTTTTCCGATGCAAAACCAAGAGCCTGCCTTTTTTCAGACCAGATTTCGGAGCCAAGGTTGGAAGTCAATATTATTATGCTGTTTTTAAAGCTGAGTTTTTTTCCTCTGGAGGTTGTCATAAAGCCGTCATCCATGGCCTGCAGCAGCAGGTTGAACAAATCCGGGTGCGCTTTTTCGATTTCGTCAAAAAGCACTATACAGTGATTTTTGCCTCCCATCTCCCTTTCCAGCCTTCCGCCTTCATCATATCCCACATATCCCGGAGGGGAACCTATCAGCTTTGACACATCATTCTTTTCACTGTATTCGGTGCAGTCAATGCGTATCAGGGCGTTTTCGTCGGAAAACAATATTCTGCTCAACACTTTACTGCTGTAAGTTTTGCCCACTCCTGTGGGGCCGCAGAATATAAAAGATGCAATGGGGCCCTCATCGTCTTTCAGGCCGGCGCGCCAGCGCTTAAGGGAGTTGGCCATGGCTTTTACCGCCCTGTCCTGGCCGACAATCCGCCGGGACAGCCTGTTTTCCAGCGAGCTGTACTGCCGCCTTTCCTGCCGTCTGAGCTTGTCCATTGAAACACCGATGTTTTTGCTGATAACCGTTATAACATTTTCGGCATCTATCGTCTTGTGCCCTGCCACCTTTGCCGACGCGCAGGTCTGGTCCAGCAGGTCGATGGCTTTGTCCGGCAGGTAACGGCCGCTGATATGTCTTACCGACATATCAACACAGGCTTTCAAAGCCTCGTCCGCTATTTCAACACCGTGATATGCGGAATATTTATCCTTTATCCCCTGCAGTATCTCAACCGCCTGCCGCGGCGTGGGCTCGGCCACATCAACCGGAGAAAAGCGTCGCTCCAGGGCGGAATCCTTCTCTATCACCCTTGTATACTCATCTCTGGTTGTGGCGCCGATAACCTGTACCTGTCCCCTGGCCAGGGCCGGCTTCAAAATATTTGCCGCATCTATGGCACCTTCAGCGCCGCCCGCAGAAGCAATTATATGAATTTCGTCTATGAAAAGAATTATATTTTTGTCAAAGGAAGCTTCGTCAATAATAGCCTTTACCCTTTCTTCAAAATCTCCCCTGTATTTTGTTCCCGCCAGAAGATAAGCCATGTCCAGTGCATAAATTACTTTGTTTTTCATCTGCCGCGGCACATTTCCGCCGGCTATCATATTTGCCAGCCCCTCCACAATAGCGGTTTTGCCCACGCCGGCCAGACCTATAAGGCATGGATTGTTCTTTTGCCTTCGCAGCAATATCTCCATAACCTGCCGTATTTCCTTATCTCTGCCCACACAAGGGTCAAAGGGAGCCATTTTTGCAGTTTCCGTAAGATTTTTGGCATATTTTTCCAGGTTGACATAGGACTTTGATTCCCCGTATCCGGCCCCTGACACGGTACTTTTACCCAGGGATGACAATCTTTGGCCAAAAGTCGGGTCTTCCTTCACAAGAGTGGTCATAATCTGGTATGCCATACAGGTTTTTATCCGGCCGATACCCAGAAGTATTTCGCTGGTACCGGCCCGGCTTTTGCCAAAACCGCACCGGTGGGTGTAGGCACTTTGAAGAACCAGCAGGGCATTGGCGCTTAAATCTTCTTCCGTAAGAAAAGTTTCTTTGCCGATGCCCAGCACATTGGCCACTATATTGTAAACACAGGCAAAGCTGATGCTGTATTCAGACAAAAAGTCTGCCGCATCGGACTTTCCGCAGCTCAGTATGCCCAGCAAAAGGTGTTCCGAGCCCACAGTAATGTGGCCCAGCTTGCCGGCTATATCTATCGCAGCTGTTATGGCCTTGTTTCCGCTTTCAGAAAAATTTTTGAATTTATACATATTTTCATCCTTTTTAATAAACTTGATACCCTGTATAGTATTTCCGCCCCGGGGCTTTGTAATCGAAAATATGCAAAAAAATAAAGCCTCCCAAAAGGAAGGCTTTACATTTAAAAATTACTGCTGCTGTTCCAGAGCTTCTTTGATTGTTACAGCCAGCTGATCCGGGCAGGAAGTGGGCTTGAATCCGCAGGTTGTGCCGCTGAATCTTTCGATTACCAGTTCTGCGGGCAGGCCTACAACCAGGTTGCAGATACCTTTGGTGTTGCCGTCGCAGCCGCCGATTATCTTGGCTTCTTTGATTATTCCGTCTTCTATGACAACAGTTGAGCTTCTGGAGCATGTACCTTTGTGTCTTCTTGTATATTCCATAAATAAAATTCTCCTTATCACACCGATTTACCAAGGTATAGTACCAAAAATCAACATAAAACTCAATATTTTTGTGATTTAATCACCCTGCGGCAAAAGCAGAAAAAATTTTTCATATTTATTTCGGTTGACATATTATGCAAAAGAATATAAAATATTTTTTACAGGAAAAATAGAATTATAAACAATCAGGAGGCTTCATGAATACTTTTATGATATATGCCCTTGCGGCACCTGTAAACGCGTTTATATGCTGCGCGTTTATAACATTTTTTATCAAAAATATGAATCTGAAAAACACTACCAGGATGATGGTGACATTTTTTTCCTACTGTCTGTTGGCTTTTGTAATGTGCGCCGGCGGCAACGGACTGTTCAACATTGACATGTCTGCTTTCAACCTGACTTTTTTTGTTTTGGAGGTTGTCAGCGGTTTTTGTGTTTGTTTGGGCATATACTTTTTTTACGAACGCAGAAATATCGGCATGAAGCTGGAAGAAAGAAAAGCAGCTAAAAAATCTGCCGGCAAAGGTGAAAAATAAAAGATGAAGTTTCAGCTTCTAAAACAGGCAGTCATAGGACCAAATGTTCCTATGGCTGTTTTTGATAATTTATACACCGCAAAGGAAAACGATTTAAAGGTGATACTTTATGCTTTGCGCAAAGGAGAAGCCGACCCCGTGGATATATCAGCACGGCTGCAGATAAGCGTTGCCGGTGTGCAGTCTTCCCTGCTGTACTGGGCAGACAAAGGGCTTATATCACGGCAGGAAGAAGACGGAATTGCCGCCAGGAAAAAGCGTCTTACTTCCCGGGATATACTTAAAATAAGCGGCAGCCACCCTGAAATAAACATTCTCGTCAGCCGCTTGCAGCAGATTTACGGCCATGCGATAAACGAACGCGCCACAAATGCTTTTGTCAGCCTGTATTTACAGGACAATATACCGATAGAGGTAATTCTGATACTTGCAGTGCATTATGCCCCCGTACAGAAAGGCCCGGCCTACACCGCCAGGGTAATTCTTAACCTTTTTGAAAAAAACGGCATTACCAGCGCGCAAAAAGCCGAAGAGCACATACGGCTTATGGAGAAAAGGGAGAAGTTTTACGACACTGTGTGCGGTATATTTTCTTATGACAAGCAGAAGCTTACCAGCAGTGAAAAAGCCATTATAGATTCCTGGGCAGAAAGGCTGCATATGACATCAGAAATGATATCTGCTGCCTTTGAGGCTGCCGGCCCCAATGCCGGAATAAGGTATTGCAACGGCATATTGAAGTCCTGGGCGCAGAAAGGATACAAAACCCCGGAGGATACACAACGGGAATTTGCCGGACGGTCTGTTTTCACTGACGAAAGCAAGGATGACCTTATTTTACAGGGTATGAACATAGTGCCATCATTTGATAAAGGAGAACCGGTATGAGCGCAGACGGATACAGCGGAGCATATTCCGTACTGGAAAGAAGAAGACTGGAAAAGCGAGCCATATTTTTTGCAAAAAGAGATGAAATATATTCCAGGCTTCCCCGGGTCAGCCGCCTGACCGATGAGATAACCAACCTTGGTGCCGAATATGCCCTGGCAAAACTGGAAAAGCGAACCGGCGATGCACAGGATATAAGAAAAAAAATGGATACCCTGGACCGGGAAAGGGCAAGGATACTAACCGAAAACGGCTACAGCAGACAAGACCTGGAAATGCAGTATTTCTGCGACAAGTGCAAGGACACAGGCTTTGTAAACGGCAAGGTGTGCGACTGTCTGAAAGAAGAGATAGTAAAGCGGAGACAGCGGCTTTTGTCTGCCGCCTCCCCTGCACCCCGGGCCAGGTTTGAAGATTTCAGCCTGGAATTTTATCCCAAACAGGCCAAAGAGCTTCCCAACGGGACTTTTGTTGTACCGTACAATCACATGAAGCAGATTTACGAATTTTGTAAAAACTATGCGGAAAGATTTACGCCGGCAAACAAAAGCCTGCTGATGCTGGGCAATGCAGGCCTGGGCAAAACGCACCTGGCCTGTTCCATAGCTTCGGTATGTATGGAAAAGGGCTATACGGTTATGTACGCCTCTTCCCAGAGCCTGTTCAACAAAGTGGAGCAGGCCAGATATTCCGGAGAAGATCTTATCGGTGACATTTTAAACTGCGACCTGTTTATACTGGATGACCTTGGGGCGGAAAATATGACAAACTATTCCCTGAGCGTTTTGTACAACATTGTAAACACCAGAATGATAACCGGAAAACCCTGCATTTACACCACAAACATAATAAACCAGAATATGCTGACGCGAAAGTACGGCGAAAAGATAACATCCCGACTGCTGGGAAGCTGTTCAAGGCTGTTTTTTGTGGGCGATGATGTAAGGATACTGAAAAACAGCAGATAGCAGTATTTTCTTATGCTAATAAAATTAAATATAACTTAACAGATATAAAAACAGCCTCTGCAAGATGTGCAGAGGCTGTAATTTTTTTATTTACCGTGCAGGTGTATAAGCCATTTCGTACCGGCTGCCTTCTTCGATAACAGCGCCGTCAACACCAAATGTTGTGGCTTCGCCGTTCTGAAGCAGTGCCCAGTAAGCACCGTCTGTTTCGTAGTCAGCGCTTACGCCGTTTACAACTTTTACATACAGTCCGTATTCGCTTTCTTCACCGGTGGCAAAGCCTGTTTCCCTGAGGGCGTCGCCCAGGTTGTCAGCATCGGTTTTGATGGTAACAACAATGGATTTTTCTTCCATTGTAACTGTCAGGGCTACACTTTTTTTGCCTTCTCCTATTTCTGTGTCCTCGGTGTATGTGGCGTTGTCCCACAGGCTGCTTTCAACCAAGCTGTCCTGCTGTGCGCTGTTCTGGACTGTGGATGAGTTTTGCTGTGATGAAGAACCGTCATTTGAACAAGCCACCAAAGACAGTGCCATTACCACCGCAAGGGCAATTGACAAAAGTTTTTGCAATTTCATTTTTTTACCTCTTTTTTTATTTATTGGCAGATCTTATACAGTGTGGGCATTCCGACTTATGCTGTGCAAATACGGCAATGGCTGTTGCGGCGGATTCTCACCGCGCTTCCCCCACATTCATCCTTCAAAAGGGTAGAAAGCCTGTGGCCCTGCAAAAAACTGCCTGTCTATGTATGATAACACAACAGACACTTTTTTTCAATATAAAAAAGGCCCCCGGATATGGGGCCTTGCAATCAATATCTGTTTTGGCTCAAAGTTGCCTCAAACACCTTGCATACGCTTACCTCTTCTTTGCCGTAACCCAGGGCAAGGGCTGACAGAGGCACAAAACCTTCGGGTATTCCCAGCTGTTTCACAAGGTCTTCGTTTTTGGCCAGCGCCGCGGTGACACCGTAAAGATAAATATTTCCCAGGCCTTCATTTGTGGCCTGCAATGCCATCATTTCCACAACACAGGCGGCATTCATCTGCGCTACCCCATCCATAGGTGCAGGCGGGCAGGAGGCTATGACAAGAGCCGGAGCGCCGTAAATAATATCCTTGTCCGGGCCAAACTGACTGCCAAGGGCCTTCAGCATATCTTTATCGGTAACTATGGTAATGTGCGGTTTTCCGTTTTTGGGAAGTCCCAACGGCGCAAGGGAAGCAGCAGCCACCACCTTGTACAGCTTATCGTCTTCCACCGGCCTGTCGGTATATTCGCGGCAGGACTTGCGGGAAAGCAATACTTTTTCAAAATCCATAATCTTCGCTCCTTTACTTATTCTATTTTATTTTAAGCCGATATCAGTTGTCGGCCAGTTCACCTTTGCTGGCGGCGGAAAGATATGCGTTCAGGAAGCCCTGTATATTGCCGTCCATAACCATGTCTACCCTGCCGTCCTCGTAGCCTGTCCTGTGGTCCTTGACCAGTGTGTACGGCATAAACACATAGCTGCGTATCTGGCTGCCCCAGGCAATTTCTTTCTGCACACCTTTGATATCCTCTATTTTTTCCAGGTGTTCACGCTCTTTTATCTGCGCCAGTTTGGCTTTCAGCATTTTCATGGCCATTTCCCTGTTCTGAAACTGGCTTCTTTCATTCTGACAGGAAGTTACTATACCGGTGGGTATATGGGTAAGTCTTACAGCAGAGGAGGTCTTGTTAACATGCTGTCCGCCGGCGCCGGAAGAACGGAAAACATCCATTTTGATGTCTTCATCACGGATTACTATATCCATATCATCATTTATTTCCGGCATAACTTCGCAGGAGGCAAAAGATGTATGTCTGCGTCCGGACGAGTCAAAAGGCGAAATTCTTACCAGGCGGTGAACGCCGTTTTCACCTTTCAGAAAACCGTATGCGTTGGCACCTTCGACAGAGAAAGAAACCGATTTTATACCGGCCTCATCCCCTTCCAGATAATCTATCGTCTGTGTTTTATAGCCTTTTTTGTTGCAGTACCTGGTATACATACGGTACAGCATTTCGCACCAGTCCTGGCTTTCGGTGCCGCCGGCGCCGGCATGGAGCGTGATTATGGCGTTGTTGGCGTCATATTCGCCTGTCAGCAGCGTGGTCAGCCTTAACTGTTCCACCTTTTCCTGCAATGAGGAAGCGGTCTGCACCAGCTCTTCTTCCATGCTTTCGTCTTCCAGTTCGCTGTACAGTTCAATCATGGTTTCCAGGTCTGAGTATGTGCTTTTTATATCATCAACGCCGTTCTTTTTGTCTTTCAGGACTTTCAGTTTTGCAAAAATTTCATTCTGCTTTGCCTGGTCATTCCAGAAATCCGGCTGCTGTGTGTGCATTTCCAGCTCTTCTATTGCGCCTTGCAGCGTTTCATAGCCTGTACTGTCTTCCAGCTCTTTTATCTGCGGTTTTATGTCATTCAAAATTTTCTTGTAATCGTCAATAAGTATCATATTTACCCCAATATTTCACATTTATCTATATAATATATAGTATACCACAATTAACGATATAGTAAAGTGTCAGTTTGCTTTACATATCGCATAACTTTATGTATAATATAATATAGTGCAAATTTTGCAGCATATAGGAGAAATTTATGTTTAATTATGAAGGTCAGACCTGCGAGGTCTGCAAAAAAACTTTTGATAAAAACAGTGACATAGTAGTATGTCCGGAATGCGGCACACCGCACCATCGCCGGTGCTGGCGGGAGCTGGGTCACTGTGTAAACGAAGACAAACACGCCCGGGGATTTGAATGGATGCCGAAAGCAGCCAAACCGGCCGCCGGAGCAGGCAGTATAACCTGCCCGAACTGCCACAGTGTTATGCCTCGGGGTACGCTTTTCTGCGAAAACTGCGGCACGGCTTTAAGCGGCAGCCAGGCATCAGCTCAGAATACATTCCAGGGCAGTGCCGGCACCTTTAACCGTCAGGCACAGCAACAGCAGCCGCCGTTTTTCATGACAATGGATCAAAGCGAGCTCAACGCCAGAATAGAAAAAGAACTGTCCGGTGAAATTGACGGCGTGCGCATAAAGGATATTGCGGTGTATGTCGGCCCCAGCGCCCAGTATTATATATACAAGTTCAAAAAAATGGAGCGCAACCCCAATTACAGGCCTTTCTGCTGGTCAGCATTTCTGTTTTCGCCTATATATTACATGTACAGGAAAATGTGGGGCGTGGCCGTCGGCAGCATGATATTCAATTTCCTTATGAATATCCCATCTCTTATAATCACTGCTGCCGATATCGGGGTTATACCGTACTCATCCCCTCTGGTGTTCCCCGGGCTGGAAACTGCCGCTTATGTATGTTCCCTTCTGGTAATGGTTGTCAGCCTGGTTCTTGGCTTTACCGCCATTCCTATGTATAAAAAGGCAACGCTCAAAAAACTGAAAGAACTGAAAGCCGAATACTACGGAAACCCTGACGAATATTACAGGACCCTGATGCGCCAGTCAGGCCCCAGCAAGGGAGCGATTATTATCATAGCCCTGATGAGTGCATTTTATATATTCAACCTGTTTTTGTACTAAAGCAGGTTTTAAATAACCAAGGAGAAAAAATATGATAAGAAAAGCAGTAATTCCTGCGGCAGGATTTGGTACTCGTGTGCTGCCCATGACAAAGGCAGTGCCCAAAGAGATGCTGCCGATAGTTGACAAACCCAGTATCCAGTACATTGTGGAAGAATGTGTAAGAAGCGGCATAACAGATATTCTGATTATAACTTCCCGCGGAAAAGAAGCTATCGAAAACCATTTTGACAAAAGCCCGGAACTGGAAACAGCCCTGAACAAACCCGGCAAAGAAAGTCTTTTGGAACAGGTCCAGGGCATTTCCCGGATGGCAAACATATATTTTCTGCGCCAGAAGGAGGCCAAAGGCCTGGGACACGCCATTCTCTGCGCCAAAGAGTTTACCGGTGACGAGCCCTTTGTTGTATTATACCCCGATGATGTGATTTTCGGCGAAAAGCCGGTGGCTTTGCAGCTGATAGAAGCATACAACCAATACGGCAAAGCCTGCGTGGGTATAAAACAGGTTGCCGCTGATGCCATTTCCAAATACTCATCTTTGAAAGTTGACAATATAGACGGAAATGTTTACTCTGTAACCGACATGATAGAAAAGCCCAAAAAGGGCGAAGAATTTTCTCTTTATTCCATTCTGGGCAGATGCCTGCTGACAAAGGATATATATGATATCCTTGAACAGACAAAACCCGGTGCCGGCGGTGAAATTCAGCTGACAGACGCCATGGCCGTAATGGCAAGGGAAGGCAAAATGAACGGTGTTGATTTCATCGGCAAGCGCTATGACATGGGCAACAAGCTGGGTGTTCTGATGGCAAATGTGGAACAGGGCCTGCGGCATGAGGAAATAGGCGCTGACTTTGCACGGTACCTGAAAGATTTTGTACAGAAACTGTAAAGAATTATACTGTTATCCCTTGACTAAAAAAGGAATAACTGATATAATAAATTGCTGTCGCAAATGCGGCAGATCCTTGCCCTGTTAAAAGCAGGGCCATTAAAGTCCACAAGGAGGTAAAATTATTATGCAGAAATATGAAGCAATGGTTGTTATCAGCACAAAACAGGACGAAGAAGCTATCAAAGGTCTTGTTGAGAAATTTACAACCCTTATTCAGGCTAACGGTACTCTGGCTTCTGTTGATGAATGGGGCAAAAGAAAACTTGCTTACCTGATCAACAAAGAATCCGAAGGTTACTATGTGCTGTTCACATTTGAATGTGAGCCCGCATTCCCTGCAGAGCTTGACCGCGTATTCAAGATCACAGAAGGTCTGCTGCGCACAATGATTATCGCTCTGTAATTTGAGAGGATAAAAAAATGAATGTTGTTTGTTTACTTGGCAGACTGACTGCCGACCCGGAACTGCGTCAGACACCCAACGGAATCAGCGTGTGCAGCTTTTCAGTGGCTATAAACCGCGCTTACTCCGGTGCAAACGGTGAAAGACAGGCAGATTTTATCAACTGCGTCGCATGGCGCCAGACAGCCGAATTTATCAGCCGCTATTTCAGAAAAGGCAATATGATCGGTCTCAACGGCTCTATCCAGACCAGGCAGTATCAGGATAAAGACACCGGGAAAAACCGCACCGCTTTCGAGGTGGTTATCAACAACGCTTATTTTGCAGAAAGCAAGTCCGGCTCTTCACAGAGCCAGCCGAGCTACTCTCAGCCGGCCCGTCCCGCTGCCGAAACCGGTTTTTCCAACACCTTCTCAACAGGTGACTTGGACGGTTTCTCCACAGTAGATACCGACGACGGCGATTTACCGTTTTAGTTTAAGTAAAGGAGTATTTCTAACATGGAAAAGAACGAAAGAGAATTCAAAGGCGGCCGTCCTGTAAGACGCACAAGCCGTAAAAAAGTTTGCAGCTTCTGTGTTGACAAGGCTGAATTTATCGATTACAAAGATGTTGCCAAACTGAGAAAGTACATCACAGAAAGAGGCAAAATCGTTCCCAGAAGAGTTACAGGCACATGCGCACAGCACCAGAGAGAGCTGACAACAGCTATCAAGAGAGCCCGCTATGTTGCTCTGCTGCCCTTCACAAACAACTAATTGTTTGCAAAATTTAAAGCCGAGGCGAAAGCCCCGGCTTTTTTATTTTTCTGCAATGCAACCACTTATCTTGTCAACTTTTTCACTGATATTGGATATAAAATATATAACTGTAAATATCAATCCCCGGTTTAATGAGCCAGAGCAGTACATTATATATTGCATCCAGCCAAGAATATCATAATCATATCTTGACCCTAATTTTGCCAGAGCTATGATAAGGCAGAAGGGTGCGATACAGTAAGCGATAAGCGCCAGTATTAAGAATACCCCTTTTATTCCGCTTACATCTATTACATTCTCAAATGAAGTACTTTTAATATTAAGCTGCCGTTTTTTTGATAATTCAGACTTTTCTTTATCCGTCGGATATTTTTCCATACACTCATCACAATACCATGGGTGTGTGTTTGTAGGTTTTCCGCATATTTTACAATCTGCCATTTTCTTTTTCTCCTCTACAATATATATAATCTTTAAAAAGACTATATAAATTATAGTCTTTTTACCGATTACCGACTATTGTCAATATAACGAACATACAATAATCTAGATAATAAGGAGGATTGTATGATTGTTTATACCCCGTTTTGGCAAACTCTGAAAAAGTCAGAAGAAAGCACCTATACCTTAATTAAAAAGCACAATATATCCAGCTCCACAATAGATAAACTGCGAAAAAACAAGCCGTTGAACACAACCACCATAAACGATTTGTGCCGCATTCTCGGATGTGATGTGCAGGACATAATGGAATATGAAGCCAGCGAAACTGATCAGATTTTATAGCAATATAAAAGCCGCCTGAACGGCGGCTTTTTGATTTTTATTGTATTGCTTCCGACCCGGACGAAGCCTCTGAAGATGAGCCCGGCTCTTCACTGGGTGAAGGTGTGGGAGATGGCGTCGGTGACGAAGAAGGTGTCGGCGACGGAGAAGGTGTCGGTGATGGCGACGGGCTGGGCAAAGGCGTATCATCCGAAACATATATTATCAGCGTGTCTGTATCCGGATTAAGCGTGGTGCCCCGCGGCTTGTCTGTGCCGGCCACAGTCCCATACGGGAACTGCTCTGTCTGCAAAACTTCGGTAACCGCGTATCTTATTCCAAGATATTCCAGCCTTCGTATTACATTTTCCAGAGTATCTCCGGCCAGCCCGTCCGGAACAGTCAACAGCTGTTCGCCCTTGCTGACAGTTATATATATGGTGGTGCCCGTCTTTACTTCAGTACCTTCTGTCGGCTGCTGCGATATAATCTGACCGGGCAGATAGTCATTGCTGTAATCTTCGCTTACATCAAATTTGAAGTACAGGTTCAGTTCCTCGTCCCGCAAAATCTCGCTGTAGCTTTTTCCTTTCAGATCCGGAACAAAAACCTTGGCAGGCACTGTTGAGCTGCTGGTCCGGTAAGAGGAGCTGGGCTCGCCATTTCCGCTTAAAGATAACACAGCAACAAGGAACAGCAGGAAAATAACAGTGACAGCCAGGTACGGAATGTATTTTTTGTTCAGGAAAGACAAATCCAGTTTCTTCTTTTGTACCCTGCTTTCCTTTGGCTTTTCCACAGTGGCCTTGTTGTCCAATGTCAGCACAAAGTCTTCTATATTGTCAATGCGCTGTGATATGGCCGTCATTGTAGCATATTTCAAAGCCTGCCGGGCATATCTGGGTATGTGTCTGGTGCTGTCTTTGCCGTCCAGCGCGCCCTCTTTATATTTTTTACCTGTTACTGCATAATAGAACAGCGCAGCAATGGAATACACATCGCTGTAAAAACCCGGGAACTGATTGGGGCTGTATTGCTCCGGCGCAGAAAATCCATCATACAGTTTGTACATTATATGCTCGTTTTTGACGCGCAGGTCCTGTATGGCAAAACCTGACAGAACAGCGTAATTATCCGGCGTTATAATAACCGTTTCGTCGCTTATTCCGCCATGGGCTATGTTATGTCTTTCCAGTTCTTTCAGCAGCAAAAACAGGTCCTGAAACAGCCATCTGGCCTCTTTGAATGTATAAGGTTTTCCCCTTTTCATCAGCTTTTGGCTGAGGGTATCTCCGCGTATATATTCCAAAGCAGCATAAGCTGTTCCGTTTGCTGTAAAAATTTTATACACTTTGGCTATGGACTTGCTCTGAATAGTGCTCAGCGTTGTATAAAGGTCTGTAAAATCCATCATCAGGTTTTTAAACAGGACTTCTTTTCCCGGCTGTATAACCACATTATCTCCCTGTCTGGGAGCCACCATTGACACCGGCAGAAATTCTTTAAGCACTATTTTCTTCTGCTGCCGCGTATCATAGGCAAAATATGATGTGCTTTCGCCATCCATTGCTATCACTTCGCCTACCACATAGCAGTCTATTTTTGTCCCGTATTTCAGTGTGCCGGACAATTTCTGACCACTGGTCTGACTGAAACCGCACCAGGAGCATACATCCCCTTCGGTGATAGGTCCTGCGCAGAAAATACATGTGTTTTCGTTTGGCATCAATTACACCCCTTAGACAAAACCGGCTTTGCATAAACCATAGGAAATGCAAAGCCGTAAATTGTAATTTTTAAACCTCTGGCAAATCTTCCTGATTTTCCAGGTTGTTCCACACATTCTGAACATCATCATCCTCTTCCAAGAAAGAGAACAGCAGTGCCAGTTTTTTCAGTGTATCCTCGTCTTCAATCTTTGTATAGTTGTTGGGAACCATCTCAACTTCGCGCTGGCTCAGTTTGTATCCCATGTCTTCAAGGGCATCCGCAACTTCTGACAGCTGTGAGGGTTCGGTTGTTACCTCTATAACGCCTTCATCTTCGAAGGAAACATCCCGTGCGCCGGCTTCAAAGCAGTCTTCCAGGACCTTTTCTTCGTCATATTCTTCCCGTTCTATGATGATAACACCCTTCTGTTCAAACATGAAAGAAACACAGCCGGTTGTACCCAGGTTGCCGCCGAATTTGTCAAAATAGTGGCGGACATTAGATGCAGTCCTGTTGCGGTTGTCGGAAAGGCATTCAACAATAACAGCTATGCCGCCGTTGCCGTATCCTTCGTATGTGATAGATTCGTAGTTTTCTTTATCATTATCGCCGGCTTTTTTGATTGCCCTCATCAAGTTTTCCTGAGGCACATTTGCGGCGCGTCCCTTTGCCAAAAGATCTCTCAGGCGGCTGTTGTTGTTGGGGTCACCACCGCCTTCTTTAACGGCAACAGAAATTTCTCTTGCCAACTTTGTAAACACTTTTGCCCTTGCGGCATCGTTGGCACCTTTTTTTCTTTTGATGGTGCTCCATTTGGAATGTCCTGACATACAAATCTCCTATTATTATACTCGTATTTTTTGATTTTTATACTGTAATTCAGCCACATTATAGTATATCATATATTTTTTACTTTGACAAGTGCGGCGGTTTACCGCCGGCTGACTGTGTCGGTTTATCCATATTATGGAACAGCTTAAAGGCTGAATAAAACCCCGGCTTTGGATTATACTATCCATGAAAGGAGTTGATAATCCATGAAAGACAACAACAAGAAAAACACAAACCAGGAAAAGCAGAACAAGCAGGAAAACAAAAAGCATACAACAGATAAATAACCAGTCAAAAGAATCAAAAAACCGTCTGCAAATTTCTCTCGCGTGAAATTTACAGGCGGTTTTGCCTTTTGCTGTGTTATTGTCTGCCCTCTTTTATACCTTTTGCGGACAGCACATTTGTTATCGTCTTGAAAAATATTCTTACATCTTCTGCAAAGGATATATTCCGGGCATATTGTCCGTCATAGCCGGCTTTTATATCTATCGGCAGTTCGTCCCTGCCCATAATCTGTGCAAGGCCTGTAAGGCCGGGTCTTATATCATTGGCGCCGTATTTGTCCCTTTCGGCTATCAGGTCAAACTGGTTCCACAAGGCCGGTCTGGGGCCGATAATGCTCATATCACCAACAAGTATATTCCATATCTGCGGCAGTTCGTCCAGGCTGGATTTGCGCAAAAATCTGCCCACTTTGGTGATTTTGCTTGCCGGGTCTGCCAGCAAGTGAGTCGGAACATCTTTGGGCACATCTGCATACATGGTCCTGAATTTCAAAATCTGGAAATGCTCTTTACCTTTGGCTACCCTTTTCTGCCTGAACAGCACAGGACCTTTGGAATCCAGCTTTACAGCCAGGGCTATTAAAAGCATTACAGGTGACAGCAGCACCATTCCCGCCCGTGACAAAACTATATCTATAAACCTTTTAAAAAACTTTTTATACATATCAATCTCGCAATATCAATATTCCACAATTTCATGGTTAAAGGTGGGTACCATAACTTTAAGCTTTCGCATCAGCCGTTCCCTGTCATTCTCATAGGCTATGGCTTTCAGTTCCAGCAAATCGGTAAAGAACCTGTCGGCATCCATTTTCAACGGAGAACCGATAAAAATTTTACTGTTATCGGTTTTTCTTACGCTCTCTTCGTCCTGCAGCAGTTCTTCATACAGCTTTTCGCCGGGGCGCAGACCAGTAAATACAATCTGTATATCCTTGTACGGCACAAAACCTGACATTTTTATAAGGTTTTCGGCCAGGGTAAGTATCTTTACAGGGTTGCCCATGTCCAGAACAAATATTTCACCGCTTTTTTCGCCCATGGCGCCGGCCTCCAGCACCAGGCTGACAGCTTCGGGAATAGTCATAAAATATCTTACTATTTCCGGGTCGGTAACGGTTA
>CALWZO010000027.1 GCA_944386045.1 uncultured Clostridia bacterium | reverse complement strand
CATATATAAGCCTTGCGGTTTTCGCAAGCTTGGCTGCCCCCGCAGTGTGGGAAGATGACGGCCCTATCATAACGGGCCCCACCACATCAAGTAAACTGATATTCATGCTGTCCTCCTTGTATATTTTACGATTTTGTATTAAGATTATTGTAGCATATAAGGCCAAAAAAATAAATATCTTATGTCTTTTAGCCAAAAATTGCTTGTTGAATATAAAAAATTATGCAAAAAAAGCGGATATTGTATATATATTATCAAAATTTTACATAAATTTTATATTTATTTAATTAGTTTTTACAATTGTACATATACCGCAAATATATTAAAATATAAATTAGGGAGGTATGGATTTTTATGAGTTATGAAAAAAGGGTAAAGTTTTTGGTAAACGCGCTGTATTATGGTGTTATAGCCGTCCTGGCGCTTTTGCTGCTGAAATTCGGCTGGGATTACCTGTCACCGTTTGTTACCGGCTTTATCGTGGCTTATTTTCTGAAACCTGTTATAAACAAGATAAATGTTTATCTTAAAATCAAACGCAGCATAGCGGCGGTGCTGTGCGTGTTGCTGTTTTACGGCGTGACAGTGTGGATGCTGGTGCTTGTGGGCGTCCAGCTGGCTTTGCTGATACGCAACCGGTTTTATCTTCTGCCGGATTTTTACAGCGCCGAAATTGTCCCGGTGGTGACAAGGCTGCTTGCCTGGGTGCAAAGCTTTCTTGTAAGCATTGACCCGGGCGTGCAAAGCGCCGTGGAAGAGGCCATAAACAATATAATGGCCAATATGGGCACATATATATCAGATATATCCATGGGTGTGCTGGGCTATATATCCACCGCAGCCACAAAGGTTCCGGCATTCCTTATCCGTACTCTTATCACTGTAATAGCTTCATTTTTTATATCTCTGGACTATTACAAACTGACATATTTCATTGCCAGACAGCTGAACACAAAGCAGATAACCGTGCTGTACGAGGTGGAAACCTATACCAAATCCGCTCTTTTGAAGTATATCAAATCCTATGCGCTGATAATGTTTATCACATTCTGCGAAATCGGCACAGGCCTGTTTCTGCTGGGGGTAAATAAGCCTTTTCTGATAGCTATATTGATAGCCGTTTTTGATATACTGCCTGTCCTGGGCAGCGGCGGTATACTGGTGCCCTGGGCGGTTATATCACTTGTCACCGGAGATATATTCCTGGGCGTGGGTATAGCAATACTGTATGTAACCATCACGGTTATAAGAAATATTATAGAGCCTAAAATAGTCGGGCGGCAGGTAGGCCTGCACCCTGTGGTCACGCTGGCATGTATGTATGTGGGCACAATGGTTATGGGTATACTGGGCCTGTTTTTATTCCCGGTGTCCATGTCCATTCTTATACAACTTAATGATTCCGGCAAAATTAAAATTTTTAAATAAGGAGAAATACTTATGACACTATCTGATGTGTTGTCGCTGATGGGCGGCCTGGCGCTGTTTTTGTATGGTATGCACATGATGAGTGACGGCCTGGAAGCAGTCGCCGGCGAAAAGATGAAAAAAATCCTGGAAAGCCTTACATCCAGCACCATTATGGGTGTTATAGTGGGTACTGTAATAACGGCCATAATCCAGTCATCTTCCGCCACCACAGTAATGCTGGTAGGCTTTGTAAACTCGGGCATTATGCAGCTGTCCCAGACTGTGGGCATTATCATGGGTGCCAACATTGGTACCACCATGACAGGTGTCCTGCTGACAATGGGTATAGGGGACATTGCCCCGGCCATAGCTTTTGCAGGTGTGGCCCTGATAATGTTTACAAAAGACTCCAGAAAAAACAACATCGGAGCCATAATAGCCGGTCTGGGTATACTTTTCATCGGTATGAACATGATGAGTTCTGCCATGAGCGGCCTGCGCGATTCCCAGACATTTATAAATATAATAACCACATTCAAAAACCCGCTTATAGGTGTTCTGGTGGGTGCTGTCTTTACGGCGCTGATACAGTCATCCTCTGCTTCTGTGGGTATTCTTCAGGCTTTGGCAGCCGCCGGACTGGTCACACTGGACACAGGCATATATGTTATGTTCGGCTTTGCCATAGGCACCTGTATAACAGCGGCCATAGCGTCCATAGGCATGGGTGCAAACGCCAAAAGAACCACTGTCATCCACCTCAGCTTCAACATAATAGGAACAATCATATTTGTAATAATCTGCCAGCTGTTCCCCTTTGTATCCATGGTGGAACATCTGTTCCCCCACTCTCCCTCTGCACAGGTGGCCAACGCCCATGTTATTTTCAAGGTTGTGACCACCATCATACTTCTGCCTTTTGCAAAGCAGCTGGTAAAATTGTCCCAGATTATCATCAAGGACAAATCCGAGCAGGACAAGCGTGTGGGAATACTGGAAAGGTCCAAGACCATTTCCGGTTACAGCGTGGGTACCGGTGCCATCGCCATATCCCTGATAAGGGACGAGGTAAACTATATGTATGACATCGCCAAAAAGAATGTCATAATGAGTTTTGACGCTGTTATAAACAATACACCCCAGTATGATGATATAATACGCAAAAACGAGGATGAGCTGGACGAGCTGAATGCCAATATATCCCAGTACATATCCGGTGTTATAGGCAATCATATGCCGCCGCGCGATGCAGAGGTAATCAGCGGATATTTCAGGATAGTGGGCAATATAGAAAGAATAGGCGACCACGCCACAAACTTTGCGGATTACACAAAATTCTTTATAAACAAAGGTATCAGCCTGTCTGACCACGCCACCGGTGAAGTGCGCAACATGAAAGACCTTACGGTATCTGCCATGGCACTGCTGGAAGGCGACAGACGCGAAGACGCTGCCACCATGCTTGCCGGTGTGGTAAAAGCCGAGCAGGATGTGGACGATATGACCGACGAATACCGCAATGCACAGATGGAAAGAATGAAAACCACCGAATGCAGCGCGGAAGCCAGCGTGGTTTACTCTGAAATGCTGACAGACTTTGAAAGAATAGGTGACCACCTGCTGAACATCGCGGAAGAATTTGCAAAGATGTATCCGCCCAGAGCATAACTGATTGTCAGGAACGCACATTTGCGTTCCTGAATTTTTTTGAAAAAAATATTGACAGGCGGCTTTTGAGGGTGTATATTAGTGTTAAATTTAATACATCTCAAAAATGCATTGATAAGAAATAGTAGGGTTTATTCCGATTTACAGAGAGGGTCTTGGCTGCTGGAAAAGACTATGAAGATAAATCTGAACACATCTTGGAGCTGTTCACCGAACAAAACTTTGGGTTTTAAGTAGACTGGACCGGACCTTTTCGCCCGTTATCGCGATAGAGTATGATTGTACTTGATGAGGTTGTCGCCATGAGGCGTCAATAAACAGAGGTGGAACCACGGATTATTTGCCGTCCTCTTGGTATCAGACCGATACCGGGAGGGCGTTTTTATTTTGTTGGTTTGTATCAAATGCCGCGAGATATTAAATTTAAAAATCTTTAACACATCTAAAAGGAGAAAAATTATGAAAAAGTTATTTTGTTTAATGCTGGCGGCCGTTATGATGGCATCTCTGTGCGCCTGCTCTTCAAAGGATGAGGGCCGGGCAAACCGTCTGGAAGAGATAAAACAAAGGGGTTATCTTACAGTAGCCACCGAGCCGTACTTTGCCCCCAATGAATTTATCGACCCGTCCAAAGAAGGACAGGAACAGTATGTGGGCGCCGATATGGAACTGGCAAAATACATTGCCGACAGCCTGGGCGTGGAATTGCAGATAGTGCCCCTGGACTTTACATCTGTGCTGTCCAGCGTGTCAGAAGGAAAATATGACCTGGCCATATCAGCCCTGGCTTACAGCCCGGCAAGAGCAGAATCAATGAATATGTCAAAAGGCTATTACTTTGACGATGATACAGAAGGCTACGGAATGCTGTGCCGCGTGGGCGACGAGGACAAATATCCGGATGCACGGTCTATGAAAGACGCTGTCATAGCTGTTCAGGCCGGTTCCGTTCAGGACTCTTTCGTACTGTCACAGATACCGGAATACAAAGAGATAAAATATGTGGACTCAATGACCAATGCGTTTCTGATGGTTCAGGAAGGCAAAGCGGATTTGGCTGCCTGCTTTATAGGCAACGGCCGCCTGTATTCTGAGGCTAACCCCACCGTCACAATAGTAAACGGTTTCAAATTTGCTTCTGATGAAAGCATGGAAGGCACCAGGATAGGCATCAAAAAAGGTGAAGACGAGCTGACCGACGCCGTCAACGCCATAATAGACGAGGTTGTGGAAAGCGGAGTATATGCGCAGTGGTATGACGAATATTCCGAATATGCCGCAGGCCTGGGTCTGGAAAATAACTGACTTAAGAGGAAAAACACACAATGATACAGGACATTTTCAGCACATGGGGCAAATATTACTATGTGTTTATAGACGGAATAAAATGGACATTTGCCCTTACTGTCATAACAATGATTTTCGGCCTGCCGCTGGGCGCAGTCATATCATTTATGAACATGAGCAAAAACAAAATACTCAACGGAATTTCCGGCATATATGTCGGACTTATAAGAGGAACGCCGTTCCTTTTGCAGCTGTACTTTTTCTGGCTGTGGCTGCCGAAGGTGGTGCCTTTTGAAATGAGTGAAAGGCAAAGCATAATAGTGGCGCTTATAATAAGCTCGTCAGCTTATGTGTCAGAGATAATACGCGCAGGCATACAGGCAGTGGACGCCGGCCAGTGGGAAGCGGCCAAAAGCCTGGGCATACGCAGCAGTTACACAATGCGATACATAATAATGCCCCAGGCCATAAAAAACATACTGCCGGCTTTGGGAAATCAGTTTATCACCATGCTGAAAGAAACCAGCCTGGCCAGCATATTCTTTGTGGGCGAACTGATGACAGCCTGGAAAACTGTGCAGAACGCCACATACCAGCCGCTGCCTGCACTGGTGATAGTCGGTATCATTTACCTTATAATGACATACACACTGACATTTGTGCTGAAAAAATATGAGAGGAGGCTGGCCGAAAGTGACAGATGATATTTTGATAAAGGTAGAAGGCCTGGAAAAAAGCTTTGGCTCCCTCCGGGTGCTGAAGGGGATAAATCAGACAATTAAAACCGGTGAAGTGGTTTCGGTGATAGGGCCTTCCGGCGGCGGCAAAAGCACATTCCTGCGCTGTATCAACCTGCTGGAAACACCCACGGCCGGCAAGATATATTTTGAAGGCAAAGAGGTAACAGCCCCCGGGGTAAATGCGGACAAATACCGCCGGCAGCTGGGCATGGTGTTCCAGCACTTCAATGTGTTTCCAAACCTGACGGTTATGCAGAATATAACCCTGGCCCCGATACTGGAAAAAAAGATGCCCAAAGACCAGGCAGAAAAGCTGGCGCTGGACCTGCTGAAAACCATCGGCATGGAGGACAAAAAGGATGAATATCCCAAAAAATTGTCCGGCGGACAGAAACAAAGGCTGGCGATAGTCCGCGCCCTGGCCATGCAGCCAAAGGCGATTTTGTTTGACGAGCCCACCAGCGCCCTTGACCCGGAGATGGTAAAGGGTGTGCTGAATGTTATAAAACAGTTGGTGCAAAGCGGTATGACAATAGTCATAGTAACCCACGAGATGGGCTTTGCCCGTGAGGTGTCCGACAGGGTGCTGTTTATGGACGGCGGTGTAATCGCCGAGGAAGGCACCCCGCAGCAGATTTTTGAAAACCCGCAAAATCCCAGAACAAAAGAATTTTTAAGCCAGGTTTTATAAAGACAAACGGCCGCCGGAATTTCCGGCGGCTGTTTTGTGCGGCAGAAGGCCGTACGGCACAGAATTTTACACCCTGACCGGCTGTGTATATGGCAAAACCGGGTAAAATATGTTATTATATATAAAACACATTCAAAAGGGGACGACAAGTGAACTTACCACAGGAATTCTGCCGCAGAATGAAGGATATGCTGCGGGACGAATACGACGATTTTATAAATAGCTATGACCGGCAGCCGCGGCGCTCTTTGCGCGTAAACACCCTGAAAGCCGACAGCCGGCAGTTCTGGCGGCAGGACCTGTTTGGTCTGGCCAGGGTGGACTGGTGTCCGGAGGGTTTTTATTATTCCGACAGCCGGCGACCGGGCCTGCACCCCTATCACCGGGCGGGCGTGTACTACATGCAGGAAGCCAGCGCCATGGCGCCGGCTGTGTGCGCAGAGATAAAACCGGGCGAAAAAGTGCTGGACCTGTGCGCTGCCCCCGGAGGAAAAAGCAGTCAGGCCGCAGCGGCTTTACAGGGCAAAGGTATCCTTGTCAGCAACGAAATAGTGCCTTCCCGCGCCAGGATACTTTCCTCCAACCTGGAGAGAATGGGCGTGAAAAATGCAATAGTCACCAACGAAAGCCCGACAGACCTGGAAAAGTTTTTCCCGGCTTATTTTGATAAAATAATAGTGGACGCTCCCTGTTCCGGCGAGGGTATGTTCCGCAAAGACCCTTCAGCCGCCAGCCAGTGGTCGCAGCAGCGGCCGGATGCCTGCGGTTTAAGGCAAGGGCTGATACTGGACAGCGCAGACAAAATGCTGTCTGCCGGCGGCAGGATAATATATTCCACCTGCACCTTTGCACCGCAGGAAAACGAAATGGTCATTGCCGCATTTATAAACAGACACCCGGAGTACCGCCTGGTAAGTCCGGCGGCTGCGGCTTTCTTTTCGCCCGGCCGCCCGGAACTGGCCGGCGGCAGGCCGGAGCTGAAAAAGACAATGAGGCTGTTTCCGCACAAGCTGAAAGGCGAAGGCCATTTTGTGGCCGTGCTGGAAAAAACAGACGGACAGACCGGTAAAATAAAATATCAGAAAACCGTCAGCGATAAAAAATTACTGGCACCATGGTCTGATTTTGAAAAAAATACTCTGCAAAATTTTACAGCTGGCAATTTTGTGGTGTTCGGCAGTATGCTGTACAGCCTGCCGGACAATACCCCCGACCTTACAGGCATAAAGGTGCTCAGGCGGGGTTTGCAGCTGGGTGAGATGAAAAAGGGCCGTTTTGAGCCTTCACACAGCCTGGCAATGGCGCTGAAAACAGACAATGCACTGCGGGAAAATATGTCGCCGGATGACCGGAGGGTGGAAAGCTACCTTTGCGGACAGACGGTGCGGACGGACAATTTCAGCCGCGGATACCGACTGATGGCGGTGGACGGCTACACCATGGGCTGGGGCAAATGCGACGGCCGGATAATAAAAAATCATTACCCCAAGGGTTTGAGAATAATGAAATGACAGAAAGGAAGACAAAGTATGAAAAAAGTTACCATTCAATGGCTGGGACATT
>CALWZO010000026.1 GCA_944386045.1 uncultured Clostridia bacterium | reverse complement strand
AGCCTTTCCCAAATCCTCCCTGGATTTTTTATGCAGTTTACAAATCCCAGCCGGATATGTTATACCAGTATGAATATGACTGGGCCATTATTGTCACAGATGATAACTGCTGGCCGAGAATAACAAGCATCAGAAAAATTAATTACAGCGATACAGATGGTTTTACCCGCGCCGAAGCAATCGCCGCCTTTGAAAACGGACAAAGCCTGATATTCCCCGAAAACTGATAATTTTATACACTGCCGCTATATAAAACAGCTAACATATTCCCCGCAAAGGCGGGGAATTTTATTTTTACCTAAAAAATACTGCAAGCACATACACTCCGCCGGTTTTGTGCATAAAAGCTGCAATTTTAAATCTATATTTTGCACACAGCAAAAAAGACGCGGTATAAACCGCGTCTTTTCAATTTTGCTATATAGCTTTAATGTGAAAGATTATTTGTACAGCTCAACCAGCTTCAGCAGGTGGTCGTATCTGTCCATAGCTTCTTTCTCGCTTTCCTCGAAGAGTTTTGTTGCTCTTTCGGGGTTAGCAGCTTTCAGACGAGCATAACGAGCTTCGTTCATCAGGAATTCCTGGTAACCGCCCTTAGGAGCCTTGCTGTCCAGTGAGAAGGGGTTCTTGCCTTCTGCTTTCAGTCTGGGATCGTAACGGAACAGGTTCCAGTAACCGGCATCAACAGCTCTCTTGATTTCAGCCTGGCTGTTTGTCATACCACCCTTGATAGAGTGCATTTCACACGGAGCGTAGCCGATGATCAGTGAAGGACCGTTGTAGCTTTCAGCCTCTGTCATAGCTTTGATTGTCTGGTTCATGTCAGCGCCCATACCGATGTGAGCAACATATACATAACCGTAGCTCATTGCGATGGCCGGCAGGTCTTTCTTGGCGATAGCCTTACCAGCGGCAGCGAACTGAGCAACCTGGCCGATGTTGGAGGCCTTGGAAGCCTGACCGCCTGTGTTGGAGTAAACCTCGGTATCGAATACCATGATGTTTACATCTTCACCGGAAGCGATTACATGGTCCAGACCGCCGAAACCGATGTCGTATGCCCAACCGTCACCACCGAAGATCCATACGGATTTCTTGGCGAGGTATTCTTTGTCTTTCAGAACTTCCTGGCAGTACGGGCAATCCGGATCGGATTCCAGAACTTTAACCAGTTTTTCTGTGGCAGCTTTGTTAGCTTTGCCGTCGTTGTATGTTGCAAAGTACTCGTCGATAGCTTCTGCTTTGGCTTCGTTCTTTGTAACTTCTCTGAGCTCTTTCAGTTTAGCTGCCAGTCTTTCTCTGATAGCTTTCTGGCCCATGTAGATACCCAGACCGAACTCTGCGTTGTCTTCGAACAAGCTGTTTGCCCAAGCCGGACCATGTCCGTCTTTGTTTGTGGTGTAAGGTGTAGCAGGTGCACTGCCGCCCCAGATTGAAGAACAACCTGTTGCGTTGGCAATGTACATTCTGTCACCGAACAGCTGTGTGATCAGTTTTGCATAAGCTGTTTCAACACAACCTGCGCAAGCGCCGGAGAACTCAAGCAGCGGCTGTTTGAACTGGCTGCCTTTTACGCTGTTTTCGTTGAAGGGCAGTTCTTTTACGCTTACTTTTTCAACTGCATAGTTGAAAGCATCCTGCTGATCCAGCTGAGATTCCTGGCCAACCATAACCAGAGCTTTTTCTTTTGCGGGACATACGCCTACGCAAACGCCGCAGCCCATGCAGTCCAGCGGGCTGATAACCATAGCAAATGTCAGCTCTTCGCAGTCTTTGCCGATCATCTTCGGTGCTTTCTTCAATGATGCCGGAGCAGCTTCTACTTCTTCCTTGTTCAGAGCGAACGGACGGATAGCAGCGTGCGGACATACATATGAACACTGGTTACACTGGATACAGTTTTCCGGAATCCACTGGGGAACATCAACTGCAACACCGCGTTTTTCAAATGCGGACAGACCAAGCGGGAATGTACCGTCTTCTGCACCAACGAATGTGGAAACAGGCAGGCTGTCACCGTTGTTCAGGGAGATGGGTTCAACGATAGCTTCGTTGAAGTGTTTCTGAACTTCGCTTGTGTAGTTCAGTTCAGGTTTGGCTTTCGGAGCATCTTCAGCAGTTGCCCAGGAAGCAGGAACTTCAATCTTAACCAGGCTGTCTTTGCCCAGGTCGATAGCTTTGTAGTTCAGCTCAACAATGTCCTGACCCTTCTTGGAGTAGGATTTGTAAGCAGCTTTCTTCATGTAGTCAACAGCTTCGTCAACAGGCAGGATTTTTGCCAGTGCAAAGAAAGCGGACTGCAGGATTGTGTTTGTTCTCTTGCCCATGCCGATTTCTTTGGCGATGTCGATAGCGTTGATTGTGTAAACCTGAATGTTGTTTGCAGCGATGTATCTCTTTGCAACTGCAGGCAGGTGGTGATCCAGTTCTTCAGGAGTCCACTGGCAGTTGATAAGGAATGTTCCGCCCGGTTTAACATCTCTTACCATGGCAAAGCCTTTGATGATGTAAGAGGGGTTATGGCAAGCAACAAAGTCAGCTTTGTTGATGTAGTATGTGGATTTGATCGGTGTGTCGCCGAAACGCAGGTGGGAAATTGTTACACCGCCTGTTTTCTTTGAGTCGTACTGGAAGTAAGCCTGTACATATTTGTCTGTGTGGTCACCGATGATCTTGATGGAGTTTTTGTTGGCACCAACAGTACCGTCGCCGCCCAGACCCCAGAATTTGCAGGAAACAATAGATTTGTTTGCTGTTGCGGGAACTTCTTCCGGCAGAGGCAGGGACAGGTTGGTAACATCGTCTTCGATACCTACTGTAAAGTTAGCTTTGGGTTTGTCCAGAGCCAGGTTGTTGTATACTGCAAAGATGCAAGCAGGTGTTGTGTCTTTTGAACCCAGACCGTAACGGCCGCCAACAACTGTTCTGCCTTCCATTTTGCCTTCAATAGCCAAAGCTGTAACAACATCCAGATACAGAGGTTCACCCAGAGAACCGGGTTCTTTTGTTCTGTCCAGAACAGCAATTTTCTTAGCTGTTTCAGGGATAGCAGCAATCAGGTGTTTTGCAGAGAAAGGACGGTAAAGTCTTACTTTTACCAGACCAACTTTTTCGCCCTGTTCCAGCATGTAGTCGATAACTTCTTCTGCTGTATCACATACAGAGCCCATAGCTATGATAACTCTTTCTGCATCCGGAGCACCATAGTAGTTGAACAGTTTGTAGTCTGTGCCGATTTTGGCATTAACTTTGTTCATGTATTCTTCAACAACAGCCGGGAATGCTTCGTAGAAGGGGTTGGCAGCTTCTTTAGCCTGGAAGAAGATGTCGCCGTTCTGGGCTGTACCTCTCAGAACAGGTCTTTCAGGGTTCAGAGCGCGTTTGCGGAATGCGTCAACTGCATCCCAGTCAACCATGTCTGCCAGGTCTTCGTTTTCCCAAACTTCGATTTTCTGAATTTCATGAGAAGTTCTGAAACCGTCGAAGAAGTTCAGAACCGGAACACGGCCTTTGATTGTTGCCAGGTGAGCAACAGCTGTCAGGTCCATAACCTCCTGAGGGTTGGATTCTGCCAGCATAGCAAAACCTGTCTGACGGCAAGCATATACGTCAGAGTGGTCGCCGAAGATGTTCAAAGCGTGTGCAGCAACTGTACGAGCGGATACATCAAATACGCAGGGCAGCAGCTCACCGGCGATTTTGTACATGTTCGGGATCATCAAAAGCAGACCCTGAGATGCTGTGAATGTTGTTGTCAGAGCACCGGCCTGCAAAGCGCCGTGTACTGTACCTGCCGCGCCGGCCTCGGACTGCATTTCTACAACCTTTACTTCTGTGCCAAACAGGTTCTTTCTGCCGGCAACAGCCCACTGGTCAGTAGAGTCAGCCATAGGGCTGGACGGTGTGATAGGATAGATACCGGCAAATTCACTGAACGCATAACTTGCGTGAGCGGCAGCGGTATTACCATCCATGGAAATTCTTTTTCTAGCCATTGGATTTGTCCTCCTTATATTAAGGCGCAAAAACGCCTTTTTTACAGTTATCATTTTATCACTTATCCAATAAGATGTAAAGAATATCACGCTTTTTTTAAGCCAAAAAGAAAAATTTCGTCATATTTAATATTTTTTTACCATACCGGCCGGCCGCGTATTTAAAATGTTTGACATATTGTCCCCGCAAGCTGTGCCGCAGGGTGCAGGAAAATAAAAGCCGCCCGTACGGGCGGCTTTTTGTATTCGGTTTACACCGGCCATTTCATACCGGCGTTTGTATCTTCGGGTACATCCTGCAAGCTGATATATTGGGGCAGACGGCGGTAGAGCTTCATCAGCGCAGCCAGCCTTACAAAGCAGACAACTGTAAAAACCGCTGCCAAGCCTATAAATATCCGCGGATAGCTTTCCGGCCGTACGCCTCTTTTCATCCTGCGCAGCGCAGTGGGGCCGGAAAACACCATGGCCGCCGCAATAGCCGCCAGCAGTATATTGAAAATCCATTTTGTCCTGTTCAGCCGGCCTGTGCCTGAATATTTTGCAGCAGCTGCTGCAAGGGCAGCCCTCTCTGTCACTGTCGCCTGACCCCGCAAAAATTCCACCGCGCCCACAGCTATGCCCAAAGTGTAAATTTTAACATCGTAAAACCTTTCTCCCGGTATAAAGCCTTTTACGATGCCGTACATAACCGCTCCGGCGGCGGCCGCCATCACCACAAGGGCCACAGTGTGCACAGCCAGCGCTTTTGACGCCGCTTTATGTATATCAATGCTGTTAGAGGTATGTGCATAACTCATAGTAATCCTCACTCATTATATATTCCTGACAACCGGCAGAATAGTAATATGATGCTGTCATGTTTTTCAAATACTTCATAATTTAGCTATCCTTTTGCAACATTGTTTTTTACTTTCATAATTTTGTTTTAAGCAAATTTGTTCAGAACATTGCAACCCACACCTTTTGTAAATAATATATTGGATGTTATTTTCAGTATAAACTGTTATGTATAAAATTACAATGCACGAACTCAACAATAAAAAAACGCATATTTGTATAGCATATACAGCGTGCCTGCAATTTGACAACTAAAATCGATAATGCTAATATATGATATATAAATCTATTATTTTAAAGGAGAAAAATTTTTATGGACCCCGATGGGACTATTTACTATTTAATCAATCTGACAATCAGCTTTATACTGTGTCTGTATTCCGGCGCAAAGCTGAAAATGGAACAGGACGAGGACTTTCCGCTGGGTGTTTCCCCCAGTCAGGTCAGCACTGTTATGCTGATGCTGGCCAATATCTGGGCAATGGCAACCTATGTCCTGCCCACATTCAAATTCCCGCTGAATATTGTGCTGGCGGTAGTTTTTGCCGTTGTGGCCACCTTCCTGCCCTATTGTGTGGGCCTGGCTGTCAGCGAGGACCTGACATTTATCACCAAGCTTCTCTCACCGCTTATCACCGTGCTCAACAGCACCCTGGCACTGATAGTGATGCTGCCGGTACATATAATTTTCGGCCTGTTCAAACTGAACGCTGAAGACGAAGTGACCGCCCAGGATGTTATGGACCTGATGGAAGATGCTCACGAAGATGTTATAGATGATGACCAGAAAGAGATGATAGAAAACATCTTTGAGCTGGACGACATGACAGCCGGTGACATAATGACCCACCGCACCGATGTGTTTGCCTTCAACGGAAAGGACAAATGCGCCGATATTGTGGAGCAGGCTGTGGAAAGCGGCTTTTCCAGAATTCCGGTGTATGACGGCACCATAGATACCATAGCAGGCATACTGTACACCAAAGACCTGCTGACAGTGGTCGGCGATGATGAAAAGCTGGCCCAGCCGGTAAAAACCTATGTGCGCAAAGCCATGTTTGTGCCGGAGGCCTGCGCCGCCAGGGAACTGCTGGTGCAGTTCAAGCTGACAAGGAACCAGATGGCTGTTGTGGTGGACGAATACGGCGGCACCAGCGGCATCATCACCATGGAGGATATCCTGGAAGAGATAGTGGGCAATATTCAGGACGAATATGACGACGAAGAGGAGATGTACATCAAAAACGAAGACGGCTCCTACACCTGCAACGCGTCTATGGAACTGGAAGACCTGCTGGAGCTGTTTGACATCGAAGTGGACGAGGAAGAGCTGGAAGAAGAGGATTTTGACAGCATCGGCGGACTGATTATAGACCGTCTGGGAAGAATTCCCAGCTCCGAAGAGGCCGCCAGCGTCGAGTACAAAGGTCTGGTTTTCACCGTTACCGATGTTGCAGACAGAAGGATACTGAAGGTAAAGGTAGAAAGAAAATATCCCATTGCATAAATCAGAAGCGGAGCGTTTACTCCGCTTTTTCTTTTTATTTCACATTTATTTTTTATTTTGATGTTATTATGAGGCCAAGCAATCAACAATATAATATATTTATTTTATTCAGGTGAACAGTATGAAATTTTTACAGGAATTCAAAAGCGCTTTTTCAATATCGGGCATAGTCACATTTTTTGTGGGACTGCTGCTGCTAATATATCCGGGCTTTACAAACCGGGCTTTGTGCTACACCCTCAGCGCAGTGCTTATTGTAAAGGGCGTATCCGGCCTGATTGCTAGATACAGGCAAAACGGATATCCCCCCATGCCTTATGAGATAATCCGGAACATTGCAATCATCGCCCTGGGTGCCTTTGTGGCCCTGAGAAGCGATGTGATAATATCCATCATTCCCTTTTTCTTCGGTCTGTTTCTGCTGGTCAGCGGCATATCTTCACTGCAAAAGGCATCCATGCTGAAACAGATGGGTTATGTCGGACGGAAAAACGGAACCCTGATGGCTGTGCTCAAACTGATACTGGCGGCATTGATTATACTCAACCCTTTCAACACCGCCATTGCCCTGACCAGGTTCATAGGTATATGCCTGGTGTATGACGGTGCCAGCAGCCTGGCGACAGTATTCCGGCTGGCCAAAGCAAAAATAGCCGCCGACAAGGCCGAGGAGGAACTGCGCGACCTGAACCTGCGCAAAGAAAAAAACGCCGGCAATATTCCGGTGGTTGATGCCGAATTTGTGGATGTGGTGCAGAACACCATAGACGCAGAAGACCAATAAACTGCACCGGTGTAAGATATGAAAATATACACAATAGGTTTTACGAAAAAAGCGCCGAGCAGGTTTTCGGCCGGCCGGTGATCCATCTGTAAAGGAGAATATCTATGAAAAACCAACCTGACAAAAAGCGGACAGGCGCTTTTGACCTGTCGCAAAACAGCAGTGAATACACATTTATTGACCTGTCCGGGCGGCCGGACAACAAAGACTGGCAGGCGTTTATAAAACAGCGGCTGACAGAGGCAGTGCGTTTTGAAATACACTGCTGGAATGAAGAAAACCGGCGGATATCGCTGGCGGAAAAATACGGACAGCGCGCAGATACCGGCTGGGATTGGGGTGTTGTGATACAGGGAGAGGTAACGGCGGACTTTGCCGTTATGCTTCTGTCACAGCCACAGCCTGACGACAGGCAGATTTACAATAAAATGACCCCGTTTTTCACAGTCCGCTTTGACAACGGATATGAAAGCGGTCACTGGGGAACGGAAAATTATGCGCCTGCCGCAAAAAGCTGACACCGATGCAGGCATACCGTCTTGCCGCGGCAAAACAGACCCTTTATAAGCATAAGTCTGCGGGCTGTATCGCAGTGCAGGCACAGCCGCAGACTGCACTTTCTGCCGCCCGGTGAAACAGCGCCGCCTTAGCGTCTGATGTGTTTTTAAAGCAAAAAGCCTCCTTTACAGGAGGCTTTTTTTATTTCAAATCGCGGATTTTCATCTTTTCCAGTTCTTTTCTGCGGCCGGCTTTATCCCTGCATGCCATGTATATTCCCAGCAAAATCATTGTGGGTATGTTGGCGATAAGCAAAACCATTAGCATCATCAGCAAAAGGCTGACAGTGGAAGCATCTTCCGGGGCGGCAATATTCAGCGGATATATCAGTGAAATGGCAAAAAATATCAGCGGAAGTATAAGGCCGGGGTATTTACTGCGGCTTTTGGACAAAAACACCTGCAATGCAACTATTGCCCGCAAAACCAAAACCAAAAAAACTATTCTGGGCCATACAATCATAGATCTTTATCTCCTTTTGACTTTTTGTACTGTTCTATCAGTATCTTGGCGGTGTCAAAGTCCAGCCTGTCATCCAGGGCCATATTTTTTATCAGCGATATATAGCTGTCGGCCTCCTGCTGCCGGGCGGCGTTTATCTTCTGTATTATCCTGTCCAGCCTTAGCCTTACGGTGGGATAAGTCACAGAATACTGCCGGGCCATTGCTTTCAGCGAGCCGGATTCCAGCACAAATCTTTTGATAAATTCCATATCTTCCCGCCCCAGGTTTTCCATCCACCGGGGCATTGGTGCCATAGCCATTACTTCAACTCCTTTTTAATAATATTAAATATAACATTTAATATTATTAAAGTCAATATTAAAATCTATTTTCATATTATTTAAAGTCACCTTATTATCAGCCGTTGAAACTGCGTACAAGGGCCTTTATTCTTTCCTCGTCCGTCCGCCGGGTTACAAAGCCCTGATACATACCGGGTTTTCCGCCGCCTTTGCCGCCCAGGGCACCTGAAATATGTCTGCCCAGGGCATTGGTGTCATACTCTGTGGAAATTATACATATCTTGCCGTTTTCTTCGCCGGAAAATGCAACGGCTGTCCGGCTTTTTTCTGCCAGAAGGGTTGCCAGCTGCCGGGCGGATGCGGCGTCCAGGCCGTCTTTTTTGACAACGCACAGGCCGTTTTCCGCCGCAGCCTGCCGGACCAGCATTTCCATAAGCTGTCTGTTGGCCCGGGCCAGCTGCGCTTTCAGCATTTCTGTCTCTTTCAGCCTGGAGCGCAGGCTGTCAGTGATTTTTTCCACCGGGCTGGAAAGTATATGGCTGATTTCATAACAGTCATCATTGCGGTTTTTCAGGTATTCCACCGCGCGCTTTCCGCACAGGATATTTATCCTGGTGCCCCCTTTGTATGCGGCAAAGGACAGGGCCGCTATGGGGCCGGCCCGGGCTGTGGTGGCCGTATGGGTGCCGCAGCAGGCACAAACATCAGCCTGCCCGGCGGTGACTATCCTTATGGGGCCGGACAGCTCTTTTTTGCTGCGGTACTCCATGTCTTTTACATTATCCGGAAAGCCGGCGATTACCGGCTGGTTTTCCCAGACACAGCGGTTACATTCGTCCATAACTGCCTTTATATCATCTTTGATCAGCGGGCCGTCAAAGTCCACCACCACATCATTTTCATTCATGTGAAAGCCCACATTGTTATATCCGAACATGCTGTGGACAACGCCGGAAAACATATGTTCGCCTGTATGCTGCTGCATAAAATCAAAGCGTCGCTCCCAGTCGATTTCCCCATTTACCCGGGTACCGGCAGGTATCGGCCTGTCACAGTAATGCACTATCTGTTCGCCTTTTTCCCTGACATCAGTTACCTGCGCTGTTTCTTCGCCGAAATACAGCCGTCCGGTGTCGTGGGGCTGGCCGCCGCCTTCGGGATAAAATGCCGTCCTGTCCAGCACTACTGCCCAGCCTTTTTTGTCCTCCCGGCAGCTTTGCACTGTGGCTGTAAAGGTTTTCATATACCGGTCGTCATAGTACAATTTTACACTCATTTTTTTCACTCCACTTCTATATCCTCTCCCAGCCGCTCCTCGCCGCTGAATATCCTGCAATGGTTTACCAGTGTCAGCGCCGTCTGCTTTTCCCTTTCGTCCAGCTCGGCGTCATATTCGTCACCATTTTCCTTATTGTATATACTTGCAGATATTTTACATTTTGTAAATTTTTCATCAAACAGAACCTCGCAGCAGAAATCATAGCTGCCGTCGGTAAAATCACCGTCAAAAAACTGCTTCCGCACCTGTGCGCTGACCGGTATCTGCCGCCGCCAGCGGTTAAGGTGTGTCTGTTTCATCACAATATCATCCTCTCCGTCCAGCACCCGGTAAACAGCCATGGCGGCCATGGCGTCGTAGTCCGGCACAAAGCCTTTTTTGCCGCTTTTGCCGGTATAGGGCTTCAGCAGATTTTCATCGTACCGGCACTCCACCGCAAAATTCAGCCTGGTTACATCTTTTGCCCTGGTTTTACCGGCCTTTACCGATACAGATGTTACCACGGCACTTTTTACCATCAGGCTGTCATCGTCCATAAAGGGCGCAATGCCAACACATTCGGCATAATCCATCATGCCCAAAGCCTTGCCGTCCCGGTTTACGGTTATCTCCCATGTGTCCTCCCGGTCGTAAACGCGCTCCAGCGTCAGCGGCTGTCCGGCTGAAAGCTTTTGCAGGGCCTTGGCGTCCAGGTCTGCCCCTTCGGCTGTTATTGTGTAATCAAATGTACAATATTCCATAATCCACCCACATTATATATAATAAAATATATTACCACTATAAACCTGTCTTTGCAATTGAAAATCGGATTTGCTTGGTATATAATAAAAATAAAATTTTAGCGGAGGAAAAAGTTATGGATTTCACTGTAAAAATTGCCGGCTACGGCGACCTGGCTGCGGCAGACGCCGTGGAAAGAGAAACAATGGGCGATTATGTTTATCTTTCAGATGCGTGGAACTATTTCAACAGCCTGGGCGGCGGACTGGTGTGCGTTTATGACGGCGAAAAAATGATAGGTATCGGCCGTTTTTCAGTACTGCCCGACGGCAGCGGCTGGCTGGAAACCCTGAGGGTTGTCCCGTCTTATCAGCGCAAAGGCGCAGGCAAAGCCATATACAAAAAATGGCTGGAAATTGCCAAAGAGCTGAAATGTCCGTCCATGGCAATGTTCACCGGCGTATCAAATGCGGCCAGCTCCGGCCTGGCAGAGCTTTACGGCCTGAAAACAGTGGCACAGCACAGAGGCTACCACCTGACAGACCTGTCCGGCGGTGACCCCCACGGCTTTAAACACACCACATGGCAGAGGGCTGTGGAACTGATTATGGCCAAAAAAGACGAATACAACGACTATATGACCTTCAACCGCACCTTCCACCACATCAACGAAGCCAACGCCAAGGCATTTTCCGACCAGGGCAAGGTGTTTGAAGACAAAGAAAGCGGCAGCTTTATCGTGTGCGGCGCCCGCTTCCAGCATCAGGTGACACTGCACATAGCCATGATGGGCGGTGACCTGGACAAGTGCATTGATTTTGCAATCAATTATGCCAAGGCACAGGGTCTGGAAAAGGTATCCTGCACCTTCCGGCTGGAAAACGAAAAGCTGGAAAACGCGCTGAAAGCCCGCGGCTTCAAGGCCGAAAGCAGCGACCTTATAACCAAAGAGGTAAAATTCTGATACTTATTTTAAACACCAAAATCCACCCGCAAAGCGGGTGGATTTTTATATGCCTATTTATTTCTTTTTATTTTCCCCAGGGCCAGGTCTTCCAGTGTAATGCCTGACAGATATTCGTATATAACATCCTGCAAATTGGCCCACAGCGTTACTGTCAGACAGTTTTGCGCATTGTCGCAGCTGTTGCTGTCTTTAAGGCAGGCCACCGGTGCCAGATCCCCTTCGCTGGCCGCCATTATCTCTGCCACTGTATATTCCCGCGGGGACTTGGTCAGGGTATATCCGCCGTTTTTGCCCCTGGTGGATTTCACCAGGCCGCCTTTGGCCAGGCCGGATACTATATTTTCCAGATACTTTTCGGAAATATTCTGTCTTTCTGCTATCACCGCCAGCGGTATCAGCCGGCCGTCCCGGTGCTGGGCCAGGTCTATCATGACCCTCAGCGCATATCGCCCCTTTGTGGAAATCATCATCTTGGCCACCCCCATTTGTTTTTTTACAGTTTACCACAAAGGCGTTTTTTGTTCAATATCTTCACCTTTTAATTTGTTTTTGCGTATGATATAATCATCTTGTATGTTTTGAAAAAATATCAGGAGGATTTATGAAAAAGCAAACAGCTATACTGTTACTTATCATTGTTACAATTATATGGGGCGGCGGTTTTGTTGCCATAAAACAGGCTTTGGACTACGGCGTTTCCGCCGGATTGCTGAATATGATCAGAGGCCTTATTTTTTCCGTTCTCGTGTTTGTCAGCTTTCCCAAAGCGGTGCTGAACATGTCCAGAGAGCAGATGAAAAACGGTCTGCTGGTGGGCACCTTCAACTTTCTGGGTTTTATATTGCAGGCTATCGGCGCAATATATACCACACCGTCCAACTCCTCCTTTCTTACCACCACCAATGTGGTAATGGTGCCTTTCCTGGCATGGGCACTGTACAAAGTACGCCCAAAAATGCGCAACCTGCTGGCCGTGGTGGTGTGTATGTGCGGCATGGCGGTGCTTACCGGGGCGCTTAACACCCGGTTTGTGCTTAATATCGGGGACCGGTACACCATAGCCGGAGCGTTTTTCTTTGCAATGTCCATAGTTCTTCTGGCCAAACAGCCCACCGGCAGTCATTTTGCCCGGGGCGCTTTTCTGATGGGATTTACCCTGTTTGCCGGCAGCCGGATTTACGCCTTTGCAATAGAAGGTGTAAATATTGCCGCCTGTGACTGGAACCGTGCCATCTGGCCAATACTTTATCTGGCTGTAGGTTCCAACTTTGTGGCTCAAAGCCTGCAGATAATAGCGCAAAAACACCTTAGCGCTTCCACCGCCAGCCTGGTTATGATGCTGGAGGGGGTTTTTGGCAGTGCTTTCAGCATTATGTTCGGCTACGAAAATTTTACCCTCAATCTGCTGGTGGGCGGTGCCCTTATACTTTGCAGTCTGGTTCTCAGCGAAATGCAGATTGTCAAAAAGAAAAGAACTGTGAATAAGTCACAGTTTCATTGACATTTAATTCTTAATGGTATATTATATCATTAAGAAAAACACGAGGTGACTATTATGAAAGATTTGAAATTTTCCTATTGCGATGTATGTAAAAAAGTTGTACTGTCAGTAGTGGATAAAGCTGTTCCCACCGTTTGCTGCGGCAAACCCATGACAGTTCTGACCGCCAATACAACCGACGCCGCCACAGAAAAACATGTTCCGGTTGTAGAGGTAAAGGACAGCCAGGTTGTTGTAAATGTTGGCAGTGTTGAGCATCCCATGACAGAAGAACACCACATTTCTTTTATCGCCGTTGTTTTTGAAGACGGCAGCTACATGGTAAAAGAGCTGGAGCACACAGGCAAGCCCGAAGCAGTTTTCCCGATAGGCGCTTCAAAACCTGTTGCAGCATACGAATTCTGCAACCTGCATGGCCTGTGGAAATACGAAATCTGATTTTTATATCAAAACTGAAAAACAGCCCCGAAACCGGGGCTGTTTTATTTTTCAGAAATTTAATTTATATATTCATCCAGCTTTCAGCATGCCGCGCGCTGTCTTCCAGGTGGGCGAAAAATTTGCCCAGGTGGGCGCCGTCGCACACCCGATGATGCACCTTGATGTTAAAGGGCAGGCTTACCCTATCCGCCTCTTTTATCAGTTTGCCGGTGGTTATTATAGGTGCCATCCAGCTGCCGGAAGTGTACAAATTCAGCTCGAAAGCGGTAAAGCGTGCCCAGGGTATTGCAGATATATCAAAGCTGCCGGCCGGAGCAGGGCCCATGGGGTTCATTGTCGGACTGCCTGCATTTTTATCTATTATCTCTTTGCACCTGTTGTAAAAGTCGCAGAAATCTGCGCTGTAAGGGCAGTGCAGGACATTGAAATTTTCCCGGTCTTTGCCCATAGCCGTAAAAGAAGGGCTGGAAACGGTGTACACACCCGCATTTCCCTCTTCGTCAGTTCCCCAGCGCATAAACTCAAAGCTGTTTACAGCCTCGCTTATCCACCATATAAGCACCGGGTGCAGGTGCAGCCGCTTTTCCTTTGTCAGTCTGTACAGCCCTGTTATATCCACATTTATGGTCATGCTGTATGTGCAGCGCACATTGTCCATATAATGACGAAAATATTCCCGTCTGGGAAGGCTGTCTATATCTTTTTTTACAAAATTCATTTATCTGTCGCTTCCTGTTCCATCCTGTCAAACATACGCTCTGCCAAAGTGCAGTATTTCCGGCACATGGCATATGTTCTTTTTGTATATCCTTCAAAAACTTCACCGTTGGCGGTTTTAAATTCGCTCCACAGGCTCCACATCAAAGACGCAGTGGCAATATATGTATAAAATCTTGCCCGTTGCTGTACATCAGGGCGCTTTTGCAGATAGTCCTTCAGCAGCCTGTCCGACTGCCTTTTATCAAAAGCGGCAGATATGCAGAACATGGCCACATCCACCAGCGGGTCCTGTCCGCCGGAATACTCCCAGTCTATCAGCACCACCTTGCCCCGGCTGTCCAGCAGGCAGTTGCCCGGAACAAAATCTATGTGGCAGAATTTCTTTTCCGCACCCAGCCTGTCCACCTTTTCCAACAGGCGCATAACCCTGGCTTTGCGCGACGGATACCCGGAAAGAAACTCCGCTTCGCTGTTGCGGCATATTTCTTCGTAATAATCGATGGTTTTGGCAAAGTCAAAATCATGGGGCGGCTTTATACCGCTGTTGTGCAGATGTCGCAGTGCATCCAGTGCCCGGCTCATGTGGGCGGGGTTTTGCGGATCTATACCTTTGCTGTTTTCTATAAATTCGGTTATTTTGGTGCCGTCCATGGGGTTGTGATAAACCACCACATCGCTTATTCCGCGCCCTTGCAGTGCTATATAGTTGGCGTACTCGCGGTATCTGTCCACCAGCATATCACTGCCCTGCCCGGCACAGCGGTATATATACTTTTTGCCGCGGCAGTAAAATATGTAGCTGTCATTGGTCATGCCTTTATCCATCAGGAAAAAGTTGCTTATCTCGTCTTCCTTGACGCCCAGGGCATCACATATGGTATCTGTGGCTTTGCGGATAAACCTGGCATCGTCTTCGGCCTTTTCCCTGTCAAACTTTTCCATTTCGGCCTTTCCGTGGTCTGTCAGGTGCCAGTTGAGGTCTTTGTCTTTGTGCAAATATCCCCTGCTGCCCAAAAATTGTCTGGCCCGTCTTATCATATGAGGCGGTACGCCCAGTCTGTGCGATATATCAGCGGTGGCTGCGGCCGGGTTGCGGGCGTAAGCCGCCAGCACCGTAAGTGTAAATGTTTGCATAGCGTACTCCTTTTTGGTTAAACTGTATATTATTTTACCATTAAAATTTAATGATTTTGGGCGATTTTTGTGTTGGAATTGTGAAAGATTTTACAAAGTAAAATTTTAATATAGCAAAAGACAAAAAAGAGGCCGCCATTGTTTTTCGCCTGCCTGCCGGGCATACAAAAGCACCGCCCCTGTTGGGGCGGTGCTTTAAATTCTGTTTTAAGTATCTGTAAAGATCAGATTATTTTGCGTTAGCAACAGCTTTTGTGAAAGCTTCCAGGTAGCTGCCAACTGTAACTGTTACGCTGGATTTCAGATCTTCAACAGCGGGAACAGCTGTGTGGTTTTCATCTCTTTCGTATGTTTCCATACCTTCGATTTCAGCAACTGTCTTGCCAACCATCCAGTCTGTGAATGCTTTGTGCTGTTCGTTGATTTCTTTACCGATTTCAGAGACACCGGCCATGTTGTAGTCAGGGCCTTTTTCGTTCTTTGTTCTCAGGTCTGTTTCACCGGAAACTTTGCCGTCCATGTCGAAAGCAACTTTCTGCTGAGCAACATCCAGAGAAGCAGCCAGAACTGTGTTGTTTTCGTCCAGAGCAACTACGATAAAGGAAGTATCCATCTGGAAAGAAGCGCCTTTTTCTGTTTCAGCATCTTCACCGGCAACTTTAGCTTCGGGAACTATGCCCAGGCCTGTTTTGGCAACAACACCGCTGCATTCAACAGCGTTGTCATAAGCTTTCTGCAGAGCTGCAAGGTAATCGCCAACTGTAACTGTTACGCTGGATTTCAGATCTTCTACATCCGGAACAGCTGTGTGTTCTTCATCTCTTGCGTATGTAGGCATATTTACGCATTCTTCAACTGTTTTGCCAACCCAGTAGTTAGCCAGAGCTTCATGCTGTTCGTTGATTTCTTTGCCGATTTCAGAGACGCCGGCCATGTTGTAGTCAGGACCTTTTTCGTTCTTTGTTCTCAGGTCAACTTCGCCGTCGGGCTGACCTTCCAGGTCAAATTTAGCTGTCTGCTGAGCAACATCGATTGTAGCGGAAACAACTTTGCCTTCGCCGTCAAATGTAGCAGCAACGATTGTTGTGCTTATCTGGGCCTGAGCGCCTTTTTCTGTTTCGGCATTTTCATCTGTGGGTTTTACAGATACAACTGCGCCAACACCTGTTTTGTATTTGGCATCTTCCTGTACTTCAGAGCTTGAATCGTCTGTTGTGCTGCAAGCTACCAAAGAAACTGCCATAGCAAGTGTCAATGCAAGAGCAATAACTTTTTTCATCTTGGTTTTCCTCCGTAAAGAATTGTTGTGAAATTAATCACATATTTACACCATAGGTTATAGCACAAAATGTTTTCTTTGTCAATCAAATATAGGGGTTACAATTCAATTACAAAGCCAATATCCTTTTTGCACAAATTTTTCAAAAACTTTTTGTGCATTTTACTAATATTTTCTTTGATTTTAAAAGTACAGCACACCATATCTGCTACAGCTTGTGCACCAAAGCCAAAAGTCGGGAAATTTCCGCAGTTTTCTCATATATTTTTCCGCCAATGCCCGCCGGGCAGTTTTATGTTTGCGGGTGCAGGTGTCAGTAAGGTATAAAATATGGACAGCCGGTATATTTTATGCTATATTGAAAACATATCTGATATTTATTCTTATTTATGTAATTGTGCAAAACCCGGCATTGCCGCACTTGCCAAAAATGCAGGCTTTGTAATATAATTGTTGAAAGACTTCTCCGGCCGGCAGGACCGCCCAAAATCTGAAACCAAGGCTTTTTCGGCAAAGGAGAACTGCGCTGACAGCAGACAAAACAAAATCAGAAATCTGACAAACTTTGAAAGGATGAAATATATGTCTATTTTGGTCACCGGCGGCGCCGGTTATATCGGCTCTCACACTGTGATAGAACTTATCGAAGCCGGCTATGATGTTTTGATAGCCGACAATTTTTACAATTCCAGCCCCAAGGTTATCGACAGATTGCAGCAGATAACCGGTAAAAGCGTACAATTCTGCCTGTGCGATGTATGTGATGAAAAGCAGGTGGACAACCTGTTCAGCCGGCATAAAGATATAGACTGTGTGATACACTTTGCCGCATACAAAGCGGTGGGCGAAAGCGTGGAAAAACCTTTGGAGTATTATTCCAACAACATCGGCGGCGCCATGTGTATACTGCGCGCGATGAAAAAGCACGGTGTAAAAAACTTTGTTTTCTCCTCCTCCGCCACCGTATACGGCCAGCCGGAAAAAATACCCTGTGACGAAAGCTGCCCTGCCGGCAGTGCCACAAACCCTTACGGCTGGACAAAGGTAATGCAGGAACAGATACTGCGCGATATATGCGCCGCTGACAAAGAAATGAATGTGGCCATACTGAGATATTTCAACCCTATCGGCGCACATCCCAGCGGCCTTATCGGCGAAGACCCCAACGGAATTCCCAACAATCTTCTGCCCTATGTAGCCCAGGCAGCCATAGGCAAGTTTGACTCTGTCAGGGTTTTCGGTGACGATTACCCCACAGCCGACGGAACCGGTGTAAGGGATTACATTCATGTGGTGGACCTGGCAAAGGGCCATGTGGCGGCAGTGCGCAAACTGTACACAAACTGCGGAATTGTGACATATAATTTGGGTACAGGCAAGGGATACAGCGTATTTCAGGTTATAGAAGCTTTTGAAAAAGCCTGCGGTAAAAAACTGAAAAGGAGCATCCTTCCCCGCCGCGCCGGTGACATAGCCGAAAACTATGCCGACCCGTCAAAAGCAAAGGCAGAGCTGGGCTGGCAGGCACAGTATGACATAAACGACATGTGCCGCGATGCCTGGAACTGGCAAAGCAAAAACCCCAACGGTTACAAGGAGTAAGTTATGGAAAAACCTATATTAGTTGTTATGGCAGCAGGTATGGGCAGCCGATACGGCGGCCTGAAGCAGATAGACCCCGTCGGCCCGGGCGGAGAAATAATTATAGACTATTCTCTGTATGACGCCAGAAAAGCCGGTTTTGAAACTGTTGTTTTCATCATAAAAAAAGAAATCGAACAGGATTTTAAAAGCACTGTCGGCCGGCGTATTCCACGGGGAATGAAGGCGGAGTATGTGTTCCAGGATATAAACGACCTGCCGGAAGGCTTTTGTGCACCGGAAGAAAGGCAAAAACCCTGGGGCACCGCCCACGCTGTATGCGCCGCCAGAAATATTGTCAACAGCCCCTTTGTGGTCATAAATGCCGACGATTACTATGGAGCCGATGCGTTTAAAGTGATTTTTGATTATCTGTCACACAGCCCTGCAACACAGGATGGCAAGGCCAACTTTGCCATGGTTGCATACGAACTGGAAAACACCCTGACAGAAAACGGATATGTATCCCGCGGTGTCTGCCGGACAGATGCCAACGATATGCTTTTGTCTGTGACGGAGCTGACAAAAATAGAAAAAGACGGCGACTGGGGCGCAAAATACACCACCGATGACGGCGCCACATGGCACGAACTGGACCCTGAAAGCCTGGTATCAATGAACCTGTGGGGATTTACGCCGGAATTTTTGCACCGGGCGTGGAACGGTTTCCCGGATTTTCTGCGCACCACCCTGGCCGAAAACCCGTTAAAAGGTGAATACTACCTGCCCAGCGTGGTAACACAGATGATTGACAGCCGGCGTGCATGCGTAAAAGTTCTGCACTGCGCCGACAAATGGTACGGCGTAACCTATAAAGAGGACAAACCAATGGTGCAGAAAGCGCTCAAGCATATGCACGATATCGGCACATACCCGTCCTCACTGATAAAATAGCCCGCGGCCCCCGCCGATATCTTCAAGGACTTCACAATATGAAAAAAGTATTTATTGCTGCGGCAGCTTTGCTGGTTTTCTTTATTCCTGCCAGGGCTTATGCTGCATATACGGATATAAGGCCGGCGCAGACTGATATACAGCTGTCACTGCCCGGCAACTGGCTGTACATAGACCGCGATGTAAAACGGGATGATATACTCTTACGGCAGAACGGCGAAACCAGGGAGGAATTTTTGGCCTACGCCTATGACAACGACTTGTATCTGGAAGCGTGGCGGGAAGATTTCACCGGATATTTTTCCCTGTTCTGCTATCCCAATGACAAAATGTACTTTTATTCCGACTGGACAGACCTGTCGCGGCAGCAACAGCAGAACATACTGCAAAACCTGCTTCTTACCCTGTCGGAAGAGGATTACCTCAACTATGCCGCCAACGAAATAATTGAAAGCGGCGGGCAGACTTTTATTGCCTTGGACTTTGCCGACAGCCGGCAGTATTGCTACAGGGCGGTGTATACAGTCAGGGATGATATGATGTATTTTTTGTACTTTGCCGACAGCCGCAGCCTGCCGCTGCGGCGCGAAGGGTGGAACAGCGTTATAAACAGCGTAGATTTTAATCCGCTGCCCCCTGTGTCAAAGTTTATTTTCCCCGCTGTGCTGTCCCTGATTTCAGTGCTTATAGCCGCCAGAATTTTCCGCCGCGACCGCCGTCGGGCTGACTATTACGCGGCCGCCGTTGATATGGTGCAGCGCGAAATGTCCGGGCAAAAATAAAATAACAACACCCTTGCCTCTTTGTCGGAAGCAAGGGTGTTTTGTTTTCAATAATTTCTATTTTATATGTTAAAAATTCATCTGTGTGTATTCATCACAGGAACAGGCACAACAGCGGAATGGTCACAAAGGAGCACATGGTTGTGATAAACACACCTTTGGAGGCCAGCTTTGCATCTCCGTCATACTGGTTGGCAAACATAACGGCTATGCTGGCCACCGGCATGGCTATAAGTATTGTCATAATTCCCAGCAGTGTGGCATCCTTGATAAACATTCCGAACAGATAGAACATGGCAAAGGGGATTATTATCTGTTTCAGAATAGTAAAAGGATACAGCCTGATTTCGCCCACTATTTCCTTTACCGGCATCAGTGAAAGGCTGGAGCCTATCAACAGCATGGCGCTGGGGGAAGTTATGCTGCCTATGGAATCCAGTGTCAGGGCCAGGGCAGCCGGTATTTTTATTTCAAAAATAAATATTACAAGCGCCAGCACAGAGCTTATCATAGACGGGTTTATCAGTGTTTTTACATTGAATTTTCCGCCGCGGCTGTCCATCAGCCACACGCCCAGGCTGTACACCATAATGCTGAATATCATGTTGAATATGCTGGCCAGGAAAATGGCATCGTCGCCGAATATGGTGGCTACCACCGGATATCCCATAAAGCCGGTGTTGGAAAATATCAGCATGAATACATACAGTTTAAAATCTTTAGCCGGAATTCTCATCAGTTTACATATCAGATAAGCAAAGGGGGTAAGCACCACAAAAACAGCGCAGGCCGCGGCCAGTATCTCAAAGGCTACTGTTTTGGAAAAGGACACCTCTCCCACCGTTACAGAAGCCAGTATCATAGCCGGCGTAGTAACCATCAATATCATATTGGTCAATTTTTTGGAAAAATCGCTGTCCATATATCCTATTTTTCCGCATACATATCCTGTTCCCATCATAAGAAACAGCACTATCATCTGATTTATAATCTGTGTCATATCCATATAATCTTATTCCGCTCTTCCATTCTTCCATTTACATTATCTGAGCCAGGTTTATGACCCTAAGGCCTTTGTCCAGCGCATAGCTCAGTGTGCGCGCGCTTCCGCCGCCGGAATTTGTACAGTAACCTATACAGCAGGAACTGTCGTCCACCATGGCGCGGTTACGACGCATCATGCAGTATCTGTCATAGGTCCGGCTGATATAAAACACGCTGTCGGCAGCCTGTTTTATCCTTTCGTATTCCGCCTTTGCCCGCCTGCTCCAGAATTTGTCCTGGTCCTGGCAGGGCAGATACAGATGCAGGCGGACTTTCTCGTTCAGTTTTTTATACTTTATCACTGCTTTGGCTGCCATGGTGTCAAAACCCTGGGCGCCGCCGGCGCAGAAAACCGTGTACCCCTGGGATATCCGGGCCCTCACTGCGTCATCCAGCATTTCTTCCAGCCGCCGCCTGTGGCTGTCAGGTATGTTTCTGTGCCCGGTAAAGCAACAGCTGATGTGCCTGTCTGTGTTCATGGCTTAAAACTCCAGTCCCAGCCCGCCGGCCAGTTTGGTGATAAAGTCCTGTACATTTGTTACCATTGTTGTGGCGGAAAGGGATCCGCGGTCCAGCAGCTTGTTCACCACAAATTCATCGGCGTCCACGGTGTAAAAATACACCGGGCGCACATTTCCCTCCCTGTCCAATGTAAATGACGGCGTCATATTGCCTGTGGCTATGGTGTGAAGCATTGTGGCCATACATATCACCGTTGTGGCCTGCTGTATCTGCTCTCTCATAGCCCGCTGTCCCGCATAACAGTCGGCAATCACTTCCGGCAGGGGGCCGTCGTCCCTGATGGAAGCCGTCAGCACCATAGGCACTTTATGCTTTGTGCAGGCGTACACTATACCATTATCAATGGCATATTCCTTTATAAAATTTTCAATGCTTCCCGATGCCCTCACACGGTTTATCACATCCAGGTGGTTGTAATGTCCGCCGGGCATTGACTGCTGTGTGTATATGTCCTGGCCCAGGGCCGTATGCAGCAGGGCGCCTTCCAGGTCGTGGGTGGCCAGCGCGTTGCCTGCCAGCACACACTGTACATATCCGTTTTCCACCAGCGCCTGCATGGCTTTGCGCGCGCCTGCGTCAAAGGAAAAAGCCGGACCCATGACCCACAGTATCCTGCCTCCGTTTTCCCTTTCGTATTTCAAAAGGGAAATCAGGCGATCATAATCCCTGGAATAGGCGGTTTCCCTGCTGCGTCCCTGGCGGAAAACAAACCGTTCCTTTTCGTTTTTGTGCCGTGCAAAGCCCCGGGTATGTACATAAATGCCCCGGCTGCCGTCTTCGCTGCGGCCGACAATAACCTTGTCGCCTTTTTTGATATTGCGGTTTTCCACTACGGCCAGACGGCCGTCATCCTTTATTACCACCGATGCGTCCATACGGCTGGGCCGGGCCAGCAGCCAGCGTCCCTTGACCTTGAAATATTCCGGATACATAGATGTGGAATGAAAATCAAAAGGCGCCACGCCGTCCTGCTGCGCCTCTTCCCACCGGGCGTCCGGCGCCAGGGCAAATTGGGGCTGTCCAAAGTCAGGCCGGTTGTACTGCGGCATTACAAAATCAGTTCTCACATCCATATTTAACCTCCGAAAAAAATAACGCTGACTTTAATTATAGCACAAAAAAAGCGCCTTGTAAGGCGCTTTTTTCTTTTCGTCATATTGTCTAAAAAATCAGAACGGCTGCCAGCCAAACTCTGTCAGTGCAAACATAATCACAAATGATATTACAAGGAAGCATATAACCTTGGGCATAACCCATTTAACCCATTTGGGGAAGGGAACGCCGGCGGCTACACATGAACCAACTGTCCAGCCCAGGAAGGGTGAGAACATGTTGGAGAAACCGTCGCCGTACTGGAAAGCCTGAACAGCCAGTTCCGGCATCATACCCAGTGCTTCGCTGATAGGCTGCAGTATCGGAACAAGGATAGCAGCTTTGGAAGAAGCTGAAGGAATGATAAGGTTTACTATGGATATAACAAATGTCATACCGATAGAAGCAACTGAACGGGGCAGGTTCATCAAAGGCAGTGTCAGCCAGTAAACTATTGTGTGCAGGATGTTGCCGTTGGTCATAACAATGGACATAACCTTTGCAAGACCGATTACAAAAGCAACAAATGCCATGCCGGCCAGACCTTTGCCAAACTCGTTGCCTATTTTGTCAAATGAGAACTGACCTACAAAACCGCAGATAATTGATACTGCAACAGACAGGGCAATCATCATCGGGAAAGTTTGGGAAGTGTCGTTGGTGATCATCGGGTACAAAACGATGATAAGGTACTGTGAAATGTAAACCAGCAGTACAACAACTGTACGCCATGACAGTTTTACTTCTTTGATGGAAGATGTGTCAACCGCAACTTCTTCCGGACGCCAGCCGTCATCCCACATAAGGGATTGGGTGGGGTCTTTTCTGATTTTCTTTACATATTGAAGCAGGAATATCATACCCACAATCATAAATATATTCATGGATATGAACATTGTAAAGAATGTGCCGTAAATCTGTACGCCCATCAGCAGCTGTGTTGTAGCCTGCTTGGTGGGGCCTGTGCCGAAGCCCAGCAGTGTGGCATAGGTGGAAACACCGATGGCACAGATGGGGTCAAGACGCAGTTTTTTTGCAAACATAACGCCGATAGGAACAATTGCTATCAAAGCATCTGATCCGCCGAAAGCGCCCAGGTAAACCATCAGGGCAAACATAACCATAACCAGTATGGAGTCATCTTTGTCCTTCAGTTTGTAGATAGCCCAGTTGAGGAAGTCGTCAAATGCGCCTGTGCCCATAACAATGGCAACCATGGCGCCGGATACCATAACGGACCAGCCGATAAGGGCAGATGATGTAAGACCTTCCATGATGCTCATCATCATATCAATGGGGCTTACAGGGGTCTGATAACCCAGAAAATTAAACTGGTCGCCCAGTATTTTGCCTGTTTCCGGGTCTGTGGCAAACTGACCTGCGGGGATTATGTATGTCAGCAAGCTGGTTATCAGCAGCAGGCCGGCCATAATCCAGAACAGGTGAGGCATTTTAAAGCTTTTCTTAGCTTTTTGTTCAGTTTTAACTGTATTTGCCATAACTAATTCTCCTTTTAGCTTGTTTTCGAAAAATTGCTCGAACGCGTATGTAATGTATATTTAAGTTACGCCCACTTGGATAATACCCCGCAAATAAACATCCATTGCAAATTTATGCAAACAATTTTATACAAAAATCTTAACAAATATTTAACAACAAGTCAATAAGCACTTTTTACAAAAAATTATCACATATTTACTGCAACTGTTATAACAGATACATAATATTTTGTGAACGCGTTCAAAAAACTACTTTGTACAAAAAATAAACAGTAATATTAAAAAGTTTTTGTTGACTTTTTACACATGTTATTATAATATATATTTATCGGAAGGTATGTTCCCACTCATACTTTAACAACCATCATTTTATGCACAATATTCATTTTTATGTATAAATGTACTTGAATATGTTGTGCAAATACAGAAAGGCGTAAATGATATGAAAAATTTTGAACTTGCTAAAAAGTATGAAGATTACATCATCTCCATGCGCAGATATTTCCACGAAAACCCGGAGCTGTCCAGCAAAGAGGACAAAACCGTTGAAAGGCTCAGCCGGGAACTGAAAGACATGGGCATTGAGCATGTAGTAATCCCCAACGGCGGCATTCTGGCCACAATCAAAGGCAAGACAGACAACGGCAAAACCGTTCTGCTGCGCGCCGACATCGACGCTCTGCCTGTTGTTGAAACAGATGAAAACCTGAAAGTAAAAAGAGTTTGCAAAAGTAAAGTTGACGGCGTGATGCACGCCTGCGGCCATGACGGCCACATGGCAATGCTGCTGGGCGCTGCCAAAATTCTGATGGAGAAAAAGGACGAGATTGCCGGCACTGTATATCTGTGCTTTGAAAGAGGCGAAGAAGGCACCGGAAATGTCAAATACATATTTGCATATATGGAGAAAAACGGCATAAAAGTTGACTCCGCTTACGGCATCCACCTGCTGAGCACACTGGAAACCGGCAAAATGGGCATCAACGACACCAACATGATGGCCGGCGCCATGGGCTTCAATGTGACAATCGAAGGCCGCGGCGGTCACGGCAGCCGTCCTGACCAGTCCATCAACCCGATAGACGCCTTTGCAGCCATTTACTCCGGCATGCAGGCACTGCGTCTGGTAAAAATTGACCCGTACAAAACACTGACATACTCTGTTGGTACACTCAACGCCGGTGTTGTGGGCAATGTTATCCCCCAGACATGTACTTTCGGCGGCACAATGAGAACATTTGACCGCGATGTATCCGGTATGATATTCTACAACGAATTCAAAAACCTCATTGACAACACCTGCAAAGCGTACAACTGTGTCCCCACATACAATTCCTACACACTGCCCGGCTTCCCGGTAATCAACGACCCTGAATGTGCAGCCTTTGCCAGAAAGGTAATCGGCGATGAAATAGGCGCAGAAAACATTGTGGAAGCAGAGCCCTGGATGGCTTCCGAAAGCTTCTCCCAGTACCTGATGATGTGGCCCGGCGTGTTTGCTTTCCTGGGTATGAAGAACGAAGAAAAAGGTATCGGTGCAGCTCACCACAACCAGCAGTTTGACATCGACGAAGATGTGCTGGTAAAAGGCGCAGCAGGCGCAGCCACCTATGCCCTGGAATTCTTGAAGAGCGATATCGACACATCAGCCAGAAAGTCTGTTGCTTCCTACAAAGAAATCCTGGTAAAATCAGGCAAGGAAGACGACATCAAAGAACTGTTCGGCGAATAATTCCGGTAATATCAAAAGCCGCCCTTTGGGGCGGCTTTTTTCTGCCTGATTTTACAAAACTGTATCTGAATTTCGGAATAAGGCATACAGACGAAAGGACAATTCAAAAGCCGGGAGATGATCCGTCCCTTTGCCCGGGACGCGGCTGCAATTTTCCGCCGCAAAACACAAACCCGGCTGGCTGCCGCGGGCGGTATGCGCTTTCACATTTTCCGGCTTTCTGCCCTTTTTATTCAGCCGTACGGCAGGCAAAACCCGGAATTTTGCACATAAAAAAGCAGGCTTGCGCCTGCTTTCAAATATTTTTTATATCGTCCGTGCGTAAGGTGAGCCAGGAATGTAGGGACTGGAGGGGTTGTACACCGTATGGGTGATAAGGTAGTCCAGCCATTCCTGATAGCCTGTGGGGGTCAGGTGGTAACCGTCGCTCCGGGCTATCTCTTCCCTCAGATATCCGCTGTCGCTTTTCATTACATCGTACAGGTTTATCAGGGCCAGGCCTTTTTCGTTGCACATTTTGGCGATCAGCTGGTTTGCCTGATAAATTCTGTCAAAGGACAGTCTGGGTTCCTCCCGGGCTTTCCAGCCTGTTGTGGGAGTTATTGTGGTGACATATATCACTGCGTTGGGCGCCTTTTCTTTCAGCATATCGATGAAAACATAATAGCTGTCTATAAATTCCTGCGGGTCCATGGACATCAGCGCATTGGTGCCCAGTGTAACATAAACCTTACCCGGGTTTTTCTGCTCCACTGTCGCCCAGGGGTCAATGGGGCCGTCGCCCACATCAATCATTGCACCCGGCTGCGTAAAGGAACGGGGGGTCAGGCTCTGGCGTGTGATGTATGTGGCTGCGGTATTGCGCAGATCCAGCGAACCGCTGCCGGAATAAACCCTGAAACCGTCTGCCAGGCTGTCGCCCATAAATATCGCATCATTGAAATAGCTTATATCCACGCGGCCGTTTTCCGCCACCTGTATCATATTTATTTCCGGTATTACCACCTCAAGGTTGATGGTCTTTTCCACCGGTCCTGTGAATGTGTCCCAGTCTTCGCCCTGTTTTTCCACATCGGTGTTGGGCTGCTGAAGTGTGGAACCGTCCAGCAAAGGCACTTCGCCTTCGTCTGCGGAAAACATCTCTATAACTTTTACAATGCCGAAAGAAACCACCAGCACAAAAACCACCATTGTGGAATACATTGCCAGTCTCCTGGCTTTCTGCTGTTTCCTTCTTCTTTCTCTGGCTTCCGGAGCCATATATTTAGCCAAAAAATCACCCCTTTATCAAGCACTCATTATATACCATAACACACCGCAAATTCAAGTGGTTAAATATTACAAACGGCATTTTTCACAACAATTACAATATTGTAATAAATAATATCAGATGATAAAATATATTAAACATTAACCCCCGAAGGAGGATATATGGAAAAACAATTTTTCGGAAAAGACAAAAACGGAAACGAAATATTCCGATACACCCTGACCGACCGGCTGGGCAACAGCCTGAGCGTGCTGAACTACGGCGCCACAATACAAAGCCTGACAGTCACGGACAAAAACGGCTGCAAAAGGGATGTGGTTCTCGGATATGACAACCTGGCCCGGTATGAAGAAGAGGAAAACCGCACTTATTTCGGCGCGGTGTGCGGCCGTGTGGCAAACCGAATTGAAGACGGCCGGTTTTATATAGACGGGGAAAAATACACCCTGGACAAAAACAACGGCAGCAGCTGCCTGCACGGCGGCAGCAGCGGATTTGACAAAATGTTCTTTGACCTGACCGACGCCGAAGACGATTATATGACCTTTTCCGCTTTCAGCATGGGCGGAGAGGGCGGCTTCCCCGGAAACTTGTCCCTCAGCGTAAAATACACCTTCCGAAACGGCCTGCTGATGATTGAATACCTGGCCACCACCACGGCGGCCTGCCCTGTCAGCCTGACAAATCACTCATACTTCAACCTGGACGGCAAAGGCGACATACTGGGCCACCGTTTGCAGCTGAATTCTCACTTTTTCATGGAGGTGAAGGACGACGGCTGCACCACGGGCCTGGTAAAGGAAAGCCGGGGCACCCCCTTTGACTTCACACAGGAAAAACTGCTGGGGGAACAGATAGACCTGGCGAAAAAACGCCAGCCGGCAATAAACGGCATTGACCACCACCTTTTCTGCGACAACGCGCTCAGCGAATACCGCAAATTCGGCACGCTGACCTCTTCCGACGGCGCGCTGAAAATGGATATTTTCACAAACCAGTGCGGCGCGCAGATTTATACAGGCAATTTTATTCCTGTCTGCCGGGGCAAAAACGGCCAGCTGGCACCATACAGCGGTATATGCGTAGAAACCCAGGCCGCGCCGGGTGCGATGAAATACTCTCACCTGCCGCAGATAATCCTGCACCGCGGACAGCAGTATTATCACAAAACCGGCTTCCGTTTTTACTTTTAACCGCACATAAAATTATACAGCAAAAAAGCGGCAAAAATTGCCGCTTTTTTGCTTGTCCCCTGTTTTAAAAATTCCGCCATAAAAACCGCAGGAATAATTTTCACCGCCCCGTGCAGGAACTGTTTGTCCGAATTGTTGTGAAAAGCTTTGCTTCTGCCGTGCCCGGGCAGGGGCCGCATTGTATATAAACGGCGGCTTGCAGCCTGAAAAAGGAATACAGCGGATTTCGGCTTTTCCCCGGCGGCATTACCGTATTCATACCGGGGCGAAACAATATTTTATTTTTGGATATCTACGCAAGAAAAAATCCCGCCTTACCGGCGGGATTTCATATAATCAAATACAAACTGACATCATACAGGAATTATCTGTAGCCGCCGGCTTTGCCTCGGCCGGACTTTCCGGGTGCAATATGGGCACCGCGTTTTACCGGGCGGGCCAGGAACACACTGCGCACCCTGCCTTTGAAATATGTATAGGCCGCGCGGGCTTTCTCCCCGTCGTCAAAAACCCCGAAAACTGCCGCACCGCTGCCTGTCATGACACTGCCCAGCGCCCCCAGTTTCAAAAGCTCTTCCTTTATGGGCCGGGTGTACCGGCTGGCGGCGGCTTCCTCCAGGTCATTGGCCATAAGCGAGGCCATACGGTGCAGGTCACCGTCGGCCATTGCTTTTATCAGTCCGTCGGTGTCTACCGCCGTCTTTTTGCCCAAGGTGTCATAATTGGCAAAGGCCGCCGGCGTTGATACGCCTTTTGACGGCATACATATAACAATATGGCAGGAGGGCATCGGCGCACAGGGCAGTATCACATCTCCCACACCCTGCACCCTTTTGGTGCCGCCCACTATCATAAAAGGCACATCACTGCCGGCTGCCGCGCCTATTTCACACAGCTGCCGCCGGCTGTATTTTGTGCCGTACAGGCGGTCAAGCCCCACTATGACACCGGCGGCATCGGCGCTTCCTCCGGCCATACCGGCCTTTATGGGCACAGTCTTTTTTATGTGTATGTGCACGCCGCCGTCTATTCCGCTGTAAGCGAAAAATTTCATGGCGGCTTTTACCGCCACATTTTTTTCATCTGTGGGTATATATCTGGCGTTGGAAGCTATGGTTATTCCCCGCTGTCTTTTTTCCAGCGTCACCTTTTCATAAACAGATACCGACTGCATAACCATATCCAGCAGATGATATCCTTTTTCATCCACACCGGTTATGTCCAAAGACAGATTTATCTTTGCCGGCGCCATAACGGTTATTTTGTTCATTCCATTCCCCTGAAAATCATATTTTGAAAAAACTGCTGCGCTTTATGTCAATGGCCTTTACCGGACACATTTCGTGACAGCAGAAACATTTTATGCAGTTTTTCAGATTTATCACTGCCTTTTTGTCTTTTATCTCTATGGTTTTTTGCGGACAGATGCTCCGGCATTTGCCGCAGCCGATACATCTGGGTTTGTTTATCTTCGGCTTTGGCGCCAGAAATTTTTCCACCGCCGGTGTGGCCCAGCGCAAAGCTCTGGGCACATGGTCGCCAAAGTCCAGGCGGTATGAGCGCGGCAGAATGTACCCTTCGCACCTTTGGTACCGCTGCACATCCCCGGTTATATCTGTCATTTCCAGCCTGGCCGGCACCAGGCCGCGGTCCATCGCCGCCTTCAGCACCGGCAGGTTTTCCGCTTCAAAGCCCATTATATACGCCATTGCCATATCTATTTTGTACGGGTCACTGCCTGCCAGCAAAAGGCCCAGGTTCCTGACACTGCCGCCGGCAGGGCCGTCGCCCTCCATCGCCTGTATGCCGTCAACGATTGTAAATGTGGGCTTTACCGCCTGGCACAGGTCGATAAGCATATTGGCAAAATTTTCCTTGTCGGGAAAGCGCATGTGAAATTCTGCCTTTTTCAGGCCGGGCACCACGCCGAACATATTTTTTACCGCACCGGTCATGCCCGTCATCACATGGGTTTTGAATTTGGCCAGGTTTATGATAAGATCGCTTTCCACCGCCGGCCGCATAACCTCAAATTCCTTTACCATGACGCCGTCAGTCTTCAAAGTGCGGCTGCTCATTTTTGTATACAGGTTTACATTGTGCTTTTCCGCCACCAGGGAAAAACCGCAGGTATTATAATTGCCCTGTATTACGCCCCGGCTGGCAGGGCCGCCGCTGGAATCGGCCAGGGTGATGTTTTCAGCCTTTGCCCCAAACTCTTTCAGTACAGTTATTACACAGTCCACCACCACCGGGTTGGTGGTCACGGCTTTGTCCGGCGCATGTCGGCTGAGCATGTTGGGTTTTATCAGTATTTTTGTATCCCGGTTTACCAGCCGGTTTATCCTCTGCTGCAGCATTATTTCCTTGACGGCAATGTACACCGTCCGGCTGTCATAGCTGCCCACTTTTTTTATAACAACTTTGCACATAACAACACCGCCTTAAAAATTTATATCACTTGAGTGTTTTCAAAAAAGCGCTTATGCGCTTTGTGGCCTCCATAAGATGGTCAAGGGAGTATGAATAAGAAATGCGCACAAAACCTTCCCCTGCTTTGCCGAAAGCGTTGCCCGGTATAACCGCCACATGGCCTTCCAGCAGCAGTTTTTCACAGAACTGTTCGCTGGTCATGCCTGTGCCGCGTATATCCGCAAACACATAAAATGCACCCTGGGCATTGTAACAGGGCAGGCCTATGGCGTTCAGCTCGTTTATCAGAAAACGGCGGCGCATGTCGTACTGGTGACGCATGGCGTCAATTTCGCCGTCACATTCGTTCATCGCCACCACCGCCGCATACTGGCTGGTGATGGGCGCGCATATCACAGCCACCTGATGCAGTGTGGCCATGGCGTCTATTATCGGCCGCGGGCCCAGGGCATATCCCAGGCGCCAGCCGGTCATGGCATAGGATTTGGAAAATCCGTTTATCACAACGGTTCTTTCCTTCATTCCCGGTATTGACGCAAAGGACACATGATGATATTCGCCGTAGGTCAGCTCGGCGTATATTTCATCTGTCATAACAAAAATATCGGTGTCCTTTATCACATCGGCAATGGCCAGCAGGTCTTCTTCCTCCATTATCGCGCCGGTAGGGTTGCCGGGAAAAGGCAGAACCAGTATCTTTGTTTTGTCTGTTATGGCCTTTTTCAGGTCCCGTGCGGACAGGCGGAAGTTGTTTTCCTGCTTCAGTTCCACTTCCACAACCTTTGCGCCGCACATTTTTGCTATCGGGTCATAGCTGACATAACAGGGTGTGGGCAGTATAACCTCGTCCCCCTCTTCCAGCATTACCCTGAACAGCATGTCTATGCCTTCGCTGCCGCCCACCGTCACCATAACCTCGTCGGGGGTGTACTCCAGCTTGAAGCGGCGTTTCTGATATTCACATATAGCTTTTTTCAGCGGCAGAAGCCCCAGTCCGGGGCTGTACCAGGTGCGGCCTTTTTCCAGGCTTTGTATGCCGGCCTCCCTTATTCTCCATGGGGTTTTGAAGTCCGGCTCGCCTACGCCCAGTATTATGCAGTCGTCAACTTCCCGTGCCATCATGGATATTTTTTCTATGGGCGACAGGGGTATATCCCTTATCGCCTTGTTCAGATATTTGCTGTAATCTATCATAAAGCGTTAAGACCCCTTGTATCCTCTTCGTCTTCGTGGAATATAATCCCGGCCTGTTTGTAGGGGCGCAGCACAAAATGAGTAGCCGTTTCGTTCACATCATCCATGGGAGAAAGCCTTTTGAAAACAAACATTGCTATCTCCTGGAAGGATTTGGCCCTGATTTCCACCAGCAGGTCATAGCCGCCGCTCATCAGGGTGACGCCTTCCACCTCGTCCATGGCGGCAATGGCCATGGCTATTTCGTCAAAGCCGCGGCCTTTTTTGGGTGTAACTTTCAGTTCTATCATCGCCTTCACCATGCTGGTGCCGGTTTTTTCCCAGTCTATCACTGCGCGGTAACCTTTGATAATGCCTTTGGCGGTACATTCCGATATCATCTTTTCCACCTGCTCCTGGCTGCATTCCAGCATTACCGCCAGCTGGGCAGATGTCAGGGTCGGATTGGTTTCAATCAGTTTCAACAACTCTTCCATAAAAATTATCTCCCGTGTATTTATTTAATATTTAATTATACATACTTTTTATGTACATTGCAATCAGTCTGCCCGCACTCTATTGAAAATTTTATCCCCTTTGTGCTAAAATTATTGGAAATAAAATGTAAAAAAACGGGGTGATTTTTTATGAAAATTTATCTGAGCAAAGCTAAAGTCAAGCCGCTGGACCTGGCGGCAAACCGGCGGCGGGCACAGCTGGAAATCGAAAAGGCCGTCCGGCAGCAGGCCCGGCTGATAATATTCCCTCAGGGGTTTTTGTCCGGGGCCGACCTTGGCATAATGGCCGGCAAAGCTTATTTTGCCGCCGCATACAACGGCACCGCCCAAAGCCTGGCGCAGGAAAACAACAGCATATATATCCTGGCCGACAGGTACGAAAACGGGTTTGTAAACACTCTGTATCACGGCGGCGAAATACTGCCGGCGGACAGCTTTGAAATAGACGGCTTTTCCTTTGCCGCTTTTGACAGCCGGCAGGATCTGCGCCAAAAAGCCCCGGGCATTCAGGCTGACCGGTTTGTGCTGAACCAAAGCCGGCCGGTGCTGGCCGGTCAGAGGCGGCTTTTGCACAGAATGCTGTCCGCTTTGCGGGTAAGCGGCCGCTGCACCGTGGTGTGTAACCTGGGCGGACTGGGCTTTACCTCACACCCCAATATATATATGCCCTGTATTTCTTTTATAGACAGCAAAAACGACATTTTCACCACAACAGCGGAAGAGTATAAAAACAGCCCCTGCTGTTTTGCGCCGGAAAAACAGAAAAGCCGGCCCGGCGGCGTCTTTACCCTTCCGGCGCTGGATTTCCCGGTAGCTTTTAACCAAAACCCGCTTATTCCGGCCAATGTTGACCAGAAGGAGTACTGCCTGGACCTGTTTTACCTGCAAAGCCTGTCGCTGGCAAACCGCCTGGACAACCTGGGAATGAAAAAAGCGGTTGTGGCCGTCAGCGGCGGCCTGGACAGTGCGCTGGCACTGCTGGCCACTGTAAACGCCTTTGACATGCTGGGGCTGGACCGCAGCGGCATAATCGCCCTGTCCATTCCCGGATTCGGCACTTACGACACCACAAAAAGCCTGGGACGGAAGCTGACCGCCGGCCTGGGAATAGAACTGAAATTCATCGACATTACCACCGCCTGTACCCAGGCGCTGAAAGACATCGGCCATGACGGAAAAACCGCCGATGTGACCTTTGAAAATGTCCAGGCCAGGATGAGGACGCTGAATGCACTGAACATAGCCAACATGGCCGGCGGCATAATGGTGGGCACCGGAGACCTGAGCGAAGAGGCCCTGGGCTTTGCAACTTACGGCGGAGACCGGCTGGCCGGATACAATGTGAACAGCAGCATATCCAAAACAGTCATCCGCACCATGCTGCCTTATGTGACCCGGCTGGAAAACCTGAAAGGCGCAAAGGAAGCGGTACAGGGGATACTGTCCATCCCTGTCAGCCCCGAACTTTTGCCGGCCGCAGGACAGATTGCCCAAAAAACCGAAGATATCCTGGCACCGTACAAACTTATAGATTTCTTTATATACTGCTTTGTGGTGGCCGGGCTGTCACCGATAGAAATGGCCCAGCGTGCCTCCTGCGTGTTCGAGGGCGAATTTTCCGCCTCATACCTGCGCGAAAAAGCGGCTATGTTCGCCGGAAGATTTATCGGCGGACAGTTCAAACGCTCCTGCGCGCCGGAAGGCGCACGGCTGACCCACGCCGCCCTTATGGGACAGGGCAGGTCACTGCCCAGCGATTGCAGCCGGCGGTTTTTGCTTTCCTTCCTGAATATGTGAAAAAAGCCCCCGCACGGGGGCTTTTTATTCAATTTTTTCACACAAATTTGTCTTAAAATCCTTTTTGATAAATATCTATTTATATAAAAAGGGCTGTCTTTTTATGATATTTTCCCTATTTTTGGTAAAAAAATATTGTAAATATTTGTTTTAAATTATAAATTATTATCAAAAGTATATACACAATGGCCTTTTGGAGTTATAATATAAAAGATTATTATGGATTTTTATGCCATTATTGTAATAAATAAAAGCGGCGGGCGTTTTTTCGCTTGCGGAAAGGAGCTTTTTCAATGATTAAAATTTACAATCCCATGGGGAAAGTCAGCCTGACAAACGATTACTTTGCGGCGTTGGTGGGCAATGCCATCACCAGCTGCTACGGTGTTGCCGGCATGAGCAGCGCCGGCGCGGCAGACAGCCTGCGCACCCTTGTTTTTGGCTCTGACATACCGGAAAAGGGCGTCATAGTCAAAGAGGAGGAAGGCCGGCTGGTTATAGACCTGCATATCAAAGTGATTTACGGTGTGAACATCTCCACCATTGTGGAAAATATCAAAGAAAGAGTTTCCTACGCGGTGGAACACGCCACAGCCCTGAAAGTAAAATGTATCAATGTTTCAGTAGATGATATCATAACAGAATAACTTATAGTTTTTTGAGGTGACAAATGATAACAGGTAAAATGCTGCGTGACGCCATCATTTCCGGCGCCAATGCGATTATAAACAACAAAACAGCCGTTGACGAGCTGAATGTTTTCCCCGTTCCCGACGGAGATACAGGTACAAACATGTCCATGACCATAGGCGCCGCAAAAAAAGAACTCAGCGCCATGGCCGATGACTGCACAGTGGACGCTGTGGCCTCCACCGCTGCTTCCAGCATGCTGCGCGGCGCCCGCGGCAACAGCGGCGTTATATCCTCTTTGCTGTTCCGTGGTTTTTCCAAAGCGCTGAAAGACAAAAAAGAAGCCAGCGCCGCCGATATGACACAGGCGCTGAGAAAAGGTGTTGACTCTGCGTACAAAGCAGTTATGAAACCCACCGAAGGCACCATACTGACAGTTGCCCGCCTGGCCTGCGAAAAAGCCGAAAGCATGCAGGAGGAAGATGTGGCTGTACTGTGGCAGGAGGTTGTGGATGCAGCACAGGTTGCACTGGACAACACACCCGAACAGCTGCCCGTGCTGAAAAAAGCCGGAGTTGTGGACGCCGGCGGACAGGGCCTGGTATATATCTTTACCGGTATGCTGAGCGTATTCAAGGACGGTGTTATCCTGCAGTCTGCCGAAGCAGAAAAGGCTTCCGCTTCTTCCTTTACACCCAAGGGCGTGTATGCCAAAGACCTGGATCCGGAGATTGTCAACGGTTACTGCACCGAATTTATCGTAAACAAAAACGAAAATGCCAGCGCCGAAAAACTGCGCGCCTATCTGGAAAGCATCGGCGACAGTGTTGTGGTGGTGGAAGATGATGACATCATCAAAAGCCATGTACACACCTCTGACCCGGGCAAGGCCCTGAGCGAGGCTGTAAAGCACGGCTATATGACCAAGCTGAAGATTGAAAACATGATAGAACAGATGAACGAGCTGGGCGAAAAGGCAAAGGGCCTGGAAAAGCAGGCCACCGACGCCGACAGCGACGAAGAGTTCAAATATATGGCAGTTGACGCCGATGTGCCCTTTGGCTTTGTTGCCGTGGCCGCCGGCGAAGGCATTGTAAATATGTTCAAGGACCTGGGCGCTGACGCAGTGGTTACCGGCGGACAGACAATGAACCCGTCCACCAACGATATTCTGCGCGCCGTACAGTCTGTGGGTGCAAAAACAGTTTTTGTACTGCCCAACAACAAAAACATTATAATGGCCGCCGAACAGGCCGCCAAACTGGCCGACAGAAAGGTTGTTGTGCTGCCCACAAGGACAATTCCCCAGGGCATCACCGCCATGCTGAACTTTGACCCCGACGCCAGCGAAAGGGACAACGCGGTGACCATGGACATGGCCGCCCAGGGCGTGTCCACCGGTTCCATAACATTTGCGGCCAGAAATTCTGATTTTGAAGGTCACAAAATAAAACGCGGCGACATACTGGCCATGGAGGACAGCAAGCTGTCCTTTGTGGAAAAGGATGTGGAAAAAGCCGCAGTCAAGCTGACAAAACAGATGATGAACCGCGACACTTCTTTTGTTACAATCATCTACGGCGAAGGCATAAGCGCCGAAGAGGCAGAAAAAGTCTGCGAAGAAGTGAAAAAACGCGCCCCCAAAACAGCCGAAGTAAGCGTGCTGGAAGGCAATCAGCCGGTATACTACTACCTGATAAGCGTTGAATAATTTATAACTTATAAAAAGCGCCGTACACCGGCGCTTTTTTGTATACGAAATTTTCCTTTGTCGTTCTGCTCTTTGGCACAAAACACGCGCGCCCTGCCCTTTTTATACTCCCTTGCCCGTTTTTCAGCCAAAAGCTGTTGCTGTTTTCACTGTAAAGTGCTATGCTGAAAGTACAACGGATAAAGAGGTGTGAAAATGAAAAGAAGCAAAAATGTTGTGCCCCTGTGGCTGTATATCTTTTTGGGAGTTTTTATTTTCCTGGGCCTGTGCCTGCTTTACTTTGGCATCAGCGGTCAGACAAAGCTAAACCGCGCCGCCGCCGGCTACAGGCAGACCGTGGGTTATCTCTCAGACTATTATCCGAGCATTTCAGATGACGGAAGCACCACATATTACCTGGTATATTCCTATAATGTGGGCGGCCGGGATTACACCGCCGTCACCGATTACAGCACCAGCATAGTCCAGCGGCAGGGCAGCAGGGTAAAAATCAGATTTGACCCGGAGGATCCCGGCAAGCGGATAATACAGGGCACAAACGGAAACTACATAATGATGTTTGTGGGCGTTATGTTTACAGCCGTACCGGGATTTATGCTTTATATATTCTTAAAAGTAAACAGCCCGGCCGGCAAACCTTGCGGCATAAATGTGACCACACTGTTTGCCAGCCTTATACTGATTTTCATTGCCGCCGGCTGTATATGTATAATGGCCGGCTCCACCGACATAAACGATATAATCAACTATTATCTTCACTCCTTTTCCTTTCCGATGCTTATTCCGGTTATAATGATTGCCGGCGGCATACTGGGCTGTATAAGCGCAATAAGCGGCAGATATTATACCGGTTACAGGGACAGCCGACAATAAAGAATAAAGAGCAGGCAACAAACCTGCTCTTTCTTTTTTAACCTTCATTATATTATTTTCTGCCGTAAAGTCTGGTCATATAGTCGGCTGTAAGCTGTAAATAACCGCGCTGATTGTGCGCTATATCAGCCCATTCCAGCACTGCCGCCAGCACAAATACAGGGTCATATACATAGCTTCCTTTCGGCTTTCCGAAATAGTTTTTACCTATTGCGCCCACAACAGTGTCTTCTGTGCATTGTCCGTATCCCAGGCGGAAATTTCGGCCGTTGCCTTTCGGTGCTTTTCCGCCGTTGTTTTTCAGCAGGTCAACAATAACATCAAAAATTTCGTATGTATAGGGCACATTTACCGGCAAAGCCTCGCAGTGGAAGGACCTTCCGTCGCTGTCCATATATATCTCATACTCTTTGCCGTTTTGCGAGCGAACTTTAGCCCTGCCGCCTGTTTCATACAGCTTGTTTTTTATAATTGCAGACGCTTTTGTGTTGTTTTTGTCCGGTGTAAACAAAAAATTTTTCAGGTTGATTGCCGGCTTTTTCTCCTTTTTTGCCAGTCCCAATGTTATAAGCAAACTTTCCAGGTTGTTTTTTGCGGTAGGGTAAGATATACCCAGCTTTTGCTGTACCAAAGACAAATTTCCGCGGCAGGACAGAAACACATCCAGATATTCCCTTTCGGCCGGTGAAAGATAATCATAGGGCGAAAGCTGCTTGTCGCATTTGAAATCTGCCCGGCAGTTTTTGCAGCTCAGCACAGTTATACTCAGTTTTTCTTTGCATATGGGGCATCTGTTTTCTTCATAATTTTTCACGATCATCACTCCTTGATATTATGTTATCATATTATTTTATACTTGTCAATATTAGATATTAAAAATATTGTATCTATTTTTATAATAGTAACATAAAAGCGAAAATAAAAAGCCGCCGGCGGCGGCTTTTTATTTTTATCTTATTATATAAGTCCGAACATTATGGCATATACAGCCCAGTCAACCGAACAGTCGTTTACGGGGATAAACTTGCCTACGCCGGAGTGAGCTTCGTACAGTGCTTCCACCCTGCCTTGCAGGCACTGGCTTTTGATATAAACCTTTACTCCCCCGGCTTTCAGCCGGTCAAAGGCGGCTTCCTGATGTTTGGGCATTCCTCCGGCGCCCAGAACCAGCGCAAGCACACAGTCGCAATGTCTGTAACTTTCTATCGTCTGCCGGTCCAGGTTTGGAGTAATGTATATAAGGCCGGTTTTATTCACAGGTTTAAGGAGGCCGGTTACAGGTGTGGGCCGGTCTGCCGTGGGTGCCTGCATATAAACACCGTCCACGCACTCAAAGGCAGTAAAGCCTTCGGTTTGGGTTTTGGTGGCAGTTTTCGCCGGCAGAATTCGGTGATACACAGCCAGGCAGACGCCCCGGGCGCCTTCCATGGCAGTTTTTATGGCAAGATTGAGATTGTCCACCGCGTCGGTGCCTTCCTGCGGCAGTGGCAGCTGGGCACCGGTGAGAATTACCGATGTGGCCGTGTGCTGCAAGGCGCAGTCCAGATATGCCGCTGTATAGGCCATGCTGTCGGTGCCGTGGGTGATGATAAAGGCATCGTATTTCCGGCTGTTCTCCGCTATAATATCCGCCAGCCGGGCGCGGTCGTCATCTGTCATCACAGACGAGTCTATCAGTCTGAAATCCAAAACGGAAATATCGGCGTCGGGATACCGGGAATATTCCAGTATATCACGGCCTTTCAAAGTGGGCACAAGTCCCCGGGGTGTGGGTGTGCACGCCAGGGTGCCGCCGGTGGTAATAAGCAAAATCCTGTTCATAAAAACCTCCCATTACACAGATACCATCAGTATAAATATATTAAGCACAACCATAATGTCTGTGCATAACATTGCAAACATCAGTCCGCCGTCTATGTTTTTCTCCAGTTTCAGCCGGGACGGCGAAAGGGCAAACAGCGCCAGCGGCAGTGCCGGCAGGAAGTACCTGCCCTGTATGCCGAAAATTGTTTCGTAGTTTATCGGTGTCCACATAATGCACACCGCCACCGTCCGCGCACATACTGCGGCAAAAATTGCAAGGCCCAGATACTTTGCCGCGCCCTGGTGGGCAGACGGCCTGTCCTTTACCGGGACAACAGACAAAATAAGTATTGCAGCCAGCATCATAAACCATATAAAGCTTGCCTGAAGGTCAACTACTATTATTTCGCCAAAGCGTGTGCCCAGCATGGTTTGCAGATATTTTCCGCTTTGGGTGGTTATTGTGGACAGCACCAGCTTTACCGTTTGTTTCATATTCTGCAAAATGTACGGTATGCTGTAATAATACTTGCTGTCGCCGTTGGGCATCAGGTCGCTTTCCGGGTCATAATAAACCTGCTCCTCCTGCGGCGGATTTTCCCGCATATAGATGTCAAAGGGATATTGCAGCCCGGCTTCTGTCTCCTGCGGCAAAGTCTGCCGCCGGCTGTTTTCATAGGTAATTTCCGGCCGCCGGCTTTGGCGCGGCTTCAGCGTGTTTATCGCCGAAGATAGGTTCATCAGCCCCCAGCATATCAGCGCTGCGGCTATCACAGCAGTTTTGCAGGTGGCAGCCTGCTTTTTGTTTTCAAATTTTCCTGACGGGACAATAAGTACCAGCGCACCCAGCAGAACATATATGGCTTTGGCCGGCCGCAGCAGGCACAGCGCCGCCGCAGGTGCCAGCATATCTTTCCGCCCGATTTTTTCCTTTCCGTAGGCAAGGCGGAAAATCAACGCGGTAAACAGGAATGACAAGGCCAGCACAAACACATCATAGGAAAAACTGCCGGTCAGCTGGCCTGCCATCGGCAGCAGTGCGCACAGGGCCAGCGTCGTTTTATAAACCGGCATAATTTTCACTGTCAGCCACACCAGGCCGATGTACATCAGCAGATTGAACAGCCTGCCTGCCATCAGCATGGGTATAAAACCAAGATTTAACAGCCTGGCCAGGCTTATTCCCATGGCCTGTGCCAGATAAAGAGGCTTGTATGTGTCTGCAAAACGGGCGGAAATCTGCGCGGTCTGTCCGTCGCCGGCAGTGTCCGTCAGGCCGCGGTATATGTCCGCCAGCCGGAACGCATCATAGCTTACCGGCCGGTCAAGGTTCATAACGGCATCGCACCGCCTTACATTGAGGATATCTGCCCTGTCGCTGTTTTCAAAGCCCATTATACTGTTGGATATTTTATAAGCAGAGGCAATGTGCACATATTCGTCCGGTGCGCCGCCCGCAGGAGTAAGCAGGGCAAATATCAACCCTGTAAAAAGCGCGGCAGCTGCAAAGATATTTTCAATCCTGCTTTTGCGGACAAAAATCATCAAATAAACTGTTTCCAGCCCGGCCAAAGCCAGGACGGACACCAGCACAAACCAGCCGTAGATATCATTTCCCACATATTCGGTGATATACTGCAAAGCGATGGTGCTGTCAGTCTGCCAGCCGTTTTCCGTCAGGCTGAACCCTTCATAGGCTTTTTCGCTTTTCCACAATGCAATCCTGTCCTCACTGCTTTGGGGAGAGGTGTATATGTGCAAAGTGTACCGGCTGTCCTGCCGGCAGTATACCATCTGGTCAAATATAAAATTTTTAAATGTGTTGTCCAGCAGGCTGGTCATATCGGCGTCGGCAAGGGCGATTACATTTCCGTTTTCATCCTCCAGCCGGACATAGACCGTTCCAAAGCACACGCGGTTATATGTGTGAAAATCCACCGATACCCCATACAGCCGCGTACCTTCTTTGACCTGAATTTCCTGCCTTATACCTTCCGGGCCGGATATGCTTTGGGTAATAACGGAATAATCGTCGTTTACTATCTGCCTTTTGCTGTAGCCGGACGCCGTAGGCAGGCAGTAGTATCCCACCCACAGCAGAACTGCCGCCGCCACAGCCAGGATGGCCGCCATATTTATGCCGTGGCGGTATTTTTTATAAATTTTATTTAACATTTCCATATTTACTGCATTGCGCCGGACTTACAGCGCGCTCTCCAATACTTTTATTATATCCTCTTTACCTGCCTCACCCTCGTGCACCTTGACACCGTCCACATAAAAACACGGCACATAATAATAGTCAAACTGCCGTGCATAATCCCGCCGGCGGCTTTCTTCCACCTTTTCAACGGTTATTTCTCGGTATTCGGGCAGGGCCAGCAGCTCCTGCAAAATCGTTTCAGCCCTTTTGCAGTAAGGGCAGGACTGCAAATAAAAATAAGTGATCTTCTTCATATATAACCTCCGGGCGTATGTATCCGCGCCGCTTTACAGATATTATCTGCCTTTTCCTTTGTACATAATACAGGCAAAACCGTTTTCCCCGGCCCACCGTCGCAGCTCTTTTTCCAGAATTTCCGTTTCCCGCCGTGGCAGGCCAAAGTCTTCCGGCCAAAAAATCAGGGTTCTTTCCCTTTTCGGTGCCGATTCGCACACAGCGCTGTAAGTGCTGTGGCCGTCTGTACATGTTATCAGATGATTGTACATATGTATGTTTTTTTCCAAAGTAAATTTGTATTTCATATATGCGCCTTTTCCGTCCGGGAAAACATATTTTTTTTATTATACCATACTGGCAGTCTTATTTAAAGCACAGTATACAATTTACGGTATGTATTTATTTTTGTTTTTGTGATAAAATTATCTAAAACCGAAGCGGGGGTGCAAAGATGGCAGACAGTCTGCAAAACAACATCCAATATCTGAAAGGTGTCGGCGAAAAACGCGCCGCGCGGCTGAACAAACTGGGGGTTTATACCGTAGCCGACCTGCTGTATCTGTACCCCAGAAGATATGTTGACTATTCCGCCCCGCTGACCGTGGCACGGGCCCCTTTTGACGAAAGCCGGGCTGTAAAGGCCACTGTACTGCAAAAAATGCCCGGTGTCAGGGTAAAGGGCGGCAGGACAATTTTCAAAATTTTCTGTGCCGACGACACAGCCGGCCTGGAAGTGGTGTTTTTCAACAGCGAATATATCGCCGCCAGGCTGGAGGTGGGCAAAGAATATATATTTTACGGCAAAGCAGGCGGCAATATGCTGACCAGACAGATGATTTCCCCCACCTTTGTCAGCGCAGACAGCCCTCACAAGCGCGTGCCGGTCTACCCGCTGACAGCAGGCCTGTCGTCGGCGGTTGTAAGCGGCCTTGTGGCCAATGCCTTTGCGTCGGTCAAAGACATACCCGACTATATGCCACGGGAAATACTGGAAAAATACCGGCTGCCATCCCTTTACCGGGCGCTGAAAAACATACATTTTCCATCCGACGGCCGGGCGCTGAAAAGCGCCGCCGAGAGGCTGAGCTTTGACGAGCTGTTTATTTTGCAGCTGGGGCTGATGCTGCTTAACCGACAGAAAAAAACTGTCAGCGAAGTAAAGGTGACAAGTGTAAATATAGACGACTTTTTATCCTCCATGCCCTTTAACCCCACAGCCGCACAGTTCGGCGCCATAAAGGATATCCTGCTGGATTTCAAAAGCGGCAGGGTGATGAACCGACTGGTACAGGGAGATGTGGGCAGCGGCAAAACCCTGGTGGCTGTATGCGCCATGTACTGCATGTACAAAAACGGTTATCAAAGCTGTATCATGGCCCCCACGGAAATTTTGGCGGTACAGCACCGGAACAACATTTCCCGTATGCTGTCCCCCTTTGGTGTAAGGGTGGGCCTGCTGACAGCATCGCTGAAAGCCGGCCGGAGAAAAAATGTGCTGTCCGCGCTGGAAAACGGCGAGATAGACATTCTGGTGGGCACCCATTCGGTGCTGGGCGACCGGGTCAGCTTTTCCCGCCTGGGGCTGTTTGTCACTGACGAGCAGCATCGCTTTGGGGTGAACCAGCGCACTGCCGCAGCCAAAAAAGGCGAAAACCCCCATATCCTTGTGATGAGCGCCACCCCCATTCCCCGAACGCTGGCGATGATAATATACGCCGGCATGGACATCAGCGTCATAAACCAGATGCCCGCCGGGCGTCAGCCGGTGAAAACCTTTCTGGTGGGTACGGACAAAAGGCGGAGAATGTTCGCTTTTATACAGAAAAACATCGACCTGGGCAGGCAGTGTTATATAGTTCTGCCGGCCATTGATGAAAACGAAAATGCAACCGACATTCAAAGCGTTAAAAAATACTGCGAAGAAACCGTAAAACCTCTTCTGCCCACAGCCAGGGTGGGGCTTTTGCACGGCAAGATGAAAGCGGCAGAGAAACAACAGGTCATGGAAGATTTCAGCCGGGGCAAAATAGATGTTCTGTGCTCCACCACCGTAATAGAAGTGGGGCTGGATGTACCCAATGCAGTGCTGATGATAATTGAAAACGCCGAAAGATACGGTCTGTCTGCACTGCACCAGCTGCGCGGCCGTGTGGGACGCGGTGCCCGGCAGAGCTGGTGTATACTGGTTTCCGACAAGAAAAACCCCAATGTGCGCAGCCGCCTGGCTTTTCTTGCCGCCAACCCGGACGGGTTTGCCGTCAGCCAGTATGACCTGGAGCAGCGCGGCCCCGGCGACTTTTTTGGCTCCCGCCAGCACGGCCTGCCGGTAATGAAAGCCGCCCATCTGTGTTCCGACCTGGCGCTGGCGCAAAAGGCCAAAGATGCGGCAGCAGAAATTCTGGACAGGTGCCCGGACCTGTCCCGCTGGCCGCAGCTGAGGGAAAAAACCGAAAAAATGTTTTCCGCCCTTATACTGTAAAAACATTTGTACTTTGCACAAAAACAACATTCAAATACTGTACGCTTTGCGTAAACAATAGCAAAAAGCATAAAAAACATGTAAAAACATCGTCGTTTTTCTGCTGTAAAAAATATTGAAAAAGGCCGGCTTTGGCATATAATGAGAATATATTTATTTTTGACAGGAGATGAAAATATGAAAAAACCGCTGATTGTTATTACACCACAGGAAAAGCCGATGGAAAAACCGCTGGATATGGCCAAATATATCTACACCGTCAATTTCAATACCGACCGGATTGTAAAACGGGGCGGCATACCGATAATTCCTCCATTTCTGAGCGAAGATGATGCAGAAAAATTGATGGAGAGGTGCGACGGACTGTTTATGACCGGCGGCGCCGATGTGGACCCGTCCAGATACGGGGAGGAAAAACAACCTTATTGCGCCGAAACCGAGCCGGACCGCGATGCGTCCGACCTGGCGCTGATGAAAGCGGCAATGAAGCTGAAAAAGCCGATAATGTGTTTTTGCCGTGGCAGTCAGATGGCCAATGTGTATTTTGGCGGAACACTGTATCAGGACCTGAAAACCCAGCTGAGCGACGAGATAAATCATCCGGACCTGTCCAATTTCCGCAATGAAACCAGCCACAGCATAAATGTTGTAAAAGGCACACCACTGTACGAGATGTTCGGCCAGGACAGTTTTGGAGTTAACAGCACACACCATCAAGGCGTGAAAGAGCCGGGTAAAGGTGTGAAAGTGATGGCCACTGCGCCGGACGGCCTGGTGGAAAGCTGGTATTATGATGAGGACGGCCGGAGAGTGAGAGCCTATCAGTGGCATCCGGAGCTTCAGGACGACAACGAGCACAACATGGTGATAATAAAAGATTTTGTGGACGCCTGCCGTAAATAAAACAATTTAAAAAAACCGCCGGTTGACAGCCGACGGTTTTTTACCCCTATATAACTGCGGTGAAATTTATGAATACAGAATATCTGACAGAAAAAGACGCCGGCGGCTGGATGGAGCTGGTGGGCCGGGTCAGGACGCTGTTCCCCGGTCTGGATGGTGAAAACGCCCTGGCGGACCACCGCCGGCAGCTGTCCGGGTTTATAAGCAGAAAAGAAGCCCTTGTTGTAAAAGACAAGGATATCCTGCGGGGCGGAGTGCTGTTTTCCCGCCGGGACAATGAAATATGCTTCCTGGCTGTGGACGGCAGATACCGACGCCTGGGCCTGGGAACAAAGCTGATAAGCGCCGCGCTGGAGCAGCTGGACACCGGCCGCGGCATAACCCTGTACACCTACACCCGGCAGGACAAAAACGGCGCCGCTGCCCGTGCCTTTTACCAAAAACTGGGGTTTGTATCCGGTAAAACAACAACCATTTTCGGCCGGCAGGTACAGCAGTTTGTGCTGAAAAAATAAAATTTAAAAAATAAAAACCGGGCAAAACCCGGTTTTTTTGCTTTAAGGTGCAAAAATCTTGCGTCAAATTTCCTGAAAAACACCGCCGCCGTAAAAGGCCACGGCGAAAGCCGTTCAGTTTTTAAAAATCTGCTTTTCATTTCAGCTCTTTGGCATACAGTCGGTCTGTTCCGCCGCCGTAGTTGACAATATCTTTCAGATATCTGTATCCGTATTTTTCGTACAGTCCGACATGCTCTGACGGAATATATGTTTTTGAAAAACCGCACTCCTTTGCATATTCGTTGGCAAAATCTATCAGCTTTTCGCTTATTCTGTGTCCGCGCCAATTTTCCGAAACAAATATACCCGATATCCAGGGATATATTTGGGGCATAGGATAATAATCTGTCTTCATTATAAGGGCCATTCCCACAATCTGTCCGTCTGCCATTGCCGCAAAGGGTGTTTCCCAGCCGGTAAACTCCCATTCGGTCAACAGCTCAACCATATGATTTTTCACTTCCTGCCAGGAAGAATTTTTTACAAAGCTAACCAGGCTGTCTGCCAGCGGTGTATTTTTGTATACTTTTTTAATCACCAGCGCGCCGATGCCAGGCTCCGCCTTTGAATTTATGCCGTAGTTATCCAAAAACATCACTGCAAAACCTCCTCTGTAAATTTGTATACCCCAAATTGCCGCCCACAGGTTTTGAACCGTAAAATTCCGGGGTTTTTCAGCCGGAATTTATTACACAGCAAAATCTGCCGCAAATGAAATACACCTGTTAACTTCAGTTTATCATTTTCCTGTTTCTGCGGATGTAAAATTGCGGCTGCACCGGGCGCACTGGGAATCAAAGCTGTCATAAAGCTTGATTGCACCGTAGTCCCCGCCTGCGGCAGATGAGGATCAGCGGCAGATACTCTGGAATATGGGAAGCACGCTTTTTCCCAGGTCAGTCAGGGAATATTCCACACGGGGCGGTATCTCGTCATACTGTCTGCGCCGTACAATTCCGTCTTTTATCAGCTCTTTCAGACTGGCAGACAGCACCGCATCGGTGATGTTGGCCAGATCTTTCCTCAGCCGGCTGTATCTGACAGTCCCTTTGAAATTAAGCACGCATATTATCCTGGATTTCCATTTGCCGCCGAATATGTCCAGCCCGTATTCCAGCGGACAGCGTATATCCTTTTCCAGTTTCGGTTTGTACATCTTCACCACTCCTTTTTTTAAATTATAGTTTATATACCGTATTTTCACAAGTAACTATTAAAAACATTAGTGACTAATAATCCGACTAATATATTTCAATATATAAGTTTTTGATGCAGACTGTAATCAACCAAAAAACAAAGGAGAAATTGCCATCCATACAGCCATGGGGCAAAATAAAACCCGGATTTAATCCGGGTTTTATTTATCCATTATTTTTTGCGTTGATTGTAATCGGTATCTCGTATTCAGCTTTCACCGTATCCAGCTTGTGGGTGCCGTCGCCGCTGACTGCGTGGTAGCCAAGTGTCACCTTTGTGATGAGCCGGTCTTCCCCGCTGTGCATTCCCTTTTCCCACCGGGTCATATCCACCGCTATAACGCTGCTCATTTTTTCACTGCCGTAATATATAGTCACTGTTTCCAGGCCTTTCAGCATATCATCGCTGAAAAACAGGACATCTTCGCTTGTGCCGAACACCGTCATAGTCAGCGCCGCGCTTGCGGTATACCCCTGTGCCGGGCTGTCGTTTACAAGCACCACGACATCATAAAAGGCACCGTCATTTATAAATTTTTCCGCCCGCCGCCGGTCACCGAAATACCGCTCTATCTCCTCCTGCCAGCCGGCCAGTACCCGCTGTTTAGCCGGGGCAAAATCCACATTTTCCACCGTCTGTGCTTTTACGGGAAAAGGCGAAGCTGCCCGCTGCTGTGTTTCCTGCCCGCAGGCAGTCATGGACAGCATCAGCACCGCTGCCGCAATTACCATTAACCGCTTGCCGATGTATTTCCTCATCAAAGCCACCTCCGTTGCTGTTATATTTTAATTATATAATAGACAGAGAGAAAAAACATAATATAATTAAATATCGCCGTAGAAATAAAAGGAGATTTTTTGTACAAAAAGGCAAAAAGCATACTCTTTTTATCTGTACGACAAAAAACGCGCCCGGTAAAGGCGCGTTTTTATTGTTATAAAATATTTATCAATAGTTTTTGGGCCTTGCCACATAGCTGGTGTGCAGAATTTCGTGAGCTTTGTGACTGCCGGGCTTGCCCAGGAATGTATCGTACAGTTCCTTTATCCGCGGATTTTCATGGCTCTTTCTCATGGTCATTTTTTCATCCTGGCTGTACAGGGCGCCGGCGCGCAGGGATTTAAGGTCAACAAAGTTCCTTACACTGGCAGGCTGTGTGGGCTGTCCGCCGCCGTTGATACAGCCGCCGGGACAGGCCATAACTTCGATAAAGTCATAGGAGGCTTCGCCGTTTTCAACCTTTGTCAGCACTTCTTTGGCGTTGGCCAGGCCGGATACGGCACATACGCGGATGGTTTTGCCGCCAACGGTGTAAACCGCTTCCTTTATGCCTTTGTCAGTGCCGCGCACTTCCACAAAGTCCGGTTTGTCCAGCTCTTTGCCTGTCAGGGTTTCGGCCGCTGTACGCAAAGCCGCTTCCATAACACCGCCGGAGGCGCCGAAGATGTGACCGGCGCCGGTGGCTATGCCCAAAGCCGGGTCAAAATCCTCGTCGGGCAGACGGTCAAACCTGAGACCGGCCTTTTCTATCATGCGGGCGAACTCCCTGGTGGTTATGGCTATATCCACATCCGGGATACCGTCGCCTGCGGCGGACATGTCGTCCCTGCCCACCTCAAATTTTTTGGCAACACAGGGCATTACAGCCACAACAACTATATCTTTGGGGTCCAGGCCCATTTTCTGTGCGTAATAGGTTTTGGCAACGGAACCGAACATCTGCTGCGGGCTCTTGCAGGAGGACAGGTTGGGGATAAACTGCGGGAAGAATGTTTCGCAGTATTTTACCCAGCCGGGTGAACAGGAGGTTATCATCGGCAGTGTGCCGCCGTTCTGCACCCTTTCCAAAAATTCGTTGGCTTCCTCCATAATTGTCAGGTCGGCCGCAAAGTCGGTGTCAAACACCTTGTCAAAGCCCAGGCGTCTGGCTGCTGCAACCATTTTGCCCTGAACATTGGTGCCGATGGGCATATTGAAGGCTTCGCCCAGGGTGACCCTGATGGACGGAGCTGTCTGCACGATAACATGCTTGGTCGGGTCCTGAATTGCCGCCCATACCTTGTCTGTATCGTCCTTTTCGGCGATGGCGCCGGTGGGACATACAACTATACACTGGCCGCAGCTTACACAGCTGGTGGCGTCCAGCGGCTGTTCAAAGGCGCAGGCAATGTGTGTTTCAAAGCCTCTTTCGTTGGCGCCGATAACACCGATGCCCTGTACTGCCGAACAGGCGGCAACACAGCGGCGGCACAAAATACATTTTGTGTTGTCGCGGTACATGTGGGCGGCGGAATTGTCCACCGGCCACTGCATTTTTTCGCCGGACCATGCATCGGTATCCTTGATGCCATAATCTTTTGTCAGTTTCTGCAATTCGCAGTTTCCGCTGCGCACGCAGCCCAGGCAGTCCTGGTTGTGTGTGGACAGCACCAGTTCCAAATTCATCTTTCTGGCGGCGTGTACCTTTTCGGTGTTGGTGAATATTTCCATACCTTCGCTTACCGGATATACGCAGGCGGTTACCAGGCCTCTAATGCCCTTTACCTCAACCACGCATATACGGCAGGCGCCGATTTCGTTTATATCTTTCAGATAGCACAGTGTGGGAATGTCAATGCCTGCCTGATAGGCTGCCTCGAGAATAGTGGAGCCCCGGGGCACGGACACTTCTATGCCGTTAACTTTAACTTTAACCATTTCCATAACAGTTCTTTCCTCCTATTCTCTGACGATGGCGCCAAACTTACAGCCGGCCATACATGCGCCGCACTTGATACATTTGGCGGGGTCGATGGCGTGGGGATTTCTGACTTCGCCGCTGATGGCGCCCACGGGACAAACCCTCTTACACAGTGTACAGCCCTTACATTTGTCGGCCATAATCCTGTATGTGAGCAGGCTCTTGCAGACGCCGGCAGGACATTTTTTGTCCTTGATGTGGGAGATGTACTCGTCACGGAAATAGTGCAATGTGGACAGAACCGGGTTGGGTGCAGACTGGCCCAGGCCGCACTGGCTGTTTTCCTTGATAAATGTGGCCAGTTCTTCTATCTTGTCCAGGTCTTCCATTTCGCCGTTGCCGCTGGTTATCTTGTCCAGCAGTTCCAGCAGGCGCTTGGTACCAATACGGCAGGGAGCGCATTTGCCGCAGGATTCTTCCACGGTAAACTGCAGGAAGAATTTGGCTATATCAACCATACAGGTGTCTTCGTCCATTACGATAAGACCGCCGGAACCCATCATGGAGCCTATTGCCAGCAGGCTGTCGTAGTCCATGGGTGTGTCGATAAGGGAGGCCGGGATACAGCCGCCGGAAGGGCCGCCTGTCTGGGCAGCTTTGAACTGTTTTCCGTTTGGTATGCCGCCGCCGATATCTTCGATAACGGTTCTCAGGGTTGTGCCCATGGGGATTTCCACCAGGCCGGTGTTTTTGATTTTGCCGCCCAGGGCAAAAACTTTTGTACCTTTGGACTTTTCGGTACCCATGGAGGCAAACCAGTCGGCACCTTTAAGTATTATCTGGGGTATGTTGGCGTATGTTTCCACATTGTTCAGGATTGTGGGTTTGCCGAACAGACCTTTCAGCGCCGGATAAGGCGGACGGGGGCGGGGTTCGCCGCGGTTGCCTTCGATGGAACGCATAAGGGCTGTTTCTTCGCCGCATACAAATGCGCCGGCGCCCAGTTTTATTTCCAGGTCAAAATTGAAACCTGTGCCGAATATGTCTTTGCCCAGCAGGCCGTAAGCCCTGGCGTCTTCAATGGCTTTCTGCAAGCGCTGAACAGCTATCGGGTATTCGGCGCGGATATAAACATAACCCTTGGTCGCGCCTATGGCATAGGCGGCGATGGCCATGGCCTCGATTACTGAATGGGGGTCGCCTTCCAGGATACTTCTGTCCATAAATGCGCCCGGGTCGCCTTCGTCGGCGTTGCAGCAGACATATTTCTGGTCGCTTTCATTCACTGCGGCCAGCCGCCATTTTCTGCCGGTGGGGAAACCGCCGCCGCCGCGTCCGCGCAGGCCGGAGTCTGTTATTACTTTGATGACATCGTCCGGTGTCATTTCTGTCAGCACTTTGCCCAAAGCGGCATATCCGTCATAACCGATATACTCTTCGATATTGTCCGGGTCTATACGGCCGCAGTTGCGCAGGGCAACCCTCATCTGATGACGGTAAAATTCGGTTTCGTTAAGGCTTTTTATGGTTTCGCCGTGCACTGTTTCATCATACAGCAGTCTGGTGACAACCCTGCCTTTCAGCAGATGTTCGTCAACAATTTCCTTTACATCTTCGGCTTTTACCATGCTGTAAAAGCTGCCTTCGGGATAAACCACAACAATGGGACCCAAAGCGCACAGACCGAAACAGCCTGTCCTGATAACCTTGACCTCTTCGTTGAGGCCCACTGCGGCTATCTCTCTGTTAAATTCTTCAATTATTTTTTCTGAGCCTGAGGAGGTACAGCCTGTACCGCCACATACCATTACATGACTTCTATACATTTTTTATACCTCTTTCAGCTTATTTCATGGCGCCGATGGTAAATTCGGTCACCGGATTTTTTCCTATTACATGTTCCACAACAACCCTTTTTACCTTTTCAGGGTCCATCTTTACATATGTGGTTTTTTTGTCGCCTTCAATTACTTCCACCACAGGCTCAAACTGGCATATACCAATGCAGCCTGTCTGGGAAACAATCACATCATGTATGTCCCTTTTCAGTATTTCTTCGCTGAAAGCGTTCAGCACCGGGCGTGCTCCGGCGGCTATACCGCAGGTGGCCATGCCCACCAGAATGCGCATTTTGCCTTCGCCGGCACCTTCGCGCGTATTTACGGATGCTTTCATTTTATCCCTGATAGCCTGTAATTCCCGCAAACTTTTCATCTTCAATATCTCCTTTTCAATATTTCAAACTGGTTTTCTTCTATGTATTCTTTAATCCACTGGATAACGGCAATGTCCCCAAGGCCCCGGCCTTCCATAACCTGCTTGAGGTATCGCGTGTCACATTCAAAAACTTCCCGGCCGTTTTTTACACGGTAGACAAAATCCACATCCGGGTTCATCTGTATCAGTATGCCCACAGTATCCCACACTTCACCCAGGGGGGCGCAGTCTATGTTTGATGTGTCAAACACGGCTTTCACAACGGTGCCCTTGCCCGGCCGGCTGTCTATGGAAAAACTGCCGCCGCTCATCTGTGCGGCCTGCTTGAACAAAGGTATGCCCATGCCCACCTTCCTGGTGGTACGGGATGTGAAAAACGGGCTTTCCACACGCTGCAGTGTCCGCCGGTCCATGCCGGCGCCGTCGTCGCGCACCGTTATTTCCAGCATTTCCTGCCTTTGGCCAAAAACCTCTATGTCAATTTCCACCAGCGATGCGCCGGCGCTTATGCAATTCTGGGCTATGTCCAGTATGTTTAAAGAAAGTTCCTGCATGATTTATCCCTGATATTTGGCCAGGATTGCGTCCAGCTCGTTTCCTTCCGGGCTGACGCGGCCGTAAACATCTTCGTTGATGGTAAATACCGGTGCCAGACCGCAGGCGCCGATACAGCGGGAAGATTCCAGAGAAAATACGCCGTCTTCGCGGCAGTCACCGCTTTGTATTCCCAGCTTTTCTTCCAGTTTTTCCAAAATCTTTCCGCTTCCTTTTACATAGCATGCCGTACCCAGGCATACCGCGATTTTGTACTTACCTTTGGGAGAAAGAGAAAACTGTGCGTAAAATGTAGCTATTCCATAAATTTCTTCCAGGCTTTTTCCTGTGCCCCGGGCCACCATTCTCAGCACTTCCACCGGCAGATAGCCGTAAATTTCCTGTGCATGCTGCAACGCCGGCATGGCGGCACCCGGTTTTTTGCCGTTTTCGTCCAGCCAGGCTTTCAGCTGCGCTTCCTGCTCGGGCGTACCGTTAAAAGGCAGTTTTGAAATTTTCTTCATTATAGTCCTCCTGTATTTTTGTTGTTTATTTGAACAAAAATTACCGTATTATTGCATATACAATTATATCAAATAAATAATTTTTTATCTATAATATTTTATCAAAATTCACCCTGTCGGCTCAATTTTGTGGCTTTGTTAAAAATTTATTGACCGTGATATATTTATTTTGGTGCTTTTAATAAAAAAGTGTGATATAATAGAATAAAATATGGTACTATTGTACACTGTTTTATCGATAAAATCAATAATATTTACCTTTTGCAGGGTAAATTGCATTATACAAACAACAAAGGAGAAGAAAATTGAAAATCAAAGATATTGCAGCGTTGCTGAGCGCACAGATCCTGACCCCTGAAATAAGCGTGGAAACCGAAGTGCACACCGCCTGCGGCAGTGATATGATGAGCGATGTGCTGGCCTATGTAAAAGACCAGGCCGTGCTGATAACCGGCCTGAACAACCCCCAGGTGATACGCACAGCCGACATGATGGACATGGTCTGTGTAGTGTATGTAAGGGGCAAAAAACCCGACCGGCTGTCGCTGGAACTGGCGGTAAAAAGCAACATATGTGTGCTGTGCACCGATATGCCCATGTTTTCCTGCTGCGGCATACTGTATGACAACGGACTGAGGGGTGCATGATGGACGCAATAAAATTTGTATACACTGTGCCCGGGGATGATTTTTCAGCGGCGGGCCAGGCGTCGGCCGACCTGAAAAGCAAACTGAAAACCATGGGCGTTGACCCCAAAAGCCTGCGAAACATCGCCATAAGCCTGTATGAAGGCGAGATAAACCTGGCAATCCATGCCGGCGGCGGACAGATAACCGTGCTGGTGTATCCCGACAAGGTGCAGATGTTTCTGGACGATGAGGGGCCGGGCATAGCCGATATTCCGCTGGCCATGACTGAAGGATATTCCGGGGCCAGCGACGCGGTGCGCTCGCTGGGGTTTGGCGCCGGAATGGGCCTGCCCAACATGAAAAAATACACCGATGAATTTGACATTCAGTCAACAGTCGGCCAGGGCACGCATATAAAAATGGCCGTATACCTGAAGGACTGATCATACATAAACAATATATATAAATGAATTTTATTATAAGAGAATGTAAAATTGCAGACGGGCCGTATATACAACAGCTTAACCGGCGGCAGATGGGATATGATTTTCCCCTCCGGGAAACGATGAAAAAACTGGAAAAACGGCTGGCTGACCCGTCACAAAAAATTTTTGTGGCAGAGGCCGATGAACAGGTTGTGGGATATATACACCTGGAGGGCTATGACACCCTGTATGCTCCCCACATGAAAAATATCCTGGGCATTGCCACAGCGCGGCAATACCAAAGGCGCGGCATAGGGCGCGCACTGCTGTCGGCAGCCGAAAACCGGGCCCGGCGCACCGGTGCTGCCGGAGTGCGCCTGGTCAGCGGCGAAGGCCGAAAGGACGCCCACAAATTTTATGCCGTGTGCGGTTATGACGGCGGCAAAAAGCAGATAAATTTTAAAAAAATTTTCTGAAACATCTTTGCAGCCGAAAACAAAGCTGCCCGTCTGCTGCTTTATACAATCCGGCCGCTGTATTTAAACCTGCCTTATAAAATTTTCGGACGCGGCATCACAGGGCAGATAAACTGTGCGCCGCCTGTAAACGGTCTTTTGCTTTGGCGGCAAAAGTCCGGCTGCAAAACAGAAAGCCAAGCGTTTTTTAATTTATAAAGGAAATCAGATAATGAAAACCTATACCCATTCAGTGACCCTGGACAAGGATTTGTGCCAGGGGTGTATAAACTGCATAAAAAGGTGTCCCACCGAAGCGATACGCGTGCGCGAGGGCAAGGCATACATAATAAGCGAAAGGTGCATAGACTGCGGCGAATGTATAAGGGTGTGCCCCCATCACGCCAAAAAGGCGGTGTACAACACCCTGGCGGACTACACCGGGTACAAACACCTGGTGGCCCTCCCCGCCCCCAGCCTGTACGCCCAGTTCAACAACCTGAAAGACCCGGCACCGGTGCTGGCCGGGCTTTTGAAGATCGGTTTTGACAGTTTTTTTGAAGTGGCAAAAGCCGCCGAACTGATCAGCCGGGCAACGGGTAAAATATGGGACAAAATGCCAAAGCCTGTTATATCTTCCGCCTGTCCGGCGGTGGTAAAACTGATAAAGGTGCGTTTTCCGCGGCTGGTGGACCATGTCCTGCCGCTGGTGTCCCCCATGGAGCTGGCAGCAAGGCTGGCCAAAAAAGAAGTGATGGAAAAAACCGGCCTGAAAAAAGAAGAAATCGGCTGTATATTCATCAGCCCCTGCCCCGCCAAGATAACCGAAATAAACAACCCCATAGGCTCGAAAAACAGCAGTGTGGACGGGGCGGTGGCCATGAAGGACATATATCCGCTGCTTCTGGGCGCAATGAAAGACATATCACAGCCGCCGGATATAACCGCCGGTGCACTGGGAGTATCCTGGGCGGCAGGCGGCGGCGAAAGCGAAGGGATAGGCAACACCGACAACTACCTGGCATGCGACGGCATTGAAAATGTTATAAGGGTGCTGGAAGAGCTGGAGGACAGGAGATTTTCCAACATTGATTTTGTGGAACTTAACGCCTGCCCCGGCGGCTGTGTGGGCGGTGTGCTGACGGTGGAAAACCCCTATATAGCCAAAACCAAGCTGAAAAATCTGGGCAAATATATGCCAAAAAGCCTGAACAGCCTGGGAAAAAGCATACCCACCGAAATGCTGTGGGACACCAACCTGGAATACTCTCCGGTGTTTGAACTGCAAGGTGACAGGATACAGCGATTTATGGCTTACAGCCGGCTGGAAGAACTGCTGGCAGGCCTGCCGGGTCTGGACTGCGGCTTTTGCGGAGCGCCCACCTGCCGCTGCTTTGCCGACGATGTGATACGCGGAAAAGCGAAAAAAAGCGACTGCGTTGTGATTATGCGCCGTCAGATGGATGAAATCAAATCAATACCTGAATAAAGGAGCAAATATGACTGTCTTTGAATTTTGCGAAAAATACAATCTGAAACCTCTTTCCCAAGGGGATGACCGAGAGATTTCCGGCGGCTTTTGCGGCGACCTGCTCAGCTGGGTTATGGCCAACTGCCAGGCGGACAATATGTGGTTTACCGTTATGGGCAACATAAATTCGGTAGCTGTGGCCAGCCTGAACGACATCGGCGCCATTGTGCTGTGCCAGGACAGCCGGATGATGCCCGACCGGCTGGAAAAAGCCAAAGAAGAAAAAATAAATGTGTTTTCTACCTCTGCCTCCTGCTTTGAAATAGCCGGGCGGCTGTATGACCGGCTGAAAGGCTGAGAAATTTCGATTAAAAAAGAAAGGAGGGGCGGCCTGTGCTTTGCGATATACATATACATTCCTGTTTGTCCCCCTGCGGCGATGACGACATGACCCCCAACAATATTGCCGGCATGGCCCACCTGGCCGGGCTGGATGTGATAGCCCTGACAGACCACAACAGCGCCGCCAATGCCGCCGCGCTGGAAAAGTGCGCCGGCAGGTACGGCATTGCCGTTATAGGCGGCATAGAGGTGAACACCGCCGAAGACATTCACCTGCTGTGCTATTTTGACAATGTAAAAAACGCCGAAATTTTTGGCCGTATTATAGAAGAAAATCTGCCGCCGGTCAAAAACCGACGGGAAATTTTCGGCAGTCAGCAGATTATGGACGAAAATGATGTTGTGACAGCAGAAAAAGAAAACCTGCTTATAAGCGCCTGCGCCCTGACTTTGGAGCAGGCGGTAAACCTGTGCCATGAACATCACGGCAAGGCGGTATATGCCCATATAGACCGCGACAGCTATTCTGTCCTCAGCGTGCTGGGCACTCTTCCACAGGAGATAGAAATTGACGGGGTGGAAATATACGATTTATCACGCCGCCGGGCACTGATTGAAAGCGGTGTCATAAAGCCTGATATGCCTTTTATGTCCAATTCCGATGCCCATTACCTGGAATACATAGGCGACAGGCGGCAGGAAGTAACCCCTTGCCATCCGCTGTATGATATGATAAGGGCAAAAACCGGCAACCTTTAAAATAATTCCAAAAAACAGGCGTGCTGTCGGCACGCTTTTTTATTTGGGGTGAAAACAGCATTTCCGGGGCGGCAAAATATAAAAGATTTCAATATATACTCAAAAGTGTGCGGAATATGGTGCAAAATAAAGCTTTTGTTCAATCGTAATATAATTTCCCCTGCCGGCGCCGTCATATACTGCTGTCTTATATACCCCCTGACAAGCCGCACCGTCTGTCAGGGCAAAATTCATTTTATCCAGGGCAGAATTCCCATGCAGATATTATTTGTGGCGGCAGTGTAAAATAAAAAAGCAGGCTTTCGCCTGCTTTTTTGGCTTTATATTTTATTTTCCGCGTTTTCTCTGTACCGCTTTCATTATTTCCATGACAGGAATAATCATGATTGCCAGGGCCATGGCCACAAAATATTCAAACAATGAAATGTGTTCAAATTTAAAGGCATTCCGCAGGAACGGAACATAGATAACGGCAGTGGTGCATATCAGTGACATTGCAAAGGATGCCCACAGGAATTTGTTGGTCTTTGTCATTTTGAATATGGAGCCGCGGCGGCTGCGCATATTGAATGAGTGGAAAATTTCCACCATGGACAGTGTCAGGAAAGCCATTGTCATACCGTCATGGCTGTTGGTTATCTCCCACACGCCGGACTCGATATAGTGACCGATAAAGTAGGAAGCCAGTGTCAGTATTGATATAACAACGCCCTGGAAAGCGATGTCAAATGCCATACCGCCGGCAAAGATACCGTCAGTGGAACTGCGGGGCGGCTGTTTCATGCTGGTGGCTTCGGCCTCTTCCATACCCAGCGCAATAGCCGGGAAGCTGTCGGTGATAAGGTTTATCCACAGCAGGTGAACAGGTTCCAGAATGGTAAAGCCCATGATTGTGGCCGAAAATACGCTGATAACCTCGGCCAGGTTGGCTGACAGCAGGAACTGTATTGCCTTGCGTATGTTGTCATAAATTCTTCTGCCCTCTGCCACGGCGGAAACTATTGTGGCAAAGTTGTCGTCTGCCAATACCATATCGGCAACATTTTTGGTTACATCAGTACCGGTGATACCCATGCCAACACCGATGTCAGCGCTCTTGATAGACGGGGCGTCGTTTACGCCGTCGCCGGTCATGGCGGTTATCATGCCTTTTTTCTTCCAGGCGTTTACAATTCTTACCTTGTGTTCGGGCTGAACACGGGCGTAAACTGAATATTTTTCAATGTTGTTTTCCAGCTCTTCGTCAGACATATCGTTCAGCCGTGTGCCTGTGACTGCCTGCCGGCCGGGCTGAAGGATGCCCAGCTGATTTGCTATGGCAACAGCTGTATCCTTGTGGTCGCCGGTTATCATTATGGGGCGTATGCCGGCTGCGCGGCACTGTTCGATGGCGTCTTTTACTTCGGGTCTGATGGGGTCTATCATACCGGACAGGCCCACAAAAATCATATCCTGTTCCAGGTCCTGCGGCTCGTTGGAGGCAGGCTGTACATCGTAAAATCTGCATGCGGAAGCCAGCACGCGCAAAGCGCCGTCAGCCATGGATTTGTTGGCAGCCAGTATATCCTGTCTGTCTTTTTCGGTTATATCCCTTACGCCGTCGGCTGTGTAAATTTTGGTGCAGCGTTTCAGTATTTCGTCCGGAGCACCCTTTGTAAACTGTATAAACTTTCCGTCGGGGTCTTTGTGCACGGTGCTCATCATCTTCCTGCCGGAGTCAAAGGGAGCCTCGCCCACCCTGGGGTACTGCGCATTCAGCCGGTTTTTGTCCATGCCCTGGCTGAAGGCGTCGTTTACCAGCGCACATTCGGTGGGCTCGCCCACTGCGGCGCCCTCTTCAATCTGTGCGTCAGAGCACAGGGCCATTGCTTTTATATGCAGCTGTTCGTTTTCGCTGTAACGCTGAACAACTGTCATTTTGTTCTGTGTCAGTGTACCTGTTTTGTCAGAGCATATAATCTGTGTACAGCCCAGTGTTTCCACTGCGGTCAGTTTTCTGATGATAGCCTGGTTGGCGCTCATTTTGGTAACGCCTATTGACAGAAGGATTGTAACAACCGCTGCCAGGCCTTCGGGTATGGCGGCAACAGCCAGGGAAACAGCCACCATAAAGGTGTTCAGCATTGTCCGGCCTGTGATGCCTGTGGACATATTGCGGAAAATATCAACGGCAAATATCACAACGCATATTGCCAGAACCATAACAGACAGCATTTTTGACAGCTCGTTCAGTTTTACCTGCAGCGGTGTCCGTTCGTCTTTGGCCTGGGTCAGCGCGTCGGCAATTTTGCCCATTTCGGTGTCCATACCTGTGCCCACAACAACGGCGCGGCCGCGGCCGTAGGACACGATGGAGCCCATGTATACCATATTTTTTCTGTCGCCCAGGGCCACCTGTCCGCTTTCGTCCACTGTCAGGGTGTCAGCGGTTTTGGTAACGGGAACAGATTCGCCGGTCAGGGCGGCTTCTTCAATTTTCATGCTGGCGCTTTCGATAATTCTGGCGTCAGCCGGAACACTGTCGCCGGCTTCCAGCACAATTATATCGCCGGGTACCAGCTCTTCGCTTTTTATTGTTTTCTGATGGCCGTCCCTTATAACCTTGCTGGTGGCGGCGGCTATCTCCTGCAGTGCCTCAATGGCGGCCTCGGCTTTTGATTCCTGATAAACACCCAGAACAGCATTGATGATTACCACAAACAATATTATGATAACATCTGTAAAACCTTCGCCGGAATAGGCGCCTGTTATGGCTGATATAACGGCGGCTGCGATGAGTATTATAATCATCGGGTCGGCCAGCTGAGCCAGGAACTTGTGCAGAAGGCTTTCCTTTTCGCCTTCTTTCAGCTTGTTGGGGCCGTATTGTGTCAGCCTTTTTTCAGCTTCCTGCCGGGACAGACCCTGCGCAGTACTGCCCAGTGTTTCCATCACTTTCTGATAGCTTTCAAGATAATGCTTCACTTTGTTTTCCTCCTGTGTTCATAAGGGGCGACAAATAAAAAGAGACCTATCTGCACAATACAGATAAGTCTCGTCATTTAATACATAGCCAGAATCATTTAAATTCGTGTGTTGGCTGTGTAGCAGTGTCCTGCTGACTACTCCCTTACAGTAGAAAACAGTTTACCACATCAGCCGCTGAAAGTCAACACTCTTCACATATTTTACCCAACTTTTACTGATATATGCCGTAAATCAGGCTGTGGCGCAGTCCGCCCAGGCCAAGGCCAAACAGAATGGCATTGGCAAACAGGGATAAAATCATCACAACTATCGCACCGGCTATCAGAACTTTCATGCCTTTTTTGGCAAAATCCGCCCGGGGATCCCCGCTGCCTTTGATAAAATACAATATTGCCATGGCCACGGCAAACCTGGCCATAAAAGAGATGTTCAGCATTCCGCCTATCATACCCATAAAACACAACCTCGCATAGCTTGATGTATATATTATCTTTTATATATATGAAAAAATCAAGTAAAACTTAAAAAGGCGGCTGTTTATGCCGCCTCTTTAAGTGTATTTGTATTTGAAATGGTGGTTGGCTGTTAAAATACGGGTACGAATACACCCTGATATTTTTCTTCTATAAAGTCTTTGATTTTTTCGCCGGTCAGTGCTTTTATCAAAGCCTGGGTTTTTTCGCTGTTTTCATCCCCCTCTTTTACCGCCAGGATGTTGGCGTATGTCTGCGCCGCCTCGCCCCGGCTGTCTTCGCTGGCCAGGATTTTGTCCAGTATGCCGGCGCCCACTGCGTAGTTGCCGTTGATAACCGCAAAGTCCACATCGGGCAGGATGTTGGGCAGCTGGGCGGCCTCTATCTCATATATTTCTATATTATAAGGGTTTTCGATTATATCCACAGGTGTGGCTTTCAGGCCGGCATCTTCTTTTATTTTTATCAGTCCCAGCTGCTGAAGCAAAAGCAGGGCTCTGGCTTCGTTGCTTTCGTCGTTGGGCACGGCTATCACGGCGCCGTCCTTGATGTCGGCGATGTCAGATGTCTTGCCGGGATACAGGCCCAGCGGCTCGAAATGTATCTGTGCCACACTGACCACCTTTGTGCCGTTGTCGGCGTTGAAGGAATCCAGGTACGGCTGATGCTGGAAAAAGTTTGCGTCCAGTTCCCCGTTGTCCAGTGCGATGTTGGGCTGTACATAGTCGGTAAATTCCACTATTTCCAGCCGGTATCCCCGCCGCCGCAGGTCCTCTTCTGCCCGCCGCAGTATCTCCCGGTGGGGTGACGGAGATGCGCCCACTTTGATTACATTGTTTTCTGCCTCTTTATCGGCGGAACATGCCGCCAGTGATGCGGCGATTGCCGCTGTAAGTATAAAGTTGATTATTTTTTTCATTTATGTTTCCTCTCTCAATTCCAATTTAAAAATATATCTATAACCACGGCTATCCGGATTAACCACGGGTATATTCAAAAAATATTTAAACTATATTGCGTTTGTCGCTTTTTTTGGCCCACAGATCGCAGGCTGTCTGGGCCACACAGACTATCAGTATTATCAGCGTCACCGAAACGGCCATGACGCTTTCCACACGGCGGTGATAACCATATCTTATGGCTATATCGCCCAGGCCGCCGGCGCCCACTGCACCGGCTATGGCGCTGTAACCTATCAGCGTGATAAAGGTTATGGACGCGCCGCGGATTATTGAAGGCAGGCTTTCACCTATCAGCACCTTTGTGACTATTGTAAAAAACGAAGCGCCCATGCACTGACAGGCTTCGATCACGCCTTTGTCAACTTCCGCAAAGGAATTTTCCAGCATGCGTGCCACAAAGGGGGCCGCGCCCACAGTCAGCGGGAAAATGGCGGCGGTAGCACCGATTGCCTTGCCGGTGACCAGCCTGGTCAGCGGTGAAATGTATACAATCAGTATGATAAACGGGAAAGAACGCAGTATGTTGACAATCCAGCCGAAAGCCGCGTTGAATTTTTTGTTTTCCCATGCCCGGCCGGGTCTTGTGCAGTACAGCGCCAGGCCCATGGGCAAGCCCAGTATATAGCTGAAAACCGTTGACAGCCCTGCCATATACAGGCTGTCGGCAAAGCCTTCAGCCAGCAGACTGCCGTAACTTTCTATAAACCGTGTCATATTTACACCCGCCATTCCAGTAATAATTTTGTCGCATTGCTTCCGGGGCTGCCCAGCACCTGCCGGGCCGGGCCGGTTTCGGCAATTCTGCCGTTGGATATAACCGCCACTTTGTTGCATATGCTTTTTACCACACCCAGCTCGTGGGTTATTATAACCACAGTCACCGACAGGCGGCTGTTTATCTCTTTCAGCAGATCCAGCACCTGTCCCGTGGTCATGGGGTCCAGTGCGCTGGTGGGCTCGTCACACAGCAGTATCTGCGGGTCGTTTGCCAGGGCGCGGGCGATGGCCACACGCTGTTTCTGGCCGCCGGACAGCTGTGAAGGATAACAGTCTGCCTTGTCTGCAAGGCCCACTGTTTTCAGCAGGCTTTCCACCTTTTGGCGGCGGGTTTCTTTGTCCCGGCCGGCGATTTCCAGCGGAAGGGCCACATTCTGCCGCACCGTTTTCTGCATCAGCAGGTTGTAACCCTGAAACACAACCCCCATCTGCCTGCCCAGGCCGGCGCCTTTTTGCAGGCTTACCCGGCTGCCGTTTATCTCCACGGTGCCGCCGGTGGGTTTTTCCAGGCCGGACAGACAGCGCAGCAGTGTGCTTTTGCCGGCGCCGGACATGCCTATTACACCGAATATGTCCCCTTTTTCAATTTCCAGGGTTATATTTTCCAGCGCGGTCACCTGTGTGTCCTTTTGGCGGAATATCTTTGACAGATTGTTTATTTTGATCATAGTTTGCCTCCTGAAAAATTTTGTAACCGGGGCAAATAAAAACCGCCCCCGGCAAAAAAGCCAAGGGCGGGAAATAAATCACGCGGTACCACCTTGTTTCACGCGCTGTCTTGCGGCGGCGCGCCTTGTCAGCCACGAAATGGTTTTACATTTTTATGGCGTATTGCTGTAACGGGCACCCCCGGCGAGGACTACATATCGCCCACGCAGCTCAAAGACCATCTTCAACCGCCGTCTTTTTGCCCCCTTTCAGCT
>CALWZO010000025.1 GCA_944386045.1 uncultured Clostridia bacterium | reverse complement strand
TTTTAAATTCGCAGTAACCTTCATACAGGAAATCATTTTTGCCGCAGGCAAAGTACATGGGCGGCAGTTTATCCTTGTTTTTCTGCATAAGGCCGCGGATGTCCTCGTAGGAATCCAGGAATTTTTCTTTTCCTCCGGCGTTTTTATAGCTGTTCAGCGTGCGTTTTTCGTCAAAGCCTTCGGCCGGGTTCATGGCTCGCCAGTCGCGGGCATACATTGACAGCACCGCCACTGCACTGAATTTGTCCGGGTGGTTTACCGCGTACTTCAGCGCGCCTTCTCCGCCCATGGACAGGCCGGAAATAAAGTTGTCCTCTTTTTTGTCGGAAGCGGGGAACCAGTTGTAAACCAGTGGCATCAGCTCGTCTGTGAGATAGCTGTACATATTGTAACCCATCATGCTGTCCCAGTCGGAATAGTTGGAGTTCAGCGCGCTGGGCATGACCACAATCAGATTTTTCTCGCAGGCATACAGCTCAATATTGCTTTTTCTTATCCAGTCGGTATAGTCGCCGAATGTTCCGTGCAGCAGCCACAGAACTTTGTATTTTACATCCTTTTTGTAAAAATCTTCCGGCAGTACTTTGCGCGGTTTGTCCGGCAGGATAATGTTTACATCAGTGTTGCCGTTTAAAAACATACTTTCAAAGTTAATATGCACAAGTGACATTCTCAATAACCTCCGTATAAAACTATATTTTCAGATTATCACATAACCGGCAAAATCACAATTAAAAACACCTGTTTCTGTATACAAAATTTATGTTTAATTTTTGTGTATTTTGTTGTATAATTAAAAGGTCGAAAAGAGGTGCAGAGAATGAAAAAAGTACATTGGCCGGGTGGCGCTATGCTGGCTCCGGTACCGCCTGCCCTTGTCAGCTGCGGAAGCCTGGACAGGCCCAACGCCCTTACTGTGGCATGGACGGGAATATTGAATACGGTCCCACCCAAAACATATATCAGCGTCAGGCCGCAGAGATATTCCTATAAGCTGATAGAGGAAAGCGGCGAATTTGTTATAAATCTACCCACTGCCGATATGGTAAAGGCGGTGGATTACTGCGGCTGCCGCAGCGGCGCAAAGGAGGACAAGCTGGCAAAATGCGCCCTTACTGTTTCCCCGTGTGAAAAAGTAAGCGCTCCGCAGATAGACCAGAGCCCTGTAAGCGTTGAATGTAAAGTGTGCCAGGTTATACCTTTGGGCTCCCACACCATGTTTATGGCGGATATAGTGGGAGTAAATGTTTCGCAGGACCTGCTGGATGATAAGGGGAAATTGCACCTGGATAAAGCCGGACTGTGCACCTATGCCCATGGCGAATATTATGCGCTGGGCAGGTGTATAGGGGATTTTGGTTTCAGTGTAAGAAGCAAAAAGGCGCAAAAGCGCAGAAACATACAAAAAGCGGAGGAAAGCAAAAAATGGAAAAAGTAATTGACGGTGTTTTGCTTACAACTGATTTTACAGATGAGGATATACAATACTCCATAAAAAGGCATAAGGAAATATTTGATTCGGAATTCGGTTTTTCGGAAATATTCAATAAGTATGTGGAAAAATCCATAACAGATTTTGCCCATGACTTTGACAGCCGGAAAGATTTTATGCTGGTGGCAAAGGTTGACGGCAGATTTGCCGGTACAATCACCCTCATCGGCGAAGAAGAGGGCAAAGGCAGGTTGAGATATTTCTTTGTGGAACCTTTTACCAGGGGCCACGGGGTCGGAAAACTGGTTTTCACCACAGCTATGTCAATGGCAAAGGATATGGGATACAGCCACCTGTATTTTTCCACATATAATGTGCTGAAAGTCGCCAGGACAATGTACCGCCAGCTGGGTTTTGAAATAACACAGACGATTCCCGATGAGGAAGTGGCACCGGGTGTTATTGAAGAATTCTGGGCAAAGGATATATGATATATGGCAGATTTTTTCAGATACGGCCGGCGGGAGATTGAATACCTGAAAAGCAAAGACGAAAAAATGGCACAGCTGATTGACAGCGCCGGAATGATAGAAAGGCGGACAAACCCGGATCTGTACCGGGCCCTTGTAGACAGCATAATAGGCCAGCAGATATCCACCGCCGCCCACAACACCATAAGAAAGCGCGTGCAGGACAAATTCGGTGCGCTTACAGCACAAAAAGTGGCAGCAATACCGGATGAAGAACTGAAAAGCATCGGTATAAGCTGGAGAAAAGTCGGCTATATAAAAGACTTTACGGACAAAATTCTCAGCGGGGATTTTGATATCAGCCGGTTGTATGACATGGGTGATGAAGAGGTTATCAGCCAGTTGGTGTCGCTGAAGGGCGTGGGCAGGTGGACGGCGGAAATGCTGCTGACCTTTTCCATGGAAAGGCCGGATGTGCTGTCCTATGGCGATCTGGCCATACGCAGAGGCGTAATGAAACTTTACAACCTTCAGGAGCTGACAGAAGAGCAGTTCCACCGGCTTACAGATAAATTTTCCCCTTACCGCACCACAGCTGCACTGTATTTTTGGTATTATGCCAATCCGGCATGCCGGCTGGTGCTGCCGTGAGAGGTAACCCTGTTCACGCAGAATTCAGACAAAACACAAAATCTTTACAGACTTTTATAATACAATATAATAAAATGCAGTGTGTACAAATATAATTTCAGTTTTGCAGAGGTGATTTTATGTATAACATATTGATTTGCGATGACGAAAGCGGTATAAGGGCCATGGTAAGCAAATATGCCCGGTTTGAAGGCCATAATGTTATACAGGCCGAAAACGGCATGCAGGCGATTGATATATGCCGCGGCAAAGATATTGATATTATAATAATGGATGTTATGATGCCGGAACTGGACGGATTTTCAGCGGTAAAAGAGATAAGGAAATTTTCGTCAGTGCCGGTTATAATGCTGTCTGCCCGAGGTGAAGAGTATGACAGAATTCACGGCTTTGAAATAGGTGTGGATGACTATGTCTTAAAGCCCTTTTCACCCAAGGAGCTTATGCTGCGCATAGATGTCATAATGCGCAGGCGGAACAAAACTGACACAAACGGCCATGACCTGTACAAAAAAGACGGCCTGGTTATAGATTTTACCGCCAGGAAAGTCCAGATAGACGGCCAAAGCCTGGAACTGTCACCCAAAGAGTACGACCTGCTGTTTTACATGGTGAAGAACAAAGGAATAGCCCTGTCCCGTGAAAAGCTGATAACCAATGTGTGGGGTTATGATTTTTACGGCGATGACAGAACTCTGGATACGCATATAAAGCTGCTGCGCAGGCACTTGGGCGATTACAGCAACCTTATAGTGACACTGCGCGGCACCGGATACAGGTTTGAAGATTTATAAGTTTTATATGGAGCGTTTAAAGAAAAAATTGGACAGTTTGTCCATAAAATGGAAAATATTTTTATATCTTATAGGTTTTTGCGGTGTGCTTCTGGCCTTGCTTTGGCTGCTGCAGGTGGTTTTCCTTTCGGTTATATATGAAAAAATAAGGCTGAAACAGCTGTATTCCTCTGCTTCCCAGATTGAAAGCATTATAAAGCAAAACGGAAATGTAGACCTTATTGAAAACGCCGCCCGTGATAATGAAGCCTGTGTGATGATAATTGCGGCCAACGGCACACAGATATATTCAGCTGATGTGGCAAAAAGCTGTGTAATACACAACCTTCCTTATATGGATGTGCTGGATATTGTTGTCGCCGCCAAGGAAAATGGCGGACTGCTGGAAGGCATATATACAAAGAAAGACCCATTTCAGCTTCAGGCGGTTATCACACCGTCCCAGTTTACTGACCAGCTGGACGGCTCCCGCTTTATGATTTACTGCAAAGAGGTAAAGGACGGCGGCGAGACCCTTGGGTATATACTGATAAATATACAGCTCAGCCCTGTGGATGCCACAGTGCAGACCATAAGGTTTGTGCTAAGTCTGATAACAATTATAATGATATGCTTTTCGGCAATTCTGGCAGGTATAATATCCCGCAGGATTTCGCGTCCCATAGAAAAGCTGTCCAGGGACGCACGGCAGCTGGCTACCGGAGATTATGAAACTGTCTTTGACGCAGGCGGATACCGGGAGATAAACCGGCTGTCCAAAACACTGACAAAGACTGCCGAAGAGCTGGGAAAAGTGGAAAAGCTAAGGCAGGATTTTATCGCCAATGTGTCCCATGACCTGCGCACACCGCTTACACTTATAGGCGGCTATGCAGAAGTTATGAGAGATATTCCGGGCGAAAACAACCGGGAAAATGCCCAGACTATTATTGATGAAACCAAAAGGCTGTCATCTTTGGTAAATGATGTTCTGGACATGTCCAGGATACAGTCCGGCGCTGTTCCCATGGAGTTGAAAGAATACAACATCACAAAATCTGTTTCGGATACTGTGTCAAGAATGAACGAACTTCTGAAACAGGACGGCTACAATATTTATTTTGATTTTGACCGGGAAGTTTTTGTAAACGGGGACGAGGTGCGCCTGTCCCAGTGTTTTTACAATATACTGATAAATGCCGTAAACTATACCGGACAGGACAAAAAGATATATGTAGAGCAAAAAATTGAGGGCAATAATGTAAAAATTTCTGTCACTGACACAGGAGAGGGAATAAGCAAGGAAGATATGCCCTATGTTTGGGACAGATATTATAAAAACAATAAAAATCACAAGCGCAGTGTTACAGGCACCGGCCTTGGGCTGTCGATAGTGCGCTCGGTGATAAAAGCCCACGGCGGAAGCTGCGGCGCTTACAACACGCGGGATAAAGGTGCCTGTTTCTGGTTTTCCGTCGCCCGCAGCAAATAAAATAAACTAAACCCCGGAACCCCGGGGTTTTTATTTATATAACAAAATGTATTTATGCCTAAAAATGCATTAAAAACATATAAAAATAGTGTGTTTTATACAAACTTTAAACAAACAACAAGATTATCATTGACATATCGCGGCCGGCAGGTTATTATATAAACAACGGTTAGCATATGCTAACCAAATAAAGAAAGGAGAGCCCATGGAACAGTACATAATAAATCACTGTGCGCCCACACTGGCAGGTATAAAGGTGGCCAGTATGTTCAATATACCTGCGGGCAACAGGCAGGCCGCAATGGAAAAATTTGCATCTACACAGGCGGCACTGAATGAAAAAGGTGTGTCATTAAGGGTGTTGTCTGAAACAGAAAAAAGTGTCTTGATTTATCTTTACAGGCCAAAGCTGCTGGAAAATCTGCTGGAAAGGCAGCAGGTAAAAGATTTTCTGCACAGTATGGGGTATTCTGATTTTGGTGTGGAAAGTGTATTGTCCTTCCTTTCTGAAAGAATAAAAGAAAGCGGAACTTTTCCCCACGAAGTGGGGGTGCTGTTGGGTTATCCGCTGGAAGATGTGCTGGGCTTTATTGAAAACTGTGGAAAAAACTGCAAGTGTGTCGGCTGCTGGAAGGTGTACTGCAACGAGTGCGAAGCGGTAAAATTTTTTGAAAAGGTAAACAGATGCCGCAGCAGATACATAAGTTTGTTTTCAAAAGGAATGTCGGTTTTACAGCTTACTTTGGCTGTATAAAATATAATAATTTACACAAAGAGGTGCAATATGAAAAAAATAGCTGTCATATATTGGAGCGGTACAGGCAATACACAGATTATGGCCGAAAAAGTGGCGGAAGGAGTGCAGTCGGCCGGCGGTCAGGCCACGCTTTTATCACCGGCGGAAGCAGACGCCGATATTATAAAAGATTTTGATGCAATAGCTTTCGGCTGTCCTTCAATGGGTATGGAACAGCTGGAAGAGACGGAATTTGAGCCCATGTTTGTAAATGTAAAAAACAGCCTGGCCGGCAGGAAAATAGCGCTGTTCGGCTCCTACGGCTGGGGAGACGGCGAGTGGATGCGAAACTGGGAAGAGGAATGCCTTCAGCTGGGTGCTGTGCTGGCACACGAAAGTGTTATATGCAATGAAACGCCCGATGAAGAGGCCCAAAGCCGCTGCATAAGCCTGGGAATGGCGCTGGTAAATTGAAATTTGCTTTCAAGACATATATAGTCCTCCATAACAATAAATATCAAAACAAAAACAGCGTCGTCAGCGCTGTTTTTGTTTTGATGATCCTATGTCAAAAGGTGTATTAAATTCTTTAATGCAGATATTGACATATCTGTTTCAATGGTATATAATATACACATAGGTTAGCGTATGCTAACCAAATAGTTAAAAACAGATTGCTTCTGAAACATGACAGTTCTCCGGCTACAAACACTAAAAATAAAAACGGTGCCCAGGCACCGTTTTTATTTTTATATCATAAGTTCACATATCATGTTGCTCAGCTGAGTGGGGTTATCCACTGTCAGGCCTTCTATCAGTCTTGCCTGTGCATAAAGAATTTTGGTGTATTTTTCCAGTTTTTCTTTATCATTTTCTTCCAGCCGGCGCAGCTTTTCGCTTATGGGGTGGTCTTTGTTGATTTCCATTACAACCTGAGCTTTTACACCGGTGTTGTTTGGCATGGAGCTGAGCACCTTTTCCATCTCCAGGGAAAGTGCGCCCTCGCTGACAAGGCAAACCGGGTGTGATTTCAGCCTGTTGGTAAACCTTACGGCTGTTACACCTTCGCCGATGTATCCTTTCATATCTTCCAGCAACTGTTTGTTGTCTTCGTTCAGCTTTTTCAGCTCTTCTTTTTCTTCATCGCTGTCCAGCTGCAGGTTTTCGTTGCTTATGTTGGTAAAGGTCTTGTCTTTGTAGCTGGCCAAAACCTGAATTGCAAATTCATCGACATTTTCGGTCAGATAAAGTATTTCAAAGCCTTTTTCTTTGATGAGTTCAGCCTGAGGCAGCAGGTCAATTTTGTCTATACTTTCACCGCAGGCATAGTAAATGGTGTCCTGGCCTTCCTTCATTCTGTCACAGTATTCCTGCAAGGTGACGGGTTTCTTTTCAAAGGAAGAGGGGAACATTACCAGATCGGCCAGATTGTCTTTGTGAGCGCCGAAATCGTCATACATGCCAAATTTCAGCTGAGTGCCAAAGGCTTTGAAGAACTCTTCGTATTCCCGGCGATTTTCTTTCTGCATTTTCAGCAGTTCGCTTTTAATTTTCTTTTCTATGTTGGTGGCTATTATTTTCAACTGTCTGTCATGCTGCAGCATTTCCCTGGATATGTTCAGGGACAAATCTTCGCTGTCCACCAGACCTTTTACAAAGCTGAAATAGTCCGGCAGCAGATCGGCGCATTTTTCCATTATCATAACACCGGAAGAGTACAGCTGTAAGCCTTTTTCATAGTTTTTGGAATAGTAATCAAAGGGGGCGTGTTTGGGAATGAACAGCATTGCGGTGTATGTTGCACTGCCTTCCACCTTTGACAGTATCATTTTTGCCGGGTCCTGCCAGTCACCAAACTGTTCGCGGTAAAAACGGTCGGCTTCTTCCTTGGTTATTTCGTTTTTGCTCTTCTTCCACAGGGGTATCATGCTGTTCAGAGTGCGCTCTTCCAAAACCTTTTCAAATTCGTTTTCTGTGCCCTCTTTCAGCTTGTTGCTTTCCCACATCATTTTTATCGGGTAGCGTATAAAATCGGAATATTTCTTTACCAGCGACATGATGGTGTACTGTTCCAGAAATTCACTGTAGTTTTCGTTTTCTGTATCTTCTTTAATATGAAGTGTTATTTTTGTGCCGTGTCCTTCTTTCAGACAGGGCTCTATTGTATAGCCGTCAACGCCTTTTGATGACCAGCAGTATGCCTGATCCCGGCCAAAAGCCAGGCTGCGTACAGTGACATTGTCGCTGACCATAAATGCTGAATAAAAGCCTACGCCAAACTGACCGATGATATTTACATCGGCGTTGTTGTTCTGCGCCTTGAAGTCATAGGAGCCGCTTTTGGCGATAACGCCCAGGTTGTTTTCCAGCTCTTCGGCGCTCATGCCGCAGCCGTTATCCTCTATGGTCAAAGTGCGGTGCTCTTTGTCAATCCCTATCCTGATCTGATAGTCTTCGCGGTTCATATTTACACTGTCATCTGTAAGTGAACGGAAGTACAGTTTGTCCAAAGCGTCGCTGGCGTTTGAGATAAGTTCGCGCAGGAAAATTTCCTTGTGTGTGTATATAGAATTTATCATCATATCCATCAGCTTTTTGCTTTCGGCTTTAAATTGTTTTTTGCTCATCTAAAACTCACCTCGGTATTTTTTAGCAATCTTAATATCTGACTGCTAAAAATAAGTATAATATTTTATTACCGGTTTTTCAATAGTTTTTACAAAATTTTAACATTTGATTAGTCAATTTTAATGTGTGGAATTGTATGCTGTTATGTGTTATAATGATTTTAAATTCAAGCTTCGTAAAAAGAAAGGAAAACGGATATGGTTTTTGAAAACAAAGGCTGGGAAAACACTCCCATGGTTGCACAGCTGGCATGTGAATATGCCAAAGAGCACGGAATAAAGCATGTTGTTCTTGCTTCCAAAACAGGCTACACCATCGATATTTTCATGGATGTATTTGCCAAAGCAGGCGTTGATGTTCACTTTGTCAGCGTTACCCACTGCTATGGTGACATGGGCCCGGGCCAGTGCGAGATGACACTGGAAAAGAGAAAAGAACTGACAGACAAAGGTGTTACTGTTATCACTGCCACCCATGCGCTTTCCGGCGCCGAAAGAGGTATTGTAAACAGATACGGCGGAGTTACTCCGGCAATACTTATGGCTGACACACTGAAAATGCTGGGCCAGGGAATGAAAGTCGGTGTGGAAATATCACTGATGGCCATGGACAACGGCGCAATACCATACGGCGAAGAAATTATCGCTGTAGGCGGCTGCGGCCACGGAGCAGATTACGCCATCAGCATTATACCCGGACATTCCAACAATCTGTTTGAAACAAAGGTTATAGATATAATCTGCAAACCCAGGATATCTTAAAACTAAAAAAGACAGCCTTACGGCTGTCTTTTTTAGACTGTTTATTCTTTGCTGCACCTTTTTACAAAATCAGTAAACAGATCCTGGAACATTTTTTCCTGGGGCATACATTCCGGGTGCCACTGTACGGCCATTATGGAGCCGTCTGCATTTTCAATCGCTTCCGGTATGCCGTCCAGCGCCCTGCCTACAATCTTGAACTCGCTTTCTGCCAGCGCTTTTACCGCCTGGTGGTGATAGGAGTTTACATAAAATTCTGTGGAATTGAATATCTTTGCCAGTCGGCAGCCTTCGTCCATTTTAACCAGGTGGGTGCCTTCGTCGCGTATGGTCTGCCCCTGGCTGTGGCATATCTGCATGCCGAACTGTGACGGTATATCCTGGTACAGGCTTCCGCCGAAGGCCACATTGAGTATCTGCATTCCGCGGCATATTCCCAGGATAGGCTTGCCCTGCTTTTTGGCTTCCTTTATCAGCGCAATCTCAAACAGGTCTTCGCTTTTCCTTGTGGTGGGAGCCTGGGGAATGGGCTGTTCGCCATACATCTGCGGGCTGACATCCGGGCCGCCGGGTACCAGCAGTCCGTCAACTGCGCTTATAAATGCTTCACATCCGCTTGTGTCCGGTGCGCAGGGGAAGAAAATTGCGTCAGCACCTGCCCGCCAGACGGCTCTCAGGTATGTGGAACGCTGTGCGTGCACATCCCTGTCAAAAGTATAGGCTGCAGTGATACCTATCAATGGCTTTTTCATATTGATTACCTCCGTTTATAATATATATTTGCAAATCATCGTGAAAATATGATTATAGCTGCATTCAGCAAAGTGAGTACATTAAGGGCAAAGCAGGAAAATATTACAACAGATGTTATATCTTTGGAAAGGATTATCTTTTTGCCTTTGGCGGCCAAAGCCAGGCACATCATTACCGGAAGCATATATCTGCCTTGGAAACCCCATATTGATGTGTAATCCATAGGCGTCCAGGTTATACAGCCGGCCACAAGAATTCCAAATGTGACTATGGCTATAGCTGTGAGGAACAGTCGCTGAAACGCCGGCAGTGTTTTTTCATCTTCATTTTTGGATATGGATGTGAAAATGAAGATGAATATAAATGCCATGACAATCAGCACATTTATATTTACTTCAGAAAGGGCTACATATCCCAGCGTTCCGCCGAACAATGACATAAACACTGATGTAAACTGTTCAAAAAATGTGTTTAGCAGTAAACGGATCAAAACAACCGGATGAGCCAGCATGTATGGTATTGTAAAATTGCTTACTGCCCGCGGGAGGGCCCGAATGTTTTCAATCCGGCTGTTCACAGCCCGGTTGCTTGAAGTCCGGCTGTCAGCAACCCGGCTTACCGTCTCCTGCACAGCAGGGGCGCTGATTACAGATTTTACCAGTGAAAGGTTGTAAAAGCTGAAATGCACGGCAGAAACCACAATAACGGCTGCTTTGAACAGGTATGCTGCTTTTTTGTCCTTAAATCTTTCTGCGGGAATCAGCAGCGGCAGCAATACCAGCAAAAAGTATGCGTTTTTCAGCGGCGCCAGGATAAAGCACAGTGCTGCCACAGATGCCGTTTTTATCCGCGAAATCTTCTTTTCTGATAAGATGCAGTTAAAACATAAAGCTGTCAGCACACTGCTTATTGCTATAAGAAAGCTGTCGTAGGAATAAGAGCCGCCCAGGTGAATTGCTATAGGCAGTGCAGAAAGCGCCAGCATAGAGTTTTTGCCGATGGGCAAAAGACAGAACGCCAGGCTCATCATTGCGCTGTAAAAAAGCATATTTACAAATCTTACAAAGTAAGCCGTAAAAACCCCGCCGAAATTCATTGCCCTGCAAAAGGTCAGGGATACAGCGGACAGCAGGCGGGGAGCATTATATCCTTTCAGATATTCCTCGCCGGCAAAAACATAGTTGTCATTTGTGTTGGGCCGCGTGAAGTTTTCATATATATATTTATATGTGAAAGCAGTGGTGCGGTAATCTGTAAACCGGCTTTGTGCGTCGCATTCACGCTTCAGCACACCTCCGTCAATATCACTTTCGACACCCATCCATTTGTTTGACAGGTTATAGGCAGAGTTGTAATGGATAAATTCATCCGGCGCAGAAAACGGCGGTAAAATTATCTGATACAGCAGGCCTATTGAAAATAAGGCTGCAAATACCACCAATCCTTTTTTGGCCTTGAATGAGAAACAGAGCAGGGCTATGCCGCCGCAAAAAACAGCCGCCAGCAATGCAAATATCAAAAACAGCTTTATAGGCGATGTTCCCAGCATATCGGTGACAAGCAAAATTGCCAAAGAGCCGGATGCTGTTTTTCCGTTTTCTGTAAGCCGGCCAAAGCTGTCATGCCGCCGCGCGCTTTTCCTCAGGGAAATCATTTGTCCCGGGGCAATATTTTCATCTGCATACACAGTGTGTATTTCTATTTTCAGCTCTGTAGGCTCCCGGTAGGAGGCGGGGTTATCCAGCGCAAAGCAGGTGTATGCGTTTGGTATTACCCGGGAAAAGCCGATGTCGCCGTCATGCAGAACATTTCCGTTTTCGTCTTCTACATGTATTTTCATCCGCCCGTCAAGGGTGTCGCTTACTTTGTTTATCTGCAAGCCAAGACCGCTTATATTTCCTTCAACCGTCAGCCGCTGACTTATTGTGCCGCCGTGAGGCATGGCTTGTGTCAGGCTGTCGTAGCTGTCGTTCAGCAGTATGTTTTTGGATTTCATCGGCACCTGCTGCAAAAACTGAAAGTAAACAACAAAAGCCAATAGTATAACCGTAAAAAAACATCCTGCAAATATAGCGGTGTTTTTCAAGTGTTTTTTTATATTAGTCATATCCATTTCCTTTTATATTACTGTGTTTACATTATAATATACATGTCGAAAAAAATCAAAATATAATTTTATGGCAAATAAATGGCAGAATTTTCATATAAACCGGAAAATTTCAATATTGTTTATAAATTGTTTTTTGATTTATCACAAATAATGTGTTATAATAATACAGTATTCGACTTTGTGTTGTTTGTTTGGCATTTTTTGCTAATTTATATATGTTAAGGAGTTATGATGGAAAAAGAAAAGAAAAATTTGCAGGAAGTCCGGGATGACTTCGAGAACGAAATGATAGAAGTGCGGCAGGCAGAGCAGGAAAGAAAAAATACTTATTCGGCCAATGAAAGCAAAAGGCAGAACAGGATACGCCGCCGCAGAATTATTATAGGTGCTGCATTTTCGTTTCTGGCCTGCATCGGTTTGCTGTCCATTATAATGGGTGCAGTCAGAATAGGCCGGTCGCTGCTGGATAATTCTGAAGAAAAGCGGCAGTACAATGCGCTTTTGGCGCCGCTGGTTGTGTATGACCCGCTGCCCTTTGAAAGTCCGGACCAGGCTGATCAGCGCATATTGCAGGTAAGCAGTATATGGGCTGCAATAATGAATGAAGATATGACATTGTACGAAACAAACGAGTATGGTCAGACACTTCTTCCGGCAGTTGATGTGGACAGATATTTTGCCAGGGTTTTTGGCACAAATTATAAGCTGACCCACGGTACAGTTGCTGACCGGGATATAGAATTTACATTTGATGAAGAAAAACAGGCCTATATAGTTCCGGCCACCAGCTACCCCCAGGGCTTTACCCCGCAGGTTGCAAAAATCAAAACCAGCTTCAGCAAAAAGATTGTTACGGTGGGTTATATTTCACCGCAGACTTCCTGGACAGACAGCACAACAGGAACAATATCCAAATATGTGGATTATGTTTTTGAAAAACAGGACGGAGAATTTTATCTTGTGGCAGTAAGGGAAAGTGATATGAAGGTGGAAGCATCATCTTCTTCATCATCCTCTTCATCACAGGCACAGTAAGCAGAATATATCAAAAGGACGGTGTGTTATGCGCCGCCCTTTTAATTTTATTGCATAAAGAAAACCCCCGGCTTTGCCGGGGGGTATTTATTTGTACTGTTATGAATTTTTAACCCAGGTTTTTCCTGTCCTGATCTCCGTCGGCTTTGAACATTGTAAATCCGCTGTCATCGGTGGTGAAATAATAGTAATCTATGTTTTTTTGCAGCAGGGGATTGAGATAGTTGGGAATTATATTTTCATCTCCATCTCTTTTTACAAATCCTGCTTTTTCGCCGTCAATGCCCCGGCAGTACATGTCGCAGTACTCACAGCCGTAAGCGGCCATAAGCGGGTCAATCTGTCCGTTGAGCAGGTCAAAGTCCGAAGGCTTTCCGATAAAGTCCACCAGGCGCAAAACTTTGCCCTCGTCACTGATATTTACCCTGAAAACAGCCAAAGCCTTGGGCCGACCTTCATTTTTTACGGCAAAAACCAAATATTGGTAATGGGGATATTTAAAATACCTTTTGTCAATATACCAAAAATCTTTGGCCGGCTTCAGCCCGGCGGGAATTTCAAAACATTCCTTTATCTGCTGTATGTTTTCCATAAGGACAAGCTTTGTATCGTCAGCAGGGCAGGAGAGAGGGATTGTTTTTTGATTTACTGCGGCTATATTGTATTTTTCCAGGTCTGCCAGGCGGTAGTAATGGTCCAGCTTTCCCGGATGATACCCCAGGAAAGTATAAAATGGCATGGTGTTGGGTCTTATGTTGTTGCAGGCCATAACATCTGCACCTGTAAGCTGTTTCATGGCTCCCATAAGGGCCAGACCCAGGCCGTTTTTGCCTTTTTTGGCGCACCATATTGATATCCATATATCACTGCAGTCCTTTTGTGCACATTTGATATATCCGCATACGGCGGCAGGGCCGTCATCGTCGCTCAGCACATAAAAGTTTGTCATTTCGCCGTCCACATAGTAATAATCAAACAAAGTGCTGTTGTTTACCAGCGGATGAGCGCTGCCCCAGTTTTCGTTGAGGAAATTTACCACTATATCTTTTTCGGCCAGCGGAATTCTTCTGATATTTTCGTTATTCAATTACGCTTCCTCCGGTAATGGGGAGATTTACGCCGGTGATAAAACGGGCTTCTTCGCTGAGCAGGAAAGCCATGGCGGGGACCACATCGTCAACGGTGGCGTTGCGTTTAAGCGGATGCCGGGCTGCGGCAGACTCCACAATAATATGGCTGGTCCGGGCCAGGAATTTGGTTTCTATCATACTGGGGCTTACGCAGTTTACGGTTATTCCGTTGGCGGCGTAATCTGTTGCCAGGCTTTTCATCAGTCCGGTCACTCCGCTTTTTGCCACTATATAGGCGGCTGTGTTTTTCGGTGGATTGGCCAGCACATAGCTGGTGGACATAAACAGCACGCGGCCGAATTTTGCCTTTGACATCTTTGGCAGCAGCCATTTGCATATTTTTACCGCTGTCAGTACCTGGACATTCATGTCTGCCAGAAATCTTTCTTCGTCAAAATTTTTAAATTTTGTATTGACTACACTCAAAGCCGGCAGATGGACAAAATGCGTCGGCTCCCAGCCGCAGGCGGATACCTTTTCCACAAACCGGTCGGTGGCGGTGCTGTCGGTAAAATCTGCATCGAAATACAGGTATTCACAGCCCAGCTGCCGGCACAGTTCTTTCAGTTTCTCTCCGTCGCCGTGGCCGGCAAGGATAAATCTGCCCCGTGACCCAAGTTTTTTTATCAGCGCCATACCCACATCACTGGTTGCGCCGGTTATCAGATATGTATACATTATTCTCTTACCCCCAGCTGTATGTTGGCTTTGCATACTTTTTTGCCGTCCTGATTGATTATGGTGCCTTTTACGACAACCGTTTTGAAAGTGTCGTTTATCTCACTTACCTTGCCGCTGACTGTCAGTGTGTCACCGGGGAAAACAGGCAGTGAAAATTTGGTTTCCACGCTGTGCAGCAGGCAGTGTTCGCCGGGAAGATATACGCCGGCAAGGGTGGAGAACATACTGCCGAAAAGCATGCCGTGGCACACCCTGTCTTTAAAACCGTGGCTTACGGCGTATTCTCGGCTGACATGTATCGGGCTGACATCCCCTGTAATTTGGATAAATTTATCCATCATTTCTTCTGTTATTGTCACGGTGAAGCTTTCGGTCATGCCCACCGCCATATCGCAAAATTTATAGCTGTTCATAAACTGACCTCATATTTTTTATTAAATAAGTATATCATAAAACCTTTGCCAAAGGCAACACGGCAAAAATAAAAAGGGCGGAAAACCGCCCTTTCTTTAATCAGATTAAGCAATCAGTCTGGCAACCAGGTCAACCATGGCGCCTACATTTTCCAGGTGGCTTACATCAGCCAGTTGGAATTTGATGTTAAATCTTTTTTCAATGGCAACCAGCAGGTTTATCTGTTCCAGGCTGTCCCAGTCTTCGATATCATCAGCTGTTGTGCTGTCTGTGAGTACAATTTCATCATCATCAAACACATTGCGGAAAATATCTGTCAACCGTGCAAAAATATCTTCTCTTGTCATATTTTATCTCCTTATACAATTTCCATCTTGATAACTTTGTTTTTGTTTTCATATTCCTCGGGAATATTTAAAATATACCTTTTCTCGCTTTCACTGTCAAGGGTTACATCAAAGCCGATGCCTTCGTAGAAGTCTTTGATTATAACATTTTTGGCAGTGGGCAGGTAAGAGGCTGTTATGGTTTTTACACCCATTTCTTTACATTTGGCAACGAGGTAGTCAAACACTGCATATTCCAGATGGCGTTTGAAAACTCGGCAGGACATGACCCACAGGTCAATGTTGGCGTTTGTGCCTTCGACGGAGGCGATAAGACATGTGGTGATGCCGTTGTCACCGAATTTGTCTATCAGCTTTGCATAAGCAGATATATAGTTTGTCCTGTCTGCAATTATTTCTTCCACTTCGCTCTGGGCATAGCGGCGTGTTGTAAAGTTGAACTGGTTGGTTTTGTTTATCAGCTGTGTTATTCTCTCGCAGTGTGCGGTGGAGAAGGGGCCTATTTCACCGGTCATTTCCAGGCTGAGCAGATAGTCGTTATAGTCGGTGAATGCACTTTCGGCAGCGGCGCGCTGGGCGTTCTGCTTGTACATTTCGTTTCTCTTGGCGTCGTCTTTTGTAAAGGAGGTTATTTCAAAATAGCCGGCGCGGTCGATTGCCTTGATGTAATCTTCCGGACAGCTTACCTCCGGAACAGTTACGGTGGGCAGGCTCTTTCTTACGATTTCTCTTTCTGCCGGGTTGTCGTCGATAAATACCAGGCTGTCTTCGCCGATGTTTATTTCTTTTGCGATGGCGGCGATGTTCAGGTGCTTGGGCTCCCAGTTGGCTTTGAAGCAGATGAAATCATCCACTGACAGCGGGGCTTCCTTGCGGTCTGTAAAGCCCTGTTTGGCTATTTTTTCTTCGTTTTTGGAACATACATTCAGCATGATTCCCAGGCCGGTCAGGCGTTTGAGGTAGCTCTGGAATTCTGTATAGCTCATGCCGGCAGGCTGTTCGTTGCCTATGGCGATGCCTTCCACGCCGTCATCGCCGATAACGCCGCCCCACAGTGTGTTATCCAGGTCCAGCACAACGCTCTTTTTGTTTTTGCCCAGGGCAGATTTTATGATTTTTGCAATGCCGAAGGCCAGGTCAGGGATCTTGTCCACAGCCAGCGCATATTTGTACAGGTACCAGTTTTCCAGGCTGAACCAGTTGTCCAGGCCGATAAGTCCGGATAAGTAGTTTATGTCATTGAGATAGATATTTTCCTTTGATGCGATGTAATCGGCTATCATAACATTCAGTTTGTTGGTAAAGTTTACAACGCCCTGGGCCGCCACTGCATCTTTGGAGCCGTACATGCGGTAAAAAGGCATTTCAAAGTTGTTTACAATTACCACTGCACCAAAGCTGAGGGCCTTTTCACATACAGTTTTGAACTTTTCAAATTCCTTTGTCAGCTTGTCTTTCACAGCCTCTTCGCTGTCTTGGGGGACAGGCAGGTTTTCAATGTTCTTGTTTGATGTGTGAATGTATATAAAGTCCGGGGCAAAATCTTTCAGCGAACCGTCATCAAACATCAGTTCCTCAAAATAGCGGTTATAACCACCCACTTTGAATTCCGGTTTGATACCGTAGTTAAGCAGGAAAAGCTCCAGAATGTTTTTTATTTCACCTATGGTGGAGCCGCTTAAAACAGCAATTTTTTTCTCGATAAATTTATCGTTTTGCAAAAGCTCTCTTTTGATGCTTTTTTTCTTTTCCAGTATGTAAGCATTGTCAAAAGGGTAATCTAAAACTGACATAATTAAACACTCCTTTTCATTGTCCACATTAGTATATCACATATAAAATAATTGGGCAATATTTTAACAAGCTCTATTCGTAAATTATTTTTTAAATTTATGTATAAAATGATAACATATTTATATATATTATCACAGCAGGGCGCGGTGATAGATTTGTTATCATTTTGTTGTTGAAATTTGCCGCGGAAAAAAGTATAATAGCATAAAGTATTGTATCAGATTGCGCCTTACAGCCCGAAATCTTCCAGAGTTTTTGCCAGCTGCAGGTCATCGTTCACCACGATACCTTTGCGCAAAAGCTCTATATCATTTTCAGGCAGAAGGTGAACATACACCTCATACACCGCCAGGGGTTCGCTTTCCTGCGGAAGAAAAACGGCTACCTTGCCGCCGTACTCCTTTACCACATAGGTAGTTTCGGTGGGTGTGTCAGCCGGGCTTTGGGGTGTAATATTCATTTGATAAATGCTTATAGCTATCAAAGCCGCACAAAATATAGTACATATAGCTAAAATAAATTTTTTCATATAAGTCAGCACCTCGCTTTAACATAGTGTTGGCGTTTTTGAAAAAATAATACATTGTTTTACAAGCAAGAACAGGAGGGATTGATATCAAGATTTATGATAAATCCTCTGCCGGAGGCTCGCAGCGCCAGAATTCCGACGCGTCGAAAAAAAGCCGGCCGGCAAAGAAAAAAAGCGGAAAGTTTAATATAAGCTGGAAAAAGGTCCTTAATGTGGTCGGCGTGCTGGCCTGCATAGGCGTTATCGTTGGCAGCATAGTTGCAGTTGCTTTGTCCATCTACCTGGTGAATGTCACCAAAGGGGACGAAGAGATGCTGAACCTGACCAACTTAAAGCTCAGCTTCACCAGTGTTATCTATTATCAGGACGCGCGGACAGGAGAGTACAAAGAGTATCAGCGCCTGGACGGCAGTGAAAACCGTATATGGGTTGACCTGCAGGATATACCGCAGCATGTAATAGATGCCTATATTGCGGTGGAAGACAAAGATTTCTATAAACACCATGGTGTAAACTTTGTCAGAACTTTTGCGGCTATGATAAACGAGTACACACCCATCAAGCTGTTCTCCAGCAAACAGGGTGCGTCTACCATTACCCAGCAGCTGGTAAAAAACCTTACCAACGACAAGGACGGCAGCGGTATCGACGGCGCGTTCAGAAAGATAAGGGAGATATTCCGTGCCATAATACTGGAAAAACAGTACAGTAAAGATGTTATACTGGAAGCCTATCTCAATACAATACGCCTGTCCAACACCTGGGCGGGAGTTCAGGCCGGTGCCAACAACTATTTCGGCAAAGATGTCAGCGAGCTGACAATAGCCGAGGCGGCATCACTGGCCGGTATAACCAAAAACCCGTCGGTATATAATCCATATACCAACCCTGAAAACAACATAGAAAGAAGAAACGACATTCTTTATTTCATGCACGAACAGGGCAAGATTACCGATGAAGCGTATGAGCAGGCTTTGTCAGAAGAACTGGTGCTTAACAGTGAAATACATGAAAATTCTTCTGTAAACAGCTATTTCACAGATATGGTTATTGACCAGGTTATAGAAGACCTGATGGAAGAATACGACATGACAGAGGGCGAAGCCACTTACATGCTGTATAACCAGGGCCTGAAAATTTACTCCACAGTAAATCCTACCTTGCAGCGGGCAATGGAAGATGTTATGTCCAACAAAGATAAAATCTATCCCATGACCGAAAAGACAATAACCAATGATGACGGCACAAAGACCACTGTCACACCTCAGGCCGCCATGGTCAGCGTTGACTACAACGGCGGTATCGCGGCTGTTGTGGGCGGTATCGGAGAAAAAACAGAAGACCGTATCCTCAACCGTGCGGTGGACTCTCTGCGTCAGACAGGTTCAACCATGAAACCCATAGGCGCTTATGCACCGGCTTTGGAATATAAATATATCCATTTTTCCAAAACATTTATAGATGACTATGTATGGATGAAACCCGACCCGGAAAATCCGGGACAGGAGATGGAATGGCCCAGAAACTATTCCAGAACATACACCAAACAGCCTATGACTGTGGCTTATGCCATTTCAAAATCTATAAATACAATTGCCGTAAGAACACTGATGTGCCTTACACCGGAAACTTCTTACGACTTCCTCACCAATTCGCTCAACATAACATCACTGTCACCGGAAAAGGATGTGGACTACGCTCCTTTGGCTTTGGGTTCAATGACATACGGCATATCACCTCTGGAAATGGCTGCGGCCTATGCCATATTCGGCAACAACGGCAAATATATAACACCTTATTGCTATACAACCGTTGAAGATTCCAGCGGCGAGGTTTTGCTGGAAACAAAGATAACATCCGTACAGGCTATTTCACCTGAAACAGCATATATAATGAACCGTGCCCTTAAACAGGTTCTTATAGACGGTACAAGCGGCGGGCTGTCGCCCAGCAGACTGGATGCCGTAGGTAAAACCGGTACTACCAGTGACGATAAAGACCACTGGTTTATAGGTGTTACACCTTACTACTCAACAGCCTCATGGTGGGGCTATGACGAGCCGGCTGTACTGCGAGTGCCTTCTTACGCCACTCATCCGCCGACGCTGGCATGGAGAAATGTCATGAACGCGGCGCAGAAAGACCTGCCCAGCAAGAGCTTTACAGTTCCCAGCGGTGTTGTAACTGCGGAATACTGCACCCGGACCGGCAACCTGGCAAATGCCAACTGTCCGGAAAAACGGGTGGGTTACTACACCGAAGACAATATGCCTATAGCATGTCAGACCCACTGACTGAAAGACGGCATACAGCAATGGCTGGATAAAATAGGCGATTACTTCGACAAAATATTAGGATAAAAGCAGGTATGATTTCATATCTGCTTTTTTATTTTTATAAATAATAAAATAAAAACTCTGTGCTTTTTAAAGCACAGAGTTTTGTGGTGGAGGCGACGGGAGTTGAACCCGTGTCCGAAAAGTAATCCGTGACAGTATCTACGAGCATAGTTTGTCTATAACATTCCCTTTGAAGCAGGCCGGCAAACAGGCCGCTTCATCAGTAGCTTCATAAATGCGTGACAAAGCTCAAAGCTTTGCTTTGTTCACGGGCTCTATCTACATGACGCCCAGACCCCGGCCGATAGAAAACCGGGCTGGACGGCCGCTTTAATTAAGCAGCTACTAATTCGTTATGATTAGCGTTTATTTTTGTGAAGCTTTTAAAGTGGTGCCTCACCACTGCTCGCTGCTCTCCCTTCAAACTCCCCGTCGAAATCCAATACGCCCCCATATATTTACAGGCCAAGGCCTTGTAAACAAAATCAGCGGTTTCTTTCCTTCAACGCGCGGTCGATGGTGCGCTTTGCGTCCTTTTTGGCAGCTGCTTCGCGCTTGTCATACAGCTTTTTACCTTTGCACAGGCCCAGCTCAACCTTTACATACTGATTTTTGAAGTAAAGGGAAAGGGGGACCAGTGTCAGACCGTCCTGTTTTATTTTGCCGGCCAGTTTGTTTATCTCTTTTTTGTGCAGTAAAAGCCTGCGGGCGCGGAAGGGATCCTTGTTGAATATGTTGCCTTTTTCATACGGGCTTATGTGCATTCCGTATACAAAAACCTGTCCGTCCTGTATATCAGCCCAGGATTCTTTCAGGTTCACAGCGCCGTTGCGTATAGATTTTATCTCTGTGCCGTAAAGCTCGATACCGGCCTCATAGCTTTCCAGAACAAAATATTCGTGCCTTGCAGCACGGTTCTGTGTAATCGTCTGTCCCATATTCCACCGCCTTTCAAAAAAATCAGAGGCAGGAAAGCCTACCTCTGAATATATTACTTTATTTATAATGGATTGTCAAGAGCGGCGACATTATCTGTCATTATTCTTTGGTCCGGCCAAAGGTGTAGTCATTGCCCGGCAGTATTGCGTTGAGTGAGATGCCCCGTATGGCGGCTATTGCCAGACCGGACAGGGTAACAGATGTGCCCAGTACGCTGAATGTAATACCGCCCACATTGTTGAAGCCCAGGGCGCTTACCAGTATAACCGCAGCTATAATCAGGTTTCTGCTGTTGGAAAAGTCTATTTTATTTTCAACCACATTCATTACGCCCACAGCGCTTATCATACCATACAGTATGAATGATACACCGCCGATGATTGCAGAGGGGATTGTGTTTACAAGGGCGTCAAATTTGGGAATTACTGACAAAACAACAGCTACAACGGCAGCCAGTCTTACAACCGCCGGGTCATAAACTTTTGTCAGAGCCAGTACGCCGGTGTTTTCACCGTAAGTTGTGTTGGCAGGACCGCCGATAAAACCGGCCAGGGATGTGGCCAGACCATCGCCCAGCAGAGTGCGGTGCAGACCGGGGTCTTCGATATAGTTGTTTCCTGTGGTGGCTCCGATGGCGGCAATGTCGCCGATATGCTCCATCATTGAAGCCAGGGCGATGGGCGTTATTGTTATTATTGCGCTGATGTCAAATTTTGCGAAAGATGAGGGAATAAGGGGAGAGCCTATGAGGTCGGCCCGCATAACGGCTGAAAAATCCACCTGATTTGTGATGACAGCAACAATATATGATATAACCACACTGAGAAGTATGGGTATTATTTTTATCATGCCTTTGCCCCAGATGTTGCATATAACTATTATTGCAAAAGCCAAAATTGCCAGCGGCCAGTTGGTGGCGGCACTGCTTATGGCGCTGGGAGCCAGTATCAGGCCGATTGATATGATGATCGGGCCGGTTACTATAGGAGGGAAAAATCTCATAACTCTTCTGATACCAAAAGATTTTACAAAAAATGCCAGAATGACATACATAAATCCGGCAAATACAACACCGCCGCAGGCATAGGGCAGCATTTCGGTGTTGGCCAGGGTGTATTCACCGGTGGCAGGGTCAAGAAGCTTGGGCGCTACCAGTGCATATCCGCCCAGAAAAGCGAATGAAGACCCTAAAAAAGCAGGTACTTTGCCCTTTGTTAAAAAGTGAAATAACAAGGTGCCAAGTCCTGCGGCTAAAAGTGTAGTTGATACATTGAGACCGGTGGTCAGGGGAACAAGAACAGTTGCGCCAAACATGGCGAAAACATGCTGAAATCCCAACAGAATGTTTCTTCCGGTCATCCGCGGTAAAATTCTTTGTTTTTCCATAAATAATTTTCTCCTTCCGGTGCACTTTACAAAAAGGCACCCGTACTTAAACCTACATAAGTTTAGCAGAAACCCGGAAGGCTTTCAACAGTTTTTGATACAAAAATACAATTTCTGTGTTTTTACTATTTTTGCACCTTGAAACCGGTAAAATATTGTGCTACCGATACAAATTCAAAAAAGTCTAAAGCAAAAACTGTAAATAAAAACAAAGTATTTATCCAATAAAAGGATAAATACTTTGTTTTATTAAAATTATTTAAAATAATCCAGCATTTTGAAAAGCATGTCTTTGAACATAGCTTTGTCGCTCCACACCAGCACATCCACATTGGGTTCCTTGCCGCTTTTGCCAAATCTGTCCACAATTGTCCAGCCGGGGCAAAGGGTGCCTTTGGTTTCCACATCCACGCGGTATTTTTCGGTCTTGCCGATTTTTTCGTCTATAAGATATGCCATGGTTATGGCGTCATTGATAACCTGTATGTCGTCTTCCGGTCCGCCGGCAATTCTTCTTTTGATAAAGAAGGAGAATATATGATCCAGCAGAGGGCTGATTTTGGTTTCTTTGCCCATGTACTCTTTCAGTTCGTCAATTGTAAGTCCGCAGAAGTCGTTTCCGTCCAGTCCGCACATTACAACGGGTATTCTGGAATTGAACACCACATCGCAGGCATCCGGGTCAACCCATACATTGAACTCTGCATAGGCGTTCATATTTCCCATATATCCTGCGCCGGCCATACATACAATTCTTTTTATCAGCGGTTTTATCTCCGGATACCTTAAAAGGGTGATTGCTATGTTGGTCAGGGGGCCGAGGGTAACAATTTCCAGTTCACCGCCGGCTTTTTCTGCTTCCTGTTTTATGACATCCCAGGCGTAATCGTCAAACTGTCTTTCTGATTTGGAAAGTGTATAGCCGGCCAGACCGCCTTCGCCATGAATATCGCCGGCGGTTTTGCTTTCGATAAACAAAGGCTGGAAAGCGCCTTTTGCAACACGGCAGTCAATATCAAGATAATCTGCCAGCCTGATGGCGTTTTGGCTGGTGTCTCCATATCCTACATTACCCATAACAGGTGTTATTGCCTTTATGTCCAGTACTGGGTTTGCCTTTGCCAGCATTATGGCAATGGTGTCGTCAACGCCCGGGTCAGTATCTATGATAATAGGTCTTTTAATCATTTTTGCCTCCTGATTAGTAATTTTTGCACGCATCTATGATCAGCTTTACAAAAGCCTGTCTGTCTATATCCATGCACACCAGGGCATTGTCCTTGCTCTTATCTCTCCATGGGCGGAAATCACTGGCGGTGCAGGCATAGGAATGTACACCGTCAATGTCAACTCGCACCGTTGCGGGTTTTACGGTTATCATTTCCGGGTGCAGCAGATAGGCTATGGTAACGGCGTCGTGGACGGCGCAGCCCGGCAGGCGGGTGTATTTTGTGTACATGTCATAGTAATGCCGGAAAGCATCGGCGCAAAATTCCCCGGCTTTTGTACCGGTATCTCTGACAGCCTGAATATCTTCTTTGGTTGTATAGGCTTTCATGGTCACATCCAGTCCGCACATTACTATCGGCAGTCCGCTGGCAAAAACCACGCTGGCAGCATGGGGGTCAACCAGTATATTGAACTCAGATGTGGCGCTGGCGTTTCCTTCAAAGGCACCGCCGCCCATAACAACTATTTTTTCTATCTTTTCCTTTACATGGGGATAGGCCATCAGCAACAGGGCGATGTTGGTGAGAGGACCGGTGGGCACAAGGGTGATTTTTTCACTGCTTTCTTCCAGGACCCTGCGCATAAATGCAACTGCGTCTTCTTCAACCGGCTGTATGGAGGCTGCCGGCAGTTTTGCATTTCCCAGGCCGGACTCTCCGTGGGTTTCTTCCGCGATTATCTGCGGCGCAACCAGCGGCTTTGCTGCGCCTTTTGCCACCGGAATGTCTGTCCTGCCCAGATATTCCACCACTTCCAGCGTGTTTTTCAGCGTCTTTTCTATGGTCTGGTTGCCGGCAACCACTGTTATGCCTTTTATGTCCAGGGACTGTGCCTGCAAGGCAACTGTCAATGCTATCGCATCATCAATGCCGGTATCCACATCCATAATGATTGGCGTTTTAATCATTTTTTACCTCCGAAATTAAGGATTATTTAAAAATATAATAACATAATGAAAAGTCAAAATAAACCGATAGCTTATAAAAAAGTTGCACAAAGATTTATAATGTTTTTTGTAAGGTTATTGACGAATAACCTTTTAAATGATAGTATTATTTTTGGTAAAAACTGAATTTTGTATATTTGGAAATGAGGTCGTTCTATTTGACATTTATATTGGAAGTTATAGGTACTGTAACCTTTGCTTTTGCCGGGGCATTTGTGGCCATAGACTATGACCTGGATTGGCTGGGCATTACACTGATGGCTGTCACCACAGCTTGCGGCGGAGGTATGACCCGTGATATAATCCTGGGCAACACACCTCCGATGATGTTCCGCAATCCGGTTTATGTGGCAATGGCGGTGGTCTTTGCGTTTGTCACTATGGCTATTTATAAGCCGCTGGTAAAGTCAAAATACAAAGATGATATATTGTTTATTATAAACACCCTGGATGCTGTGGGCCTGGCCATATTCACAATAGTGGGTATGCAGACAGCGGTGAATGTAGGTTTTGCAGACAATATGTTTTTGGTATGCTTTGTAGGTGTACTGTCCGCTGTAGGCGGCGGCTTGCTGCGTGATGTAATGGTAAACCGCACCCCGGTGGTACTGGCAAAAGAAATCTATGCCACAGCATCTCTTGCCGGCAGCATAGTATATTATATGTCCTGGGGTTATATGGACGATGTTGTAGGTTCCACCATCGCGATGCTGCTGATATTCGGCATAAGAATGTGGTCACTGAAATACGACAAAAATCTGCCTTATGTAAAAAAGTAAGCCTTGTATTCAAGGCTTTTCTTTTTTACATGCAGATTGCAAAGACAGTTTTTTATTGACATTTAGGCATCTATAAGGTAAAATATATGTTGCTATATTTATAATGCCGCTGTGGTGGAATAGGCAGACACAAGGGACTTAAAATCCCTCGGTAGTGATATCGTACCGGTTCAAGTCCGGTTAGCGGCACCAATAAACTTTACTGTTTCAGACAGTAAGGTTTATTTTTTATATTAAAAAATGATTTGATTTGTAAATGTGATAACTTTTATTGCTATATTTGCTCAGGGAAATCATTGCTTTTATCGGCCTGCGACAGAAAATGTAAATCAACAGCAAAGCTTTAAGATTAAAAAAGCAATCCGTTCAGTGATGCTTTTTTATTGACAGTAAAATAAAATATTTTTGAAAAGCTCCACATTAAACTGCAACAGATAAACCATAGAGTTTATCATTTTTAGATTTTTTAGCGATATCGATATAGTTACAAAATATTACCAGCAGTGGCTTAGCTGTTGATAAATGTGACGGTGATTTTTTTTCAAACATTGTAATCAAATATAAAAAATATATCACAAATACTTGTGTTACTTTTACTCGCTGGTGAATTGCTTCAACTTATATAGGTTGGTGGGTTATTTGTTCAACCGGCACTGCTCATAATAATGCTCAAAATCGGTAAACAATATAAAGTCTTCTGTATGGGTAAATGGGCTCATAAAAAGCCTTTTTATTAAAATTCATGGTGAGTAGTGAGTATTTATTTTGTTTTGATAAAATGGACTTATACAATATTAACAAAGAAAAATATTTATTTTTTTCTCTTAAAACATTTGTTTTTAAAGTTTTAAATGCTATAATAAATATAAAGAATTGAGGAGGATACGCCAATGTACATTAACACTTGATTACCGATATTTTACCGGAGGTGGAGGGTGTGAAAAATAAGAAGCAGATCATCGCAGTGATATTTATAGCAGTATTGTCTGGCGCCGGATTTATGCGGTGGGATTTTATGATGATTTTAAATATGTAGCTTTTCTGGAAGAGCTTGTTTTCAAATCACATATACCAGGCCCTACTGATATGTATATTCTGGAAAACCCGGATTATATAAAATCTGTTTTTGATGATATGAAACTGTATATCCCACCCCGGACCCAGGACCGGCTGGAAGAATATATAGAAATTTCTTTGTCACAGACAACAGTAGGTCAGCTACGGCGGATTGATCCTGATTTTGCCGAACATTACAGCAGATATAACCCAGAAACTGACAGCGATCTGAAACTATCATTGATTGAAGATAATGGTATTGTGTTTTCCATAGAAAACCAGCAAAATGAAATATACAAAAGTGTGATGCGCTGCACATTCAAAGGAGAACTAGTTGAACTACAACTGAAAATATCTAAATGGAATGGTGTATATTATATTACCGGTGCTTCTATGCAACAATAAGTCCATCAGAAGGAGGCTAAATAATGAAATATACACGCTTGTTTATAACTTTAATTACTATTTTATGTTTTTCTTTTTCAATGACGACTACATATGCACTGGGACTTTGTGATGGAGATATTTTAGCGCAGAAATATTGACTACTGACGGTCGTATAATTGATATATCTGAATATGTTTCTTTGTGCGAAAACACTTATTATCAAGCAAAAGGAACATTTAGTGAATCTTGTATAGAGAATATTGAATACAAAATAGATTTACCATATGAATTATTAGGTACATTAGCGACAGAAGGTTGGGAAGACAAAGGGTCAATTGGAACTTATGGAGCGTTTGAAGCATATGTTTCTGCTCATGCTAAAACAATGACGGATAATAACTCTTCGGGGGCTTTAAATGAAGGAAAATATATTTCGAATGTATACTATAAATATAGCTGTCCTACATATAATGTTTCTGTAAGCAAGATTGAGTTTTGGGCTGTCAGCACTGGCATTGAACTTTATAGCGGAGCTGCTAACATGAGCCAAAATATAAGGAGCACAAAAACCAATCTTTCAACCGCAATTATGGATGATTATGAAGAGGGTTTGGCTACAGGGTTTACCGAATATATAGAGATAACAGATGACATTATAACCGATATTCGTGCAACAACATATTTTACTTTGGACCTTGGTAGCAGTGACCGAATAGTAATTACGGTTACAGTTAATATGAACTGATATTCTCCGGTATCTACTTCTAATCTATATATAATGCTACTTTAAATTGAATGAATTTCAGCTCTTTAGATAAAGTCTTATTAAATCTATAACCGGGCTTTCTTCCGGATTATTATAATTATTTAGCCCAAATCTGTCTCAGAATCTTATATTCTTACGGATGGATTTGGGTTTATTACTGGTTTTTAAACAGATTCCCTGATATAAATATTAAGTGCTACATTGAAGAAAAATGCAATGGTAAAACATCTAATAATTTTCACAATTTTTTACAAGTGTATATAGAGAAAATATTTCCGGTGTAGGTTTGTTTAACGGCTTTTAATTACCAATGGCGTATACAGCTTGCTGCCATATTAAAAAACAGATACATTTTCACACCTGGCACTGATCGGCGCCAGGTGTTTTTGTGCAAAAGCTCGCTGTTTTAGCGATATATAACTTTTTGTAAGAATAAAATTAAAATATATAATATAATCTCAGTGACTTTTGTTTAATTGCATATAAATTTAAATTCTACTTATTTTGTCTATTATAATTGACTAAGGGCTGTATTTGATATAAAATGGTATATGTATATGACAATAATTTATCAGAGAATAGTTTTCAAAGGAGGATGACAATGGCTGATTATGCTGTTATAGGTTTTGGCTGTGCCGGTTATTACGGGGCTAAAACTATAAGAGAGAATGATCCCGTGGGGAATATCACTGTTTTCAGTGAACACAATTACTCTCCATACAATCCTATGCTCACTACATATTATGTAGCCGGAAAAATTCCTTTTGAAGGAATGTTCCCGTTTGGAGACATGGAAAAAATAAAGGACGAGCTTAAACTGAACCTTGTCACAGGCAGAAAGGTAGTTTCCGTTGATGCCGAAACAAAGACTGTAAAAATGGAAGACGGAGAAGAATTTAAATTTGATAAAATTCTCATCGCCACAGGTGCCAGCGCTTTTGCGCCGACATTCAAAGGCCTTGACCCCTCAGAAGCTTTTTATATGCGTACACTTGATGATGCCATCAAGCTGAAAAATGCGCTGGATGAAAACAACTATAAATCCGCCCTGGTTGTGGGTGCATCAATGGTTGGTATCAAGGTGGTTGAACTTCTCAACCGGAAGGGAATAAAGACAACTTTTGCCGATATGGCGCCGAGAATTTTCCCGCTGGCTGCCTATGAGTCAGTATCAAAGGAAATTGAAAGACGCATTGATGAAAAAGGTGTTGTAATGGCTTTGGGCAGTGCGCTGTCAGAGGCTGAAAAGACCGAAAACGGATATATCTGCACAATGTCTGACGGCAAGAAGGTTGAATGTGACCTTATTGTACTGTGCATAGGCACAAGAACAAATGTTTCAATGCTCAACCCCCGGCAGATAAAAATAAACAAGGGTGTCATTGTTGATGAAAACATGCGCACATCCTGTGAAGATATATACTGCGCAGGAGATGTGAGCGAAGGCGGTGAATTGCAGAGCAAAACCAGCATGATTATCGGCCTGTGGGCAAACGCTGCGCACCAGGGCGTGACAGCCGGCGCCAATATGGCCGGCGGCACAGCCAAGTTTGACGGCAACTTTATGCACAACATCACCCATTTTATGGATATGGACTTTATAGGTTTCGGTGATAACCGCCTGACCGGTAAAAGGATAGTTTCCGGCGACATTACCAAAGGTCTTTATGTAGAGGCCGTTATAGGTGAAGAAGGTCTTGTGGGTGTAAACATCCTGGACAACTACCGTATAAGCGGCGCTGTAAAGAACTATCTGTACAGGATTATGGAAACAGGCAATGCTAAAATTTCACCTATTCAGAAAGGTATTCTTATCAAAGAAGGCCTGAAACCATCCTTTATAGAAAAACTGGAGGGCAGATATAATGGCTGATATAAACTATGAAAAAGCGAGAATTCCGGGGGAAGAATCCGGAATTGAAGTAAAATATTCTGTATGTGATATTTGTACACCCGGCAGCCACTGCGGTCTTACCTGCTATGTAAAAGACGGCAAAGTTATAAAAATTGAGGGTACAAAAGAGCATATTTACAACAAAGGTAAACTTTGCACCAAAGGACGGGCCAACAGACAGTACCTCTACCGCCCTGACAGGCTGCTGACACCTATGAAACGCACAGGCAAACGCGGCGAAGGAAAGTTTGAACCTATTTCCTGGGAAGAAGCTATCGACACAATAGCAGAAAAAATGCTGCGGTCCAGGGAAAAGTACGGTGCTGACAGCGTGGCTTTCTATTCAGGATACACAAAGTGGTATCGCTTTATGTTCAGACGCTTTGCCCATGTTTTCGGTACACAGAACTACGGCACAGAATCTTCCAGCTGCTTCACCAGCGGTGTTCTGGCCTGGCAGGTTGCAGCAAAAAGCTATATGATTCAGGACCTTGCAAACACAGACCTGTTTATCGGCTGGGGCACAAGCGGATATTTCTCCCGCTGGCCTATGATCGGCGGTATGGAAAGGGGCAAGGCCCGCGGCATGAAGGTTATTATTGTTGACCCGCGCATCACCCCCACAACCCAGCGCATTGCCGACCTGCACCTTCGTCCGCACCTGGGCACAGACGGCGCCCTGGCTCTTGCAATAGCCCATGTCCTGATTGAAAATGGCTGGGTAGACAAACCGTTTATTGAAAAATATGTTCACGGCTTTGAAGAATACGCCGAATATGTAAAACAGTTTACACCTGAAAAAGGCGAAGAGCTTACAGGCGTTCCGGCAGCCGATATTATCAAGGCAGCCGAGATGATCCACAAAAGCAAAAGCGCCTGTATCACAGAAAGCTCTGCTCCCTTGGGACATCACCGCAACGGTATGCAGAACTACCGTGCAATCATGTCACTGCTTATCATCACCGGCAACTTTGACCGCAAAGGCGGCCAGCGCCCGCAGGTTCACTCATTCATGGAAGCAGACCACGGTTACAGCTCAGTTTCCAGGGAAGAAGAGTTTATGGAAGAACGCTTCCCCCATGAGGGCAAACCGGCTGTGGGCGCAAAGAGATTCCCGCTGTGGTACAACCTCAAGGAAGATATGCAGGCCAACGACCTGGCAAGAAACATCCTGGCAAAGGATGAGGACAGCGTAAAGGTTCTTTTTGCCCTGGGTATGAACTACCGTATGTTTGCACAGGACGGAAAATACCTTGAAGCTTTCAATGAACTGGATTTCTTTGTAAATGTGGACCTGTTTATGACAGATACCTGCAAATACGCCGATATCATACTGCCGGCCTGCACATCCATGGAGCGCGGCGAGTTCAAATCCTACGCCGGCGGCTATGTATGGTTTACAAAACCTGTTGTAGAGCCTCTGGGTCAGTCAAAATCTGACGCTGAAATCCTGACACTGCTGGCAAGAAAGATGAACTTTGACGACGAGTATCTCTGCGGCGGCTATGAAAAATGTATCGAGTATGTCATCCGTGACCTGCCGTACACAATCGAGCAGCTGAAAGCAGCAGATCATCCTATCCAGCTTCCCAATCCGGAAGTTTACAAATGGGGCAGCACCCTTGAAAAGGGCCTGAAAACACCTACCGGCAAACTGGAACTGTTCTCTGAACTGATAAACAGCCATCCGGAATGGAACCTTGACCCGCTGCCCACATACAAACCGCCGTACAGCCCGGATCCGGAAAAATATCCGTTCCTGCTTTGTGCCGGCACCCGTATTCCCAACGCACTGCATTCACGCCTTCACGATATGCCCTGGGAGCGTCATATGCTGCCGGAACCCAGCGTGGAAATGAGCCTGGAAGATGCGGACAAATACGGCATTGAACTGGGTGACGATGTGGAAATAATAACAAACATCGGCTCACTGACTTTTAAAGCTATTCCTACGGCAACAGTTATGGAAGGCGAAGTGTACATCTATCATGGCTACCGTGAAGTTGACATCAACAGCATTCTTGACGGTGACAACCTTGACCCGTACTCCGGCTTTCCTGCATACCGCAGCGCATATTGTAACATCAGGAGGAAATGATTATGGCATTAAAATTGGAACTTGATATTTCCCGTTGCTGTGCCTGCGGCGCCTGTGTGGTCGCATGTATGGACCAGAACGATATTGACCTTTCTACCGGTGTAAGGCCGTACAGAACTGTATTCCGTGCAGAGGACAGGTTTACTGCGGACATTTCCTATTATTCAATGTCCTGTATGCATTGCGACAACGCTCCCTGCGTTACAGCCTGTCCTTCCGGCTGTCTGTACAAGGACGAAGAAACCGGCCTGACACTTTACAACACACAGTACTGCATAGGCTGTCACAGCTGTTCCATGGCTTGTCCTTTCGGAGCGCCCACATTCGGTCCCGACGGCAAGATGAAAAAATGCGACGGCTGCATTGACCGCATCCGCGCAGGCCTGGAACCTGCCTGTGTACGCGGCTGTACATACGGCGCCCTTAAACTGGTAAACACTGCCGACAACGATGTTGACAAGGAAAACTCACTGGTACACCAGTGCCAGATTCTGGTAGACAGCCAGAAATAAAGGACAAACAATTAAATAATTGTATTTCGAGTATGCCGGCCTACGGCTGTGCGCTATGACCGGTATGCCGAAGTCTTTTGGCTTCCGGGGTAGAAAAGGAAACAATTCTGCCTTCCCATTTTTGAAAAGAAATACCTGCATACCTTGCAGAGAAAGGTTTATTCAGGTGCGTCTTTTTGGCGTGCCTGTTTTTATTTCAATGATTAAATCGAAATCCAAATTTACCTTAAAACAGCTTTGCTTTATGGCTTTTGCGGCTGTATTGGGCTTTTTCTCAAAGCCTATCTTCTCTCCGGCTATAAATCTTATTACGGATTTTGTACGCATACCCGGGGGCAGTGTTACAGCCGGCGTTTCAATGCTGTTTATAGTTTACGCCTGCGCTGTGATAAAAAAATTCGGCACAGCCACGCTTATGGGCTTTACCCAGGCCGTTATGGCGCTGGGCACAGGTTTTTCATCGGTTGTGGGTTTTTTGGTGCTGATTACATACACACTGCCGGGCCTGGCTATTGATTTTGTCCTGTGTACGCCGGTATTCAACAAACTCAGTCTGAAAAGCCGCATGTGTCTGGCAGGAAGCTGCGGTGTTCTGGCAGGTGCAATCTCCACAAACATGCTTTATTACAGACTGTCCCTTATCCCATTTTTACTTTTTTATATTTTTGGTATTTTATCAGGTTTTTTCGGTGGCTGGTTAGCGTATATAATCATCGGCCGAACACCTGAAAGCTTGAAGAGAGGATTAATAAAATGAAAAAACAAGTTAAAATTGCATTGGTAATAGTATTTGTTGTAATTGTAGGCATTCTGGTATTTGTAAACAGAAACAATTCAGTCAATTCCGCAGAAAACTCCATAGCCATAGTGGTAAACGGCGAAAGCGAAAATTTTGAATTCAGTGAAAGCAATTCTGACTTTGCCGCTTTTGACGCTGTGATGACAAAGAAAAACGGAGAATCCTTTGACAAAAACTATGGCGGCATACAGCTGAAAAATATCTTCAGCCAGACCGGTATTGAGATATCCGAAAACACACGGATTTCTGTGGTATGTTCTGACAATTACAGCGTTTCCCTTACAGCCGAAGAAGTGCTTAAAGACGGCAATGTATGGCTGGTAAACCAGGAAAACGGACAGCCTCTGTCCGAAGACAGCGGCAATTTTATGCTGGTAATCACAATGGACGAATTTTCCACAAGATGGGCAAAGGATATCGCACAGATTACTGTAGATGAAAAATAAAATAAAAATTGGCAAAGTCACGGTTGAAAAGTCTTTTGTATCCTCTGTGGCCTTTGAAAAGGAAAAATATTTGTTGTCCGTCATGTCCGGCAGCGGAATGACACCGGTATTGCTGTCTGCCAAAAATCAGACAATATCAATGTCAAAAATAAGCGGACGACGGCTTTCCGATTGTGTGCAGACTGATAACCCACTGCCGCTACTTTGCCGGCTGGCTGTATGGATAAAAGATTTTACAAAATATTTTTTTGAAAAAACAGGCCGGTATATTGTGCTGGATGATATAAACCCCAGAAACTTTATTGTCGATGAGAAGGTTTACGGCATTGACTTTGAAAGCTGGCATTACGGCGATGCAAAAGACAACTATGCCGGATTGCTGGCAATGGCATCTTCCCTTTATCACGGTGGCGACGCTGACAATACAGATATCCGCGGCCGGCTGGCAGATTATATCTGTGATCTTACAGGCTGCGACAGGGAAGAGCTTCATAAAAAAGCGCAGCGGAAAACAGATTTTCTTTCTGCAAGGCGCAAAGCCATGCAGCATATCAAAAAAACAACCTTTGTACTGCTTGCAGGGGGCAATTCTTCCCGCATGGGCACAGACAAAGGTCTGCTTGCCATTGGCAGCCATACTTTCACTGATGAAATTGTCTATAATATGTCTGTATTTGACAATATGATGATTTCTGCCAACAGTGCAGAGTATGAAAGGTTTAATATCAGGGTAGTAAAGGACAATTTTTCCCGGACAGGCCCCATAGGCGCGCTTCAGGCGGCACTTTCGGCAGCGCAGGCCGACTGGATTTTTACACTGCCCTGCGATATGCCCTTTGTAAGCCGGGATACCGTTATTGACCTGTTCAACAAGGCGGATTTTTCAAAAGACTGCATAATAACACAGGCGGACGGCAGGCTTTTTCCCACAGTTGCCCTATATTCCCAAAAAGCTCTGGATTGCATTGAAGGACAGATAGCAAAAGGGGATTATAAGCTGATGAAGATATTTGACAGCCTGAATACCCAGACAGTAACAGTGCCAAACCCGCGGGAGTTTGTCAATATAAACACTCCGCAGGATTATAAAGACATAGTCGGGCGATGAAAGACCGATGCGGCTTTCATCCTCCGTCAAAATTTGATAAATTTATTTGGTAATACAGCAGACACAGCCGTGTAACTTATCAGGGTTACACGGCTGTGTTGTTTACATATTATAAAATTTTGAAATAGGCTAAGAAGTACGATGCTTTGAAATTTAATGACGAACATCTATCAGATTTTGTGTTCCAAAATGCCAACATCGGATTTAACCATTCCGCAACAACTAAAAAAGTTAAGGTATTGTTGCTGTATAACTTGAATTGCATAAGGAGATTTTATGATATAATAAAATTAGAAAATATAACCAAAGGAGGCTTGAAATATGATTACGGTTTTTAACAGAAAAGAGCTTATTGTAACAATGGATATGAAACGACAGGCCGAGATCCGCAGAATTCTTGCTGATAACGGAATTGAGTACACTGTCAAAACAACAGATACCCAGATGGCGCCGTTTTTTGGAAAACAGAGAAAATATACCGGAAGTTTCGGTATGGATCCGGATAAATTTTATGAGTATAAAATTTATGTTGCCGAAAAAGATTTTGAAAAAGCCTCATTTCTGATTAAGCAGTATTGATGTATCGGCTTTGTTTTGTACGGCACGCCGGAATTTTGTGATATAATTATGTGAGCTGACTATAAACAGAAAGCATCCCTGTGTACGACGAAGGTGCAGCGGGAGGCTTTCTGTTTTTTGATATACCTTATACAAAATAATTTCAAAAGCTTCTGCCGCAATCGCAGCTTAGTATACCTTACGATGTCAGTCTCAAATGAGCCATAAGATTTCCTCTTATATTTAATATTATAATATATGAACATGCAAATATGAAAAAGTTTCCTGTCAATATCATAAATAGCTCATCTTACATTATCAGAAAAACTTTCTTTATATAATTCAAGAAGTATCTTTACATTTTCAGCATTTCCGGCAATAACTATTAAAGCGTTGCCGAAACTGTCCTGAACAGTTCCGTTTTTATATCCGGAAATAGTTTTATCGCTGAAACCCAACAGTCTTGAAATCTGAGCCTGTGCCATTTATGTATTTTAGTGTTTAAAATTATCTGAAAACATTGAGGTTTATTTACCGGGTTATATATGGTATAATTTATAAAAATAAAACCGCAAGCCAAGAGGTGCTATTATGGCAAATATACATGACAAGGCTAAAAATCTTTATGCTTACCGGATCTTTTGAGAAAAAGGGATATGACTGGTGGTGGCATTCATTTACCGCTTATAATGAAAAGACCGGACAGGCAAAACATTTTTTCATATAATTTTTTACATGTAACCCGAAGCTGGGCGGTGACGAGCCCCGTTTTGGTCAGCGGGGAGATATTCCGTCATATGTGATGGTAAAATGCGGAACCTGGGGAGAAGACGCCTGTCAGCTTCACAGATTTTTCGGCTGGAATAAAGTGAAAGTCGGCAGAAAAGTCCCTTTTTATGTATCTGCTGATGATTGTTATGTGGATGAAACCAGCATAAAAGGAAGCGTAAATGTAATCGGTGCAAAAGAACACCCGGAGTGGATGTGCGATAACGGAAGCATGAAATGGGATCTGAAAATTGACAAAAAAGGTTGCTTTCACTGACATTACCTGTGAGAAGAAGGATATGCTGTTTGTAAATTATGAAGCGCCTAACTGTAAAAAGTTGCACAACCGTCTGTGGAACGGCGGCAACGGAAAAGGAAGCGTCAAACTGTATATCAAAAGAGGCGGGGAATATATCCTTGTGGACGATATGACAGCGGAAAATGTGGGTTGCGAATACGGAGAATATGACAGGGCCCGGATATGAAAATGGATGTCTTGCGCTTTGTAAAACAGTGACTAAAAAGCCTGACCGTTAAAGACCCGGCTGTTGTTTTGATTAAATAAAATTACCGACTGAAAAGTAATTTTTCCATAAGCTGACAATTTTAAAATAAACATCAGATCTGTCAGACTGCAATAAAATATAAAACACCGCCGCCGGCATTTAGTACGGGCAGCGGTGCTTTATTGTCATTCTTATCCCAATAACAGGTTTATATCTTCTTCAACACTGCCTATGCCGGCAATGCCGAACTTGTTGATGAGCACATTGGCCACATTTTCGCTGAGAAAAGCGGGGAGGGTAGGTCCCAGATGAATGTTTTTTATGCCCAGGTACAGCAGGGCCAGCAGTACGATAACGGCTTTCTGTTCATACCATGCAATGTTGTAAACTATGGGCAGGTCGTTGATGTCTTCCAGGCCAAATACCTCTTTCAGTTTAAGGGCGATGAGCGCCAGAGAGTAGGAGTCGTTACACTGACCGGCGTCAAGTACACGGGGTATGCCGCCTATATCGCCAAGAGGCAGTTTGTTATATCTGTATTTGGCACAGCCGGCGGTGAGGATAACGGTATCTTTCGGAAGGGTTTTTGCAAACTCCGTATAATATTCACGGCTTTTTGCACGGCCGTCACAGCCGCCCATAACAACAAATTTTCTGATGGCTCCGCTTTTTACGGCATCTGTAATTTTGTCTGCCAGGGCAAACACCTGGGCATGGGCAAAACCGCCGGTAATTTCCCCGGATTCAATCTCTTTGGGAGGGGCACATTTTTTTGCGTGTTCAATTATAGAAGAAAAATCTTTCTTCTGGCCTATGTCACCGGGAATGTGTTTGCAGCCGGGGTAGCCTGCTGTACCGGTGGTGTAAATACGGTCTTTGTAGCTGTCCTTCGGAGGCACGATACAGTTTGTTGTCATCAGTATAGGTCCGTTGAATGATTCAAACTCTTCTTTCTGTTTCCACCAAGCGTTGCCGTAGTTTCCTATAAAGTTCGGATACTTTTTAAATGCAGGATAGTAATGAGCCGGGAGCATTTCAGAGTGGGTATATACATCAACTCCGGTTCCCTGGGTCTGCTCCAGAAGCATTTCCAGGTCGCGCAGGTCGTGGCCGGATACCAGTATACCGGGATTTTTGCCGGTTCCGATATTTACACGGGTAATTTCAGGGTTGCCGTAAGCCTCGGTGTTTGCTTTGTCAAGAAGAGCCATGCAGGCGACACCGTATTTACCGGTTTCCAGCGTCAGCGCCACCAGGTCATCAACGCTCAGGCTGTCGTCCAGGGTATCGGCCAGGGCGCGCTGTACAAAGGCATCGGTATCCTCGTCATCGCGAATAAGGGTGTTTGCGTGTTTTGAATAGGCGGATATACCTTTGATACCGTAGGTTATAAGTTCGCGCAGGGAGCGTATATCTTCATTTTTGGTTGACAGCACACCGACGGTTGCTGCCTTTTCCTCCCAGTTGCCTGTGCCGTCCCACAAAGCCGCTTCGGGCAGGCATTCCTTGTTTTCCAGGCGGGCAAACATTTCCTTTTTTGCATCCAGGGTCATGCGGATGCGGCCCATGATAACCTCTTTATCAAAGTTTGCATTGGTTATGGTGGTAAACATATTGAATGTGATGAGGTGATTTATTTCAGCCGGAACAGTATCGCCTTTTTTTCTCAGGGCTGTTGTGACGGCAGAAAGTCCCTTTGTGACATATATCAGCAGATCCTGCATGGCTGCCACATCCGGCTGTTTGCCGCATACACCAACTCTGGTACAGCCGCTGCATCCGGCAGTTTCCTGACATTGATAACAAAACATAGCATTTTCCATTTTTAGTCCTCCTTGTTTATACCGGGTGCAAGGCCTATGCCATCAGCCGCAAACGCCCTGTTGTTCTGCCTGATTTATACACTTTCAGGTAAAAATCCGAAAAATCGGTACGCTGGTATGTTTATATTGTTTTCAAAAATGTACAGCATAGTATTGTGTTATTATGCGGCATTGAGGTGCCTGTTATGCGCCGGGTTTTATTATGCCTGTCTGACATTGCGACCTGTGGCAGTATGCATTTGGAAATGTTGTAAAATTATGGTTTGGCAGAGAATATCATTGTAATTTAAGGCCTGTGATGATATATTTTAATTATTGAGATATTGCCGGATTTTACATACAAATTCCGGTATCAGTATACATAGCAGGGGGGAGCGAGCGTGGGCACAGAGCGAACATATATTGCAATAGATCTTAAATCCTTTTATGCTTCGGTTGAATGCAGGGAAAGAAATCTCAATCCGCTGACTGCCAACCTGGTTGTGGCGGATAAAAGCCGAAGTGAAAAAACAATTTGCCTTGCGGTTTCGCCGTCCCTCAAAAGCTTCGGAATTTCCGGCAGGCCCAGGCTTTTTGAAGTTTCTCAAAAGATAAAAGAGATAAATGCCATAAGAAAGATGAATGCGCCGGGGCGCGCCCTTTTGGGGTCATCCTGTAACTATGAAGAACTACAGGCTGACCCAAGGCTGGCAGTAGATTATATAGTAGCTGTGCCCCGTATGGCTCATTATATACAGTACAGCACAATGGTTTATAATATTTATCTGAAATATATAGCTCCGGAGGATATACATACCTACTCCATAGACGAGGTGTTTATGGATGTTACAAACTATCTGAAAAGCTATAATATGACAGCCAGGGAGCTGGCCGGGGAAATCATAAGAGATGTGCTGGAAAACACCGGGATTACCGCTACTGCCGGTATAGGTACAAACCTGTATCTTTGCAAAGTCGCAATGGATATTGTGGCAAAGCATATCGAGCCTGATGAGTACGGTGTCCGTGTGGCAGAACTTGATGAGATGTCATATCGACGCTTGTTGTGGACACACAGACCGCTGACAGACTTTTGGAGAATAGGCAAAGGCTATGCGAAAAAGCTGGAGGACAGCGGACTTTTTACAATGGGGGACATTGCAAGATGCTCTGTCGGAAAGCTGACAGATTATTATAATGAAGAACTTCTGTATAAACTTTTTGGGGTGAATGCCGAGCTGCTTATTGACCATGCATGGGGGTATGAGCCCTGCACAATGGAACGGATAAAAGCTTACAAGCCGGCTAATAACAGTGTTTGCTCCGGCCAGGTGCTGCACAGCCCGTATGATTTTGCCAAGGCACGATTGGTTGTTAAAGAAATGATTGATCTTATGGCGCTGGATCTGGTGGACAAAGGGCTTGTCACAGACCAGATTGTCCTGACCGTCGGATATGATATTGAAAACCTGTCAGGACATGACGAATGGGCAAAATATTCAGGAGAGATAACAACAGATTTTTATGGGAGAAAAATCCCGAAAAGTGCCCACGGCACTAAAAATCTTGATACCATGACATCCTCCCGGTCATTGATAACCGATGCAGCGTTGGAACTTTATGACCGGCTTGTCAACAGAAAACTGCTTGTCAGGCGAATTACCATTGTGGCCAACCACCTTATTGACGAAACCGCCGCAAAACAGCAGATCCGGTACGAACAGATGGACATGTTCACAGACTACAAAGCCGACGAGAAGAAAAGAGCCGGAGAAAATGCCAGGCTGGACCGCGAAAGACGGGTTCAAATGGCAATGCTGGGCATTAAAAAGAAATACGGAAAAAATGCAATACTGAAAGGTATGAGCCTGCAGGAAGGCTCCACAGCCAAAGACCGAAACACCCAGATAGGCGGGCACAGGGCATAGTAGGGTTTGCGAGTAAAAGCAGAAAAAATTATAAGCGCAAAGGCAAACAGAAACAGCTGTTCTGCCCGTCAGCGATTTTTGTTTTATAAAAAGAAAGGAAAACCCGGTTATGGAAAAGGATATACATAAGTATGATGATATTATCAATCTTCCGCATCCTACTTCTTCCAGGCACCCGCGTATGCCTCTGTCTGACCGTGCCGCGCAGTTTTCTCCCTTTGCTGCTCTCAGCGGCCATGAAGCGGCCATTAAAGAAACCGCCAGAGTAACCGACAGCAAGGTTGAATTAAGCGATGATATGATAAATTTGCTGAACGAAAAGCTGAGTATTATAGCCGAAAATCCCGGGTCTGTGGCAACGATTACATATTTTGTGCCGGATGACAAAAAGTCCGGAGGTAAATATGTGTCCTGTTCCGGGGTTGTACACAGTGTGGATGTATATGGGCACAAGGTAATTATGGAAGACAAAGCAGTTATAGCAATAGATCAGATAATCGAAATAGAAAGCGAGATTTTTTAAGTGGATGTATATAAATAAAACCACCGGCTGGCGGTGGTTTGAAAAGTTTTTGTATTGAAAGGAGCATGGCGGTGGATTTTTATTCTATTGATGAGAATGAGGCTGCAGCAGTCAATAAAATGGCCGATGTGGCATCAAAGGTGTATTTTTTCACTAATTTGGCCGTCAGCATAGTTTTATCGGCAGTATTGTTGTTGATGATATTTGACACATTGTTGATGCTTTTATTCGGGCAAAAATTCCGTGCATTATTGATGGCCACTATTGATATTCTGGTTGTTTATTTTATGCTGATAAGAAGAAAAGAATACAAAAGGAAAAAATCATGCAAATATATAAAAAATGCATTTTCCGCAGGTCATAGTAAAGTATTATTGACTGATGATAAGATTGTCATAAGCGATATTTCTCATTCTGTAAAAGATATATGTGCTGTTTTTCTGATAAGAGATTATGTGGCTTTTGTGCTAAGCGACAGAACATCAGTAATTATAAAAAGCAGAGGGCTCAAAATCCCACTGTATAACTGGCTGAGTACATGTGGCCTGAATATTTACACATGGGACAGTGATCCGGACGGCAAAGTACTTGCCAAAAATTCGCGTTTGCGCCCGGCAAAAAAATCCAAAATAGTGCTGACTCTTATTTTTGTGCTTATTTTAATCTTTATAAAAACTACTGCCGGCATTAAAACGACAAGCGAGTTGGCACAGACAGAGCCTGCTGTGAGTTTTACATTCGATATTGATGAAGATATTTACAGCCAGATGGGGGATCTTTATGATTATTATGAAGCTACCCATAATTTTGAGCAAACAAATAACATATATTATTCTTATGTAAATCAGGCGTTCAATGTTTTGGCTAAAACCAGCTACATCGACGGTGAGGCAACAAATAATCAGGAACTGCTTGTTTTTGACGAAAATAATTCTTGCTATATAAAATATTGCAAATCAGAAAACCGGAATTATTCTTCTTTGGAGATAACGAACGCAGATAATACGATGGTTATTGAAAAATTTAAAAATGGCTGCACTGTTACAAACAGGGAAAATGAGCACAGTTATACAGAAAAGGATATGTACAAGCTGATAACGGAGTATGATTATATTTGCAGTGAATATCCTAATCAGAACTACATAAAATCCTATTTTTTCATCGGCACGGTAAATATTCGGCTGAAAAACGATAAAATATTTGCAAAAGAAAGCGCTGAGTATCAGATGAGCGAAAAAGATATAATTTTTTACACGCAATCGAAAGAGAAAGAGTATAAAATTTTACTGAAGAATATCCGGCCTGATGAGATTGATGCTTTCTTAGATATGTTGGAAACAGCTTGCCGGGATACAAATATATCATCCGAAACTTTCAGCGGAATAATTGAAGAATTTGAGAAACTTGCCGAATGTTGATAAAAAAGCAGCGGATACTCCGATTTAGCTTGGAGCATCCGCTGCTTTTTCAAAGCTTCTATTTCCAGTTTTTGCTCTGTCCTACCAGCTCCACATTGCCGTCGGCATATACATAATATAACTGCCATATATTTGGATCATCAACACGATTTACAGAAACATCAAAATATATACCCTTATCACGATTAGTCTGCGGTTCATATCTGCATCGCATGCCCACAGCCTCGACTGTGAGTTCTTCGCTTGCATACACTGCAAGAGCAGGTGTATCAATGCGTTTCATATTTTGATAGCCATTTGCATCTATCAGGCATAGGGCTGCCTGATCAAGACTGGTTACTTTTAAACTGTCTGTGTATGATGCAAAGTCGGAAATCAGCATATCGGATATAAGCTGTGTCTGAGCCACATAATTATATATTTTTTCCTGTCCGTCTTCCTCAGTGGTGTAATTGATGACACCGATATCCCTCGGCTTGTCTATAACATCCACATCCACATCATCGCAAAATACAATAACCTTGTATTTGTATTTTTCTACTTCTTCGATACTTCGTATACGGATTTCCTGATTAAGCTTAAAAATACCTGCAACGGAAGATATAGATCGGCTGAATCCCGTTACCTTGTATTGTCTGCCCTCGTCAGTCTGCATTATAATATAGCTGTTCAGGCGACCGGAAGAAATATCTTCGTCATACACATATTCCAACAGTTCTCCACATACATAAGTATCCCTGGAATATTCCCTTACCACATATTTCATAAGGTCTCCATAGCTGCTCTCTTTTTCGGCGCTCACTTCGGAAGATATGCTCTGCGGCCGGGAGAAAGGCGTACTGTCAGACTGTGAGGATGGAGCACCTGTCTTCTGACAGGCGGTTAAAGCTATGACCAGTATAAAGGCGATAAAAATATTTATAAACTTTTTCATACATTGTCCTCCCTTTCAGCGATAATCTTTATTTATATTATAACATAACTAAACCGACAGCGGCCCTGCCCGGCTGTTTTTCTCTGTATTGATTATTTTTAAATAAAAAATATGTGCAAGTGGTACATGTGATTGCAATAAAGATTTGTTTGCTTAAAAAGGGGATTTTTATGGGACAAAAATGGGAAAAAGCCATGTAAACCCGCTGAAATAAAGGGAAAAAACCGCAGGGGAAAATAGGAGGAAAAAGAAGGGAAAAAGAGGGGATGAATTTTGGCGGCTCGCCGGTTTATCATATAGGCAGTGATGGAAGCAGTACTGCATTTACATAATCATACCATCACAAGACGGCAGAATAAGGCACAAGCGCGCATGTCTTACACTGCCGGAAAACTAAAATTAAAAAAGGAGAAAAATTATGGCTTACGAAAGCGGAAAAACATATTTCTTTATTCCTACACTTGCCACACGTGATGCAGAATACAACCGGGCAATACTTAACAAAGAGGTACAGCTCCTGTCGCTCAATACACAGGGCGTTGGCAACCATTACAACAATCGCAATGTAAATGTATGGTCTCTGGACTGGAGCACTGACATGCAGTGGCAGGTGGTGGTGTATAACGGCTTTGCAAGGGCGCTTTGCGCCGGTGACACATCTTACGGACTGGATTATTACTGGGGACAGAACAATGCAGGCAACTGCGATATTTACAAAGTCGCAGGCAATGAGGAAGACTCCAAAATAAACTTTATCACCGTAAACGCACAAAACAACCTGTACAAAATCCAGAGTTACAGAAATGACACCGGAAACAACCGGTATCTCACAGTTATGCCCGGCTCGGACGGCAACTTTGCAAACGGTTGTGATGTGAGATGGCAGCCGCTGGACGAGAGCAAAGCCACACAGCAGACCTGGTGGCTTGTGCCGGTGGAGGATGTTACGGGGAGCACTCCGGGCACCGGTACGGGCCCTGATAGCAAAGTATTGCCTTTCACAGAAACTGTAAATCAGAATTATATCGGATATAATTCTACCGTAAGAAGTGTTGGATGTGCCCTTTGTTCTGGTTTGATGATATCCAAATTTTACGGAACATCAGTCAATAATACTGTTGATTATTTTTACAATAATTACTGGTTTGTAAATGGATATTCATGGGGGACTCCTAATGCAAATATTTCTGCTACAATAACTTATTCTCTTGCTACAATTAAATCTGAAATTGATGCAGGAAGACCTGTTGCCATTCACGCATATGTAACTTATGCTAATGGCAATAATTCAGAGCATTGGGTTGTTGCTTACGGCTATACAAACAATGCATCATCAGGAAGCGATATCATAGTGGCTGACCCATACAATCCAGATGAGTCGTCACAGAACGGCCGTTTTTTAACATTGTCTGCTGCATATTCTAGGTTCAGCACCTATAATTTCGATAGGCTTAGAACTTCAAGTTCAAAATAACAAATAATCTGCTAACATATTGATTGAAAGCACTGTCCGGTAGTATCCGGGCAATGCTTTTTTATAGTAGGTTGTTGTACAAAATAATTTTTACAGCGATTTATACCCTGCATAATTTACTCTCCAGCCTTCCTCGGTTAAAACCAATTCTATAAGATACCCATCATTAAGGCCACTTTTTTCATCGACAACAGTGATTGAGGTGAAAACCAATCTGTTTTTGTCATTTACATAAACTTCATATATACTTTCTTCAACATTGGTAATTATCGGCATGCTTGCGTCTATGGCCGCAACATATCCGTTATATTCCTGATATTTCTCAGAAGTAAGCCAGTCTACCTCTGACTCTGTATATACTTTCAAAAGATCTGATTTAAAGTTATCAAATGAAATATCAAAAATCACATAATTTTTATCGTTGATAACCTCTGTGCAAAATGTATCATTATTCATTTTTGCCGAATAGGGCAATGAGGTAGCGTCAGCACATATGCGACATATTAATGATATGTTTTCATCATAAAATTCTCTTTGTTCTTCCGACATAAATGACAAATCCGAGTATTGCTCATACTCCATAGATATATCAGGTTTAACATGTGCAGCTTTATTGCTAACAGTATTACTACAACCACAAAGCAGTAAGATAGTTGTTAAAATGACAAATATCTTTTTCATATATTCTCCTCACTTTCGGCGATAATCTTTATATATATAATACTATAATTAAACTGACAATTGCACTTACAGTGTGCCTTTACAATTTTTATTTCCAGTTTTTGCTCTGTCCTGCCAGCTCCACATTGCCGTCGGCATATACATAATATGACTGCCATATATTCGGGCCATCAACACGATTTACAGAAACATAAAAATATATACCCTTATCACGATTAGTCTACGGTTCATATCTGCATCGCATGCCCGCAGACTGGACGCTAAGTTCTTCGTTTGAACATGTTATGTCAAGGGTCTGGGCGTCAGACACCTTCATATTTTGATAGCCATTGACCTCTATCAGGCGCAGAACAGCCTGCTCGAGGCTGGTTACTTTTAAACTGTCTGTATATGATGCAAAGTCGGAAATCAGCATATCGGATATAAGTTGTGTCTGGGCCACATAATTATCTATGTCTTTCTGCCCTTCTTCCTCGGTTATGTAAGCCATGACACCGATATCTATCGGCCTGTCTATAACATCCACATCCACATCATCGCAAAATACAATAACCTTGTATTTGTTTTTTTCTACTTCATCGATACTTCGTATATGGATTGTCTGATTAAGGTTAATAATACCTGCAACGGAAGCTATATTTCTGCTGAACCCTGTTACCTTGTATTGTCTGCCCTCGTCAGTCTGCATTATAATATATCTGTTCAGGCGACCGGAAGAAATATCTTCGTCATACACATATTCCAACAGTTCTCCACATACATAAGTATCTCTGGAATATTCCCTTACCACATATTTCATAAGGTTTCCATAGCTGCTCTCTTTTTCGGCGCTCACTTCAGAAGATATGCTCTGTGACCGGGAGGAGGGGGGCGCTGTCCGATTGCGAGGATGGTGTTTCCGTCTGCCGGCAAGCGGTTAAAGCTATGACCAATATAAAGGCGATAAAAATATTTATAAACTTTTTCATACATTGTCCTCCCCTTCAGCGGTAATCTTTATTTATATTATACCATAATTAAACCGACAGCGGCCCCGGCCGGCTGTTTTTCTCTGTATTGATTATTTTTAAATAAAAAATATGTGCAAGTGGCACAAGTGTGTGTAAGCCGAATGACAGGGACGGCAGGAGAGTTAATACTGCAAAATAGAAATCAAAAGAGTATAACTCAAAATAATTTTTACATAAAATAAATTGTATCTGCAGGGAAGAAACACCTGGATAATATGAGTCTATATAAATAAGATTTTATGGGGATATAAATTCATAACAGCAAAAAAATACATGCTTATGCAGGCTTGCACAAACATGTATTTTTATTATGGAAAATAAAGCGTAAGGCTTATAAGTCATGCTCCGGAAAAATATAAAACGGTTCGAAATCTGAGGCGCATATAAGCTAATATTGTTCATATATGGTGTGGTGTTAATAGGCTGGTTGGAATTTAAATGTTGTTATGGTTTGGAAATTGAGAAGAGAATTGCTGTTTTACAGTTTGATTTTGTCTGAACATACTGTGGAAGTAAACAGCATAAAAAATAGCAGTATATAAAACTCTATTTCTGCAATTCCCTGTTTTCACAATATCATTTCTTATATTTTCCCGCAAAGCTTTTTAATTTGCCTCAAAATTGTAGCCTGTTTTGGGGTTAATAACTTTCAAAAAACTTTAAATTTTAACTAGACTTCAAGACTATGGCTTGCAATCAATCCGCTTTCGGTAACTTTGTAAACTGAGAAAAAATGTGTGTAATCACTGCCGTTCATTTGGTAGTTTTGGTATATCAGTTCAAGATAGCCGTCATTGTCAACATCATATATAAAAAATGTCCTGTCCACATAATAATATTCAAAATAAAATACATAAAATTCGTATAGTGAAAGAGTGCCGTCACTTTTTGTTTGAATAGATGTGCACTCGACGAAGTTGACTGAATAATCTTCCTGCGGAGGTATAAAAGATGGGTCACCAAACTGATTGTAAGGGTAATCGTTGGATATTGGGCTTATCACATGCCTGAATATGTCCTTTACATAATTATCCCCGATAAAAACGGCGCTGCACATATACGCTGCATGATTGTCGCCGTAGGGCAGGCCTTCTGAAACTGTAAGGTTTTTATATTCAGAAAGATTTTCCAATGTATAGGGGACATTTGTGGCATTGACAGCTGCGCAGGTCATGCCGTTGTATTCAAATATCCAGGCTTCCGAAATTAAAATCGGAGTGTCGGTAGGCCCGGTTTTTTCTTCAATCTTCCGTCGGAAATATTCTGCCCATTTTGGGTCCGGTTGCCTGTCATCTTCCCAATAGTTGATATATTCCACTTTTACATCAGCACATCCTACATCTCCAAAGTATTTCAGCCGTATATCTTCTTCCCGGAATGTGTCATACCAGGTGGATGTGGGGGCAAAGTAATCTTTTGTATAAATATTTTTGGCCTCGGAAGACCGGTGCAAAGTCTTGTCTATATTTTTATACCAGGTGTAGGGTGTACCGGCAGCGGCGTTGTTGCCTTTGCGTATCTCCTGTGTGCCGTCCTTAATATATGAAGCCGTAATAAAATAATTGCCGGATGTATCGTAGGGCCTGAAGTCACAAGTATTGATGTATGAAAATTGTTCAACATTTTCAGGAATTTTAACTTCTCTGGTGTGTGACTGTGAAAAGCTTGAGCTTATATTATCTGAAGAAGAGATTTCATCAGATGAGTCGCCTGACTTACTGCCCGTTGTTACGGCGTAGTAGAATATAGGTGCAAACAGAATAAATAATAAAAAAATATATAATATTATTTTTTGCTCTTTTTTCATAAAATTACTCCTGTATTATTTAAAGTTATATCATCCCGCCAAAGAAAGGCGGATTAAATTTATATGCGGTACGGTTTTTAAATTTATTGTACCATTTTGGCCGGATCTCCTCAATCCGGCGGCATCTGGCTGTTAAATTTATTAAGTATTTACCCGAACAGAGGCCCCCGATATTCTTTTTCAGTTTCATAACATGTAGGATTAAACACATTTATAAAAGGTCGACTAATTGAGCCTGTATCTATAGTCTGCAAAACATTTAAAGCGGCATCTCCGTCAATATCCAGAAAACAGTATGATGCGCATAAGCGGTAATACCTATAAGGAGAGTCAATAATAAAACCACTGTAAATTGGAAATAGTTTGATATTGTTTTGCTCGTCATAGAAATATGCGTAATATTCGCCGGTTGTGTACATATCCTCGCTCCATCCACTGGGTAATTCTCCATACCCCATAGCCTTGAAAGATAGTCTTCTGTAACTATCCGTTTTTTCCTCTCGGTCGGAAGTATAGAACATCAATGTTATCTGATAAGTCGCTTGATGTATCTGACTGTTCAGCCTGTTCAGGTTTTTATCAGCGGTTTCAATTTCCGCCCGGCTCAGCTGCTCCGTATTTGGAACATTACATGCAGTGACTATTTCTATGGTAACCCCGTCTTTTTGATATGTCCAGCTCTCTCTATATATAATCGGGGGCTCATAATTATATATCATAATAGGCTCGTAATATCCGTATTCCGAGTTGTGATGCCGATAAAGTTCTTTTTTGAAAGCGTCAGCCCATTCTTCTTTCGGCGGCTGATTATCGTTACAATAACTTACATATTTGACTTTTGAAAGAAACGGCGCAACATCGCCATAGTATTTTATAACGATGTCATCATCTGTCAAAAGCTCATATCCTGTAGAATCTTCTGTAAAATAGTCTTTTGCCTTTATGTAATTTGCATTGGTATCGGTTTTTAAAAAGCTTTCCAGGCTGCTGTATAAGTCACTTTTATAATCGCATTGTTTGAGCAAATCCACCGGCTCACCGTCCTTAACATATGAGGCAAGCCAATACCGTTCAAAGCCGAAAGCTTCCCAAAGGTCGTTAGCTTGTTTATCGGAACGCAGCAAATTACAGTTAGCCAGTATCAGTGAATCGTTTTCGCCCAAGACAAAATCTGCCCGGGAATCGGAGTGACTGTCAGATTCTGACCGTGGTAAAACAGGTTTTTCACTGTTGCTGTTACTGTTGCTTTCAATGTCTGATTTATTTTTGTCAAAATAAAGAAACACAGATACAAATGCTAAAAAGAATAATGACAGACAAATCAAAATTTTTCTTGATTTCATAATACATACACCTCCGCCTATTGTAAATATGCCTTGCTGATACAGTTGCTTTGTTTGATACTTTAAATTTATTATATCACATTTAATAGGGTGGTGGCTATGATAGATCATTTTTCTCTTTATTTATAAATTTAAAAAAAGAAAATATGTGCAAGGAGTACAAAGGTGTGACAGGTGGTGCAAAATTGAAACTATTAACAAATCCGGCTTATAATAATTTATAAGTCGGATTTGTTTTATGCTGATATAAAATTGCCAGATCTCCATTAATATTGTAATTCCATTACTATAATACATTTTGCCTAATGTATTATAGTGTAAAATTTCAAGTTTCAAATCATTGTCAGTATCCATAAGAGCAAAATAAGATGAATACACAAAGTTTTCTGTGCCCATTTATACTTCACCAATAGTGGGAATACTGTCAGAGGTTGAGAAATTCCAGTTGATAAAAGTTTGGCTGAAATGGTTTTTGCTTTTTACAGAGTTTTATGCGTTGGGACTTTCGATTGCACCGGAATTGCTTTGAAATTTTTTATATTCATTTTTGTAAATTGGAAGTGCAAGCAATGCAGGCATAAAAATAAATATAAGGACAGTAGGGTGGATGAAAAATTTTTTCATAACATTATCTGTTTTAATTTTTTTGGTAATCATGATTATTATATTTATTATACCACCTTGGCCTATTCTCTACAACCAGGCGAAAGATAACCGCTGAATTGCTTTAAAGTAAAGGTTTGTTGACGATAAAAATACTACATGCTATAATGAAATCAAGTTACAACCGTATAAATATGCCGGGGTGCATATAAGAAAGGAAGGTATATATGAAAAGAATTACAGCATTTATTCTTGCAATTGTTATGGTGATTTCTCTTGTTGGATGTTCGTCGCAAAAACCGGAAACTGTTGTTGAAGACTACTGCAAAGCAATACAGGCATTTGATATGGAAAAAGCTGCTACCTGTATGCAAAATGGCGAGGAAGACCTGAAAGAATTTGAAGAGATGCGGCGGGAGCTGGAAGGCGAAGAGGACACATACGGACGGCTTTTACTGTATCTGAAAGAATGTGCCTCCAAGATGACCTACACCATAGGCGAAGTCAAAACAGAAGGGGACAACGCAACGGTTGCGGTTTCCTTTACATACACTGATGTTAGTCCGATAGTAACATCGGTGGTAGGGGAATACATTGTTCAGGGTTTGGCCCTTGCACTCAGCGGCGCAGATGAGGCACAGATGGAAGAGCTTTTGGTAAATATCTTTAAAGAAAAGGTGGAAGTCATTGAGCCCGGAACAGCCTCTGCTGATGTCACGTTTAACTGTGTAAAGGTTGACGGGAAATGGAAGGTAGCGGCATTTTCTGACGAAAGCTCGAAGGCTATGGCAAATATTGCAACAGCCAATATAATAAAAGCGTTTGAGAGTTTTGGTACGAATTGAATTTTCAATTTATACAGATTGCAAACCAGATTTTAATTTAACAAAAATAAAGAGGCGGATTTAATCCGCCTCTTTTGTTGCTTTATTTCAGCAAAAGACTTTCGCCGTCGCTGTCTATTGTGAATACAGTGCCCGGTTTCGGGTCTTTGGCTATGATTTCTTTTGCCACCAGGGTTTCTACTTTCCGCTGTATAAATCTCTTCAACGGACGGGCGCCGTATATCTCGTCATAACCGTTGTCGATGATAAACTGTTTGGCCTCCTTTGTTACGGATATATCCAGCTGTTTTTCGTTAAGTCTCTGTCTCAGGTTTTCCAGAAGCAGATCCACAACTCCGCCTATCTCGGCTTTGCTCAGAGGTTTGTAGAATACAATTTCATCCAGTCTGTTAAGGAATTCCGGACGGAAAGAGGTTTTCAGCAATGCATTGACGCTGTCTTTGGCCTGCTGTGTTATCTCGCCGTTTTCAATGCCTTCCAGTATATAGGAAGAACCCAGGTTGGATGTGAGTATGATAATTGTATTTTTGAAATCCACAGTTCTGCCCTGGCTGTCGGTAATTCTGCCGTCGTCCAGCACCTGTAACAGCACATTGAACACATCCGGGTGAGCTTTTTCAATTTCATCAAACAGAACAACAGAATAGGGTTTTCTTCTTACTGCCTCGGTAAGCTGGCCGCCTTCTTCGTAACCCACATATCCGGGAGGCGCTCCTATCAGCCTGCTGACGGAGTATTTCTCCATATATTCGCTCATATCTATACGGATAATATTTTTCTCATCATCAAACAGACATTCTGCCAGTGCCTTTGCCAGCTCGGTTTTGCCGACACCGGTGGGTCCCAGGAACAGGAAGGAGCCGATAGGCCTTTTTTCGTCCTGAATGCCGGCGCGGGAACGGAGAATAGCTTCGCTTACTTTGGTCACCGCTTCGTCCTGGCCGATAACCCTCTTGTGAAGTATTTCGTCCATATGAAGCAGTTTTTCCCTTTCGCCTTCCACCAGTTTTGCCACCGGGATACCGGTCCAGCGGGAGATGATTTTGGCAATTTCTTCTTCGCCGACCTTGTCACGCAGCAGGGAAGATTCCTTTGCACTTTCAGCAATTTTTTCCTGTTCTTCCAACTGTTTCTGCAACTCAGGCAGGCGGCCGTATTTCAGCTCGGCAGCCTTGTTCAGGTCATATTCGCGCTCGGCTTTTTCCATCTGCGCATTTACCTGTTCTATTTCTTCACGCAGCTTCTGAACTTTGGATATGGATTCTTTTTCGTTTTCCCAGCGGGCTTTCATGGCGTTGTACTCTTCGCGCATTTCTGCCAGCTCTTTCTGTATTGCTTCCAGTCTTTCTTTGGACAGATTGTCGGTTTCGTGTTTAAGGGCCGCTTCCTCAATCTCATGCTGCATTATCTTTCTTTGCAGGTCATCCATTTCAGCAGGGGAGGAGTCCATTTCTGTTCTTATCATTGCGCAGGCTTCATCCACCAGGTCGATGGCTTTGTCGGGCAAAAACCTGTCGGAAATGTATCTGTTGGACAGAACGGCAGCAGCAATCAGCGCACTGTCATGGATTTTTACGCCATGGAAAACTTCATACCTTTCTTTCAGGCCTCTCAGTATGGAAATGGTGTCTTCCACTGTTGGCTCATCCACCATTACCGGCTGGAAACGCCTTTCAAGGGCAGGGTCTTTTTCGATGTATTTGCGGTACTCATCCAAAGTTGTGGCACCGATACAGTGCAGTTCACCTCTGGCCAGCATCGGTTTCAGGATATTGCCGGCGTCCATTGCGCCGTCTGTTTTACCGGCGCCCACGATGGTGTGCAGCTCATCTATAAACAGGATTATCTGGCCTTCGCTCTTTTTGACTTCCGCCAAAACGCTTTTAAGCCTTTCTTCAAATTCGCCGCGGTATTTGGCGCCTGCCACCAGTGAGCCCATATCCAGGCTGAATATCTTGCGGTCTTTCAGATTTGCGGGCACATCACCGCGCACAATACGGATAGCCAGGCCTTCGGCAATGGCTGTTTTACCTACACCGGGTTCGCCTATCAGCACCGGGTTGTTTTTGGTTTTCCTGGACAAAATACGGATAACATTCCTTATTTCACTGTCACGGCCGATAACGGGGTCCAGTTTCTGAGCCCTGGCCATGGCCACCAGGTCCTGACCGTATTTTGAAAGTGCATCATAGGTGCTTTCCGGGTTATCTGTGGTAACCCTTGTGTTGCCGCGCACTTGCTGAAGCGCTGTCAGGAATTTGTTTTTATCAATAGAAAATATTCTCAGCAGTTCCTTTACTGCTCCGGAGGCAGTGTCGATAATACCCAGTGTCAGATGTTCCACGGATACATATTCGTCCTTCATCTGTGCGGCTGTCTGTTCGGCACTGTTCAGTGCCTGGTCAGTCCGGGATGAAATGTATATTTTGTCTGCCTCACGGCTGCCGGTAACTTTGGGCAACTGTGCTATTTTCTGCTCCAGGTTTTGTGTAAAAGCCTGTACATCAACACCCATTTTGGCAAAAAGCTGGGCATTGAGGCTGTCCTGTACGGTCAGCAAAGCCATGAGCAGATGCTCCGGCTGCAAGGTCTGGTTGGAATATTGTACAGCCAGGCTCTGGGCATTCTGCAAAACCTCCATAGATTTTTGTGTCAGCTTGTTTGTGTTCATAGTATCACTCCTTATATCTTGTGTATATCATCGGTAATATCCGATATATAAATACCGCCGGCACTCTTTGCCGCCCGGGAGGGGGAAAGGGTGTAACGAGAGAAAAATTCTTTCATACATCTGTCCATCAGGTCCACATAAGCCCCTATGGTCAGCCCGTAATCGGAATAGTCGTTGCAGTCCGAGCATCTGAGAAGCCTTGCGTATCTTCCGTCAGCAACGGTGAACTCCTCATCATCCAGTCCGGCATATTGTTTTTCCAGCTGGCTCCAAAGGTAAAAAAAGTCATCAAAAATTGTCAGTACCTGCCGGTTTTGACTGCGTAAAGACACTTTAAGTCTGCCCAGGTAATCGCCTTTTTCAAATATTTCCACAGTGTATTTTACGCTGGGGTTGTATTTGTAACTGAGGGCGGAACGCATATTTATAAGCGAGCCGCTGCCCAAAATCTGCAATGCCAGGGAAGAACTGTCTTTCAGAAAATCATTGATTGAATTATATACATCGCTGATCATCGTTTCGGTGGTGGGCAGGCTTATGTGCCGGGCCAGAATACGGTTTATCAGGTTGGACCTGCTGGTATTCTGCCGGGCTGCGGCGATGTCAATCATTTTTATCACATCGTCGTCCAGCACTATGCTGTATACCGATTTGCTCATTTTTCTACCTCCTTACGATAAAAATTGTAATACAAATTATATAATTTGTCAATCGAATTATATAATTTTTCAAACAATTTTCACCATAAAAAATTGTTGTACAGCACAATATTTAGTGCTATAATTTATTCATAATTATTATGACAGGAGTGATAAAAATGAAAACTTTGGAACTGGCTCAGAAATATAAACAGTATGTTATAGATCTGAGAAGATACTTCCACATGAATCCTGAACCCGGCACACAGGAATTTAAAACAGCCGAAAGAGTAAGAAAAGAACTTGACGATATGGGCATAGAATATGTGGCCAAATTCGGCACCGGTACAGTTGCGACTATAAAAGGTACAAAACCCGGCAAGACTGTGGCACTGAGAGCTGATATGGACGCGCTCACACTGGATGACAACACCGGATGCGAATACGCTTCACAGACTCCCGGCATGAACCACGCCTGCGGACACGACACCCACACCGCAATGCTGCTGGGCGCCGCAAAGATCCTCAACGAAATGAAGGATGAGATCAACGGTACTGTAAAACTGTTCTTCCAGCCGGCCGAAGAAGTTGGCATAGGCGCCAAAGGCATGATAGCTGACGGCTGTATGGAAGGCGTTGACAATGTTTTTGCAATACATATCGCTTCCGGCGTGGAGCTGGGCAAAGCCACATCAGGTCCCGGCGGACGCATGGCTTCCGCTGATAAATTCTCAATAAAAGTTATCGGCAAAGGCGGTCATGGTGCAGCTCCCCACGAAACAGTTGATGCAGTATATGTAGCCTCCCAGATTGTTGTAGGCTTGCAGGCACTGGTAAGCCGTGAGATACAGCCTATTGCGCCGGCAGTTGTAACCTGCGGCACAATCAACGGCGGCAGCCGCTGGAACATAATTGCTCAGGAAGCCGTTATCGAAGGTACAACCAGATGCTTTGACCCGGCTGTGAGAGAACAGATTGCACAGTCTATGGAAAGAATAGCAAGAGGCATAGCAAACTCATACCGCGCCGATATCGAATTCAATTACGAACGCCTGGTTGCTCCGACAGTAAACAGCCCCGAAAGCGTTGCAGTATGTGAAGCTACCGTAAAACAGCTGTTCGGCGAAAATGCTTATGAAGAAGCACCGCTGACCACAGGCGGCGAAGATGCCGGCGAATATTTCCGGGTGGCTCCCGAAGGCGGCTGTCTGGCGAACCTGGGTTCACGCAACAATGACAACCCGGCAACCTGCTTCCCGCATCATCATCCTCAGTTCAATGTGGACGAAGATGCCCTTGCCAACGGCTCTGCTTTGTATGCTCAGTATGCAATAAATTATCTTAACAAGTAATTTTAGCCATATCAGGATATCTTAAACAAAAGCGGCCTGTCCGGAATTTTCCGATAAACAAGCCGCTTTTATTCTGATCTGGCAGGCGCAGGGCAGATGGCCTGCGCCTATCTTTATATAAATAATGTATATAATAAATAAGAGGTATTATAGCTATGAAATCCGGCAAAGATATAAAAATGTATATAACAGGGGCTGTGCTGGCGGTGTTGGCGTTGCTTGCGGTTGTGCTGGCGGTGACAGCTGTAAAGAAAAGCCAGCCGTCTTCCGGCAGTTCTCAGCTTCAAAGCACCCGGTCACTCATCCGGAGCAGCTCGTCTGTGCGGTCAGATACACAAACGGTAAGCCGGCCGGCTTCCCGGACACAGCCTGCGCCAAGCCCCAGTCCCTCGGTCAGTCCATCGCCGTCACCCACTCCGTCGCCTTCACCCAGTCCGTCACCGGTCCCAACTCCGAAACCATCTTTGCGGCCGCCTCCGACTCCCAGCCCGTCACCTACACCTGCGCCTGAAATAACCATAAACGATCAGGTTCCTTTTGAAGAAGGGGACATAATGGCTGTTATATTTATAGGCAGTTTGGAGTGTGTATATGATTATTCATTGGCGGACAAATATTTTGCCGGTACAGATCTTGCAACAATATCTTTTGAAGGTCAGGAAAAATACCTGATAATTCCCAAATATCCCGATGATATAAATATATACTCCGTCAGCCATGAGGAAGACGGTCTGAAAGACAAATATTACACCACTGCACGCGGAGCGTTTTATATAGTAGGCAATGTGTCGGAAGTTTACCGGAACATGAAAATAGCCACTGTACACAACGGCAAGTATTATGAATTTTCTCCATGCCTCAGCGGCAATGACGGCAGTGTTATGGCTCCGGATTTTGTGACTGTAATAGGATAGACAAAAATAAAAAGGTTTGCTTTGGCAAACCTTTTTATTTTGATTTATTGAAGTAAAACGAGAAAGCTATTTTTTGTAAACCACTTCGCCGCCGATAACTGTCATACAGCAGTCCATGACATTGTTCATGTCTTCAATGGGGTTGGCGGTGTATACAGTGAAGTTGGCTTTTTTGCCGGCTTCGATTGTACCGTGTGTTTTTTCCACGCCTACCAGTTTGGCAGAGTTGATTGTACCGGCTTTTATTGCATCCCATTTGGTCATGCCGGCTTTTTCCATAAGAACCATTTCAAAGCCGGTCTGGTTGGGGTAGTTGTTGGGAGTGCCTGCGTCTGTGCCCAAAGCGATATTTACGCCGGCTTTGTATGCACCGCGGAATGTGTTCAGATGGTCTTCGTATGCCGCGTCAACCTTTTTGCGTGCAAATTCGGGGATACCTGCTTCGGAGAATTTTGTGTAATAAACAGCTGTAAGAGTGGGGACAAAGGTGGTGCCATGCTCTTTCATCCATTCAAAGCACCAGTCGTCCATATAAAAACCATGCTCGATACTGTCGATACCTGCTCTCAGTGCGGCTTTGATACCGCTCATGCCCTGGGCATGGGTGCAGGATTTTGCACCGGCTTTGTGTCCTTCTTCAATGGCGGCGCGCAGTTCGTCTTCGTTCAGCTGCTGACTGCCGGGTTCAACACCTTTGGTGAACACACCGCCTGTGGCCATAACCTTGATGCAGTCAGCACCGGCGCGCAGCTGTTCCCTGGCAGCTTTGCGGCAGTCATCAACACCGTCTGCTTCGCGTCCCATGGACCAGCCGTGTCCGCCTGTCATGCAGATACATTTGCCGCTGACAACCATTTCCGGGGCTACAAAATCGCCTTTTCTGGCTGCGTCCCTGATGTCGATATCCACATAGTTGGATCCGCCCACATCACGGATAAATGTAACGCCTGACTGCACAAATTCCTTGCAGGCTTTGATTGCCTGTATGGCTATCTGGGCATCACTTGTGGGCCGCGGGTCGCTGGGATTTGCCGACATACAGATATGTGTGTGGCAGTTGAAGATGCCGGGGCTTACTGTCTTGCCGCCAAAATCAATAACCTCTGCGCCTTCGGGGCAGGCCACATCTTCGCCGACCTGTGTGATAATTCCGTTTTCAACAACAATGGAACCTTTGTAAATTTTTTCGTTGACAACATCCATTATGTTGCCGTTTGTAAAGTATTTAACGCTCATTTTTTTCTCTCTCCAATATCTTTTGTATGCTGTGTATTTTAGCAGATAATAATTTGATGTTCAAAAAATCATAAATCAATTTTCAATATCGTATTTTTTAATAAAATCAATTTAAAATTGACAAAATGGCAGTAAAGTGGTATATTTTTTGGTGTTACAAAAATAAAATAGTTGTAATCAAACAAAAAGTTGATTTTAAGTAAACATTTTGGAGAAGTTATGATTGAAGATATAAACAGCTATGTGGGCGGCCGTATACGCGAGATAAGAAAAGGCAAAAGAATGAGCATCCAGCAGCTGGCTGACGCCATAAATAAAAGCAAAGCGTGTGTGTCCAAATACGAAAAAGGGGAGATAACCCTGGATATACCCACATTGTTTGAAATTGCCAATGTGCTGGAAGTTTTGCCGGAAAGGCTGATAAACTACGAGATTAAACCCAAAGTGGAAGTGGGCAGTGCGCTGGGCGGCACCAGCTCTTTTTTCAAAGCCAGCAAGCTGTATTTCTACTACTGTGACGGCAGGTTTTCTGATATAAAAGACGGGATTATAAACATAGACAATGAAAAAGGCGGGGCGGTGTGTCCGGCCAGTTTTACCATAAACATCAAAACCGACAGCGGATACGCCACAGAACTGTACTACACCGGCACCGTAACATACAGCGACATGCTGATAAGGTTTTCTCTGCAAAACCAGTACAATGCGCTGGAAGAGGACCTGTTGTATATTTTTAACCCATTGGAATACCGCGACGGTACCAACGGGCTTTTGTGCGGCATATCTTCCACTGACCTGCTGCCATGTGCATTCAAATGTGTGGTCAGCCTGCAGCCGCTGGCCCACAGCGATACACTGCGAGAAAGACTGAAATTTACAAAGAAGGAATTGCGGCAGATGAAAAAGATGAACATGTTGACAATCACAAATCAATTTTAAAAAGTTCTTTCAAAACACACAATTTAGCTGTATAATATCAAATATACGGTTTAACAATTTTTACAGACAACAAAGGAGTTGAATATGGACGAAAAGGAAAAGATAGAATTTTTATCCCAGTATGATGATTTCTGGTCACATTTAAGCCGGGAAGAAAAAGAATATGCCTGCCGGAACACGGAGGTTGTTTCATATCATCCGGGTCAGAATATACATAGCGCAGACACACGGTGTATAGGAGTACTGTTTGTAAAAAGCGGTTGCCTCAGGGTTTACATCATGAGCGAGGAAGGCAAGGAGGTCACCCTTTACAGGATATCACCCGGCGAGGTGTGCATACTTTCCGCTTCCTGCGTTCTGTCCGAAATAACCTTTGATGTTTATGTAGATGCCGAAGATTACAGCCAGGCAGTGGTTCTTAATGCCTATGCATTTGCAAAGCTTATTGAAAATAACATATATGTGGAAAATTTCTCCAACAAGATGAAAGCCATACGCTTTTCCGATGTTATGTGGACAATGCAGCAGATACTGTTTTTCAGTTTTGACAAACGCCTGGCCATATTCCTGTATGAAGAACTGATAAAGAACGGACCGATAATCAGGTATTCACACATGGAAATAGCCAAATATCTGGGTAGCGCCCGCGAAGTGGTTTCCAGAATGCTGAAATATTTTGAAAATGAAGGCATAGTAAAGGTTTCCCGCAAAGAGATAGAAATAATTGACAAAAAGAAACTGATGGACAGATTATAAATTTTATGTCGGTAATACATAATAATCTGGGTGATTAAATCACTGTAACAGCCGGATTATTGTGTTATATTATAGACACTGAACAACGAATAAAGATAGGAGATACGAATATGAGCCTTGCACTTACAAAAGAAAATTTTGATCAGATCATCAACGGTGACAAACCGGTACTGGTAGACTTCTGGGCAACATGGTGCGGCCCCTGCAAAATGGTTGGCCCCATCATCGAAGAACTGTCCGAAGAACTGAAAGACGAAATTGTTGTTGCCAAACTGGATGTTGACCAGCAGCAGGAAATCGCAGTTAAATACCAGGTTATGAGCATTCCCACACTGATACTGTTCAAAGACGGTAAAGAGGTAAAACGCTCTGTTGGTTTCAAACCCAAAGCACGGATTCTGGACTTTATCAAATAATTTTCACTTATAACAAACAGCCGGTACAGAAAGTGCCGGCTGTTTTCTTATAAATTACATATACGCGGTTTAAAATATGACATAAGGATAAAAATATCCTCGGAGGATAAAATATGAAAACATTGTACTATAACGGAAATATAATAACCATGGCCGGCCAGCCAATGCCGCCGGCAGTGCTGTGTGAAAACGGAATAATAATCGCCACAGGCGAAAAGGAAAACCTGGAAGGGGAGGATGTGCGCCTGTTTGACCTGGAGGGCAAAACAATGCTTCCGGCTTTCTTTGACGGACACAGCCACATAACAACAGTTGCCAGAACAATGTGCATTGCCGATTTGTCAAATGCGGTTAATATAGAAGAACTGTGCCGGACACTGTCTGAATTTGCAGAGAGAAAGCAGCCGGCAGAAGGTGAATTTATAGTGGGCTTTGGCTATGACAACAACTTTTTCCCCGGCAAGGCACATCCCACAAAGGAAGACCTGGATAAAGTAAGTGATAAAAACCCGATTATAATTGCCCATGCCAGCGGCCACATGGGAGTTTGCAACAGCCTTGGTCTGAAACGGCTGGGAATAGAAAAGGATACTCCCAATCCCCGGGGCGGTGTTATCGGACATAATGCCGACGGCAGTCTGTCCGGCTATCTGGAAGAAACAGCTTTCACAGCCAATGCCACACTGCTGAAAGGCCCTGATTATAATGAAATGGCCGGCTATCTGAAAATGGCCCAGGACGAATATTTCAAGTACGGCATCACAACAATACAGGACGGCTTTACCGGCCGGCAGGAATGGCGGCTTCTGAAAAAAGCATCAGAAGACGGTTTTCTGAAAGGCGATGTGGTGTGCTATGTTGACATAAAGGACAACGCAGACATTCTGAAAGACAATCCGCAGTATGCCAATAAATATAAAGACAACCTTAAAATAGGCGGATATAAACTGTTTTTGGACGGCTCCCCTCAGGGCAGGACAGCATGGATGACCCGGCCGTATGAAAACAGCGGTGACTACTGCGGATACCCTATATATTCTGACAGCCGGGTATCACGGTTTGTGCATAAAACAATACGGGATCGTCAGCAGCTGCTGTGTCACTGCAACGGAGATGCCGCAGCCCGGCAGTTTATACAGGCTTTTGAAAAAGCTGATGAAGAACTGGACACCAGGGAAAATTATATGCCTGTTCTGGTTCACGGACAGCTGGCCACAGCCCGGCAGATGAAGCAGGCGGCAGACCTTGGCATGGCGGTCACATTCTTTACCGGCCATATATGGCAGTGGGCAGATGTACACATCGAAAACTTCGGCGAAAGGGGCATGAAAATATGTCCGGTAAACAGCGCTGTAAAAAATGATGTTGTTTACACATTCCACCGGGACAGCCCGGTACTTCCGCCGGATGTAATGTTACAGATATCCTGCGCTGTAAACAGGATAACCAAAAACGGAACACAGCTGGATGAAAGTGAAAAAGTCACTGTTTATGATGCGCTCAAAGCTGTTACCATAAATGGCGCCAGACAGTACGGCGAAGAAAAGACAAAAGGCTCCATAGAGGTAGGCAAACAGGCAAATTTTGCAATACTGGACACAAACCCATTGCTGTGCCCCAAGGAAAAGCTGGCGGATATAAAGGTTGAATACACAATTTTGCGTGATGAAGTAGTTTATGAAAGATAATAAAAAAGCCCGTTTTTAACGGGCTTTTTTATTTATTTGCAGGCGAATTTAGTGTATAATATGATAAAACTAACCGTAACAACGATAAAGGAGTGATTGTTTTTGATTTCCCGCGAAGACTTTTTGCTGAAGGAGAGCGTGGACTCCCTGGCGCTGAAAAGCAAAATTTTGCCCTACCGAATGGCTGAAAAAGTAAAGGATGCCTGGCTGAAAGAACGCTTTGAAACTGTTTTGCCGGTTGTTATGCAAAGAAGCGGCATAGACACATGGGTTATAGCCTGCAACGAATACAACGAAGACCCGGTGCTTCCCACCATAACCCCCACAGCCATGTTTACCGCCAGACGCCTGACAATATTGGTATTTCACCTGGAACAGGACGGCACTGTAAAAAGGCTGGCGCTGACAAGACCCAATGTGGGCCTGGATGATTTTTATCAGGCGGTATGGATAAACCAGAAGGGTTCTTCCTGGTGCCCGCAGCCGGAACTGGCCGAAACACAGTTTGAGTGCCTCAACCGAATAGTTACAGAGCTGAAAAGCGAAAAGATAGGTCTGAATATATCCGACCATTATGCTTTTGCTGACGGACTTTCAAAATCTCTGTATGACAGAATATACCGGGCATTGAGTGAAGAAAACCGCCGGAAAATAACCAGTGCCGAAAAGGTGGCTGTGGGCTGGCTTGAAACCAGGTGCCAGAGCGAGATGGATGCGTACGGCGGTATAGTTCAGATAGCCCATGCCATAATAGACGAAGCCTTTTCGTCCAGGGTTGTCTTGCCGGGTGTAACTACCAACGCAGATGTGAAATATTTCATGCTGCAAAGGGTGATTGACCTGGGTTTGCAGCCATGGTTTGATTTCGAGGTGTCCATAATACGCCGGGGCAGGGGAAGTATATATTCTGAAGAAATTATTCTGCCGGGGGATATACTGCACTGTGATTTCGGTCTTATATACCTGGGCCTTTACACTGACACACAGGAAAATGCCTATGTGCTGAAAAAAGGCGAAACAGATGCGCCGGAATATCTGAAAAAGATACTGAAAGACACCAACAGATTACAGGATATAGTATGCCGGAATTTTGCCGAGGGAAGGACAGGAAATGAAATCCTCAAACTGTCCTTGGAACAGGCAAAGGCAGAAGGCCTGAAACCTTGTGTTTACACCCACCCCATCGGCAACCATGGCCATGCCGCAGGAACAACCATAGGTCTGTGGGATCAGCAGGATGGTGTGGAATACACCGGCGATTACCCCATACACGACAATACAGCCTACTCGCTGGAGCTCAACTGCACATTTGATGTGGAGCAGTGGGACACAACATTCAGCCTGGGGCTGGAAACAGACATATTGTTTACCAAAGGAAAAACTTATTTTCTGTCCGGAAGACAGGAAAATTACCACCTTATCAGATAAAAAACAGGCAGGCTGCAAGGCCTGCCGTTTTTTTATAAAATTATCGTATCAAAATCCTCTTTTTCCAGTGTGCACAGCTGCTGGTCAGTTATCTGATCCAAAACAGCCAGCCTGTTGGCCTGGTTGACCAGCGCCTTTTCCAAAAAGTTGCGTGCGTCACGGGCATTGGCGTAGTTTTCAGGTCGGTTTTCACACCTGGCGGTGAAAAACTTGCTCACAAACTTTTCCGCCCGCCGGCTGAGGCTGAGCCCGGAGTTTGACGCATTAAGCTTCAATATATCCACCAGCTCCCGGGGGGAATAGTCGTCAAAATACAAAAATTTGTTAAACCTGGATTTCAGGCCGGGGTTTGAATTTAAAAATTCTTCCATCGGTTTGGGATAGCCGGCCACAATTACAATCAGCTCATCCCTGTTGTCTTCCATGTATTTCAGCAGGGTGTCCACCGCCTCAAACCCGTAATCGTTTTCTCCTCTTCCAACGGTAAGGGAGTAGGCTTCGTCTATAAAAAGCACACCGCCTATGGCTTTTTTCACCACATCTGCCACCTTTAAGGCGGTTTGACCCACATATCCGCCCACCAGTCCGGCGCGGTCCGTTTCGGTCAGATGCCCTTTGGACAATAATCCCATCGCCTTGTAGATTTTAGCCAGAAGTCTTGCAATGGTGGTTTTGCCGGTGCCGGGGTTTCCGGAAAAGACCATGTGAAGGCTCATATCCGGGCTTTCCATTCCGCGCTCTTTTCTTATTTTGCGTATCTTTACCAGGTTTACCAGACTTTTGACATCACTTTTTACATTTTCCAGGCCGATAAGCCGGTTAAGCTGCCGCAAAAGTTCTTCCAGGCTTTCTTCTTTGGTTTCTTCCTTTTCTTCCCGAGCTTGTTGTTCTGCCTGCTGTGGCTGTTCAGCTTTGGGCGCCGGGCTGCCGGCGCTTTGTGCAAAAGAGGAGAATGCGGATTTTGCACTGTCAGCCAGCCGGCTGTTTTTATATTTTTCCAGCCTGTCGCAGTAGGCCTGCACGGCATAGTATTCGCTTTCCTGTCTGCTGTCACAGCTTATAAACTCGTTTCCGATTTCTCTGTACAGCTGTAAAATTTCCGACGCGTTGTCTGTGGCGGAAGTATTGTCTGCCTGCACAAACCGCTTGAAACATGATGGAATTTTACTGCTGAACGCTGGTCCGTAAATCCTGTTTGCCACCGCATATTCTCTCAGCCGGCTGACGGAAAAATCATATTCCAGAAATTCCTTTATAAATTCTGATTCTGCCACGGTTATTTTGGAGTCATAAAAGCTGAGGTTTAACAGATACTCAAACAATTCACTGCGAAAAGCCTCGCGGGCCGTTTTTCCTTTCCCGGTCCATAAACCGCTTTTTTCCATCTCATCACACATAGCATAGGCTTTCTGCAAAGCCTGTTTTACTTTAAAATTCATTTTTTCTTCCTCGATTTGCTTAAAGTCAGCTTATAGCTGTCATACACCATCTGTATTATCTGCTCGTCATCCGCATCTTTGCCGGCCTCAACAGTGCTCCAGTGCTCTTTATTCATGTGATATGCCGGACTTACAGCCTCAAAGCTTTCTCGCCAGAATGTTGCCCATTCAGGCGTGTTTTTAAAATTAAGATACAGTACGCCGTTTCTTCGGTAGACAAAAACAAAAACTTTTTTGCTGTCCTTGTGCCTGACTGCGGCCCAGTTGTCATCATCAAAAGGGAAGTCCAGATAGGTGTTTTCAAACTGTAAAAATCTGTTAAGAAAATCTTTTTTATCCATACTGATCCTCCTTCTGATTTTTGTGATAATTTTACTTTAACCCATCCAAAACAAACTGTCAACCTTTACTTTGCGGCTTATCTATGATAAAGTTAGACTGTAAATCAAACATACCCGTAAAGGAGATTGTTGTATGAAACTTATGATAGCTTCCGACATTCACGGTTCTGCTTTATACTGTGAAAAAATGCTGGAAAGATACAAAGCCGAACAGCCTGACAAGCTGATACTTCTGGGAGATATACTTTACCACGGGCCCAGGAATGACCTGCCGGACGGCTACCGGCCAAAGAAAGTCATATCAATGCTCAATGAAATAAAGCATGATATTCTGTGTGTAAGGGGAAACTGCGACTGTGAGGTTGACCAGATGGTGCTGGAATTCCCGATACTGGCGGATTACCGGCTGCTGTACCGGTATGACAGAATGATATATATAACCCATGGTCATGTGCACAACCTTTCCAATATGCCCATGATAGGCGAAAAAGACATATTGCTTCACGGACATACCCATGTGCCGTCATTGCAGACAGGGGACAAGTGCATTTACCTCAACCCGGGTTCGGTGTCCATTCCAAAGGAGAACAGCCCCCACAGCTATATGATTATGGATGATGAGGGTATACACCTGAAAGACCTGGACGGCAATGAGTACAACAGCCTGCCGGCTGAAAAGCTGAAATGAGCAGTTTTTATAAAGAGGTTTACAGCCTGGTCAAAAGCATACCCAAAGGCTGTGTGACCAACTACGGCACAGTGGCGCTTAAAGCGGGGCGTCCGCGAGCAGCCAGGGTTGTGGGAACAGCTTTGGCTCACTGCAATGAAAAAGGTGTGCCCTGTCACCGAGTCGTACAGAAAGACGGCAGCCTGCCGGGTACTTTCGGAATAGGCGGCCGGGACTATCAGAGATTTTTGCTCAGGGAAGAGGATGTCACATTCCTGCCGGATGGCAGAGTTGACATGAAAAAGCATTTTTATCGGTTTTAAAAAAGAGGGCGTCAGCGGCCCTCTTTTTTTATTATGCTGTCAAAAAGCTCTTTTCCTGCCTGTGAAACAAATATGCCGCTTATGCAATCCAAATCCTTGCCTTCACAGCCTTCCTCAAGGCAGTTTACAATGATGTCTGCTTCCACAAGCAGCTGAAGCAAAATATCTTTTTCAATATGATAATCATGATGATGATACACCATGTATTTTACCGGCGGCAGGCATTCACTGTCGTACCCGGCCTCCAGCAAAAACTTCTCTGTCAGCATTCCGCAGTACTTTTTCTGATTTTCTGCTGATGCGTCTTCGCAGTTTTCCTTGCAGTACTTTATGGCTATATCATGGACAACAGCCCGCCGGTTAAGCAGATACTGGTCTTTTTCGTCTATATTCCGCGCCCGTCCCAGCAGCCCGGCCATGGCGTATACTTTCAAAATATGCTGTGTTCGCCTGCGGTGCCCCTGTTCATATTTCAGCGCAGAAGTCAAAAGCTGCATTTCCTCTTTTCTCATATTTCCTCCATAAACTGTAATTTATATACAAAATAATAAAATAAATAATATTATTATATATTATCTGTATGGGTTTATATATCCTTTTTGGTAACCTGGTACAAATTTTAACAAACTTTTATAGCCAAAATGTGTATAATTTGTTAATTTGAATAAAAGGAAATAATTTATTCACACTTTATACATATATTGATTTATAAAAAATGTACTAAAATTACGAGTATAATATGTTGAAAACTATAATATTTTACAAAAACACTGATATTAGGACACTGAATTTTTTTATTGACTATACAGCACAAAAATGTGATAATTTATACAAATCAAAATTTGGTATATGCAATAGTCCAATGTTTATACCAAGTTTTGAGTTCAAAATAAATGCTGAACCGCACAGGAGGTGGTCAAAGGTGAAAAGTGACATTAGCGACATTCTATGCCTAAATGTTTACTGCGCAAAACTATGTTGTAAAAAAGTTAAATTGGACCTTGACAATTTAATATGTCTTTTTAAGCCGATGATCTACCGATACTGTTTCGGTAAAACAGTAATTTAATTTTTGAATTTTTATTGAGAGAGGATTATTTATATGTTAACTTGGACCCCATTAGTATGTTTTGCAATTATATTGCTTGTATTCTGTGTCAGTGAATGGCTGTCAAGCAAAACAAACGGCTACATCTCCGCGATGGTTTTTGCCGCTGTCATTGCTTTGGCACTGTTCTGGACAAACATGATACCCAAAACGGTGGCTGTTGACTCCACCCTTATGGCTACACTCAATGCTTACGGTGTTGCTCTTCTGATTGTCAACATGGGTACTTCCATTGACCTGGAAAACCTGCTTGCCGAATGGAAAACAGTTCTTATCTGTTGTGCAGGCCTTGTAGGCTTGGGTATACTGGCATTTACAGCCGGTGTTGCACTTTTCGGAAGAGAATATGCCCTTTGCGCAGCCCCGCCAATCGCCGGCGGCGTTATCGCCTACCAGATCGTGGCCGAAGTTGCCACAGCAGCCGGCAGACTTGACCTGGCCGGTTATGCAGCTTTGATCATGGGCTTGCAGTCTATGATAGGTATGCCTATCTCATCTTTCTGTCTGAAAAAAGAACTGGCAAAGATGAAAGCCGAAAACAGATTTTCTGCTGAAGGCGAAGTAAAGAGCGCATTCAAACTGCCCGAAACAAATCTGTTCAAAGATCCCAAAGGTGTTTTTGATTCATCTACATACAAATTCTTCAAACTGGCATTTGCCGCTGTTTTGGCCAATGTTCTTACAAATCTCACAGGCGGCGCTTTGAATGTTAATGTTTCTTACCTCATCGTTGGTGTTCTGCTCAGAAAAGTAAACTTCCTGCAGAAAAATATGTTGCAGTCTGCCGGTGGTTACGGTATCTGTATGATGGCTATTTACGGTTTGATGTTCAACGGCTTTGCCGGCATTTCACCGTCAGACCTTATGCGGATGCTCGTTCCGATTATCGGTATGTTCGCACTGGGCGTTGTGGGTATCGGCATCCTGGCTGCTATCACAGGCAAATTCGTCGGTTACTCTCCGGCAGTTGCCATCGCAGTTGGTATGACAGCTCTGTACGGCTACCCCGGAACAGAAGTCCTTTCAAAAGAAGTTGTTTCTTCCATGAAAGATTTCACAGAAGAAGAAAAGGCAAAAGCTTTGGACTATGTAATGCCTAAGATGATCGTAGGCGGCTTTACAACAGTTACAGTTGCATCTGTTGTGTTCGCAGGCATCATCGCACCGATGATATTCTAATTTAAAACCTTAAAAAGACAGGAATTCAAAATCCCTGTCTTTTTATTTTTATACGAAAAAGGAGTTTAAAATTATGTCTTTGAAAGTTTTGAAATGCGGCAAAATGTTTGATGCCGAAAACGAACAGGTTTTGGAAAATGTTATGGTTTTTGTAAGGGACAACAAAGTGGAAAAAGTTTGCCCTTTTACAGAAGAAGTTCCCCGGGACTGCGAGGTTGTTGACCTGACTGATAAATTTGTAACCCCGGGTCTTATCGACTGCCATGTGCACCTGTCCTCCAACGGCGAGGCCAACCCCAACAGCACACAGAAAACCCTGGGCGATCACGCATTCTTTGCCATGAGAATGGCCCAGGCAGACCTGATGGCCGGCTTTACATCGCTGAGAACAGTCGGCGACCCCGGCTTTGTTGATGTGGCCTTGAGAAATGCCATCGAAAGGGGAGAAGTAGTAGGCCCCAGACTTATGGTTTCCGGCCCATGTCTTGGTACAACAGGCGGCCACGCTGACAGCCATTACAACCCTTACCTTACCGAATCCCCGCTGGCAGCCTCCGGCAACATTGCCGACGGCCCCGATGCAATGATGAAAGCAGCCCGTTACAATATAAAACATGGTGTTGATGTGCTGAAATTCATGTCAACAGGCGGCGTTATGAGCAAGGGTACAACAGTAGGCGCACAACAGATGACTTTTGAAGAAATGAAAGCCGTAATAGATATCGCCAACATGTACGGTGTTATCACATCAACCCATGCGCACGGCACCAACGGTATAAAATGTGCTGTAAAAGCCGGTGTAACATCTGTTGAACACGGCATGATGCTGGATGATGAATGTATCGAAGAAATGGCAAAAAGAGGTACATATCTGGTACCAACCATCATCGCAGCTGAAAGAATAATCGTTATGGGCTCACGGGCCGGCATACCTGAATACATGGTTGAAAAAGCCAAACAGGTTTTGGCAAACCACAAAAACGGCGTGACAAAAGCAAGGGCAGCCGGCGTAAAAGTAGCTTTCGGTACAGACAGCGGCACACCTTACAATTTTCACGGCAAACAGGCCTATGAATTTGAGCTGATGAAAGACTTCGGCATTTCTCCGCTGGAAGCGCTGACATGCGCAACAAAGACAGCTGCAGAACTGATGAGAAAAAGCGATACAGTGGGCAGCATCACAGCAGGTAAATATGCTGATATAGCCGCTTTTGACGGCGACCCGCGCGAAGATATCACCGCCATGACAAGATGTGTGTTTGTCATGAAAGACGGTGTGGTTTATAAAAATAACTGATTTAAAGAGGTAAAATAAAATGGGAAAAACTGTTTTGAAATGCGGTAAATTTTTTGATTCCGTAAACGAATGTGTAAAAGAAAATGTAAATGTTGTCGTAGAGGGCAACAAAATAGTAAAAGTAACCTGTGACGCAGTGAATACAGAGGGTGCAAAGGTAGTTGACTTGTCAGGCAAATTTGTAATGCCAGGCATGATTGACAGCCACATGCACACACTGATGAACGGCGATCCCGGCTGTATGGATGACATGATCAAACTTTCCGAAGGTGATATGGCGTTCAACAGCATGGTAAACGCCCAGGCAGACCTGATGGCCGGTTTTACATCTGTCCGTGATGAAGGTTCTTACGGCTTTGTTGATGTGGCTTTGAGAAATGCCATAAATGCCGGCAAGACCTTCGGCCCCAGAATGATGGTTTCCGGCATGGGCATCGGCACCACAGGCGGCCATGCAGACGGACATTATAACCTGAACACCACCTCAAAAGGTATGGGCACAATCGTAGACAGCCCCGACGGAGCCAGATATGCAGCCAGATTTACACTTAAACACGGCGCAGACCAGATCAAAATAATGGCCACAGGCGGTGTTATGTCCATAGGTGACGAACCGGGCGCACCGGAATTTACCTATGAAGAGATGAAAGCGGCGCTGGATGTTCCCAACAGCCGAGGCAGAATTTCTTCCGCCCATGCTCACGGCGCAGAAGGTATCAAAATCGCTATCAGAGCAGGCATCACCTCTATCGAACACGGTATGCTTATGGATGATGAATGTATAGACATGATGGTTGAGCACGGTACATACCTGGTACCTACAATCATTGCCGCATACAAAATAGTTGAAAACGGCGCCGCGCTGCCTCAGGAAGCTGTGGAAAAAGCCACCAGATGTCTGGAAAACCATGGCAAAAACCTGGAAAAATGCAGGGCAAAAGGCGTAAAAATTGCCTTCGGTACAGACACCGGCACATACTTTAACCCCCACGGCAAACAGGCGGAGGAATTCCGGCTGATGCAGAAATACGGCAATTTCACCGTTACCGAAAGCCTGGTGGCCTGCACAAAGACAAATGCACAGATGATGAAATGGTGGGATAAGGTAGGCTCCATCGAAGAAGGCAAACTGGCTGATATAGTTGCCTTTGACGAAAGCCCCTATGATGACATCACCACAATGTGCCGTTGTTCCTTCGTAATGAAAGACGGCGTTGTATACAAAGGCTGAGAATTTAAAATTAGCCCATGCAACTGTAAAAAAACTTACCCTTTGCGGAAAACTATCCGTAAAGGGTAATTTTATTATATAAAGAAAATTTTTGACTTATATTTTTTCATTAAGCATTGTCCCGAAAATTATATTATGATATTATATATATATAAAGAGTTGAAATTTATATGCTTTTTTATATAGCGATTAATCTTTAAAAAAAGACATCATTATGCGGAGGTGAGTCTGATGTACCTAAATCTTCTTAACAAACGGATGAAATCCGTAAAACTCAATCTAACAAGAAGGGAATAGGTAAATGAAAACTAAATTTTCTCAGTTAATTAAAAAACCGGGATTTATACCGATAGTTGTGGTTTTTGCCCTGACAGCGGCCAATATGCTGGTATGGCTGGCGCATTATATATTGGTGCGCACCGACGGCTTTTACACAAATATAACCGGCCATCCGGCAATTCCGTTTGCGGTATTTGTAATAGCGGCCGTTTTCCTTTTGGGAACTGCTGATGTAGATAAACTTTCGCTTTTTTCGATTATGGTATCGGTGCCCGCCGTGCTGGTCCTTTCGGCTTTGCTTGTGGGGACGGGAAGAGAGGTATACAGCCATTTTGAAAATTCTGTGCTTTTAGCTGACGAGAGGTTTGAAATAGAGCAGATTTCACTTGATGAACTGGAATCTATTTCCGATGGCAGTTTTGCTGTGTATGTAGGAAGGCCAGATTGCGGCTATTGCCGGACGGCTTATGATACACTTTACAAATTTTCCACTCACTCACCTTTGCAGCTGCACTATTATAATACTTCTGATGACAGGAAAACAGAAAGAGACAGGATGGTGGAAGTGTTGGAGAAATATGAAGTAACAACTGTTCCCGCTGTTGTTTTCTTTGTGGACGGCAAGGCCGACAAAACTATTTTCTATGAAGAGATAGTATCCGATTTCCCGGGTTATATAGAGGAGTATGCCCGACGAAATGTATATTTTAACAAAAAGTTGAAGGTTTAACCTTGCGAGTGTGTTTTAAAGTATCCTTACAGCAATTATTTGCATATATCTAATCCCCCGGCGGCAGAATTTACGGCCGACGGGGGATTTTTGTGCAGTACGGGGCAATTATTAAATTTTTACCAATATATTCATTTGTGTTTACCATAGTGCTATAATAATTCTATATGAATTTTAAGAGGAGAAAAAATGCACAGATTATTTATAGTTGAAGATGATGCAGGTATATCTTCGGCCATTGCCCGGCAGGCCGGATTGTGGGATTTAGATACATTTTGCGTACAGAATTTTAAAAATGTTATGGAAGATTTTTTGCGTTTTCAGCCGCACATTGTATTACTGGATATATCCCTGCCGTTTTTTGACGGTTACCACTGGTGCAATGAGATAAGAAAAATTTCCCAGGTGCCGATTATATTTATATCATCGGCGTCAGACAATATGAATATAATAATGGCGATAAACATGGGGGCGGATGACTTTATTGCCAAACCCTTTGACCAAAGCGTACTTATGGCCAAAATACAGGCACTGCTGAGGCGCAGTTATGATTTTGCCCGGAATACGCCTGTAATAGAGCACAGGGGTGCTGTTTTGAATATAGGTGAAGGAACTTTACTTTACAAGAACGAGAAGATTGCCCTGACCAAAAACGAGTATAAAATCCTGTCCTGCCTGCTGAAAAACAAAGGCAAGGTTGTAAGCAGGGAAAAGCTTATGGAAGAGCTGTGGCAGACAGACAGCTTTATAGACGAAAACACGCTGACTGTCAATGTAAACCGCCTGCGCCGAAAGCTGGAAAGCGCCGGGCTGGAGGGTTTCATAAAAACAAAATTTGGCGTTGGGTATATAGTGGAGTAGGGTATGAGTGCTAAATTTTTATTTGACTATATAAAGCAAAGAAAAACTTTTGCCGCAATTTTGACTGCGGTTTTTATCATTTTCTTCTTTTCATTTTTATTGTACAGGCTGCCGGTTGCGGCTGTAATCTATCCGTCTGCCCTGTCGCTGCTTTTGGTTTTTGCCGCCGCTTTACGCGACTGCAAACAGACTTTTGAAAACCATATTGCTCTTATCAAAACAGCAGATATGGGCGCCGGCATGATAGAGGACCTTCCGCCTTCGGATGATATAGAGATTAAAGATTATCAGCATATAATCCAAAAAATGCAGGCCGAAATACTGGATTGGCGCAACCGGAAAGACGAGCAATACGCCGGAATGATGGACTATTACACCATGTGGGTACATCAGATAAAAACACCCATAGCCTCCATGCGCCTTACACTGCAAAATGATGACAGCGCCCTGTCCCGACAGCTTTTGACTGACCTGCACAGAATAGAACGGTATGCCGACATGGTGCTCACCTTTTTGCGCCTGGATTGCGATACGGTGGACTATGTTTTTGCGCCCTGCAACATAGATGAAATAGTCAGGTCGGCCGTCAGAAAATTTTCCACAGAGTTTATACTGCGAAAAATTCAGCTGGTATACACCCCCTGTGATAAAACCATTGTAACAGATGAAAAATGGCTGTCTTTTGTCATAGAACAGCTTTTGTCCAATGCCCTTAAATACACTCCCCGGGGAAAGATAGAAATTTATATGCAGCAGGACAAATTGTTTATAAAAGACAGCGGAATAGGTATAGCGCCGCAGGATATACCCAGAATTTTTGAAAAAGGGTATACCGGATACAACGGTCGAACAGACAAAAAGGCCAGCGGTATAGGCCTGTATCTGTGCAAAAGAATATGCGACAACATGGGGATAAAGATACGGGTGGTTTCCCGCCCGGACGAGGGGACAGTGTTTTCACTGGACCTGAAGCAGTATAATTTTAAAGCTGAATAACAATGTTACATAAATGTAAGAAACGCAACACTTTTTGTAAGTGCATCAAATGGAGATTGCCATGTCCTTCTGATAAAATTAAATCAGAAAAAACAGGAGGATTGAAACAATGAGTTTTTTGGAGATAAAAGGTCTGAAAAAAATTTACTCCACCCGTTTTGGAGCAAATAAGGTCCAGGCCTTGAAAAATGTTACTTTCAGCGTTGAAAAGGGAGAGTTTGTGGCCATAATGGGCGAGTCCGGCTCCGGCAAAACTACCCTGCTGAATATCCTTGCGGCACTGGATAAGGCCACCGGGGGCAGTGTTATTCTTGACGGGCAGGACCTGTCCAGGATAAAAGACAAGGATATATCAGAATACCGCAGGGACAACCTGGGTTTTGTTTTTCAGGATTTTAACCTGCTGGACACATTCAATTTGGAAGACAACATATACCTTCCGCTGGTGTTGGCCGGCAAAAAGTATTCCGACATGCGTTCAAGGCTGCTTCCCATAAGCGAGAGGCTGGGGATAACAGACCTGCTGAAAAAATACCCTTACGAGGTTTCCGGCGGTCAGAAACAGCGCGCGGCAGTGGCAAGGGCGATTATAACCAACCCCAAACTTATCCTGGCTGATGAGCCCACCGGTGCACTGGATTCCAAATCCAGCGACGAATTGCTGAATATGTTCTCACAGATAAATTCCATGGGGCACACAATTCTTATGGTCACCCACTCCACCAAGGCGGCAAGCATAGCCGGCAGGGTGCTGTTTATAAAAGACGGCGAGGTTTTCCACCAGCTGTACCGCGGGCAGGATGACAACAGACGGTTTTACCGGCGCATCGCCGACACCCAGACGCTTCTGGCCACCGGAGGTGAAAAAAGATGAAATACCTTCTTTATCCCAGGCTTGCCATTGACGGTATAAGAAAAAACAAAAAACTGTACACGCCCTACATTATTTCCTGCACCGGCATGGTTATGATGTATTATATAATCAGTTTTTTGAGATACTGCAACGGGGTCAGAGCTATCCGCGGGTATAATATTATAATCGAAATTCTCAATCTCGGCGTATGGGTTATTGCGTTTTTTTCATGCCTGTTTATATTTTATACCAATTCATTTCTTATCCGACGCAGGAAAAAGGAATTCGGTCTGTACAGCATACTGGGAATGGGCAGAAAACATATAGCCGCAGTACTGCTGTGGGAAAATCTTTTTACGGCGGTATTCTGTGTTTCTGTCGGTGTCAGCGCCGGAATACTGTTTTCAAAAATCGCCGAACTCGGCTTGTTGAACACAGTCCAGGCGCAGATAGATTACAGCCTGTCGTTGTCTGTCAGCGATATTTTTTCTACTGTAAAGGTGTTCCGGGTTATATTTTTCCTGGTTTGCCTGAACAGTATAAGGCAGATATATTTTTCCACATCAATATCATTACTGCGCAGCGAACAGGCGGGTGAAAAGCCGCCGAAAGCCAACTGGCTTTTGGGATTTTCCGGCGCAGCGCTTTTGGCGGCGGCTTATTACATTGCTGTCAGCGTAAAGGAGCCGCTGAGCGCGCTGGTATACTTTTTCGTGGCAGTGATTATGGTAATTGCCGGCACATACCTTATAATGATGGCCGGGTCTGTCGTTGTCTGCCGTATGCTGCAAAAAAATAAAAATTATTATTATAAAGCAAATCATTTTGTTTCAGTGTCCGGCATGGTTTTCAGAATGAAACGCAACGGCGCCGGCCTGGCTTCCATTTGTATACTGGCCACCATGGTGCTGGTCATGGTTTCCTCCACCACTTCGCTGTATCTGGGTGGGGAGGATGAGCTGAAACGGCAATACCCCAGAGATATAGTAAACGAGTTCCGCTATGACAACATACAGGACATCGACACCCGGCAGACAGACCTGCTGAAAAGCATTATAAATTCCCGGTTAAGTGAAAAAGGTACAAAACGGGAAAATGTGATGGAATATAAAGTATGTCATACATACGGATATCTGGATAACGACGGAAATATGATACTGGATGTAAACCAGGTGACAAACATTTCGCCGGATATATATGACAATGTTTTTGCCGTGGAGTTTATCGGTCTGAATGACTACAATAAAGCCACCGGAAACAATGAAATCCTTTCCGACGGTCAGGCCCTGGTGGGGATAAACAGAGGTCAGTATAATTTTGACCATATAAGTTTTGCCGGCGGAGAAAGTTTCTCTGTAAAAGGAAGTCCGGACCCTGATTTTACTTCCGGCAAGAGTTCTTCAAACATAATGCCCACCATAACGGTTGTGGTTAAAGACCTGAAAAACAGCATTCCAAAACTTTTGGAGCTGGATAATGTGTATGGTGACAATATGCTGCTTTGCACCTGGCAGTACAATTTTGATGTTGGTACTGTGGCTGACGAAGGGACAAATGATGCGGCGGATGAAAAAATAGGCATTTATATGTATATAAATGACGCATTGAACAACTATTTTACCGAAAACGCTCATGCCCACACATACAGGTATATCGGCTGTATAGAAGAAAGCCGACAGGGCTTCTATTCACTGTACGGCGGCTTGTTTTACCTTGGTATAGTCTTGAGCATTGTATTTATAACAGCAACGGTGCTGATAATATATTACAAGCAGATTTCCGAAGGCTATGAGGACCGGGCAAGGTTTGACATTATGCAGAAGGTGGGAATGACAAAGGCGGATATACGCAAAAGCGTGAACTCCCAGCTGCTTATGGTGTTTTTCATACCCATGCTTATGGCGGGTATGCACCTGGCATTTGCTTTTCCGATAATAAAAAAGCTGTTGTTACTGTTCGAAATTTCGAATACATCACTTTTTGCACTTACCGCATTGGGCAGCTATATTGTTTTTTCACTTTTTTATACTTTGGTATATCGTTTCACATCCAACACATATTACAACATAGTCAGCGGAATGAGATAAAGAAAGCGCCGGTTATTCCGGCGCTTTTTTGTGATATTGTTACGGATTTAAGATGAAAATTTACATATAATAAAGCCATAAAAACAAATGAAACAGAGGTTAACATGTATGAGATTAAAAGATAAAGTAGCTATAATAACAGGCGGCAGCAGAGGCATAGGATTTGCAACGGCCCAGGCTTTCCTGAGAGAAGGTGCAACCGTTATAATTGCGGCCAGCAGCCAGCAGTCGGCAGACAAAGCGGCAAAGGAACTGCAAAATCAGTTCCCGGATGCAAAAATAGGCGCAATCAGCCCGAAACTGAGCGATTTGCAGGATGTTAAGACTGCTTTTGCCAAAGTAAGACAGGAGTTTGGCTGTGTTGACATACTGGTAAACAATGCCGGCGTATCTGAAAGTACACCCTTTACTGAATACACCGAAGAAGAGTTTGACAGGGTAATGGATTTGAACATCAAAGGCGTGTTCAACTCCACCAGGGCAGCGGTTGAATGCATGAGCGTCAGAGGAAAAGGCGTTATACTCAGCACCTCATCCATGGTCAGCATTTACGGCCAGCCCAGCGGTGTGGCATACCCCACATCAAAATTTGCGGTAAACGGCCTTACGGTATCCCTTGCCAGGGAACTGGGCCCCAAAGGCATCAGGGTGAACGCAGTTGCCCCCGGCATAATAGAAACAGATATGATGAAGGCCGTGCCGAAAGAGGTTATCGAGCCGCTTATAGCCCAGGTTCCGCTGAGAAGGCTGGGTCAGCCGGAAGACATTGCCAACGCATTTGTTTTCCTTGCCAGTGACGAAGCGTCTTACATCACCGGAGTGGTGCTCAGTGTAGACGGTATGGCCAGGGTTTAAAAGACAAAAAATCAGTCCTCTTACGAGGGCTGATTTTTTTAATTCAGCGCCAGGTATTTTACCAGCTCAGTGTAATTTACAAGCAGGCTGGAATATGTGCACAGTATACATGCCGTAAATAAAACAGCGAAGGGCAAAAGCAGATATTTGTTTACTTTTGTAAGGTTTTTCTGTGAAAACGGGTTTTCACCGCTGAAAAAGAATGTAACAAAAATAAGTATCAACAGCGGAATGAATAAAACAGGGTTCCAATAATAAAAGGTTCTGAACGGCGTCGTGTCAACACCCCGCTGGAATGTCAGAAATTCCCAAATGGGGAAATCATCCAAAATCTGAAATTTCCCGGCAAATTCATTTAAACAAAATAAAATGATTAAAAAAGCGTACAGTTGTATATTGGCATTGGATATCAAATTTTTTACTTTTTTCATGCAATCATCCTCTTTTCTGCATTTGTTTAATTAAATTTTATCAGACGGTATATATTTTGGTCAATGAAGTGCATTGAAAGTTTAACAAATATTTACAGCCGGTTAATATCTGTTTGCCATATGGGGCCTGTTATGGTAAAATACCACAAATACAAAAAGGAAAAAATATATGAATAAAGAAAAGAAAAAAGATAATTTTGACTCTGCCGCGGCCAAAATCAGCTGTCTGGCGCTGGCTTTGTCCCTTGTGGTAACCGGATTTATGCTGGACAGTCCGCAGAACATAATGTCTGGCCTGATGAATTTCCCTCTTCATCCGGATGTGCTGCTGTCAGACTACTTTGTAATAGGCGGGGCCGGGGCGGCTTTTGTAAATGCGGGTATAGTAACCTTTATTTCCATTGGTCTTACATTTATCATAGACACTACTTACAGCGGCAGTACCATTGCCATGATATATCTTATGGCCGGCTTTGCGCTGTTTGGCAAAAACCCTTTCAATATACTGCCGTTTTTTGCAGGGGTGTGGCTGTACAGCCGCCATGTGGGCAGACCCATGAGAAAATACACCAATGCGGCCCTTTTTTCAACCACGCTGTCACCCTTTGTGACTACGGTGTTTTTGTACCGGCCGTTTAATCCGGTTATAAATGTTTTACTGGCTTTTGCCGTTGGGGCATTTATAGGATATATAATCATACCTTTGGCAGAACATACATTTTCCAGCCATATGGGATACAGTCTGTTTAACTATGGCTTTGCCGGCGGACTGCTGGCCCTGGTGCTTACTTCGGTGCTCAGGGCTGTGGGCAACACTGTGGAAACTGCGTTAATATGGAACAAAGGTGTTCCGGTGCCGGCGCTGATATATGTTATGGTCCTGACATCAGTGCTGATAATCAGCGGCCTGATACTGTGCAAGGGAGAGATGAAACGACTGCTGGCATTATTCCGACACAGCGGACAATCCCCCAGCGACTTTGTAAACACCGACGGTATCGGTCCGGTCCTGATAAATATGGGTCTGATGGGTCTGGTGTGCCTGTCATATATATTGCTTATAGGCGGAGACCTGAACGGCCCTGTACTGGGCGCAATACTGACATCGGTGGGCTTTGCGGCGGCAGGGGAGCACCCAAAAAACAGCATATCTGTTATTGTTGGTGTGTATCTGGCCTCTGTGTTTATAGTGCATGATGCCCATGCGCCGTCTGTTCAGCTTGCGGCCTTGTTCGGCACTGCCTTGGCGCCCATAAGCGGTCAGTTTGGCGCTGTATATGGTATAGCGGCAGGTTTCCTGCACACCTGTGTAGTGCTTGCAGTGGGTCCGCTGTGCGGCGGATATAACCTTTACAACAACGGCTTTGCAGCCGGGCTGGTAGCTTTTATAATGGTTGCCGTCATACAGGATCTGCTCAACAGAAAACCCAAGGAAGATTGATTAAAAATTTATCATAAAACAAACAGGGTACCGTAACAGACAACAGTACCCTGTTTTATAATGTTTGTAAAATACAATATCAGTTTGTGCCCATGCTCATGGTTTCAGGCAATGTGCTGCCGCCGTCAATTACAAACTGAGCGCCGGTGATGTAGCTGGATTCGTCGCTGCCCAAAAATGCAAACAGTTCGCCGACTTCCTTGGGGTCAGCCAGCCTTTTCATCGGTACGCCCACGGCGATATCCCTTATTGCGCTTTCCGGGTCTGCGGGGTTGGATTCCAGGGCCATCTTTTCCACCATGGGAGTTCTGGCATAGCCCAGCTGTGTGCAGTTTACGCGGATGTTTCTATCAGCGTATTCTACTGCCAGACATTTTGTCAGACCTACAAGAGCCGCTTTTGTCATAGCGTAAGCAGCTTCGCCGGCGTCGGCTACAATGTCACCGGTTACGGAAGAGGCTATAACTATATTGCCGCCGCCGTTTTTCAGCAGCTGCGGTACAGAAGCCTGGCATACATTCCATACGCCTTTGATGTTTACATCTATATGGAAATCACGCATTTCATCGCTCATTTCCTCAAAGGGAGCCAGGCGGCACACGCCTGCGTTGCAACATACAACATCCAGTTTGCCAAATTCATTTACTGTCTGTTCAACTGCTTTCAGCATCTGGCTTTTGTCTGCCACATTTCCTTTGAAGGTTATAACCTGTGCGCCGTATTCTTTGCGCAGTTTTTCGGCTGTTTCATCCACCTGCCCAGAAAGGTCTATCAGGCACATTTTTGCGCCGTATTTTGCATAAACCTGTGCAATGCCTTCGCCCAGGCCCATAGCAGCGCCTGTTATTATTGCGACTTTGTTTTCAAGTTTTGCCATTTTGTCATTCTCCTTTTTTGTTTGTATGTATATAATACCAGTTGTTAAAGATTTAATCAAATGTTTTGCAGAGGAATTTTACTAATATAAAATAAGTTTAAATCGCAAGATAAACACATATAATCCCACTATTCTATGAAAATTTGGTGAAAATATACCAATTATTTGAAATAATAAGAAATTTGATGTATAATAATTATAAATAAAATTATATAGGGGATATTCAGCATAGTTTTAAGAGGAGTGCGCAGTCGTAAATAAGTATATATATTTATTAAGCCCGTCCTTTTTCGGGCTTTTTTGTTTAATTCTTTATGCTGGTCTCTTGGAAAGGAGAATTTAATGATACAATTTGAAAATGTCAGCAAAAAGTACCCTAACTCTGATACCGAAGTGGTAAAAAACATCAATCTTACCATACCGACAGGTCAGATTGCGGTAATCATCGGTCCTTCCGGATGCGGCAAAACCACATGTCTGAAAATGATCAACAGGCTGATAAAAATCACCGGAGGAAGAATACTCATCGACGGAAAAGATATCATGGATTATGATGTAATCAAACTGCGCAGAAGTATGGGTTATGTAATCCAGCAGACAGGTCTGTTTCCGCACATGACAGTAAGGGAAAATATTGAAATAATACCCACGCTGGAAAAACGGGACAAAGAAAAAACTTCCCGGCGCACAAAGGAACTGATGCGCATGATAGGTCTGGACCCGGAAGAATTCCTGGACAGATACCCCACACAGCTTTCCGGCGGACAGCTGCAAAGGGTTGGCGTTGCCAGGGCTTTTGCAACTGACCCGGACATAATACTTATGGACGAACCTTTTTCGGCTTTGGACCCCATCACCAGAGGCCAGTTACAGGACGAGCTGATATTCCTTCAGGAAAAACTGAAGAAAACCATTGTTTTTGTAACTCATGACATGGATGAAGCCATAAAACTGGGCAATATGATATGTATACTTAAAGATGGTGAGATTGTACAGTACGACACACCGGAGCAGATCATGAAAAACCCGGCCACAGAATATGTGCGCGAATTTGTGGGCAGAAACAGGATATGGGACAACCCGGAATATATCCACGCTGAGGATATCATGATAACCCAGCCGCTGACAGTGCCCGGAAATCTGCCGGCATTGCAGACTCTGGAACAGATGCGTATACATCAGGTAAATGGCGCAATGGTTCTGAACAGGGAAGGGGTTTTCCTGGGATTTGTAACCGCACTGGACATTCAGAGAACAGAAGATAAAAATACTCCTGTACATAAAATTGCAAGACAGGCAAAGGTGACTGCCGCTCCCGGCGACAGTATTGTAAAACTGCTGGACATGGTGAACAAAAATAAAACATCCCTTATACCTGTGCTGGGTGAGGGAGAGCAGTTGCTGGGTCTTATTACCAGCAGCAGCCTGGTGACTACATTGAGCCGGCAGTATATAAATTATGAGGAGGTATGAGATTTATGGTAGCTTTTTTTGAATACTTTTCTGCCAATATAGGCACTATTTTGCAGTACACCATGCAGCACCTGAGAATAGGTATGCTGGCGGTGTCCGGAGCCATAGTCATAGGTATACCTCTTGGTCTGCTTATATCAAAAGTTACCGGCGCCAGCAAGCCGTTCCTGGGGCTTGCCAGCGTTATGCAGGCGATACCCAGCCTGGCGCTGATGGGCTTCTTTATACCGATTATCGGCATCGGCGACAAAACTGCCATAATCATTATAGCCCTGTATGCGATACTGCCTATATTGAGAAATACATACACAGGCCTTACCAATACAGACCCTTCTATCATAGAAGCGGCCCGTGGTATAGGTATGACCGAAAAACAGATACTTTTCAAAGTTCAGCTTCCGCTGGCACTGCCTGTAATAATGGCAGGTATACGCGTTGCGGCCGTAAACAGTATGGGTACTGCTACAATAGCCGCTTTCATAGGCGGCGGCGGACTTGGTAAACAGATATACGCCGGTATACAGATTATAGATACCAACATGATACTTTCCGGTGCTATACCTGCGTGTTTGCTGGCACTTCTTATGGACTTTCTGTTTGGTCTGATAGAAAAATCCCTTGTTCCGGTCAGCCTGCGGGTGTCCAGTTCTGTGCTCAACCCGGATGTTATAGCCAAGATGAAAAGACGCAAAAAGCTGGTTTTGTCAACAGCTGCCTGTGCGCTGGTTTTCCTTATCGGCAGCATAGTTTATGACAGCATAGACTGGGACAGCGGAGATAAAATAACCATAGGCACAACCGAATATATAGAAGAAAGAATTGTTTCGCAGATGTATGCCCAGATTATCGAAGACCGCACAGATGTGGAAGTGGAGCTTAACAATGCAATGGGTGCTTCTCTGGTGGTATGGCAGGCACTGCAAAACGGTGACCTGGACGGTGTTCCCAACTACACAGGTTCTTATTACGCCAGCATACTGGGACTGGAGATATACCCCGGTATGGAAAGGGATGAAACATACAACAATGTTGTGGAAGAACTGAAAAAGTTTGACATAACAGCCGCCGGCCAGCTGGGCCCCAACAACCAGTATGTGTTTGCAGTAAAACCGGAATTTGCCGAAAAGTATAACCTTAAGACGGTTTCCGACCTGGCTCCTTTGGCAAAAGATTTGGTTGTCGGTTGTTCACAGAGTTTTTATGCCCGTGAAAACGACGGCCTGATGCCTGTATGTGAAGAGTACGGAATGGAATTCAAAGACGCGCTGACCTTTGGTGCAGCTCCTATGTACATAGCACTGGAAAACGGCGATGTGGATGTTATTGTAACCTACCGCACCGACGGTCTGCTGCAAAAGTATGACCTGGTATTCCTGGAAGATGACCATAACTTCTTCCCGCCCTATGTTCTGTTCTGCATGCTGAGAGACGATGTGGTTGAAAAATACCCCGAAGTTTACGATGCCTGCATGGAACTGCAGTTTGCAGTTACCGATGAAGAGATGCAAAGCCTGAACTACCGCGGCGCACAGAACGGTGATGACCCGTACACAATAGCCAGGGATTTCCTGTTGTCAAAAGGTCTTATAAGCGAATAACAGGTGCAAATAACCGAACTATAAAATTACAATTAAGTCTGCCCGGGCTTGGTACAACAGCCCGGGCAGATTTTTTTGTGTGCGGTGGATATTGACAGAAAGTTTATGGTATAATTTCAAAATAAAACCCGGTATAGCCACAGCGGCCGGCGGGCATTTACAGACTGAAAGGACATATCTCATGAACACACCTACATTACATACCAGGCGCTTAATACTGCGAAAATTTAATCCGGATGACATTCAGGCGCTTTTCTTAATCCTTAAAGATGAAGAGGCAAACAGGTTTCTGCCGTGGTATCCGGCCGAAACTGTGGAAGAGGCAAAAAAGTTTTACCAGGAAAGATATGCGGCAAAATACAATCTGCCACAGGCCTATGCATACGCTGTCTGCCTGAAAAGTGATAATGTTCCTGTGGGATATATAAATGTTGACATGGGGGACAGCCACGATTTGGGTTATGGCCTCAGGAAGGAATTCTGGCACAAAGGCATTGCATCGGAAGCGGCCGGCGCCGTGATAGAGCAGGTGAAAAAAGACGGCCTGCCTTATATCACAGCCACCCATGATATAAACAACCCAAGGAGTGGAAATGTAATGGAGGCCTGCGGCATGAAATACCAGTATACCTATGAAGAACAGTGGCAGCCGAAAAATTTTCCCGTATTTTTCAGAATGTATCAGCTGAATTTTAGCACCGGCAAAGACTTTGTGTATAAAAAATACTGGGATATGTATCCCAATCATTTTATTGAAAATTTTTAACAGCCAGTAAAAGTCAGGGGAGGGCCTGAAGTGCGCCTGCGACAAAGGAAAGACTTATCTTTCAAAACGGCATAACCATAAATTGCAAGCATATAACAAAAAGGTACAGCGTACAGCTGTACCTTTTGTCTGATTGTTTTTATTCTTTTTCCGCCCGGCGTTGTTTTTTGTCGCACAGTTCCATCTCGTCAATCACATTTTGCAGTGTCAGGGCTTTGAGCTTTTGTGTAACAGCATCTTCAACCTGTATATACTGTTTTTCCAAAGCAAAGCCTATGCTTCTGGCTATGGGGCACAGTGGGTTTCTGCACGCATGTATACCTATCAGGCCGGATCTTTCATTTCCTTCAACAGCGACAAAAACATCGTACAGGCTGATATCCTGCGGCTGTTTTGTCAACCGTGCGCCGCCGGTACCTCTGGCTACTGTTATTATGCCGGCTTTTTTCAAAGAGCTGAGAAGATTTCTTATTATAACCGGATTTATGCCTGTGCTTGCGGACAAAATCGTACTTGTAACCTTTACCTGGCTTTTATATATAAAAACCAGGCAGTGCACAGCGATTGATAACTTTTGGCTTATCTGCATTTTTTACCTTTCAATCAGTTGTAAATCTTGACATTACATCTAAATGATGTTAAAATCTGTATTGTAAGTTTAAACTTTACAACTATTATTATAATTTAAATTTTTTATAACATCAATAGTAAAACAAAGGAATTTTTGAACATGAAAGGTTATATTATTTTGTTCAGTCCTACCGGCGGTACCGAAAAAGTGGCACAGATCCTTTCACAGGAGATGAAAACAGCCGGCTTTTTGGACGAAATTGTAAAAGTTGATTTATGCGACAGAAATTTTGATTTCAAGTCAGTAGATATAAAGGCGGAAGATTTTGCGCTGATAGCAGTTCCGTCTTACGGCGGCAGGGTTCCGGCACTGGCGGCTGAAAGGCTGGCACTGGTAAAAGGTAATGGCGCCAGGGCGGTGCTGGTATGTGTTTACGGAAACAGGGATTTTGACGATACATTGGTAGAATTGCAGGATATTGCACATGCCTGCGGTTTTGTGTCAACAGCAGCTATTTCGGCTGTGGCCCGGCATTCCATAGCAAACCAATACGGAGCGGGCAGGCCGGATGACGCCGATGTACAGGTATTGAAAGAATACGCCGGACGCATAATGGAAAAAGTCAGGGAAGGCTACGGTTCTGATTTGCATATAATAGGTAACAGACCTTATAAAAAAGGGATGGATATGCACCTTGCTCCCAAAGCAGGAAATAAATGTACCGAGTGCGGTCTGTGTGCAGATGTTTGCCCGGCCGGTGCTATTGATAAGAATAACATCAGAAATACCGACAAACAAAAGTGTATTTCCTGCATGAGATGTGTTGCTGTATGTCCCCACAAAGCAAGGGATATAAACGGTGTCCTCAAATTTTTAGTGCCGTTGGCATTGAAGAAATCCTGCAAGGAAAGAAAAGAAAACCAGTTGTTCATATAATAAAAACGGGCAGAAATGCCCGTTTTATTTTTTACTGTTGTCCGTGGTGCTGTCCATGATGTCCGCGGCCGGAGCTCTGTCCGTTGCCGCTGCAGTAATAGTCGGTCATCCGGTGTATTTCTTTCATTGTCATTTCAGCGGCCTGTTGGGGTGTGATATCAGAATATACCTCCCGCAGCCGCAGGTATGCCTGGTATTTGCCGCATGAAAAACCCATGTTGTGGGCGCTTTGGACCCGGTCATAGGAACAGGTATAAAAATAACTGTTTTCCACCCGTCCGGTACAGCTGTTTATCCTTTCGCCCATCTGCCGGCTTTTTTCCGGGTTGTCGCAGGCCAGGGTTACTGTCAGCTCCTGCCGGTCCGCCAGGCAGTTTTGCACTATTTCGCTGTTTATAAGGCTGTCCAGGGCAGTGTAGTAATTTTGGTGAATAACATCCACGCTGATAACCGACCTGGGTGTAAAATACATACCGTATCCTGCAAATGCAATCAGAAGCAGTGCAGTGGCTGCCAGGGCATAAACAGGTCTGAAAAAACTTATATGCTTCCTGTTTTGCCGCTTTGCAATTACTTGTCGGGTTGTGCGTGTTTTCAGGCTTTCAGGTGCTGTGATGTCGTCAAAAGCCTTTTGAATTTTGTCATTCATAATCTTCCAACCTCTCTTTCAGCAGCTTTTTTGCCCTTGTGATAAGCGTGTAAACAGAATTTGCATTTTTACCCAGGATCTGTCCGATCTGCGGGGCGGTGTAAGCTTCGTAAAAATGCAGATAAACTATGGTTTTGTACTTTTGCGGCAGTGACAAAACCGCTGTCAGCACATCTATTGTTTCATCGCTGACATTTTCCGGGGAAAAAATAAATCATCCAGCTCAGTGGTTTCGCTTCGGAAAAAGCTTTTAATCATATCCTTGCAGGCATTTATGGCAACTTTAATTATCCAGGCTTTTTTGTGCTCCTCATTCTCAAAAGCTTTGTCGCTTTGGGCGTATTTAAGGAAAACTTCCTGGAAAATATCTTCTGTATCCGCAGTGTTTTTAAGATACACCATACATATCCTCATCACTGTGTCGCCGTAGCGGTTTACAGCCGCCGTAATGCCCTGCTCGCTCCTCATCAAAACCTCTTATAAGCATTATTTTCCACAGCCGCGGCGGTAGTGGTTGCCGTCACATTCAAAAACACATTCGCCGTGACATCTGTATCCCTCACAGCTTTCGTACCTGTCGCACACACCGTCATTATTTTCGTCAATAAAGCTTATTTGCAGGCCCTTACCAGCCATTCCGTTAAAGGCCAGAGCTCGCGCCAGTGCCAGACATATCATAGTTTTAATCATGGTAATTTACCTCCGTGTAAAATGTTTCTTACCTGTAATACGATTGACACGGAGGTTTCCATTCAAAAAAATTAAAAAATTTTTTAAAATTCCCTTTTTTCAAAACTTTTCGCAAACCAGGGCAGGGGGCAGGTCAGTTCTTTGCCGGAAAGGTATGAATAGCGGCTGTCAGTTATGATGCCGAATTTTATCCTCCGGCTGCATAGTGCCTGATATTTCATTTTGTACTTTCTGTTCAAGGCGTTTATGCCGTATCGGCTGTCACCCAGTATAGGATACCCCAGGTATGCAAGATGGGCGCGTATCTGATGGGTGCGCCCGGTTATCAGTCCCACCCTGAGCAGTGAAAAATCGCCGTAGCTGTCAATGACGGTGACAGCAGTCTGAATGGGTTTGGCCCCCGGTCTGTCTTTTGGCCATATCTGGACAAAGCCCTGGCGGTTATTTTTGGTCAGGTATGCGCTGTGTATCCGCTTTGCCGGCTTTACAATTCCTTTGACCACACATATATACTCCTTCTCCAGCTGTCGGTTTTTGAAAACATCCAGCATAAAGGACTCGAACCGCCGGTTTTTGGCTATAAGCACCAGGCCGCAGGTTCCTGTGTCCAGCCTGTGGCAAAGCTGTGGTTTGACCCGGCTGTCATCGGATAAATAATAATGGTTTTTTACCCTGTTTATCAGTGTATCAAAGTTTTTCCAGTCCTCGTCAATGACGGGAATACCAGCCGGCTTATTTACTGCCAGCAGGTTTTCATCTTCATATATTATATCTATGTTTTTGGCACTGAACATAAAAGCGTTGTCCCTGTCCGGAGTGAGAAAATACCGGTCGTCTATGTAAAGGTTCAGCAAATCTCCGCTTTTAAGGGGCGTATCAAGAGGCGCCTTTTTGCCGTTAAGCTTTATTTTGTTCTGCCTGAAAAACTTGTTTATAGTCCCTGTTTTCAGCATTGGATAATTTTGGGACAAAAATTCTGTTATACTTTTGCAGTTTTTGGCTACTGTTATCTGCTTCAAATTATGTATTTTCCTTTGTTTTTTCTATAATAGTAGCACATACCGATAAAAAAATCTATAAATATCAATTATTGTGTTGACATTGTCAGTGGTTGTGTTTGTGATAATTATGTGAAAATTTCGCCTGCAAACCGATATTTGTACAGCAGGCGGGGATTTTCATTTAAATAAAGCAACCATCGGAGAAACATATATGGACAAAACAAAGCATCCGGACTTACTGCTGATTGCAACATATACCTTTATGGGCTTTTGCCGGGCGGGCAAAGCAGGCACCACCTTTACGGAAATGATAGTCTGCGCTGTGGCATGTCTTGCGCAGGGGATTGTGGTGGTAATGCTGGAAAACAAAGGTCACCCCACATACATCGTAAGATTTTTTGCAGTTATAGCCGCTACATTGATTATTATAAGTGCAGAAAAATATTTCAGCCTGTGTCCCAGCGGGATATTTACGCTTTTTATCGCAATGGTTTTGCCGGTGGCGGCCGGTGCGATGCTGGTGGAGGGAATGTACATATATCCGTCATCCGACGGCAAACATAAAATAAAAACCGCCCTTATGTGCTCTTTGGTGCTGGGTGCACGGGTGTTTATCTGTCTTAAAATCATGGGGGTGGCATATACCTGATCTGTTTGTTGTTTTCAGAGTTGCATTTTTCTCTGGTTTTGTCAGCTGCGGACTGGCTGTGCTGCGCGGCACCAGATTTCATGCTTTCCCGACCATATATACAGCGGCTTTTTTCTGCGGCGGAATATTTTATTATTTTAACCGGATGGGACTTCCGCTTACAGGAGGTTTTATGGCCACTGCGGCTGTATGTGTAATAGTAAGAATTTTTCACGCCATGGGAAAACACGGGTATCTGTTTATAATAATTACCTGTATATACTGTATAACTCCAGGCTCTGCCCTGTACAGGATGATTCTGGCTTTTTTCCATTTTGAATGGGCTGATTTTATCTTTCAGCTTTTTTTACAGCGCAAAAGTATGCCTTGGCTGCTGGCTGGCTATGGTAGCGGTCACACACATACGGGATTTTATTATAAAATCAAAGGTAAACGAAGAAAAATATATATAAAACGGCGGGCAGCCAGTCCGCCTTTTAAATTGTGTTTTATAAAATCCTATGGTAAAATTATTTTATAATTCTGTTTTTAAAGAGGATGTAAAATGAAATTTATACACCTGTCTGACCTGCATATAGGCAAAAGAGTTAATGATTTTTCGCTGATAGAGGATCAGAAGTATATTTTGCGGCAGATATTGAAAATCACCGACCGGGAAAAACCGGACGCCGTGTTGATTGCCGGTGATGTGTACGACAAAACAGTACCTACAGCCGAAGCTGTGGAATTGCTGGACAGCTTTTTAAGCCGGCTATCGGAAAGAAATCTGTCGGTATTTATAATCAGCGGTAACCATGACAGCCCCGAAAGGCTGGCTTTTGGCAGCAGTATAATGTCTAGGGGCGGTATACATTTCAGCAGGGTATATAATGGTGAGGTCGAAAAATATTCACTGGAAGATGAATACGGAACAGTAAATATATTTATGCTCCCATTTATAAAACCGTCCAATGTGCGCAGATTCTATCAAGAGGAAGAAATCGGCAGTTACACACAGGCAGTGGCTGTGGCGCTGAAAGACATAAAACTTGATAACGGCCAAAGAAATATAATCATGACACATCAGTTTGTTACCGGGGCGCGGAGAAGTGACTCGGAAGAAATATCTGTGGGCGGCAGTGACAATGTGGACGCCGCTGTATTTGACGGATTTGATTATGTGGCACTGGGACATATTCATGGCCCCCAAAGTATGAGAAAACCCACAGTCAGATACTGCGGAACACCGCTGAAATACTCTTTTTCAGAGGCAGGCCACAAAAAATCTGTTACTGTGGTGACTTTGGCAGAGAAGTCGAATGTACAGATAGACACCATTGAGCTTATGCCGCTGCGCGACATGAGAAACATAAAAGGCACATATATGGAAATAGCCGACAGAAACAATTACATCAAAACCAACACCAATGACTATATCCACATCACCCTTACAGACGAAGAAGATGTGCCGGATGCGATAGGAAGGCTGCGTTCCATATATCCCAATATAATGAAGCTGGATTACGACAATGCGAGGACAAGGACTGCCGGTGAGTTTTTGCGGCCGCAGCAGGCAGAAAGCAAAAGCCCGGCCCGGCTGTTTGCAGACTTTTATTTTATGCAGAACAATCGGCAGATGTCTGATGATGCCGGTTGTTTTGTGCATGAACTTATAGAAAAAATATGGGAGGGTAAAGTATGAGACCCCTGCATTTAAAAATCTCGGCTTTTGGCCCTTATGCCGCTTTGACTGATATAAATATGGAAAAACTTGGCAGCAGTGGAATTTACCTTATCACAGGCGACACCGGCGCAGGCAAAACCACCATATTTGATGCGATAACCTTTGCCTTGTACGGTGAGGCCAGCGGTGATGTCAGAGAAAAAAGCATGTTCCGTTCAAAGTATGCGTCAGATGACACAGCCACTTATGTACAGCTTGTCTTTGAGGATAAAGGCAAAAAATACACCGTTACCAGAAATCCTGAATATATGCGCCCGGCCAAAAGGGGCAGCGGCCTGACAAAAGAAAGTGCAGGCGCCGAGCTGGTTTACCCTGACGGAAAGATAATAAACAAGCCAAAAGAAGTGGATGCGGCAATACAGCAGATAATCGGCCTGGACAAAAAGCAGTTTTCTCAGATAGCGATGATTGCCCAGGGCGATTTCCTGAAGCTGCTGCTGGCGGATACCAACGAAAGAAAAATAATCTTCAGGCAGATTTTTAAAACCGGATATTACCGGCAGTTGCAGGAAGAATTAAAATCTGCTTTTTTGGCTGTAAACCGTGAAAGAGAAGATGCAGTCAGCTATATTTCCCATCAGACGCAGGGATTGATTTACAGCGAAGAGCTTGAGCCACTGCGGGGGCTGGCTGGCCCAGGTACAACAGATGTGCGTACCGTTTTGGAATATTGCCGGAAAGTCATAAGCCGGTACGAAAAAGAAAGAAATGAAATTTCAAATGACATTTTGACCTGCGAAAAACGGCTGGAAAAGGCCGGTAAAGATAAACTTCTGCTGGATGAATATGTAAAAGCTGAAAAACAATACAGTGAAGCAAAACAACTTTACAGTGATAAGGAACAGGAGCTTTCAGCACTCGGCCGGCAGCTGCAGCGGGAAGAAAGCTGTATGCCTCAGGCGGAAGCAGCTGTCAGACAGCAGGCGGAAACAGAAGCGGAGATGAAACAGTATGATATTCTTGAAGAAAGAATATCACAGCTGGAAAAAGCGCGTATTAGCTTGAAAAACAGCCGGCAGCAGAATGGAGCATATACCCGGCAAAGACAAAGACTGCAACGGCAGCTGGAGGAGTTAAAATCAACGCAGAAATCCCTGGAAAAAGCCGGTGAAAACAAACTTGGCCTGGAAAATATGCTGCAAAGCCTGAATGTTGAAAAAGCGGGAGTGCAGAAACTGGGGCAGGATATAAAGTCGCTCATGGAGCTGGCGGTGCAGTTGAGAGAATCGCAGGATGATTATATCAACGCACAAAGATTGGCCGATGAAGCGCAAAAAAATTACAGCGCCCTTAACAGCGCTTTTTTGTCACGGCAGGCAGGTATACTGGCCAGTCAACTGGAAGACGGAATGCCTTGCCCGGTGTGCGGCTCATGCTCGCACCCAAATAAAGCAAAGCGGCCGGCGTCGGTTCCTGATAAAGCTGAAGTGGAAAAAGCCTCAGCCATAGCCCAAAAAGCAGCCGGAAAAGCGGCGGAAATCAGCCGGCAGGCCGGGCAGATAAACGGCGCCTACCTGGTCAAAAAAGAAATGGTGGACAGCCAGCTGAATGATGAAATGTCAGGCAAGGAATATGACGAGATTATATTTTCACTCAGGGAAAAATATAAACTTTTATCCCAAAAGTCAGATTTAGCAGCTGCACAAATCAGGACAGAAGAAAAAAATATTGCGTTAAAAGCACAGGCAGACGCTAAAATACCGGAACTGGAAAACAAACTTTCAGAGCTGGAAAATATGATAAAAGCTGTTGCCGAGCAGTCGGCAAAAAGCACAGCCGAGGCAGAAAGCCTGAAAAATGATATACAAGTCAGAAAACAAAATCTGAAATTTGCCACAAGACAACAGGCCCGGCGGCATATTGACAGCCTGAAAAAAATAAAGTCCGATATTGACCGGCGTATAGCTGATGCAAAAAGCAGATATGACGGCTGCCGCACACAGCTCAGCCGGCTGGCCGGAAGTATCCGGCAGCTGGAAAAGCAACTGAAGGTAAAGCCGGATATAAATGAAGAGGAGCTTAACGCAGCACTTGACAGGTTGTCTGAGGAGAAAAAGCAGTGTGAAGGCAAGCTGAGAAAGGTAAATCTGCGGCTTGATACTGATACCAGAATTGCCGGAAACCTGGAAGAAAAGCAGAAGCAGCTGGAAGATATCGACCGCCGCTGGTCAATGCTGAAATCTTTGTCAGACACTGCTAACGGCAATATTCCCGGCAAGGAAAAGATAATGCTGGAAACATACATACAGACTACATTTTTTGACAGGATAATCCGTCGTGCCAACATAAGATTTATGGCCATGACCGCAGGTCAGTACGAACTGAAAAGGCGAGAAGAGGCCGGCTCCCTGCGCAGTCAGAGCGGCCTTGACCTGGATGTAATCGACCATTACAACTCCACCGAAAGAAGTGTGCGCACTTTGTCGGGCGGCGAGTCCTTTAAAGCGTCCCTTGCCCTTGCTTTGGGACTTTCGGATGAGATACAGTCTTCAGCCGGGGGAGTACAGCTGGGATGTATGTTTGTGGACGAAGGCTTCGGCTCCCTGGATTCGGAAAGCCTTGAGCAGGCAATAACTGCGCTTTACCGGCTTTCTACTTCAAACCGCCTGGTAGGAATTATTTCCCATGTTGAACGGCTTAAAAACCGAATAGAAAACCAGATTGTGGTTACAAAAAATAAATCCGGAGGCAGCAAGGCGGAGATTATAACAGGCTGACCAAAGTTTATTATATGTTGAATAAGGCTTTATGCTGTGGTATAATAAATCGAATATATTCTTAGTATTTCTTGAGAGGAAAGCATGAATTTTGTATTTTTTTCTGCTCAATACCTGCCGACTGTCGGAGGTGTTGAAAGATATACATATAATCTGTCAAGACAACTGATAAAAAACGGTCATAATGTTGTGGTCATAACCTCTTCATTGGAAAATCAGCCGGAACAGGAAGAAGATGAAAACGGCATAAAAATATACAGGTTGCCGTCGTATCCTGCCATGAACGGCCGCTTTCCTGTAATAAATCTTTCCCAAATTAAGAAAATAGGTAAAATAATTGATGCAAATAGCATTGATTTTGCTGTAATACAAACCAGGTTATATCCTCTTTGCGTAGCTGCGGCGCACATTTGCAGAAAAAAGAATATAAAAACATTTTTGATTGACCATTCTACCGGTCATATGAAAATGAGCAGCAGAATTATTACAGTATTTGGAAATTTTTACGAGCATTTTTCAGCATATCTTCTGAAAAAAAGTATAGATGCGTTTTATGGCGTTTCAGGTGATGTTTGCCGGTGGCTGAACCACTTTGGAATAAAGGCAAAGGGCACATTTTATAACGCCATAGATATTGACCATACTTCGGCTGAAGCGGAAGAGCGGCATTTTGATGTGCGTCAGTCGCTTTCATTGCCGGCAGATGCGTCAATAGTTCTTTTTGCCGGCAGGCTGATACATGAAAAAGGTGTTGATATATTGGTTGACGCATTTTCTGATGAGCGACTGAAAAATTATTATCTGGTTGTGGCAGGAGATGGCGAACTTTTCCGGCAGATTGCCCGGACAAAGAGTGAAAATGTTTTTCTGCTGGGGAATGTCAATCACGGCCGGCTGCTTAATTATATGAGCCAAAGTAATCTGTACTGCCTGCCTACGCTGTATGCAGAAGGTTTTCCCACCACTTTTTTGGAAGCTGCATTTTGTAAATGCCCCATACTTACAACTTTTACCGGCGGAAGCGGTGAGATTATTCCCGATGAGAATTATGGAGTAAGAATAAAAGAAGTGAACAGGGAAACACTTGTATGTAAAATCAAAGAGATACTGGAAGACAAAGAAAAACAAAAAAAGTTTGCCGAAAACAGTTACAACAGGCTTATGGATAAATTCACTTGGGAAAAAGTGACACAGATGTTTTTAGAGGAATGCAACAGACAGGAAAAGGATTTATGAAATTATTGATTGTAATACCCGCTTACAACGAACGGGAAAATATTGAAAGAGTAGTAGATAATCTTAAAGCAAATTGTCCGCAATGCGACTACATTGTGGTAAACGACGGCAGCAAGGACAAAACCCGGAGTGTTTGCCGCGAAAAGGGATATAATCTTATTGATCTGCCGGTAAACCTGGGACTTGCAGGTGCTTTTCAGACCGGGCTCAGATACGCTAAAATTAAAGATTATGATGCTGTTCTTCAATTTGATGCCGATGGACAGCATCTGCCGCAGTATATACAGGCCATGGTAGAATGTATGGAAACTTATAACAGCGATATAGTTATAGGTTCCCGCTTTGTCAATGTCAAAAAGCCCAAAAGCCTGCGTATGGTAGGCAGTTATCTTATAAGCCGGGCTATGAAACTCACCACAGGCAAAAAAATCTCCGACCCTACCAGCGGCATGAGACTGTTCAACAGAAAAATGATAAACGAGTTTGCCACTGATGCCAACTTTGCACCGGAGCCGGACACTATCAGCTTTCTTTTGAAAAACGGCGCCACAGTGAGGGAAGTGCAGGTGGAAATGCGGGAGAGGATTGCCGGTCAAAGCTATCTTAATCTTATAAACGCTGCAAAATATATGATCAAGATGGGCTTGTCTATAGTTTTTATACAATGGTTCAGGAAAAGAAAGGAATTTTAAAATGTCAATACAGCTCAGCTTTATTTTGATAGCGGGAAGTATCTTCACATTTCTTTTTATGATGAGGCTTATTGCAAAAGCCAGCATCAGGATAGAAGACAGCATATTCTGGATATTGTTTTCCGCAGTCCTTATTGTGCTCAGTGCTTTTCCGCAGATTGCTTTTTATCTGTCCAATATTCTCAAAATACAATCTCCTATAAATCTTGTATACCTGATAATAATTTTTATTCTTATCATAAATCAATTTTACATGACAATAAAAATCAGCAGGCTTATCATAAAACAAAAAGAGCTTGTGCAGAGAATAGCCCTGGACAATATGGACAGAAACAATGAGGATAAATAATTTGTCCTGTTTCGCGCGGAAATCTTGCACAAGCAATATTTTGATATTTATATTTTTAGCACTGGCCGTTTACCGGATATTTGTTTTTAACTAATACATAGATGGCATCTATAGTAAGATCCCAGAGTAAATTTTACTGAATATTTTCACCAATATAATGTATATGGTATAAATAGCAGATGCGAAGGCAAACAGGATTATTTCATCCATAGCAGCACAACTGGCAAAAATATATTCTCTCACAACAGGGGTTGCTATCACTCCTGGAAGCAATCCTACTGCCGCAAACACAAAAATTATAAATGCACCTAAAGCATACCCCGTCAATTTTGTTCTGTCTTTTTTGAATAATGCATATGTAAGCTGCGCAAAGGCGCACAATATGCCGGCAGCAGACACAAAATACGGGGCATTATTATTATAAAACCACCCATTGTCATATATTTTAAAGTTAAGTACAGTATTGGAAAAGGCGGTTTCCACACCGGTAAACAACTTTCTAATATATGATTTTAGGTAAAATGGAATGTTGGATGTGACAGTGTCAAGATAGACATGTTTCATTGTTTCGATATATCCGGGGCTTTCAACCCCTATGTAATATCCATCGTGTGTGTTGTAAAGCAGATCTTCTCTGCCGGCATAGCCGCATCCGTCATTGTATATTATGTTGTCCGGGTTTTCCTCCCAGCCCAAACCTATATAAATTGAGTGCCACGGCCCTTTTAAAGGCAAAACCTCAGGCTGTCCGGTATATTTTTGATAAACGACTGGAACATATCTGGAACATATAATGTAAACAAATTCTGGCTTAAAAATATAGCTGCACATACCGTAGCTGCTGCCACGCATTTCTTAAATGACTTTTGCTTTATTGCTGGCAGAAGATGCTTGACGAGCATTAAAATTATCAGAAAAAACACAACACATATAGATGCACTGCTGCGGAAAACATTACTTACCGCAGATATAGATACCAAAAAGGCTACCCAAATCCAGTTTGATTTCTTCCATTTTTCTGCAAATAAAAATATAAACACAGGTATGGCAAGATATGTTATCCAGGCATACACCCAATAGCTGTCATTATGAAGATAAAGGGAGTATGGTGAGTATATTTTAAAATAAAACATAGTACCCACAGATACAAATATGTTATGTGTAAGACGGTAAAAAATTACAGGATAAAATCCGGCACACATGTATACAAAAATAAGCTGTACATAGAAAAATGTATGCGCGGCATCCATATTCAATATTTTACCGGCATAAGATAGGTAAAGATACATCATAGCGTTGTGGTCATACAGCCTGTGCAGCCCTGTATAATATCCACCATTAGAGACTTCTTTTATGAACATATTTAACCAGTCTTGTCTGAGTGACATATAAAAGTCATACAGGTTTCCATTTAATAAAGTCCCAAGAGAGCTTTGTTTTATTATATAGTACGAAAAAATAAAACCATATAATGCTAACAGAGTATATATTAGAATGTCCTTTTTTTGTTTTGTAAAATTTTTTGTATCCATATGCTTCTCCGACTGTATCTTATATATGCTATTTATCGTAGCATAAAATAAATATGCGGTCAACATGTAGGAGTAGCCTTTAGCCGGACAATATTGTTTATTGATTTTTAAATAGTGTTATTATATAATAAATCAGTATAATTATTTTTCTGAAAGGGTAATTCTGGTGTAAAATAAATGCTTTTCAACTCTTATATTTTTGTCTTTTTATTTTTGCCTTTGAGCCTTGCCGGATATTTCGGACTGAATAAGTTCAGGCTGTATTCACTGGCAAAAGTGTTTTTAATAGGTATGTCCTTTTGGTTTTACGGCTACTTTAACCCAAGTTACATTGTAATTATGGCAGGCAGTATCTGCGTAAACTATATTTTGTCCTACGGTATGCTGACTTTAAACAGCAAAAATTTAAGAAAAATACTGTTTGCTTTAGGTTTGATTTTCAATATCGGAATTTTATTCTACTTTAAATATTACGATTTCTTTATCTCAAATGTAAATATTATTTTTAAAACAGACTTCAATCTTATGCATTTGGTTCTGCCTTTGGGCATAAGCTTTTTCACTTTTCAGCAGCTGTCCTACGTTATTGACAGCTACAAAAAAACAGTTCCCAAATACAATTTTTTTGACTACGCTTTGTTTGTAACATATTTCCCTCAGCTTATTGCAGGACCTATTGTTCTGCACAGCGAAGTTGTGCCGCAGTTTGCAGATCTTTCCGGAAAAAAACTTAATGCCGATAACTTTGCCGCCGGTGTTATGGCGTTCAGTTTCGGTATGGCAAAAAAAGTGCTGATAGCAGATACCCTGGGCAAAATTGTGGGCTGGGGCTTTGCCGATGTTTGGGGCTTGGACTCAACAAACGCAATAATAGTTATGCTGTGTTACACTCTGCAGATTTATTTTGACTTTTCAGGTTACTGCGATATGGCAACAGGTATTGCCAAAATGTTTAATATAAACCTGCCTATGAACTTTAATTCCCCTTATAAAGCTGTTACAATACTGGATTTCTGGGACAGATGGCATATGACTCTTACCAGATTTTTTACCTATTATATATACATCCCTTTGGGAGGAAACAGAAAAGGCAAGTACAGAACTTATCTGAATGTATTTATCGTATTTTTGGTAAGCGGTATTTGGCACGGAGCCAACTGGACCTTTATTGTGTGGGGTCTGGTACATGGTATATTTAATATTTTTACCCGTATATTCAAAAAATACTTTGATATGCTGCCCAAAATAGTAAACTGGTTTATCACTTTTGCATTTGTTAATTTTGCTTGGGTGATTTTCAGAGCGGACAGCCTAACTCAGGTAAAAGAGTTTTTCGGAAGAATTGTAAAGGGCGGCTGGGGCCCTGTTTATCAGGGACTTATAGACAGCGTTGCCCTGCCGGAGTTTGATTTTATTAATTTCTATCTCGAAAACAGAATACCCGATATAAAACTTATTCTAATTATGGGCGTTATTATTTTTGCCATGTCCGCAAGTGTGTTTATGAAAAACACCAACGAAAGACTAAAAACCTTTAATCCCAATTTTGTAAATGCCGTTGTAGTTGCGTTTATGCTGTTCTACGGCATTATTTCACTGGGCGGCGTAAGCGAATTTTTGTACTTTAATTTTTAGGAGAAAATTATGAGCTCTAAAAAATATTTGGCGGTTGTATTTTCTGCACTGGCAGTTCTACTGGCGCTGGCCGCGGCTCCGATAATCAATATAGACCCATTTATGCATTACCATATGCCCAAAGAAGAATACCTTTACAGTATGTACAAGCCTTGGTATTTAAACTACGGAATAATAAAAAATTTTGACTATAACGCCCTTATAACCGGCACAAGTATGACGGATAACTTTAAAACTTCCGAGGCTGACGCGATTTTCGGCACAAATACAATAAAAGTGCCTTTTGACGGCGCCTCCTTTAAAGAAATTGATATGGCTGTAAGAGAAGCCTGCGAGGAAAACGATAATTTAAAACTGGTTATCAGAGGCCTTGATCCCGTAAATGTATTTAAACCCGCCGACTATGAAGAGTACGGCGAAAAACCAACCTATCTCTATGACGATATAATTTTTAATGATGTACCGTACATCTTCAATAAGGAAATTTTAATAAACGAAACTTTTTTCAATACAATTATATATACCAGATGGGGCAGTAAAACTTCCTTTGATGATTATATGGCGTGGTACTCCTCTTATAATTACGGAAAACAAGAGGTGCTTTCAAAGTATACGAGACCTGAAAAAACCGACCAAAAATTAGAATACAACGCTTCCGCCGTTGAAATGGTGACAGAAAATATAACAGAAAATGTTATAAATACCGCAAAAGAAAATCCTAATGTAGAATTTTATTACTTTTACGCTCCTTACAGTATAGTTTACTTTGACAGAGAAAACCAAAACGGTATGCTGGAATATAATATTGACAGCCTTGAAACCGCCGCAGAGCTTATACTGGAGTGTGACAATATAAAACTGTTCTCATTCTTTGACAACTACGATCTTATCTGTAATCTGGATAACTACAAAGATATTATTCATTACAGCGAAAAAACTAATACCGATATCCTCAACTGGATGAAAGAGGGTACAGGTCTTTTGACAAAGGATAACTACAAACAGCATTTTGATAATATGCGCCAGTTTTATTTAAACTATGACTATGACAGTATTTTTGAATAAAAAGTGTGAAAGTATGTGTGAAAACAACCCAAAAACAATAAGAATTCTCCACTGCGTTGCAGGTGTGGGGCGAGGCGGTTATGAAGCATTGATTATGAATGTGTACCGCCATATTGACACAGATAAAGTGCAGTTTGATTTTCTGTACAGCTTTGACGGTGTATATAAAGAGGAAATAGAAAAACTGGGAGGCAAACTGTATAAAATACCTTTTATCACCCAGTGCGGTCCCTTTGCCTATGCAAATAATCTGGATAAGTTTTTTAAAGAACACCCTGAATACAAAATTGTTCATTCCCATATGGACAAGTTCAGCGGCATTGTGATGAAGTGCGCAAAAAAACACAATGTACCTGTGAGAATTGCCCACAGCCACAATACAGCCAACGAGGGCAATTTTATATACCATATTGTTAAAGATTATTACGGAAAAATGGTAAATCCCAACTGCACACACCGTTTTGCCTGCAGTGATGAGGCGGCAAAATGGATGTTTAAAGATAAGGCGGACAGTGCCCTTATTGTAAAAAACGGGGTGGATTTATCAAGGTTTGCTTTTAAAGATACCACAGATAAAGATAAATTTACAATCTGCTGTGTGGCAAGATTTACTCAGCAGAAAAATCACAGCTTTTTAATTGATGTGTTTAAGAAAATATGCGATAAAAAGCAAAACGCCCGTCTGCTTTTGGCAGGAAGCGGCCCTTTAAAAAAACAGACAGAGCAAAAAGCAGAAAGTTTAGGCCTTAAAGATAAGGTGGAGTTTTTAGGGGATGTAAGCGATGTGCCCTCCCTTTTATACAAAAGCGATGTTTTTTGCCTGCCGAGTCTGTTTGAAGGACTGGGCATTGTGTTTATAGAGGCTCAAAGCTGCGGCGTAAAGTGTGTTGCCAGCGACAATGTCCCCAAAGAAGCTAAGGTGAGCGATGATATATCATTTTTGAGTTTGGATAAGGGGGCGCAGTTTTGGGCGGATTATATTTTAAACCTTGATGTTTCAAGCAAGAAAGATAACAGCCAATCTGTGCGCCAAAGAGGTTACGATATAGCAAATACCGCCAAAATTCTGGAAGATTTTTACATTGAAAACTGGAGAAAATATTAATGGTAACTGTTTTTACCCCTACCTATAACAGAGCGTACACTCTGCCTTTTCTGTATGAAAGCTTATGCGCGCAGACAAGAAAAGATTTTCAGTGGGTTGTAGTGGATGACGGCTCACAGGATGATACGGAAAAACTTATAAATAACTGGAAAAATACCGCTGACTTTGAGATTGTATACATTAAACAGCCAAACGGCGGCAAGCAAAGAGCCATAAACAACGGTGTACAATACGCAAAAGGGGAGTATTTTTGGATTGTGGACAGCGATGATACCATAAGCTTTGATGCCGTTGAAAAGATTGAAATGTGGTTTGCTGATCTTCCCAAAGATGAAAAGTTTGCGGGCGTTTCCGGAGCCGCAGGGGATAAAGACGGCAATATTATAGGAAAAACCTTTAAGGGAGAATATCTGGACGCCACCAGCCTTGAGAGAAATAGATACAATATAAAAGGGGATAAATGCGAGGTTTTTTATACCGAGATTATGAGAAAATTCCCGTTTCCCGTATTTGAGGGGGAAAAGTTTGTCCCCGAAGCTTTGGTGTGGAACAGAATTGCTTCTGCCGGATACAAGATAAGATGGTATAACGATATTATATATTTTGCTTGTTACTTGGACGATGGCTATACAAAAAATGTAGATAAAAACCTTATAACCAACTGGAAAGGCTACAGCCTATATGTAAAAGAGGTTGTTTTTTCTTCAGAAGATATTAAAAATAAAATATTGATTTTCGGCGCTTACTGTTTAAGAGGTATTAAAAAAATATGCGGAATGTATTAGAAGATAAAATATCCGTTGTGGTGACGGCTTACAATGTTGAAAAATATTTAAAAGAGTGTTTGGACAGCGTTGTAAGCCAAAGTTATACCAATCTGGAAATTATCATAGTAAATGCTCAAAGCAGTGATAAAACCGAAGATATCATAAAAGACTTTACACAAAGATATGAAAATATATCTTACTTTAATGTGGAAAACAAAGGCCCTGCCCATTCAAGAAACGAAGGTATAAAAAAGGCAACAGGCAAGTACATAACCTTTGTGGACGGGGACGATATTATCAGCAAAAATATGTACCTTGAAATGCTGTCGGTTTTAAAAAGTGAAGACGCTGATGTTGTGTACTGTACCTGTTTCAGATTTTTTGACGACGATATAAACAAAACAAGTATGCGCAATATAAAGCCTGTTGTCTGCAGCGGCTGTGAGGATATAGGACAAAATATGATTTTGCCTATTATTGCAAATTTTGAAAAAGGTTTGGAAGTGTCCGCAAGTATGTGTATGAGCCTTTACAAAAAAGAAATTATTGATAAATACAATATCTTTGCAAAGGATATGAGCGAGGTTTTCAGCGAGGATAATTTTTTTAATATAGAGTATTTATCCAAATGTCAAAAGGCTGCTGCGATAAATAAACCTTACTACTATTACAGAAAACACAGCCAAAGTATTTCCAATCAGGTGCACGATTACACCGTGTCCGCCCTTAAAAATTTTGAGGAGTATACCCTTAAAATAGGAGCTGAAATGGGGCTGAGCTCAGATGAAATAAAACTGAGAAACAAAATAAAGTTTATTGTGCTGTTTTCCGCTGTTGTGAAAAAGAAAATTGACGCTTTAAGCTATGGCGAGTACAAAAAATATATAAGAAATTTAATAAAGGAAAATAATTTGTCTTTTGATTACACCCGTTATGAATTGTCCTTAACGGAAAATCAGGTAAAACTGTTTTGGATTTTAATGAGGTATAAAATGTATTTTCCTTTGTACATTCTGGTGAAAATTTACTCTAAATTAATATCAAGATAACGGGAGCATTACTTGTGAAAATTCTGTTTTTAACGGGAGAAATACAAAATCAGCTTAATGCAAACACAAAAATTGCTTTTAATATGGCCAAAAAAATTGCCGATAAAGGCAACGAATGTTTTGTGGCAGGTGTGTGCAAGGAAAATATATCAATAAATGATGAATCAGTTAATATTATTGCCTTAAAAAGCCCCAAAGCTGTTGAAAAAGCAAACACCGCGTTTGAAAATTTTATAAGCCGAAAGGGTGTAAACCGCAGCAAAGCAAGAAAACAGTTTATGTTAAAACATCCTTTTAAAAGCGGGGTACTGTTTTTAAGCTATACAAAATTTTATCTGGATTTTATACAGAAACCTCTGTATTTAAAACAAGTTAAAAAGCTTATAAATGACATAAACTGTGACTGTGTTATAGCTTTTTACAAGCCTGTGGGTTACTATGAGATTTTTATGAACAGCGATATTAACATAAAAAAATATGCCTATCAGCTGGATCCCTGGGGACTGCACGAAACGGACAATGCGGATTTCCACAGAGAGATTGATACTTTTGAAAAAGCAGAGGGGATTTTTACCACCCCGGTACTGTTTGAAAGCTATAAAAATCATCCCCAATACTCAAAATTTGCTTATAAAATGTATCCGCTGGAATTTCCCAACATTAAAAAAGTGAAAATAAGCGAAAAAAGCATTATTGATTTTGATGAAAATTATGTTAATATATTATTTTGCGGTATTGTGGCGGATGAGTACAGAAACCCAAAAGAAGTTTTAAAATATATTTGCAGTTTAATTGACAGCGGCAAAAAAATAAGGGTTTATTTTTTGGGAACTGACGACAGCGCCGTTTTAAATGAATATATAAAAAAATATCCCCAGAATGTGTTTTTTCACGATAAGGTAAGTGTGGAAAAAGCTTTTGCAACTATGGACAAAGCTGATATTTTATTAAATATTTCAAATACCTTATCAAACCAAGTGCCCAGCAAGATTTTTGATTATTTTTCTATGGGCAAGCCTATTTTGAATTTACAGCAGACAGACAGCTGCCCCGCACAAAGATATTTTGATAAATATCCTCTCTCCTTTACCGTAAAAAGCGGTGAAAAGGCGGATTTATCCCGTTTAGCGGAGTTTATTTTCGGGGCGAAAAACAAAAGAATTGATTTTGAAAAAACAGAAAAAATATATTTTGAAGCCACAGAGGATTATGCGGCGGATAAAATTTTAAGCGTAATAAAAAAGGAGCGGTAAAATGAAAATCTGCATACTGTCTTACAAGTTTTTTACCGGAGGATTTACCTCCAGTTTAATACCTCTGTTAAAGCATTTGAGAGAAAACAATATTGATGTTGACTTAATGCTGTTTGAAAAAGGGGCGGAGGACAGTATGGATACCTCCTTTGTAAATATAACCTATAACCATACTCCGAAAAGAAATATGTCTAAATTTGAAAGAGGTGTAAGGCTGTTTTTTACACCACATTTCAGAGAGCATTATAAATACAGGCTTAAACACAGTGATGACAGCGATATTGTGTACCGCAACGATGTTTTCAGAGGCCAGACCTTAACCAGATTTACCGTTATGGAGTATACGCAGAAATGCGATTTGTCACAGTACGACTGCGTTGTTGCCTGGGAAGAGGGATTTACCAGCTATTTTCTTGCAAACAATGTTATTGCCAAAAAGAAAATAGGATATATACACCCCGATTACCAAAAGGCGAGATTCTGTAAATATGCAGATGAAATTGCTCTTAAAGGACTGGATAAAATTGCTTTTGTGTCCAATGCTACCGCAAAATCCTTTATGGAGGCTATCCCTTCGTTAGCGGATAAAGCGGTGTGCATACCCAACACCTTAATGGTAAATGAAATTATTGAAAAATCCAAAGAGAATGTACAGACCTTTGAAAAAGGCAGTTTTGATATTGTGACGGTGTGCCGTTTGGACAATGTTTCCAAAGCTTTGGACAGAGCGGTGAAAGTTGCCGCAAGACTGAAAAATGACGGTTTGGATTTTAAATGGTATTTTGTGGGGGACGGAGTTTCCAGAGAAAAAATGCAGAACTGGATTAAAGAATATAATGTAGAGGACAGGGTTATTATGTTAGGGGAAAAATCCAATCCTCACCCCTTTACCAAAAATGCCGATTTATTTGTTTTGCAGTCCTACTACGAGGGCAAGCCTATGTCTGTGGCGGAGGCTATGATTTTAGACACTCCTGTTATGATAACTTCTTTTGCCGCCGCAAAAGAGCAGGTACAGGATAATGTAACAGGCTTTATTGCGGATAACAACGAGGACGCAGTATACGAAAAGTTAAAGTACATTATAGAAAATAAACACTGTCTTGATACAGTGAGAGAAAATCTTTCCAAACTGGACAAAAAGAAAACTTTTGAGGATATTACTCCTTTCTTAAATGCTGTGGAGGAATAATTATGATTTTAAGCAGATTTTTGGATTTGTTCAGAAAAAAGAACAAAACCGATATACCTCTTGAGCTTCAGTTTAAATATTTCGGTGAAAACGCTTACATTCCGGAAGAAGTAACAATATTCGGAAAAGAAAATATTTCCATAGGTAAAAATACTAAAATCGGTCTTAACAATATATTTTTTGCGACAAAAGCAGAACTTATAATCGGCAATTATGTTATGTTCAGCCCCAATGTGTCCATATTTACGGGAACGCACAGGACAGATTTAGTAGGGGAATATATGATAAATATTACCGAGGATATGAAACTTGAGCAAAATGACCAGCCCGTTATTATTGAAGATGATGTTTGGATTGCCACCGGAGCCATAATACTTAAAGGCGTAAGAATAGGCAAAGGCAGCATAATCTCCGCCGGCGCCGTGGTGAGAAAAGATGTAAAACCATACACGGTTTTTTATTCTCAGGAAAAACAGGTGCCCAGATTTACGCCTGAACAGATAGCTGAACACGAAAGACTTCTGAATTTAAAATATCAAATAAAAACAGAAAAGGAAAAGTTTTAGTATGAATATTTTGTTTTCGGCAGGGTATTTAAGCAATATTCCTTTTGCAAACAATAATATAGAAATTTTGCTGGCTGATACGCTGGCTAAAAAAGGCCATAAATGCTTTGTGACCGGTATATCTTACGATGAGGACGTAAAAAGACAAACTGCAGACGGTACTGTTATACGCTCTACGGGAATAAATCCCTTTTTTAAAAAATCCACAGATTGTCTTGAAAATTTTTTAAGGGATTATGATAAGGAAATTCATCCTAAAATGATCAAAAAATTTATACTGCGCCATCCGCTGTATTCCTTGGCTGTTTTTGCCCTTAAAACAGATTATCCTTTTAAAGCGCTTAAAAAAAATTATGTAAAAAATATAAAAAAGTTTGTAAAAAAAGAAAAAATAGACGCTGTAATAGGTTTTTGTTATCCTTTTGATATGGCTTATTTGATTTTAACCGAAAATCTGAAAGCCAAAAAAATATACTATCAGTTTGACCCTCACGGTATGCACGAATTGCTGGATAAAAGCCAAAAAGAAAAAAGAATTGAAGATGAAACCCGGCTTATATCTGTATGCGACGCCGTTTTTACCACAAAAGTGCTGAAAAAACAGTACAGCCAAAATGATAAATACAATAAATTTATTGACAAAATAACAGGGGTGGATTTCCCTGTTTTAGTAAAGAAAACTCCCGGGGATTTAAAGATACCTTTTGATTTTAGCAAGGATAATATAAATATTTTGTTCTGCGGGACTATGGACGATGGGTTCAGAAACCCTGATTTTGTACTGAGCAATTTTGAGGAAATTTTTAAAATTGACAGCAGTGTAAAGGTGCATTTTTTAGGCCCTCAGCAGGGTGTTAAAGTTACTCAGTGGGCAGAAAAATATCCCGATAATATATTTGTGCATACAGGTGTTAAAAATGATATCGCTGTATCTACCACCTATAAAGCGGATATTTTGCTGAATATAGGCAATTCAATATCCAATATGGTGCCAAGCAAAATTTTTGACTATTTTGCAACAGGCAAACCTATTGTAAATGTACAAAAAATTGAAAACTCACCGGATATGGAGTATTTTGAAAAATATCCTTTGCAGTTTACCTTGAAAGAATACGAGAACCGCATGGATTATGAAAATCTGTACAGTTTTATTAAAAATAATAAAAACAGCAGTATAAGTTTTGACAAAGTAAAACAGATATATGAAACTGCTACCCCCGAATATGTGGCGGGGCTGATTGAACAAGCCTTAAGATAGGAGTAAATATGGATAACTACGAAGTTGTTATTAAATCCAAAACCAAATGGTATGAGGTTAATTTAAAGGAAGTTTTTATGTACAAAGACCTTATCAAGCTTTTTGTGCAGAGAAACTTTGCCCTTATTTACAAACAAACAATACTGGGCCCTTTATGGTTGATTTTAAACCCGCTTGTTACCAGCGTTGTGTTTACGGTGGTTTTCGGCCAGTTTGCAGGACTTTCCACCGGGGGTATGCCGCAGTTTTTATTCTATATGAGCGGCAACACAATATGGATGCTTTTTTCTTCCTCGGTAAACGGAACCTCCGGCACATTTTTAAACAATGCACATATCTTTGGCAAAGTGTATTTCCCGCGCTTAACCGTGCCCATCAGCCAGATGGTTACAAGCGTTATTAACTTTTTGATACAGTTTGCCATGCTGGTAATTGTGTATTTTTATTTTCTGTTTTTTACGGATGAAGCAGTGGCGTTTTCGCCTTATTTTCTGCTTTTGCCCTTGCTGATAATACAAACGGCGCTTTTGGGCACGGCGGTGGGCGTGATTATCTCCAGCGTGACTATTAAATACAGAGATTTAGCAGTTGCGGCAGGTTTGATTTTGCAGATGTGGATGTACCTTACCCCTGTGGTGTACACTTTGGACAGCGTCAGCGGAGTTATGAGAACTCTTTTGCTGTTAAACCCTATGACAAGTGTTGTAAATAATTTCAGATTTTGTCTTGCAGGCGGCGGAGAACTTGTGACTGGGTACTGGATTTATTCCGCTGTGATAACTGTTCTGCTGGCTTTTGGCAGTATTGTACTTTACAATAAAATGGAAAAGAATTTTGTGGATTCCATATAAAGAGGATAAATTATGAAACCTATTATAGAGGTCAAAAACTTAAAGAAAAGATATAGACTTGGAGTTATCGGCACAGGCAGTCTTGCCGGAGACTTGAAAAGCTATATGGCTAAAATAACAAAAAAACAAGACCCTAATTTAACCATAGAACAGTCCGAAAGAAAAAAAGGCGACAGTTTTATGGCGTTAAACGGGGTCAGCTTTACCGTTAATAAAGGGGAAGCGGTGGGCGTTATCGGCTCTAACGGTGCAGGAAAATCCACACTTTTAAAGCTGATTACACGCGTTACCTCTCCCACTGACGGCGAAATTGTGCTGCGTGGCAGGATTGCAAGTATGCTGGAGGTGGGCACAGGCTTTAACGGCGAGATGACCGGCAGGGAAAATATCTATATGAACGGCGCAATTTTGGGCATGACCAAAAGCGAAATTGACCGTAAGTTAGAGGATATTATTGCCTTCAGCGAGTGCAGGGATTTTATTGATACTCCCGTCAAAAGATATTCCAGCGGTATGTATGTTAAACTTGCCTTTGCCGTTGCTGCCCATCTGGACAGCGAAATTATGATTATGGACGAGGTTTTGGCGGTAGGTGATGCAAAGTTCCAGAAAAAATGTCTGGATAAAATGTTTGACGCTGCCAACAACGACGGTAAGACAATTTTATATGTAAGCCACAATATGGCCACCGTTAAAAGACTTTGTTCCAGATGTATAATTTTAAATGAAGGTAAAATCATTTTTGACGGCGATGTGGACAGAGCTATTGAAATTTATCTGGGGGCTATAGGAAACAGCGCCGTAAAAGGAGATTTAAGCCAAAGCCCGCGTTTCGGTGATTTGAAGCCTGAAGTTAAACTGATGAGCTACAAAATCTCCAACAGGGATTTTACCGTATTTGAAAACAAAGAGCCTTTAAAACTGGAATTTGAAGTTAAGGCTTTTAAAACAGTGGAAAAGGCAAGACTGAGAATGATTGTAAAATCTCCCGAACTTGTTCCCATAGGCGCGTTTACCTCTGACGAGGTTATAAATGTAACCGAGGGTGAAAATTACAAACTGGAAGCAGAATTTGATTTATCCAACCTTGTTAAAGGAAAATATATTGCTTCTTTTCTGATTTTTTATGAAAAAGACGGCGTTATTGAGGAGTATGACTCTGTAAGTGATGTGTTCTTTTTTGAAATTCAGGAGAGCAAAGGCGACCTGCCCTGGAACAGCCATTGGCTGGGAAACATCAGAATGAATATAAGCAATGTGAAAATAGAAAGGGTATAGGTCGTTCAGTTTATATGACCGGTCCAAAAAAACACCGATGACAGTAGAATATAAGTCTGCTGTCATCGGTGTTTTTGCCGGTAAAATAAAAATATTAAAATTGAAGTTTCAAACTGTCTGCAATAATACATTTGGTTGCAAAAAGCTGGAATTATTCAGGAATGTTATCTTTGCTTGCCAATGCATGACTGCAATCAGATGAAAAGGTATGTGTACTGATAAATATAATATTATAAAAAAGTACCGGTGTATTTTATAAAATAATATATTCTGTCTTGCCTTCGTCAATAATTATGCCTTGGCCATCTTCCAGGCAGATTACTTTTTGTCCGGTTTTCTTTTCATAGGTTTTCACCCTTTTTTCAAATGCTTCTATGGTGTTGATGTATCTTGTCCTGTGGGGGAGATGTTCTATGCCGCCAGTAAGGTTGAGGGCTGACAGGTCTTTCAGTTTTACACGCTTATTCATACGGGGGATGAGGTCTTTTATCAGCACAAGGTCTTTTTGCATTATCAGACTGCCGGCAGATACTCCCACAACTATCTTTTCCTCTGCACATTTTGCAATTATCGGCGCAATTTCGGCCTCGTTTATTTTCTGCATAAGATAAAACACATTTCCGCCGCATATGTAGATCACATCATAGTCCAGCAGTTTTTCATTTTCATCTGTACCGATGTAAAAAATATCACTTTCCAGACCGAAGTCCGACAGCTCCTGCCCGGTTTCTTCCAGCCATTGGTCAATCTGCTTGTCCTTTTCCATCGCAGTGGGAATTATTGCACATTTTTTGCCGGTATTTTCCAGTGCCCCGGCAAAATTCCGGCGCAGTTCGGGAGAAGTAAGTCCGTTTGATGTGAGAAAAATCATAAGTTTCCTTTCTTTTGGCGGCATAATGCCAAAATACAAATTCTGCCTGCCGCATTTTTCAAGAATATTATATAAGTATTTTAACATTATACTTTTGTATATTCAACGGTATTTACATACGGGCGGTGTAATGTTAAAATTTAATCCAAGAGGTGAAAAAATTGAATTTTGAAAATTACGAAAAAGAATTTTTTGACAGGCTGGGCGAAAGCTGTTATATGGTTTTGGCCACCAGTTTTGAAGATCATCCTATGGCCAGCATGATGACATGCCTGGTGTTTGACGGTGCTATATGGATGCAGACAGACGAAAAATTCCCTAAATACAACCAGATAAAAAACAACCCGAGGGTAGCTTTGTGCAAAAATGCAACACAGATAGAAGGCAGGGCCAGTCTTTGCGGTCACCCGCTGGAAAAACAAAATGAAAAATTTGCCATGCTGATGAAGAAATATCATCCGGAAAGCTACGAAATGTATTCCGGGGTTGACAGTGAAGTGGTGATAAAAGTAATTCCGGAAAAGGCGATAGACTGGCTGTATGAAAAAGGCGACGACCGCATATATAATCTGGATTTTGTGAACAGGAAAGTGGATATACAGATATATAAAAATTCAAAAGCTTAATATTTTATGAATAGTCTGTTATTTTTTACTTAACTTTACTGCAAGTCCGGGCTTTTATGTTAATATATATTTATAAAAAGTCGAGAGGTAGTATTGTGAATAAGAAAAAGATAAAAGCTTTTGCCGGCAGTATGTTTGTGCTTGTACTGATGGCTGTGGCCGCATTTTTTGTCCTGACGATGGACAGGCGGTATAAGGTGAAGGAAGGGCAGATACTGGCGGCGGATATAGGAGTGAGGGATTTGTTCCCGGCCGACATGACCGAAGAAGAGTTTGAATTCGCAGTGGAAGCGGCGGCTGATTACCTGCAAAACAACGGCATCAATACAGCTATTGTAAAGATAAACGATGGTAGCAGCGCGGTTATACCTTTGGAAAATTCCGTTTATGTGTATTCCGGACGGGAATATGCCAAGAATAAAGATATTTTGCAGCAGCTTAAATCGGAGCTGAACAAAAGAAAAATTCAGCTGTACTTGCAGCTGGACTGCCGGGAAATGGACAGCGAAAAAGTATTGTCTGTCCTGGAGCAGGTGAATGAAAATTATAAAATATCAGGTATGGTCATTGAAAACTGTCCACGGGAAGAAAATTTTGCCTCAGGTGCAAAAGAGGTTGTATCCGGCACAGATTTGGTTTTGCTGACATCTGACAGCCGGCAGGCACGGCAGGGGCTGTCAGGTGGAATTTTTGATACGGTTATCTGCGAAAACATATCCGTTGATGACTATAAGTCACTTAAAGAGAAAAGCACCTCGGACGCCAGGCTGCTTTTGCACTATTCATCACCCACACTGAACAGTGATGTATTTATACTGAATAATTTTTACAGCATTGACGGAGCAGTGCTGGCGGCCTACAACAGCCTTCAGACGCAGTCGATAATGCTTAATCTGGCTTTCAACAAAAATGAAAATCTGCCGCTGTTCAACCTTTCGGTTTCTGATGATTTTACCCTGACTTATCCCACAGAGGATATCACAACCTATTATTCCGGTGTTTATATTACCGGTACGGGCGCCAGGAATATGTCGGTTGATATAAACGGCGCTGTTTATCCTGCCCAGCCGGACGGAACATTCGGTGTGTATATGGAACTGGAAGTCGGAGATAACGAGTTTACAGTTTCTTCCGGTTCTGACAGCAGTACTGTAACAGTCACGCGCAAAAAATACTCTACAACATCCACATCTTCCGACTACAAAATTCCGTGGGATGACAGTGTTCAGTTGTCAGCCGGCCGCGTGGTGAAAACTACCGGCGAATTGACCAGTATGTTGTCTGATGAGGATGATGACTCGGCAATAATTGCAGGATTGGAACAGGGTACAAAATTGGTGGTTACAGACAGTGTGGAAACCGTACGCAGCGGCAAAAAAACATACGCATACAAGCTGTCAAACGGTGCCTTTGTCCTGTCAAGTAAAGTGGAAATAACAGATGATGCCACATCAGATTACTCACCGTCAGAGGACGAAATGGAAGAAGCAGGCGCTGAAAATCTGACTGATTTCAATAAACCGGTCATATCTGCGGCAGTATCCGAAAGTTATGAAAACGGCGATGAACTTATCACATTTACCGTAAACAATATGCCGGCGCTCATCAGCAGCTTTACCGACAGCCGGCTGGTATTGCAGTTTTTGGATACCAGCGCAGAGATAACTGACATTCCCCGGTCGGGATTTTTCACCGGGTGCACGATAGAAAACAAAGAAGACGGAGCATATATAACATTGCAGCTTAACAAAGACAATATGCTGTGGGGTTACGATGTGAAATCTGTTGACGGCAGTGTGCAAATTTACCTTAAACACACACCACACCTGGATAATTCAACAACGCCTTTGACTGGGGTTACGGTTATGCTGGACGCCGGGCACGGGGATTATGACAGCGGTGCGCTGGGTGTGGCTTCCACCAACGGTCCGCTGGAAAAAACGCTCAATCTTTCTGTAGCCAAAGCAACCGCTGCGCTTTTGCAAAGCTATGGTGCAAATGTAATACTGACAAGGGAAGACGACACATTCCTTACCCTGGATGAAAGAAGAAATATGGTGAGGGAATTGAAACCTGATATATTTATTTCTGTTCATCACAACAGCATGGACTATTCCTATAACTCCAACAATGCCATGGGCAGCGAGTGTTATTATTTCACCTCCCAAAGCAAGGAGCTGGCGGACCTTATGTGCGAAAATATTTCAGCTGCCACTGGAAGAAACAACCGCGGAGCGCAAAACGGATATTATTATGTCACCAGGACGGATATTGCTCCCAGTGTGCTGATGGAGTATTCCTTTATAATAAATCCTCAGGAATATTATAAGACTTACTCTGACGAGGATATATACAAAGCCGCCTACGGAACAGTTCAGTCAGTTATAGAATTTATAGCAAGCAAAAATGAAGTACAGTAATATAATACCGGCGCGCTTTTTATCGCGCCCCAACAGATTTATAGCCAATGTGGAAATTGAAGGAGAAAACCAGGTTGCCCATGTAAAAAATACCGGCCGCTGTAAAGAACTTCTGCTGTCGGGCGCACAGGTGTTTTTACAGCATTGTGAAAACAGCGCCAGAAAAACAGCCTATGACCTGATCGCGGTAAAAAAGGGAGAGCAGGTGGTAAATATAGACTCTCAGGCACCCAACATTCTTTTCGGAGAATGGGCACAGGAGGCATGGCCGGGCGCACAGTTGAAACGAGAGGTTTTTTATAAAGACAGCCGTTTTGACTGGATGATAAAAGATGGTGACAGAACAATTTATACAGAAGTAAAAGGTGTTACGCTGGAAGAAAGCGGCCTTGCGCTGTTTCCCGATGCACCCACCCTGCGCGGACTAAAGCATATACATGGCCTTATGGACGCCGTGCAAAACGGGTATGGTGCCTGTCTGTTTTTTGTGATACAGATGGAAAATGTCACAGCTTTTTCTCCCAACAGGCGCACACAGCCGGAGTTTGCCGATGCTTTGCGGCAAGCTGAAAAACGGGGAGTGGACATACGCGCATACAGCTGCAAAGTCAGCCCGGGTGAGGTGAAAATATATACTCCTGTAAAAATATTATTATAATTTTGCGCAAACACCGGATATTTAATGCAAGATAAAAGAGCCATCGGATTTTCCGATGGCTTTTTGCTATAATATCTGCTGTATAATCAGCCTGCCAGAGTCTTTAATGTTAGTTTAAAAGGGTTTTTGTTTGTTGCGAGTATTTTATGATAAATAATTATCCTGTAAATGATGTTTGTCCGGCTGTCATTTTTTGCATTCCTTTTAAATAAGATTAAGTATCAAATTTTCAGGAGGGCAATATGTTTTCATCATTACTGAGCCTGATTTTGGCCAAGATGCTGCTGTTGTCATTGCACATGGAAAGCCGCACCATGCCAAAACCGCTTACGGCAAAAGAGGAAAGGGAAGAATTTGAAAAATATCACCGGGGGGATAATTCCGCCAGGGAAAAGCTGATAAAACACAACCTCAGGCTGGTGGCCCATGTGGCAAAAAAATATTACCGGAACCCGCGGGATAATGACGACCTTATCAGCATAGGAACAATAGGCCTGATAAAGGCGGTGCAAAGTTTCAGCTATGAAAAAAACACCAGATTTTCCACCTATGCTTCCAAGTGTATTGAAAATGCTATCCTCTCACAGATGCGTTTATGGTTCCAAACCAGTACCCCAGAGCAGAAAAGAACCCAAATGGCGTATTCTGGCACAGGTTTCAGAGAATATATACATACTTTGTTTCACTTCGGACGGATGTGTGAGGTATGCCCCTATGTATATCCATAGTTTCCGACTGATAGCCCCTCGCAAGCTACCGGAAGCCCAGTTGTTCAATCAGCAGTATCAGAATTATGAAGATATACCGAATGTGCAAGACAGGCTCCGTTGGTGCCGTCATCATATGGGACTGATGCAGAAAGAAGTTGCAGAACTGATCGGAATA
>CALWZO010000024.1 GCA_944386045.1 uncultured Clostridia bacterium | reverse complement strand
TTTTTTGCCCATCTGCCGTTTCCGTCCATTATAATTCCAATATGTTTAGGAATTGTGATACTGCCATCCATTTTATTTTCTCCTTGATAAGCCATACAAAATTAAAGGGCTATATTGTTACAATACGCCCTCTAAAAATAAACATGATAATATATTACAGTTCCATAACTTCTTTGGTTTTGTTGGCTGCAACTGCATCGATATCCTTTATAAACTTATCTGTGCTTTTCTGAATTTTTTCTTCAAGGTTTTTCAGATCGTCCTCTGTCAGTTCTCCGGCCTTTTTGGCTGCTTTGAATTTGTCCATGGCATCGCGTCTTATGTTCCTTACGGCTACTTTGGCATCCTCTGCCATTTTTGACACATCTTTTGCCAGGGCTTTTCTTCTTTCCTCTGTGGGGGCCGGGAAAATCAGCCTGATGCTGACGCCGTCATCGATGGGGTTTATGCCCACATCAGACATCTGGATTGCTTTGGTTATAGCTTTCAGCAGGCTTCTGTCCCAGGGCTGAATAGTCAAAGTTCTTGCCTCTGTCACTGAAACAGTAGCCACCTGATTTATAGGTGTTTCTGCACCGTAGTATTCCACCATAACTTTGTCCAGTACACCGGGATTTGCCCTGCCGGCGCGTATGGATGCGTATTCGCCCTCCAGGTGTTTTACCGCCCGGCTCATTCTGTCTTCGTAAGCTTTTATCATAATTATATCTCCTTTATTCAATAACCAAAGTTCCGATTGTTTCTCCGCGCAAGGCTTTGACAATATTGCCGTCATTCAGGTCAAATACCAGTATCGGCAGATGATTGTCGCGGCACATTGTGGCAGCGGTCATGTCCATAACATTAAGCTGTTCATTGAGCACTTTTGTAAATGAGAGAGTGTCATATTTGACAGCATCGGGATATTTTTTGGGGTCTTTATCATAAACGCCATCTACCATGGTGGCTTTGAAAATTATCTGTGCATTGATTTCTGCCGCCCTGAGCGCTGCCGCCGTATCTGTAGAGAAGAATGGGTTACCTGTTCCGCAGGCGAAAATTACCACTCTGCCTTTTTCCAAATGTCTTGTGGCCCTGTTGCGTATATAAGGTTCGGCAACCTGCTGCATCTGCAATGCGGTCTGCACCCTTACTTCCACGCCCAGCTTTTCCAGTGCATCAGCAACAGAAAGAGCATTCATAACAGTGGCCAGCATACCGATCTGATCTGCCCTGGTTCTTTCCATATCGCCGCTGGAACGGCCGCGCCAAAAGTTTCCGCCGCCTACAACAATGGCAATTTCTGCGCCCAGGTCATGGGCGTCTTTGATATTTTTGCATATTTCCAAAACTGTGGGATAATCCAGGCCAAAACCTTTTTCGCCGGCCAGGGCTTCGCCGCTCAGCTTAATCAAAACCCTTTGATATTTTATAGACATAATAGCTACTCCGTATACACATTATTTTATAATATTCTACTATATTTTATGTATAAAGTAAAGAATATTATGGTCTTATCTGGTAAAATTGTGATTATGTACAAAAATAAAAAAATTGTCTAAACAGCCTTGCGGCCGGTATCAAAAGGCAATAAAAAAGAGATGCTCATATAAAGCATCTCTTTTAAGTTTGCTATTTATTGTCCTTATTACCCTTATATCCGCTTGGGTTTCCTTATTGGTTTTGCCTCTTGGAGTATCCCGCGGGCAACCCGGGGGTAGGACATGGCAAAAGCTGAAATTATTTTGTCATGCTGGCTACTTCAGCTGCGAAGTCGTCAACTTTTTTCTCTATACCTTCGCCTTTTTCGTAACGGGTAAAAGCAACAATCTTGATGTCGCCGCCCAGAGCCTTTGCTGTAGCGTTTGTATAGTCTGTGATAGACTGTTTGTCGTCTTTAACAAAGGGCTGTTCCAGCAAGCAGTTTTCTTTGTAGTATTTGGAAATTCTGCCTGCAACCATTTTTTCAGCGATGTTGGCGGGTTTGCCTTCGTTGATAGCCTGCTGTGTCAGGATTTCTTTTTCTTTTTCCAGAACTTCAGGTTCAACATCATCTCTGGACAGGTATGTGGGGTTGGCAGCAGCAATCTGCATTGCTACATCATGGCCGTATGTTACAAATTCGGGTTTTGCAAACATTTCGTCGCTTACTTCGAATTTTACCAGAACGCCGTGTGTGCCGCCTGCGTGGATATAAGCAACACAGGGACCTTCGTATCTTACAAAACGACGGATTTTCAGATTTTCGCCGATAACCAGGATTTTTTCCTGCAAAGCAGCTTCAACTGTGTCGCCGTTGGGCATTTTCTTTGTCAGCAGTTCTTCAACTGTAGCGGGGTTTTCTGCTGAAATAACAGAAGCAATTTCCGCAACAAATGTTCTGAACTGTTCGTTTTTGGCAACGAAGTCTGTTTCGGAGTTAACTTCTACAACTACGCCGACTTTCTTTTCTTTGTCAACTGTTGCATATACCATACCGTCAGCAGCAATTCTGCCTGCTTTTTTGGTAGCAGCAGCCAGGCCTTTTTCTCTGAGGTATTCGATAGCTTTATCAAAATCACCGTTGGTTTCGGTAAGAGCTTTTTTGCAGTCCATCATGCCGCAGCCTGTGCGTTCACGAAGGTTTTTAACATCACTTGCTGTAAATGCCATTTTAAATTCCTCCAATTTATTGTATTTTGATAACCAGTTAACTGATATATTATTCGTTTACTTCTTCAACTGCTTCAACAGCAACTTCTTCTGTTTCAGCAACATTCTGTTCACCCTGACGGCCTTCGATTACAGCGTCAGCCATAGCGCCGGCGATCAGTTTAACAGCTCTGATAGCATCGTCGTTGCCGGGGATGATATAGTCAACTTCATCCGGATCGCAGTTTGTGTCAACGATAGCAACAACCGGGATACCCAGGTTTCTTGCTTCGGCTACAGCGATTTTTTCTTTTCTTGTGTCAACGATGAACATAGCTTTGGGAAGTGTGCCCATGTTTTTGATGCCGCCCATGAATTTTTCCAGCTTTTCAATTTCATGTTCCAGCTTGATAACTTCTTTTTTGGGCAGCAGGTCAAATGTGCCGTCTTCTTTCATTTTGTTCAGCTGTTCCAGACGAGCAATTCTCTTTTTGATTGTCTGGTAGTTTGTCAGCATACCGCCCAGCCATCTGGCGTTTACATAGTGCATGCCGCATCTTTCAGCTTCTTCTTTGATGGCATCCTGAGCCTGTTTCTTTGTACCTACGAAAAGGATTTCGCCGCCTTCTGCGGAAATTTCTCTTACAAAGTTGTAAGCATCGTCCAGCATTTTAACTGTTTTCTGCAGGTCGATGATGTAGATACCGTTTCTTTCTGTGAAGATGTATTTAGCCATTTTAGGGTTCCATCTTCTTGTCTGGTGGCCGAAGTGTACGCCGGCCTCGAGCAACTGTTTCATTGATACTGATGACATAATTTTACCTCCGTTTGGTTAGTACCTCCGCTGTATTTTGCTTGATTTTTACGGGTAATATCGTTGATACACCGCCCGTAAGGAATACAGCGTGCGTAATCGCGCTTTGATATTTTATCATATCAAAGCGTCGGTGTCAATAGGCTGTATTACTTGCATTTTACCGCTTTTTCTCCATACGGTTAAACCTTAAAAAGCTGTGTCCGTTTTCCGTGATGATATCATATACTATTTTATAATATCCATCAGACACAGACTGCGGGTCCTGCGCATCTTTTACCGGAACAAACAGCTCAAACTCACACTCCACCTGATTTTGGTCCGTCAAAAACCTGCTGGACATAAAGTCCCCGGGGCAATACCGCTGAACACCCCAGCCGAAATCGGTGGAGAAGGTGGCTGTTCCGTCAGATACATCCACCCCGGCATCTTTGAAAACACTTTCTGCCGTCCGGACATCCTCGCCGAAAATTTCATAAAGCATTCTGTCACACTTGTCCATCCGAAAAACGGTTTCCCGTTTTTCGTTTGTGGGGAATAATCCGTAATAGCAGTACTCCGGCTGCTGCCGAACGGCCAGTCTTACAATAAGCTGAAATGTGTCAAACTGCGGTGAAGTGATATCGCAATCGGTGCGCATTGACCACACCAGCGCCCGGCTTATTGTATTGCTGTCAATCAGAAGCGACTGATCTGTTTCAGGCTGCTGTGACTGCCGGCCTGCCGAACTGCCGTCAACCGGCTGTGAACTGCCCGGCTCCGGCTGCCGGACGCAGGCTGTCATAAACACCAGGAAAACAAAAGGCAAAAATAGCTTTACAATATTTTTCATAAATTCAATCCTCCGCCGATTGCTGTATTTCCGCTTTATTATAACAAATAAAGCGGGCATATAGCAACAAAAGGTGCATCAGCCATAATTGACCTTTATCTTTCCGTTTTTATCGCTGTCCTTTACATTTAAAGATTGTATAAGTATAACATCCCTTCCTATTGTGACCACATCTTCCCACGGGACCTTTACATCTTTGCCCCTGCCCAGCAGTCCGAAAAATTTTGGTCTGCCGAAAACCACCAGGTTGTGAACCTGCGCTGATCTTTCGTCAAATTCTATATCGTCGGCACGGCCTATGTTTTGTCCGTTGGATATATTTATAATATCCTTCTGACACAGTAAAGAAAGAGATACCATAAAAACACCCCCATACATAAGTATATGCACAGAGGGTGTTTGTTTGTGAATTGCTATGCGTTCAGCCGTTTTTTCACGCTGGACAGAACATGCTTTTCTATTCTGGATACCTGCGCTTGGCTGATACCGATAATTGACGCAACCTGGGTCTGGGTTTTGCCCTGTATATATCTTAAATTCATAATTCGCTTTTCGCGTTTTTTCAGATTGTGCAGCACCTGCTGTACAACTGTTTTTGATGAAAAGGCCTCTTCAAAATTTTCGCCGGTCACCTGGTCCAGCAGGTATACTCCGTCGCTTTCGTCGCTGAAAGCCGGCTCGTACAGCGAAACCGCCGGGGAAATGGCTTCCAGGGCACTGCTTATCTTATATGTTGTGGTATTAAGATGCCGGGCTATTTCGTCTATCGTGGGCTCGGCGTCGTTTTCCTTTATATATTCTTCCTTGAAATTAAGCGCTTTGTAAGCCAGGTCCTTTGTCCCTCGGCTGACCCTCACCGCACTGCTGTCACGGATATATCTTTTGATTTCTCCCAGTATCATTACCACCCCATAGGTGGAAAACTGCACATTAAGCGCCGGGTCAAAGTTATTCAGCGCCTTTATCAGACCTATACAGCCCACCTGAAAAAGGTCGTCCGGGTCTATGTTTTTGCTGTTGACCTTTTGTATTATGCTGAGTATCAGTTTCAAGTTTGCCATAACCAGCGTGTCCTTGGCCTTTTTGTCCCCGTCTTTCATTTTCAGTATCAGGCTTTGTCTCTGACTGTCGCTTAAAACAGGCAGGTCCGCAGTGTTTATACCGGTTATTTCAACTTTTTTGTAAAACAGAACATCACTTCCCTACATAATTATTCAAGATAATTATCTGTAAGAAAGTGATGTATTATGTATGTAAATTGTTGCTAACCAATTTTTTCTATTTCTCTTTTGAGCTTTTTCAGAATTCTTTTTTCCAGCCTTGATATATAGGACTGTGAAATACCTATTATGTCCGCAACTTCTTTCTGGGTTTTTTCCTGCCGGCCGGACAGCCCGAAACGCATTACCATTATTTCCCTTTCTCTTGCCGGCAGGCTGTTGAGAGAATTCCACAGGGTTATCCTGTCGCTTTCCTCCTCTATATTTTTGCTGACCTCGTTTTCATCGGTATAAAGTACATCAATAAGGTTCAGCTCGTTTCCGTCGGCGTCTGTGGACAGTGCTTCATCCATGCTTATATCAATATTCCTGTTTGACCGCTTGCGCAGATACATAAGAATTTCGTTTTCTACACACCTGGACGCATAGGTTGCAAATTTTATGTTTTTGGAAGGGACAAAACTTTTTACCGCCTTTATCAGCCCCATAGTTCCTATGGATGTCAGGTCATCAATGGGCACACAGGTGTTTTCAAATTTTTTGGCAATGTATACCACCAGGCGCAGGTTGTGCACTATCAGTTTGTTTACAGCGTCCTGCTGTTTGGCTTCAAGGCCGCGGAAAACCTCTTCTTCCTGCTTTGGCGTAAGGGGCGGCGGCAGTACCCGGGGGCCGTTGATGTAAAAAATTTTCTGTAACTTTCCTAAAATTTTTAACATCCTGAAAAGAACTTTTTCAAACATATTTATTCTCCTAATATATTATAAATTTCTTTGCCGAAAATTATCTGGGCACCGGACAGGATTTTCTTTTGTGCCAGCGCCAGAATTGCTCCTTGCAGGACCTTTTTTCTGTTTCCGTCCAGACAGACTGTCAGCTCAGCTACTTTTACACCCGCCAGCATCCCTTCGCCGGAAACATCGCTGTAAAAAATCGGTATAATCTTTCCATGAGGGTTACCGGATGCAAAATCCTCCACCCGTCTTTGCTGTTCTTCTTCCATGCACACCCTGAAAAACTCGTATTCACACATAACAACCGGCCTGTTGCCCAGAATATCCCTGACTTTAAAGCCGGTGTCGTAAAAAGCAGTGCCGCTGACACTTTTTCCGTTCAGGGTTATGGTCACAGGAAAGGTCAGCCTTTTATCCGCGCGGGAATACAGCATCTCAACCGCCGTAATGGCCCCGTATACCGCAAATATACACGCCGCCAGCAGTACGGGATTTATGTTGAAATAATAATTATGGTTGTTTATGTACACTGTAGGGCTGTTCTGAAAAACCGCCATAAGAAAACCTGACAACAGCAGGTTTGCCGCCAAAAGGCAGGCGCTGTTCCTTATAAACACAGACAGCGAGCCAAACCCGAAAGCACACAGACAGCAGCACATTACAGATGCAGTTTTTATAATAAAGGAAACGGGAATGTTTTGCGGCAGGAATATCGACAGCGAAAATAAAGCTCCTGTCACAGAGGCTGCTATCGCTCTTTTTCTTTCCATCGCTATGCCGGCAATAACTGCGGTTATTTTTAAAAGAAAATAATTCACCAGCAGGTTGGTTATTATCAGCATATCCAGATACACCGTTATCTTCACTTTATCACCCGTTTATAATTTTATTACTGACAGGGCGCGAAATATGTAAATTTTTGTCAAACAAGAATAAGGCTGCCACAGCAGCCTTATTCTGTAATCAAAATCAATATATTTTAAGCTTCGGCAGCATCTGTTCTCTGAACATAAGCTTTGCCTTTCCAGCCGCCGGTAAGGAACCTGATGGTATTTACAGCCAGTGCTGTCACCCAGCCGCTGATCATACCTGCCCATATGGAGATTTCTCCGAAAGACAGAATGTAAACCATCAGATAGGTTGCGGGAATACGCACAAACACCATGCACAAGCTGGCAAACATTGAAAATCCTGTGTCGCCAACACCGCGGTGGAACTGGTTCAATGCCTGGAACAAACCGAAAACAAACAGGAATTTGGAACTGAAATCTATACCCATAACACCAAGTCTTACTACATCCGGGTCATTGGCAAGACCGAACAGGTCGATAAGTTTGGGTGCAACAAAAGGCAGTATGAATGCCATGGCAAAAGAGAATATAAGCTGCATTACCATAGTGGCTTTTACACCGTCGATAGCTCTCTTTTCTTTGCCTGCGCCTATGTTCTGACCTGCATACATTGACAGAGCCATTGCAAAGTTCATCAAAGGCATTGTTACAAAGTTTTCAATCCTGCTGGATACGCCGAAGGCAGCCATCATATCCGCACCGAAAGAGTTAACGAATGACTGTACAAACAGCATGCTGATGGAAACGATGGACTGCTGTACAGCAGACGGCAGGCCATAATTTATTATGGCACCGATAATGGTTTTGTCAAAAATCCATTCACTTTTATGCAACCGGAAAATCTGCACTCTTTTGCCGACATAGAGATGGCACAGTATACCGCTGACCAGTTGTGCGATAAGTGTAGCCCACGCAACACCGGCAACGCCCATGCCGAAAAATGCAACAAAAACATAGTCCAGCACAATGTTGATAATACAGGCAACAATCAGAAAATACAGCGGTGTTTTACTGTCGCCGATTGCGCGCAGAACTGATGCGTACATGTTGTACAAAAACATGGCCGGCAAGCCCAGGAACATTATCCTCAGATATGTAGTCGCACCGTCCATTATCTCAGCCGGCGTGCCCATCATGTTAAGTATAGGTCTGGAGATAAGTACGCCGAAAAGGCCCAGGACTACAGCCAGGGCTATAACAAATATGAAACCTGTGGAGAAAACCCTTTTAAGCCTTTCGTAATCCCTTGCGCCGTAAACCTGCGAAAGAACAACAGACATACCTGCTGTAAAACCAAAAGCAACAGCGAAAATCAAAAACTGTACACTGGCGCTGCCGCTGACGGCTGCCAACGCGTTTTTACCTTCAAAGTTACCTACTATAATCTGGTCAACTGTGCTGTACATCTGCTGAAAAAGGTTACCTATAAGCATAGGCATAGCAAAGGCGAAAATAACCTTTGCCGGATTTCCGCTTGTAAAATCTCTTGCCAAAAAAGCACATCCTTTCTTCGTTAAAAAATATAGGTCTGTAAAACAAATACAAGCAAATTTTGCTTATATAACAAAAACAATATAATTATATTTAAAGGTATATATCCTTGTCAAGTATTATTCACTTTTTTTGTATATATTATTTTGCGAAATATTTCCGCGGTTATTTCAGTTCCACAACGGTGACACCGCTTTCGCCTTCACCGTAGGTACCAAGACGGAAAGATGCCACATGGGGATGCTTTCTGAGGTAGGCATGTATACCGCTGCGCAGGGCACCGGTGCCTTTTCCGTGAATTATATACAAGGTATGCAGTTTGCGCATGACGCCGTTGTCCAGGAACCTGTCAACCTCCAGAATGGCATCCTCCACAGTCATTCCCAGCAGGTTTATCTCTGTGTTGGAATCCCTGACGGAGCCGGAGTCTTTCGGCCTGGAAACAGCAGTGCGCGGCTGTCTTGCCGGCTGTTTTGGTTTGGATGTGTCGGCGTACAGGTCGCTGATATGGACCCTGGTCTTGATAATTCCGGCCACCACATCCACCATTCCGGAAGAGTTGGCCTCCGACTGAACCACAGCAGGCTTGTTCAGGGACGCTATTATGACCCTGTCGCCTTTTTTGACCTTTTCCAGCTTTGGGTGTTCCTGTACAGGCCGGTCTTCCTTGACCATGGACAGCAGTTTGTTGGTCTGGTTTCTGGCGATATCCCTGGCCTGTTGCAGTCTTTGCCGGGCAGAACGGTTTTCCTGCTTTTGCAAAGCTTTCAGCTCGTCGGACAGTTTATACGCTTCGTCCTGGACCTTCTGCGCGCTCCGCCTTGCCCTTTGGGTCAGCATATCTGCTTCCTGCTGGGCCTTGCGTATTATTTCATCACTTTTTTCCTGCGCCCGTTTTATCTTGTGGCCGGCGGAGTCTTTCAGTCTTTCCACCTCTTCCTGGCTTTCTTTCAGCTGCTTTCTCATCTCTTCCAGCTGTGAAAACACTCGGTTAAGGCTTTTCTCCTCTCCGGTCAGGTGGCTTTTGGCATTTTTGATTATCTCATTGCTTATACCCAGCCTTCTGCTTATGTAAAAGGCATTGGATTTTCCGGGGACGCCCACTATTATCCTGTATGTGGGACGCAGGGATTCTGTGTCAAATTCGCAGCTGGCATTCTGCACACCGTCTGTTTCCAGTGCAAATATTTTCAGCTCTCCGTAATGGGTTGTGGCAATTATCTTTGCTCCCTGCCTGCGCAGCTGTTCGATTATGCTCAGTGCCAGGGCGGCGCCTTCCGCCGGGTCTGTACCGGCGCCCAGCTCGTCCATGAGCACCAGGCTTTTTTCGTCGGCGATATCCAGTATCCTGGCTATGTTTGTCATGTGCCCGGAAAAGGTGGACAGGCTTTGCTGTATGCTCTGCTCATCACCTATATCCGCAAGTATGTTTTCAAACACGCATACCGAACTGCTTTCGTGAGCCGGTATCATAAGGCCGCTGGCGGCCATGGCGCACAGCAGACCGGCCGTTTTCAGCGTAACTGTTTTACCGCCGGTATTAGGGCCTGTCACAATCATGGTATCGTAATCAAAGCCAAGATTTATATCAATAGGCACCACTTTTTCCTTTTCAATAAGTGGGTGTCTGGCCTTTACCAAATTAAACTGCAAACCGTCGTTTACTTTGGGCATTACCGCCTGCATGTTTATGGCAAGCTTTGCCTTGGCAATGCACATGTCAATTTCCAGCAGTTTGCTGTAGCTGTCCATAAAAAACTGCTCTGTGGAAGCTATCATGCCGGAAAATTTCATCAGGATTTTGTTTATTTCTTCCTGTTCCAGGTTGTACAGCTGCATGACACGGTTGTTGAGTTCCACAATGGCGGACGGCTCGATGAAAAATGTGGAGCCGGAGGCCGAAACATCGTGTACAACACCCTGTATCTCGTTTTTGTATTCAGCCTTTACCGGAATTACAAATTTGTTCTGTCTTATTGTAACCACGGCTTCCTGCAAATACTTCTGATAAGTCCGGCTGCGTATTATGCCATCCAGCTTATCCCTTACGGCGCTTTCGGTCTGTTTTATCCTGCGGCGCACATCGTACAGCCCGTCGCTGGCGGAATCCGCCACCTGGTTGTCTGACAGGATAGCATCAAATATTGCCTTTTCCAGCTGTTCATTTTCCCATATTGAAGAAAATGTCCAGTCCAGTATTTCGCTGTTCCTGTCGTATCGGAAATACCATTTTTTTACACCGGTAAAATTGCGGTACATGCGCGCCACGCTCAGCAGTTCGCCGCAGGACAGCATGCCGCCTTTCCGGCTGTGCTGTACAGCCCGGTATGCCCCGGCGGCACTGTCCAGCCTGGGGGCTGAGTATTTGTATATATAAGCTGATAAAGTATCTGTCTTTTCCAGCCGCTGTCTGACCTGCTGCCGGTCGGACATGGGCTGTAAGCTCATCGCCCGCTGCTTGTTTTCTTCAAAAACGCACAGGGCTGACAGCATATTTAAAATTTTGTCATATTCCAGTGCTTTCAGGCTTTTATCCTTCAATCTTATTCTCCTCTCCCGTCATAACGCTTTTTAAAAAGTCCAAGGTTTTATATTCGCCTTTGGTATGGTTAAGTATATATCTTTCACATATGGCGCAAAGCTGGTATTTGAAAAGACCCGTTATATTGAAGCCGAACATCTTTTCCAGGTCTGCATAGGCAAGATATCTGAGGGCGTTTACCGTCGGCATTTCGGCTATGTAAAAACCGCGGTCGTAAGGCTTTTGACAGCTGTTGCACACAATCCGACCGTTTTCAGTGTCAAAGAAGAACAACTCCGCCTCGTATTTGGCGCATCTTTTACACCCGACCAGGTCCGGCCTGTAACCGGTGTCGCACATAAGGCGCATTTCAAAAGCCGCCTTGCACAGGTCCACCGGCCACCTTTTGCTGCACATGACATGGAGCATGTTCAGAAACAGGCGCAGTATCTCGTTGTTCATATCGTCCGGCACACTGACCTCGCACACCAGTTCTGACATATACATGGCCAGTGCCAGATATTCTATATTTTCGCTCAGCCGATGAAAAACATGTTTTACTTCCGCCTCGTTAAGTTGATAAAGCTCCGATGAACGGGACCGGAAAACCACAAATTCACTGTACGCAAACAGACTTACAGCGCTATGAAATTTGTTTTTCAATCTCATAGCGCCTTTTACATAAATATTTATCACACCAAGCTCTCGGGATAAAACGGTTATTATTTTATCGCTCTCCTTGGTTTTTACCTCTTTCAGGACTATCCCGGTTATTTTCTGCGTCTGATAAGCCATATTCTTCCCTTGTACCGTCCGTTTTTACCATGCTGGCACGATATTTAAGATAATCTTCCACGCTTCCGCTCTGCAAAAATCTTTGCCAATAATCCACGCTCATAAGACTCTCTCCTTTGCGTTTGTGATACAAAATATTGTACACGCAAAAGAATGGTTTATAAGTGGAAAAATAAACCGCTATTCGTCTTTGAAGCCGAAATCGTTCAGGATATAGTTGGAATCACGCCAGTCTTCCTTTACTTTCACCCAGCACTGCAGGTTGACTTTGGCGTCCAAAAAAGCCTCTATATCAACCCTTGCCCGGGAGGCTATTTTTTTCAGCATGGCGCCCTGCTTGCCTATAATCATGCCTTTATGGCTTTTTTTCTCACAGTATATTACCACACTGATGTCTATAATTTTCCTGCCTGCACGCTCTTTGAAGGCTTCAACCTCCACATTTGTGCCGTGGGGTATTTCGTCGCGCATGTTCAGCAGCAGTTTTTCTCTGACAATTTCTGCCACGATGACCTTTTCCGGCTGATTGGTAATGGCATCATCATCAAAATAATGGGGGCCGGGGGCCGCATAGCTTTCTATCTTTTCCATCAGCCGGTCAACGCCGTCGTTTTCCCTGACAGATGTAAACAGCACATCATCAAAAACGCCCAGACCCATAATGTATTCTTTCTGCCGCCGGGCATCCCGCCGGCTTTTTATGGTGTCATTTTTGTTTATCACAGCCAGTGCAGGCAAAGAACGACCGGATATATTTTCAATAAGTGCTTTTTCGGCTTCGCCTATTTCTCCGTAAGGCTCGAACAGCATGACAACCAGGTCCACATCCGCTATGGCGTTGTGGCTGGTTTTTATCATTCTTTCGCCCAGCTTTGTCCTGGGTGTGTGTATTCCCGGGGTGTCCATAAACACAAACTGTGTTTCGCCTTTGGTCAAAACGCCCGTTATGCTTGTCCTGGTGGTCTGCGGCTTCCGGGTAACTATGGCAATCTTTTCGCCCAGGATAAGGTTCATCAGCGATGATTTGCCCACATTGGGCTTGCCCACAATGGCCACAAAAATAGATTTTGTATTCTGCATTTATTTCCTCTTTTTTTCAAAATTGTCCTTGATTATAAACAGATATGCCCCAACTGCAAACAAGGCAACTGCGGCGGCATTCAGCGGCCTGGACATATAATAATCCAGTATCCTGGAAAATACGGCCGTGTCCCAAAACAGCACAAAGCCGACCACAACTGCGCCCAGCGCCATGAGAAATACTCCGCCGGCAGCGGCATCCTTGGCCTGTCCGGCAGGCATGTAGTGGTCTGTGTCAGGCTTGTGAACGGCGCGTTCCACCGCTGTGTTCAGCAGTTCCAGTGAGGGTATCAGAAAAACCAGCAGTATGACCACCGCCCACTGTGTGCGGTCAAAATCGTAAAAAAACGCCAGTCTAACAATCGCTATCATAGCCACAAGGTCTATCCTTACATTGCGCTCTTCCCTGACGCCCAGCAGAAAGCCGTCAATGGCATAGCCTGCACTTTTCAAAAATCTTTTAATCATCTTCTATAACACCGTAAGATGCGGTCCTTGGCAGACCCAGTTTTACCAGCGCCTGCTCTTCCTTTTCTCTCATTCTCAGCGCTTCTATTCCGCCGTTTTCATGGTCATATCCCAGCAGGTGATACATGGAATGTACCGTCAGAAAAGCCACTTCGCGCTGAAGGCTGTGCCCGTAAAGCTCGCTTTGCCGCTGGGCCTTTTCCAGGGAAATAACTATATCCCCCAGCAGCATGGCGCCGGTTTCCGGGTTTGTGTCATACTGTCCGTTTTCACCCAGCGGGAATGACAGCACATCTGTTTCCACAGGCTTGTTGCGGAACTGTCCGTTAAGCTGGGCAATCTGCCGGTTGTCCACAAATGTTACGGATATTTCGCAAGGCCGGGTTATGTTCTCATTGGCCAGAACAGCATTGCAGCTTCTTCTGACAAGTATCCTGATACCGGCAGGGATTTTTATTTTTTTCTGTGTGTTTTTAATCCAAACTCTATTTGACATAATATCTTTTGCCAACCTTTCTTTCCGGGCTGTTCCGCGCTTTTTCCCGGGCAGCCTTTTCATAAGCTTTTACAATATCCTGCACCAGTTTGTGGCGCACAACATCTTTTTCCGTCAGCCTTACTATGGCTATATCCTCTATGCCTTTCAAAATCTGCATGGCATCTTTCAGACCGGATTTTTTCTCCCGCGGCAGGTCTATCTGGGTTATGTCACCGGTGACAACCACCTTTGAGCCCATACCCATCCTGGTCAGGAACATTTTCATCTGTTCCTTTGTGGTGTTCTGCGCTTCGTCCAGGATTATAAAGCTGTCATCCAGCGTGCGCCCGCGCATATATGCCAGCGGGGCAACTTCTATAATCCCCTTTTCCAGCAGTTTGGCATAGGTTTCGGCCCCCATCATGTCAAAAAGCCCGTCGTACAGCGGCCTGAGGTAAGGGTCAACCTTATTCTGCAAATCTCCCGGCAGAAAACCCAGTTTTTCGCCGGCTTCGACGGCAGGCCTTGTCAGGATTATGCGTGAAACATCGCCGGCTTTGAAGGCCTTTACCGCCATGGCAACAGCCAGGTAGGTTTTGCCTGTACCGGCAGGCCCCACGCCAAAGGTTATGGAGTTTTTTTCTATCGCTTTGAGATAGTCTTTCTGCCCCAGTGTTTTGGCCCTTATAGGTTTGCCTTTGGCCGTGAGCAGCACCAGCTCCCCGGTGAGCTGTGCGGCCATGCTTCCCTTGTTTTCCTGTGCCAGGTCAGTGCAGTATCTCACCGCCTGTTCGTCCAGTTCTGTGCCGCGCCTGTACAGGTCCTCCATGGCGGTCAGGGCACTGACGGTGTTGGACACCGCCTCTTCGCTGCCGCTTATTTTAAAGGATGTGCCCCTGCATATAATGCCGGCGCCCAGCACCTTTTCCATATTTATAATATTAGCATCAAAAGGTCCGCATATAGCGGTGGCTATATCGTTGTCTGCAACTTCAAAAAGTTTTTCAGCCAAATTATCACCTCGTAATTTTATTGATATTTTAGTATACCATATAAACAAATATAAGTAAATAAATTACTTTGTTATGCTATGGAATAATACCCTTTTACCGTGCAGACCACGGTTACCCCGTCCGGCCGGGTGGAATAGCTGTATGTCTTGGACTCTTCCTTTACCAGCCTTTCATCATTTTCAATCATCTTCTGCACCTGCAGACGGCCGCTGTTCAGCGCTGTGGACAGGTCGCTGTCAATGTTCATCTTTTCCCTTTTATAGTAGGTTGTTTCGCTGACTGTAAACGGCAGGCTGAAACCGAAAAAGCTGTAATATCGTATAACATTCCTTTCGCTGTAATTTTCCCAGCCGGAAACCTGCGCTTTTTTTACTGTAAAGTTTTTGCCGGCAAACATGATATTTATACTTTTGCTGCTGTCGGCCGTAAAGGCGTAAAACTCTTTGTTGTACGGAATAAACACACTGTAATCTTTCTGGCTGAAAGCCTCTACATACGCCCTGGTTTCGCTTATGTGTATATTGTTGTGTTTGTCTATAGTCAGACCTTTTACCAACACATCTCCGGCCGCAACGCTCTGTCCCAGCTGTAAGTCGCAGTAACCGCTGTAAACCCTTAAATCGCTTATTATGCCGTCCATCTGCGCGACTATATCTTCACCGCTTTGGTCTGATATATAATCCTCCCTCTGCTGTCTGGGGTAAACTTCACATTCCAGCACACCTTTATAAAAATTCAGGGTTATGTATCCCAGCTCCTCGCTGTCGGCTATCAGCTGCCTTTTTACCTTTTCAAAATCGTCCTTGGAATAAAAAGCACCGGCATACACCCCTCGGCTGAGCATATTCTGTGCAATGGCGTTTTTCAGGGTCAGGTCGTCTGTTTTTATATCTATCACCCATATCATGTTGGAAAAAATATAATTTAAAATCAAAAAAAGCACCGCCCCCGCAAATATGCCCTTTCTTGCTTCCATCCAGGCTAATCTGAAGTACAGGCCTTTCTTTTTCTGTATTCTGACTTTGCACTGAAACTTTTTGCCTGTGCGCGCTATATACCTGTAGTCCTCGGCATCACATTCCCGGCTGAAACCGAACTGGTCAGGTGTTATATGATACAGCTGGTATCCGCTGTCGGCGATATAGTTCAGAAATTCATTTGACAGTCCTGCCTGCGCCGAAAATTTCACCCTTGCAAACATCATTTCACCTCAAATATTTCGATTTTGCTGACAGTGCCATAAACCGAAAGGCTGTTTTTGGTACATGCGGTTATCTTCAGGCTTTCGCCGTACAGGTATATATTTTTCGCCCCTGCATTGAGGCTGATTTTTTCATTGTCATATTCTATCAGCTTTTTAAAGCCTTCTATCACTATGTTGCCCCGGGTATCGAGAGAAAGGAATGTGGGCCGCACACCTGCATCCCTTTCCGCCACAGTTTTTAAAGCCCGTATCAGGCTGTCACCGTTTTTTTTGATTTTCATAAATAACTCACCTATAAATCTGCTTTGTAACATATATATTTACCAGTGAGGTAACGGTATGATAAATAATAAAAATATCAGGTTATTTTTTGTGATTTTCTTTGTGGCGGCAATACTGTCAAAACACCGGGCGGTGATGCAGTATGTTAAAAACGCCCTGTCTTTGTGCTATAACAATGTAATACCTTCGCTTTTTCTTTTTATGGTGATATCCAATTACATTTCCGCCAGCTGTTTTATACCGGTGCTGAGCAAACCTTTCAGATGGTTTGCCAGGCTGATGAAGGTAGAAGACGAGCATTACCCGGCGTACATCCTGCTTTCCCTTGTGGGAGGCTTTGCCGTCGCTGCCGGTCTGCTGAAAAAAATGACAGACCTGGGCTACGACCGCAGGGCCACACAGCTGCTTTCCGTAAGCATGGTTGGAAATTCCTTTGCATTTTGCGCTTTCGCCGTAGGTGCCGGATATCTGGGGAATTTCAACTTGGGGGTAATGATATTCATTTCCACTGCCGCCGCCGGGCTGATAACTGCCTTTATAATGTCCTTTTTTATGGAATATGAAGAAACAAGGCCGCTGGCTGTTGCACAGCAAAACCCGTCGCTGGTGGAAAGCATAGGCGATGCGGCAAAAAGCATGCTCTCGGTGTGCGGTTTTGTTATTGTATTTTACTGCATGTGTGAAGTTGTGTTGCTTTACATAGATAACACCCTGCTGAAAGCTGTCCTGTGCGCCATGACAGAGGTAACATCCGGCGCTTTGAAGGTCAGCCGGCTGACAGGGGCCAGCTCTACGGCTGTATGCCTGTGCATCAGTTTTCTGCCCGCCTGCACCCTGGCGCAGACCGGCTATTTTTCACAGGATCCAAAGGTTGTAAAACTCCTCTTTTTATCCAGGCTTTTGCACATGCCTGTATCTGTTTTGATTTTCAGCATACTGAAAAACCTTTTTCCGGTGGCGGCGGCGGTAAATGCCGCCGGTGCGGTTGTGGTCAAAGGATATCAGAACAGCATAGAAATTTCAGCCACGCTTTTTGTGCTTTCGGTCATATTTCTGTGTATATTTGACAGCAACAAACTGTTTACTAAACAAAGATGATGATATATAATAAAAAAGAGGTGAAATTATGTCCATTTTCAGACAGAACAAAAAACTGTTCGGCAACAATATAGAGCCGGCCTGTGAATACTGCCGGCACGGCAGCAGATCCAGCGATAACGCAATGATTTTGTGCAGTAAAAAAGGCATAGTTTCCCCTTTTTATTCCTGCGGTAAGTTTGAGTATATGCCCACAAAGCGCATACCCAGAAGGCGTCCCAAACTGCCGGAATTTTCACGGGAAGATTTTAAACTGTAAAAAAACAACCTGCCACAGGCAGGTTGTTTTTATTTTATCTGTCAGACAGACATCATAACTTCTTTAATGTACGCCAAGGCAAGAAAAGCACTGTAACCGCAGAAAGAAACCGCATAAGCTATCCTGGCTCTTTTGTTTTTTATAAATGCTGACAGCATGCCTATAATCACGCAGGCGACCACAAGAAAAATCACATATATTACCACGCGGACAAAATGCTCCGGAAGGCCGGCCGCGCTTTGCCGCACAGGCAGCAAAACACTGGTCAGCGGGTAAATCAGCATTCGCGCCACAGGCATAAGCAGTATCGGTGCTGTATACAGCCCGCTTTTTACGCTGTGTTTCCGCACCAGCATACCTATGATAATACAGGAAAAGACTATCAGCGCTATGGATTGGGAAAACATTTTACACCTCATCAAGTCAATATTATGTAAACTTTAAGTAAAAGATATGATACAACATTTTCCCGATTTTGTCTATACAATACTTTTACTTAATTTTACGGCACCGTATTTTCTCATCGCCAGTGTCATACAGGAACCGCGGCCGAAATATCTGTCCATATATTCCGCAAAACCGTCGGCTTCATCTTTGGGCACAAAACACATTATTGTGCCGGCAAAACCGCCGCCCTGCAATCTCCATGCCGCCCTTTTACCCTGCAAAAAACTTTGCGCCAGGGCCAGCGCCACGCTGACCGGCTGGCTGGCGGCATCACTTGCACAATAGGCGTTCTGGTTGTACTCAAATGAGGAATGGCCGCAGCGCAGTATTGTCTGTAAAAAGTCTTCGGTATTTTTTGCTTCTATCGCCTTCACCCGCCGGCGCACTCTTTCACATTCATCATAAAAGTGCATCGCCCTGATAAACGCCCTGTCACCGGCTGACTTTCTCACCTGCCGGAAATTTTCCAAAAGACATTCCTTGCTGCTGTGCCCGAGAAAATCTTTGCCCATCACCGCGGCGACACGGCACATCTCCTCCTTTATCCGGGCGTACTCGCCGGTAAGGTTTGCATGGGAAGCCCCTGTATCTACCACGCATAAGGCCAGGCCTGCCTCGTCCATGTCAAATTCCAGCTTTCTGACCTGCGGGTTTTCCTCGTCGGCAAAATCTATGGCTGCCACACCGCCCACACTGCATGCCAGCTGATCCATAAGTCCGCTGGGCTTGCCGAAATATTCGTTTTCCGCAAACTGCGCGGCGCGTGCCAGTTCCACCGGCGAATATTTTCCGCCGCAAAACTCCCCGTTTACCGCCCGGGCCATAACCACCTCAAAAGCCGCAGAAGAGGACAGGCCGCTTCCCTGGGCCACATCGGAGAAAACATAGGCATCAAAACCCGAAAGTACAGCGCCTTTTGCCTTTAACGCCCGACATACACCTTTTACAAGGCTTTGGGAGGTTCCCTTTTCATTCCCTGAACATTCAGTGTATCGGCAATCAAAGTCCGCCGCCTGCCCATAGCCTTCGGAATAAACATTCACGCCAAAGCCGCCGTTGGGGCTTATTATACATACCGCATCTATATTCACTGCACCTGCCAGCACCTTGCCTTTGTTATGGTCAGTGTGATTGCCGGCCAGCTCTGTTCTGCCGGGGGCAGAATAAACGGAAATCTGTCTGTCCGTCCCGAAAATACTGCCAAAACTTTCCAAAGCGTTTATATATCGCTGTCTTTGGGCGGATATCCTCTCTTCTGAGTTTCCGTACAAAGCGGCAAAAACCCTGTCAAATTCTTTATTTTTTACTTCCCTCAAAAATTGTGCTGCTGTCATATATTTCCTCTTTTAAACCGGTTATATTTCCGATATTTTATCTTATTATATCAGAATAAAATATAAATTAAAATATTTTAAAATAAAATATGGATTTTTGTTGATTTTTATCGATAAATACCTTATTATATATATTGACTTGGGTAGGAGGTACAAAATGACAAATCCATACAGACATTCTTATAAACAGGAGCTGTCAGACAATGTAAGTCTGGCAATTTTCAATTGTGGTTTGCAGAGCTGCGCCCCTAGCCACTCCTGGGGCCCCGGTGTACGCGACCACTTTTTGATACACATGGTTTTATCCGGCAAAGGCAGATATACCTGCGACGGCAAAACTTTTGAGCTGAAAGCCGGCGATATGTTTCTTATAAAACCATCACAGGTTGTACATTATATTGCAGATGCGCAGGACCCATGGGAGTATTACTGGGTGGGCTTTAACGGCACTTATGCCCAGAGAGCCACTTCGCACCTTCCGTTCAGCGAGGCACGCCCGGTTTATGCGCCCAAAAATTTTGAGGCATGCAAAGAATATCTTTATCAGATATACGCCCACAGCGGCAACGCAATGAGCAACTCTGTGGCAATGGTGGGATATTTATACCTTTTCCTTGCCGCCCTGATAGAAGAAGGACGGCGGCTTTCACCGGCCCAGCCGGCAACACAGTCCAGCTATGTCATTGATGCAATAAAGTTTATCCAGTTCAACTATTCCACAGACATAAGCGTAGACGACATTGCAAACGCCGTCGGCATCAGCCGCAGCCATCTGTACAGGGTGTTCATTTCAAACCTGGGACAGTCGCCCATAGACTATCTCACCGAATACCGAATAAACGAAGCCTGCAATCTGATAAAAAACACCAATCTTTCAATATCGCAGATTGCGGTTTCAGTAGGCTTTTTTGACCAGTTTTATTTTTCCAGGGTGTTCAAAAAAATTAAAAATGTTCCACCCAGCAAATATATCCAAAGTTTAGACAACACAGGTGAAGTATGAAATTTTTTGGCAGAATATTGATTTTTACCCTTACTGTTATTTTTATGACCTCCTGCCAGGAGAAAGAAGAAAAATACGGTCTGAATATAATATCCCCGTCTTTTCAGCAGGTTTATGACAGCATTTCCACAGGTGAAAGCGGTGATAAATCTGTACTGGCACCTGCGTCGGATTACCGGCAGGCGTTGAATGATGAAACGATAAAATCTATCGAAAGCGTAACCGTGCGGGACGATAATATAAGCACAGAAACCGCCCGGGAGATTATCCGGATATGCGAAAAGGAAAATATTCCGGTGTTTTTTTTGATGAACAACATTGACAGCCGGACTTTGGACCGGTATGACAAAGCATTTTCCATCAGCGCTGACTACGAGTATTTCGGAGAGCTTTTCGCCCGGAAAATACACGAAATGTGGCTGGAAAACATAACGGACAAAAACGGCGACCAGATATTCAATTTTACAGTTATAAAACCGGAAAATATCAGTGCTGTCCAGCAGATATTCTATGACAGTCTGCTGAAAAACATAGAACTGCTGGGTGTGCCGCTGGAAAGACTGGACGAAGTGACACTGTCCGCCCGGGAGGCCGGCGCATACTGCAACGAAAACAAGGACGCCAATGAAGGGTTTGTCATTCTTGATAACCGGATGCTGGAAGCCGCCTGCCGGGAATATCAGCCTTTCGGCGAAAATGTGGAAATTACAGGAATAAGCTTTGGCCTGGAAAACACCCTGTCCCGGTACAGCTTTGCCAAAGTGTGCTTTGTAAATTACAACGAATATTTTTCTGCCAGAAATTTTATCATGGAAAACATACGAAACAACGAATATCCGTTTAAAGATATAAATTACAGTATTTCCGGCAAAAGCGTTTATATAGAACCAACAATTTAAAAAGGTGATTATGCTGAAAAAGAACGACATTGTCAAATGCGAAATAACAGATTATTCCAACGACGGAAACGGAGTTGCAAAAATTGACGGACTGGTCATTTTTGTGCCCGATTCCGCCGCAGGCGATATATGCGAAATAAAAATTTTAAAAGTGCTGTCCGGCTATGGTTTTGGCAAAATAGAAAAAATTATCAGCCCGGCCGCTGAAAGGCAGCCTTCCCCCTGCCCTATCAGCCACCTCTGCGGCGGCTGTGATTTTCAGCATATAACCTACCGGGAAGAAAAAAGGGCAAAATATAATTTTGTGAAAGCCGCTTTTGAAAGAATAGGTAAGGTGGACTGCACCGTCCTGCCCACAAAATCCATGGATATGCCTGCCCGCTACAGAAACAAGGCCCAGTTCCCTGTGGGCCGCGGCGCTGACGGACAGGCTGTTACAGGATTTTATGCAAAACGCAGCCACAGGCTTGTTCCCTGCTCCGATTGTCTGCTTCAGCCGAAAGACCTGAATGAAATTGCGCAGCATTGTGTCAGCCTGATGAATGAGCTGGGAATAAAAGCCTATGACGAAACAGACCGTAGCGGAATTGTGCGCCATATATACCTGCGCAAAGGCTGGGTTACCGGCCAGATAATGGTGTGTCCGGTGTGCACAAAGGCGGACTTTCCACAGCTTGGCCGGCTGTGCGAAAAGCTGAGGGAAAAATTCCCGGCTATACACACAATCGTAATAAATGTAAACAACAAAAACACAAATGTCATATTGGGAGAAAAAAACAGAGTTGTTTTCGGACCCGGAAAAATAACCGATATTTTGTGCGGGGTTGAAATAGAAATCAGTCCCCATTCTTTTTACCAGGTAAACCATGACGGGGCGCAAAAACTGTACGAAACAGCAAAAGAATCCCTGGAATTGACACAGGATGATATACTGCTGGACATGTACTGCGGCACCGGCTCTATCGGTTTATCTATGGCTGACAAGGTAAAACAGCTGGTGGGTGTGGAAATAATACCCCAGGCAGTGGAAAATGCAAAAATAAATGCGGCGAAAATGAATGCTGCAAACACCAGGTTTATATGCGCTGATGCAAAGCAGGCGGCAAAACAGCTGCTGGAGGAAAAATTTTTGCCTACCGCTGTAATCGTAGACCCCCCGCGCAAAGGCTGTGACCAGGACACCCTGGATGCCATTATACAGATGAACCCGCCCAAAATCTCAATGATAAGCTGCAATCCCTCCACCGCCGCCCGCGACTGCAAATACCTGTGCCAGAACGGATATAAGGTAGAATTTGTCCAGCCTTTTGACATGTTCCCCAGGACAAAACATGTGGAGTGTGTGATACTGCTGAAGAATGAAAAACTAAAATATAAAAATTAGTTATAAGCCGGCATCAAAAATTATACATAATACCTGGACATTATATTTATCTGTGACTAAAAATATTCCATACTTATGACAAAATACAGTGTTGGTATTTCAATTTTAGCACTTTATCTCATTAAGCGTGTTTACAGCGATTACTCTACAAATAACTGAACAAAAATATCGGTATTCTTTTCAGAATACCGATATTTTAATGTGCAAGTTTCAATCTGTGTACCCTATATCAAATATAAACTCTCCATGATAGGCTGTGCCATCAGGACCGGTAAAGTCTGCGCTTATTGTGTAGTGAGCAGGATAATCTGCCAGGGTAAACGGATATATGTCTGATGCGATTTCAATTTCTTCAGTATAGTTTTCCTGCCTGTCCCAATCGTATACAGTTATACGGCACCGACCTGACACAGGCTGTGAAAATACAAATTCAGCCTTATCATACAAGCTTTGAGAAAAAACGCCGTGGGTTTCATTTTCCTGGGTATCCAGCCTGTATACCTGTTGTTCAGCACCCTCCACATATTTTACAAGGCTTACTAAACGCGGCACAAATGTTTTGCTGTATTCTCCGTCTTTGTACAACAGCACCTTTACTGCCGGGTGCGGGATTACAATGCTGTTAATATAGTCCCAGTCCAGCCCGTCTTTTACATAGTAAGTTTCCGAAGAGGGGCTGTCACCATATAGGCGTGTGATTTTTATCATATCATCAAACAGCATTATAACTTTTGTTCCCCGGGGAGTATCCATAATGTAGCTGACCTTGTCTGATGAAGAATAAGAATAGTTGCCGGCTATATCCGAAAGCTGCAAATCCGAAAGGTAGCGGTGAAATGCATTTTCATCCACCACCTCATATTTCCTGTTGTGCTCATCCTCCAGGTTTGAAACGGAGCGGATAGAATATTGTTCAAAGCCCTGGTTTTCATAAATCAGCTGCGCTCCGCTTCCCTTGCTGTAAGCCAACGCCACATATCCGCTGGTCATTGAAATGGCAAAAAAGACAATACCCACTATCAGCGCGCCGCTGGATTTTTTTATAGGTTTTGTTATGCTTTTCAGCCTGTATCGCAACGACCGGGCAGATGCAGAAAGACATGTGGTAAACCCGCGCCGGTCACCGGCAGTATCCAAAATAAGTGTCGCGTACTTTTTCCTTGTTTTTTCGTCAGAACCCAGCAGCACCGTTTCATCACAGCTGAGTTCCAGGTCCTGGGCGCTTTTTTTCATCGCGTTCCACATAAGCGGATTGAACCAGCACATAGCTGTACAGAATGTCATGAAAAATTTTGACCAGGAATCTTCCCTGCATATATGAATAATCTCATGTTTAAAGATAAGTTCCAGTTCCTGAATTGTGTAATTTCTCCGTGGAAGTACAATCCTTATGGTGCGTCTGAACATTCCTATTGACAAAGGTGTGTGCGCCATGGGCGAAATCACAAGTCGGAACTTTGCTTTTTTTATACCTGCTTCCTTTACAATACTGTCCAGCAATACAAGGGTGTTTTGGTCTGTAACCGGCTGGGAGCCATGAAGCAAACGGTGTCTGAAAGCCAGGTGCTCGGCCAATTTAAAAGCCAGAAAAATGACAAACCCAGCTATCCACACAGCAAATATTATCCATATTACATCGCCTGGGATGTATAGCCACAGTAATGGCTTGTCCAGTTCCATATAGCTCATATTACAGATGTACAGATAGTTAGGAATAAGCCACAGCATTGCACATGCCCTGGCGCTGATATGTTTTCTGAAAAAAGGCATAAAAGCGGCCAGTATCAGATAATAAATGCTGATGTGAAGAAAAGTACCGAAGAAAGAAATCATTGCCTGCGCCGCCTGCATCGGACCGAACATGACAGCAGAAAGGCCCACCGTTAGTAAAATAGAAAGCGGCAGTAAAAAACCGTTTACATAGGGCAGATACCTCTGGGTTTCTTTTTCGGTCAGCTCGCTGCCTATATCGTTGTCATACCTGTCAAAAACAACCCAGGCAAAGACTGAAGCAAAAACAAGCGAAAACAAGCCGCGCATAAATACTTCACTGCTCATAACTCATCCCTTTCCAGTAATTCTCTGAGTTGGGCGATATCTTCCCTGCTCAGTCCGCTGTCGCACAGCGCATTGGCAAATACAGACAAACTGCCTCCGCAAAGATTTTGAAAAAAGTTTTTGCTTCGGGCGGCCAGGTACTCCTGTTGGGACACAAGGGGTGTATACATGCTTTTTCTGCCATCTTTTTCATTTTTTACAAAGCCCTTTTCGCACAATCTTGCAAGCAAGGTTAAAAGTGTGGTTGTGGCCATGGTATGTGTTTTAAACAGGACTTTTTCTATATCCTGTCTGGACGCCGGGATTTCACAGGCCCACAATGCCTGCATTACCTCCTGTTCAGCGTCGGGCAGTCGGCGGATCGTATCTTTCATAAAATCACCTTTCTACATTTGTAGTATATCTATATTCTACAATCGTAGAATAATTTTGTCAATAGGTATATAGCTGAAGTTTCTGCCAAGCCCTCACACAGAATATTGCTGAAAAATAAAAAAGCACCTCCGAAGAGGTGCTTTAATTTTTGATATTACAGGATTATACCGTAGAATACACCACAGAATACCAAAGCAACAATTGTCATCAGTTTGATGAGAATGTTGATGGAAGGACCGGATGTATCTTTGAACGGGTCACCAACTGTGTCGCCAACAACAGCTGCTTTATGAGCTTCGCTGCCTTTGCCACCGTGGTTGCCGTTTTCGATGTATTTCTTGGCGTTGTCCCATGCGCCGCCGGCGTTGGACATGAAGATAGCCATCAGAACACCTGTTACCAGAGAACCAGCCAGCATACCGCCAACAGCTTCTGTACCCAGCAGAACACCAACAACGATAGGAGCAACAACAGCCATGATGCCGGGAACCAGCATTTCTTTCAGAGCTGCTGTGGTGGAAATACCTACACAAGATGTGTAGTCAGGTTTGCCTGTACCTTCCAAGATACCGGGAATGGTACGGAACTGTCTTCTTACTTCTTCAATCATCTGATAAGCTGCTTTGGAAACAGATTCCATTGTGAAAGCAGAGAACAGGAACGGCAGCATACCGCCGATCAGCAGACCGATGATTGTTGTGTGTGAAAGAATGTTGATGGAAGACAGGCCAACAGCTTCAGCATAGGAAACAAACAGAGCCAGAGCTGTCAGAGCGGCAGAACCTATAGCAAAACCTTTACCCATAGCTGCTGTTGTGTTACCAACTGCATCCAGGGAGTCGGTGATGTCACGAACGGATTCGTCCAGACCGGACATTTCAGCGATACCGCCGGCATTATCAGCAATCGGGCCGTAAGCGTCAACAGCAACAGTGATACCTGTTGTGGACAGCATACCTACGGCAGCCAGAGCAATACCGTACAGACCGCACATCATATAAGCAACATAGATGCCAACACTGATGAGGATGATCGGGATAGCTGTGGAGTTCATACCTACAGCCAGACCGGAAATGATTGTTGTAGCTGCACCTGTTTCAGACTGGTCAGCAATCTTTTTAACAGATTTGTAATCGGCAGATGTGTACATTTCTGTAACCATACCGATGATAAGGCCAACTACCAGACCGGCAATAATTGCCAGGGCAGGTTTCATGTTACCGAAGAAAACATTACTGAGAACAAAAGCACCGACAACTACCAGAGCAGAAGCTGTGTATGTACCCATGTTCAGAGCTTTCTGAGGGTTGCCGCCCTCTTTGCCTTTTACCAGGAATGTACCGATTATTGAAGCTGCGATACCCAGAGCAGACAGAATAGCCGGGAATATAACAGCGCCGTTTTCAATGATAACTTCATTGTTTGTGGCCCATGCAAGACCCAGTGTCATAGCAGAAATCAAAGAACCTACATAAGATTCGAACAGGTCAGCACCCATACCTGCAACGTCACCAACATTGTCACCAACATTGTCAGCGATAACAGCAGGGTTACGCGGGTCATCCTCAGGGATGCCGGCTTCAACTTTACCAACCAGGTCAGCACCTACGTCAGCAGCTTTTGTATAGATACCGCCGCCAACACGGGCAAACAGAGCGATGGATGAAGCACCAAGGCTGAAACCAAACAGAATATCAACATTGCCTGTCAGAGCATATACAATGCTGACGCCCAGCAGACCAAGACCTGCAACGCACATGCCCATAACGGCACCGCCGGAAAAAGCAACGGACAAAGCGCTGGCCATACCGGATTCTTTTGCTGCGTTAGCTGTTCTTACATTAGCCTTTGTGGCAACGGTCATACCGCAGTAACCTGCAACGGTGGAAAGACCGGCACCGAAAAGGAAGCAAACAGCAGTCATCATGCCTCTGAGGGCGAAAATAAGCACAAACAGCACAACTGCGAACACAACCAGAATTTTGTATTCTGCAAACAGGAACGCGCGTGCACCTTCAGCAATGGCAGCAGCGATTTCTCTCATTCTGTCTGTGCCTTCGCCGACTTTGTTAACTTTGCCTGTCAGTACGAAAGCAAACAGCAGAGCCAGAACACCGGCGCCAACTGCTACATAAATCAGATTCAAAATTTATTCCTCCTTAATTTAAGCAAATAATTTCAATGCCTATCAATTATATAAAATTATTCACAACTTATCAATAGTTTTTGCACAAAATTTTTAAAATAATGGCGTTTTTGTTAAAATTGACCGCCCTATTTGTCATTCGGGCGGCCAACAATGGATTATCTGTTCAAAAATGCCTGGAAAGCTTTGTATGTAGCATAAACATCGGTCTTTGCAACCAGCTCGAAGGGAGAGTGCATGGACAGAACCGGAACACCCACATCAACTGTATCAACATTTTTCTGTGATACAAATTTGGCAACTGTTCCGCCGCCGCCCTGGTCAACCTTGCCCAGTTCGCCTGTCTGCCAGAAAACACCCTTGCTGTCCAGCAGGTTTGTCACTTCTGCCATGTATTCGGCGGTGGTGTCGTTTGTGCCGCCTTTTCCGCCGGAGCCTGTGTATTTTGTTATAACAACACCGCGGTTGATGTAGCAGGAGTTTCTGGGCTCCATAACATCCCGGAAAGTGGGGTCATAAGCTGCATTTACATCGGCTGACAGACATTTGGAGTTGCGCAGAACCATCAGCGGGTCAACATTCTGCATCTGTGCCAGGTGGATTATAAAGTGCTCCAGGAAGTCGGAGTGCATACCGGTTACGCCGTCAGAGCCAACCTCTTCTTTGTCAGCGTATACGCTGACAGTTGTATATGCAGGGGCATCAGCCTCGATTTCGGCCATAAGGGATGTGTATGCGCAAACCCTGTCATCATGGCCGTAGGCACCGATAAGTGAACGGTCAAAACCTACATCGCGTGCGCCGCCGGCAGGAACAACCTCCAGCTCTGCATTGATGAACTCTCTTTCTGTTATAGAGTATTTCTCATACATCAGTGCAAGGGCAGTCAGTTTTACGGCTTCTTTTACCTCGTCGTCCCGGTAAGGCAGGCTGGATATGACCACATTCATCTCCTCGCCTTTGATTACATCGCGCATCTTTCTTTCGGCCTGGTCTTTTGACAGGTGCGGCAGAAGGTCGGTCAGACAGAATACCGGATCTGCCGGGTCTTCACCGATGTGTATCTCCACTTTTTCACCGTTTGTCTTTACCACAACACCGTGAATGGCCAGAGGCATAGCAGCCCACTGATAGCGTTTTACACCGCCGTAATAATGGGTTTTGAAATAACCTATTTCATTGTTTTCGTACATCGGGTTGGGCTTTAAGTCCAGGCGGGGGCAGTCGATGTGGCTGGCCACAATGCTTACACCTTTGTCCAATGTGTTTGTGCCTATTGTTGCCAGTATCACAGACTTGTCGCGGTTGTTGAGATAAACTTTGTCGCCGGCAAAGTAAACTTTGGCGCTGTCATACTGTGTGTAGCCGTTGGCTTTGGCTATTTCCAGAATGTTTGCCGCTGCCAGGCGTTCTGTTTTGCTCCGGCTGAGAAAGTCCTTGTAACCTTCGCAAAATTCAAAGCTTTTTTCCACCGCGTCGCGGTCTCTTTTGGCAATGTGTTTTACAGAATAGGTCAGCATTTCCTGCAATTTCTTGCCGCTTTTTACATTTTCCATTTGTTATACTCCTTCTTTGTTTTGATATATTTCCTGATAATTTTTATAGGCTTTATTTATTTTATATACATAGTTGTTCATCTGCACATAGGGAAACTCCACAAGCACCTGACCGCCCTGCTCTTTAAGCAGTTTATCCACTGTTCCCCAGCCGCTGTGATATGCGGCGGCGGCCGTTTCCACGCTGCCGGAATACCTGTCCAGACATTTGGAAATATAATACGCGCCAAACCTTATGGATGTCTGCGGGTCGTAAAGATCCTCAAAAACTATATCCTCCTGCGGACATAATTTTGATTTAAGCCATTGAAAAGTTTCCTCGGTAATCTGTGTCAGACCTATGGCGCCGGCATCTGATTTTGCATCCGGGTCAAAACTGCTTTCAGTTCTGATCATGGCGTAAATCAGATATTTGTCAACGCCGAACTGCTGCGAGTACTCTTCCACATATTCGGTGTATTTCAGCGGATAGGCTATCTTCAGCAGTTTTTCCTTCTGCCGCAGCAGCCAGGACATAAAAGCTATGCACATAATAAGAATTATAAAAGAAATCAAAAACTTTTTTAAAGTTTTTATGTCTTTTCCCCCTTTCCGGCTTTTTCCAGCTGCTTCAATACAAAAGCGCCCTGGATAACCAGGCTGTCTGGGCCCTTATTATTATATATAACATAATCTGCCTTTTTTAACATGTCGGAATATGAAGTTTGTCTGCCAATTCTTTCCTGCGCCTGCCCAAGTGTTATACCGTCGCGCTTTATCAGCCTTTCCCGCTGAACTTCCCGCGAGGCTACTACCACTATAAACTTGTCGCAGTATTTTTCAAAATCATGGTTGATTATAACTGCGCCGTCCACAAAAACCATCCGTTCGCCGCCGTCAAAAGCAGCCTGTGCCTGCCGCAGTATATCCCGTATGATATACGGATGTGTTATATCTGTCAGCTTTTGAAGGTTTGCGGCGGAAGCAAAAGCCCTTTGGGACAAAAGCGCTTTGTCCAACTGCCCTTCAAATATTATATCTGCGCCGAAAAATCCCGCTAGTTCTTCGATACACCGGGGGTTTTTGTGCACATCCTTTGCCACCTCGTCGCAGTCTATAACAGTGTATGACCTGGAACGATAAAAGGCGCTGAGGGTGCTTTTACCGCAGCCGCTCTGACCTGTTATGGCCACTATAATGCCTTTGTTGCTCATAAATTCACCACCCTGAACGCCGCCGCGCGCAAAAGCCTGTTGTATACCGCCAGCCCGACACCTTCTGTGGAGGGCATCATGGCGTAAACCTTTTCCGCTTTGATTTCATCCAGTTCCCTCAATGCGTGAAACAGCCTTTCGGCCTGTGCGGCGCTGTCCTTCTCGCTTCCGTAGCATACACATGGCGAATTTATTCTGTCGGCATATTCGTCAAAACACAATGCCACAGCTTTATCTTTTTCCACCAGATTTTTAAAGCTTTCAAAGTCTGAATTCACAATGACAACCTCCGCTTTGGGGGCGTAGTGTTTATGCTTCAGGCCCGGGGACAAAACCTTTTCGTCCGCGGCCAGCTCTTCGGTTATACCTTTTGACAGCTCCACCTTTTTGCCGATGACCTGTTCTATCTGTGCGGCGGTGACATAACCGGGCCTGAACAGCACCGGGGTATCACCGGCAAGGGATATAACAGTGGACTCCACACCTATTTTACAGCTTCCGCCGTCCAGTATCAGAGGTATTCTTCCTGTCATATCTTCGTACACTGTCTGTGCGTCGGTGGGGCTGGGGCGTCCGCTTCTGTTGGCGGAAGGGCCTGCCAGTGGCAGCCTGGTTTTGGATATTATCTCCAGTATAACCGGGTTGGCGGGCATTCTTATTCCCACCGTGTCAAGCCCCGCACTGACGGCGTCCGGTATTATGCCATTCTTTTTCAATATTATAGTCAGCGGACCGGGCCAAAAAGCCTCCGCCAGCTTCCAGGCATCCTCCGGGATTTCCCGCGCCACCCGGGAAAGCATTTCGTAGTCGCTTATATGGACAATCAGCGGGTTGTCCATTGGCCTTTCCTTGGCCTTGAAAATTTCCTTGCAGGCTTCGGCGTCAGTCGCATCGGCAAACAAACCGTAGACAGTTTCTGTGGGTATTGCCACCACGCCCTTGCCTTTCAATATCTCGCACGCCTGCCCTATACTCTGCCGGGACGGCTGCAAAACCTGGGTGTTCACTTTTATTCCTCCCCGCTCATTTTCAGTTTTTCCGCCTGGTCGGCTGTAACAAGAGCGTCGATAACTTCATCCAGATCGCCGTTCAGCACCTGTTCCAGGCGATATATTGTAAGACCTATCCTGTGGTCCGTCAGGCGTCCCTGGGGATAGTTGTATGTGCGTATTCTTTCACTGCGGTCACCGGTACCCACCTGGCTTTTTCTTTCCTGTGCCACTTCGGCATCCTGTTTTGCCTTTTCTATGTCGTACAGTCTGGAGCGCAAAACCTTCAGCGCCTTATCCTTGTTTTTGTGCTGGCTTCTTTCGTCCTGGCACTCAACCACAAGACCTGTGGGTATATGGGTCACCCTTATGGCAGAAGATGTTTTGTTGATGTGCTGACCGCCGGCACCGGAAGAACGGAATGTGTCTATTTTCAGGTCGTTGGGGTTTATATCAACCTCTACATCGTCCACCTCCAGCATAACTGCCACGGTAACGGTGGATGTGTGTATCCTGCCCTGGGTTTCTGTATCCGGTACCCTTTGTACCCTGTGCACACCGCTTTCAAATTTAAAGCGGCTGTAAACTCCCTCACCCTCTATTGAAAAGCTGACCTCTTTAAAGCCGCCCAGCTCTGTTTCGTTGGCGGAAAGTATTTCGGTTTTCCAGCCTTTGGAGTCGGCGTACATATTGTACATCCTGTACAGGTTGTATGCAAACAAAGCTGCCTCTTCGCCGCCGGCGCCGCCGCGTATCTCTATGATGACATTGCGGTCGTCATTTTCATCTTTGGGCAGCAGCAGTATTTTCAGCTCCTGTGAGAAGATCTCCATCTGCTCTTTGCTTTCTTCGTACTGCATCCGGACCATCTCTTTGAAATCCGGTTCCAGGCCGCCTTCATCCAGCATGGCCTTGGCTTCTTCAAAGTTATCCTTCGCCTGTGTATACTCATCAAACTTCTCTATCAGAGGAGTGAGATTTTTATACTCTTTCATAAGGTTTTTATACCTGGCGTTGTCATTTATAACCGAAGGGTCCATCAGCAGCCGGTTAATTTCTTCATATCTTCTTTTTACTTCAACAAGTTTATCAAACATTTAATTCTCTCCGTTTTGGCTAATAACTTTCTTTATATTTTTTTCAATTTTGGCGCGGGGAACCATCACTTCCCTGCCGCACTTGGTGCATCTGATTTTAAAATCCATTCCCACGCGCAAAACCAAAAACTCATTGTTTTTGCACGGGTGCTCTTTTTTGGTAATTATTATATCATTTACCTTTATGTCCATATAATCACCGCCTGTAACAGTATCTGTATTATTTTACCATAAAAAACATATAAATAACAGAGGAAAATATTAAAAAGATTTTAATATTTGCCGCCTGCCGGGTTATTATGGGCAAATTGTTGCGCACAAGCAAATAATATCACGGTTTTCGGCATATATTTTAAAAAGCAAACCATTTACAAGGAAGGGTATTTTTTATGGAATATATGAGAGAGACCGACATGGAGCAAACGGCTGATTTCAGCCGCCGGGCGCTGGAAAAGGCACTGAAAAACAAGGAGGTGCTGTGTGCCAGGGCCCTGGTGTACGAAAAAGGAGTGGGCCTGCATTTCAACCTGGGCGGATACCGTGCGGTTATGCCCACTGAGGAGGTAAGCTTCTCTGCCGACGGAACCCCGGCAAAGGAAGTGGCAGTGGTTACCAGGGTAAACAAAAATGTCTGCTTTGTAATCACCGGAGCCGATTTTGACGCGCAGCGGCCCACGCTGACCATCTCGCGCCGCATCGCACAAAAAATGGCTTATGACGGATATATCAGCAAGCTCAAAGCCGGAGATGTTATCCCCTGCACCGTGACACATGTGGATAATTTCGGCGTTTTCTGTGACATCGCCATGGGTATAAGCGCGCTGATGCCGATAGATTTTATCTCTGTTTCAAGGATAAACAGCCCGGCAGACAGGTTCAGCCCCGGGGACAAAATCTTTGCCTGCGTAAAAAGCACAGACAGCCAGGGCAGGATTGTACTTACCCATAAAGAGCTGTTGGGAACATGGATGCAAAACGCCGAAATGTTCACACCGCTTACAACTGTCAGCGGAATTGTGCGAAGCATAGAAAGCTATGGGATTTTTATAGAGCTGGCGCCGAACCTGGCTGGCCTTGCCGAAGTGTGCGAAGGCATACAGGTGGGACAAAAGGTAAATGTTTACATAAAAAGCATACTGCCGGACAAAATGAAGGTAAAGCTGGTGATAATGAGCATAGACAAAGCCGATGACACCCTTAGTCCGATAAAGTATTTTATCACTTCCGGGCACATCGACAGCTGGATTTATTCCACTTCCAACAGCAAAAAACAGATAAAAACAGATTTTATATAAAAACAAAAATGTCATCCCGGAAAACCGGAATGACATTTTTTTACTATATCCTGAATTCTGCCACCAGCAGATAAATCAGTATTATAACCAGGCCAAGGCCGAACAGCATAAGGCTGTACGCCAGGGAGCCTGTGACAGAAACCTTTGATGACCTTCTGGCCAGGTCAGCCTCGCTGACAGGTTTTCCGTTCCAGAATGTGTCCGGAACAGGCACTGACTTGCAGAACAGGCGGTTCACCACAAATATAAACACATCTGCGGCCACATCCAGAACCCTGGCAAACAGTGCACCGACAAAGGGCAAAAATCCGAATATCAGCGGTGAGTATACTTTGTTGTCGATTGTCAGGCTGTCGTTGTACAGGTTTTTGTAGCCATTCTTTTTCTGAACCAGCACATTGCGTACCAGGCCAACATATATAACCGCACCGGCGGCGATGGCTATAACAGCATATTTCAGCGCTTCAAAGCCGAAGTAAGCAGTCTGTCCCGCCGGAACACTTTCCATAAACCGCGCTGTGTATATGCAGATTTTATCAAATGTTGCATAGGGCAATACACCGCAGATAACCATGGCGGCGCACAGCAGTCCCAGCATAAATTTCACAGCAGAAGAAACACTTATAATACCGGATTTTGCGGCGTCTGAATCGCCTTTTTTACCGGTGAACAGGCAGATATAAAGCTTTGCCAGGCAGGCAGCTGTAACAGCGGTGCATATTATAAGCAGGGCTTCGGCAGTTCTCAGCACACCGGCGCTTTCCCCGGCAGCTGATATATATTCGCCCATTCCGTTGATAAGCAGGGTGTTTCCGATATAGCCGCTGAAGGCAGGGATACCTATGAGGGCAAAAGCCGCTGTCAAAAAGCTTACTTTTGCAAAGCCGTCTTTCCTGCCCCGGCCCTGCAATCCGTTAAGCTCGCTTGTGCCTGCGGCAGACACTGCGGCTTTGCTGTATGCCAGCAATACTGTCTTTGCCATAATCCGGCTTATAATAACACACACTGTGCCGCCGAAAACCGTATTGGCATTCCGTCCGGCCAAAGTGGCAAAGTCGTTGCCTGCAAGGGCAGAAAACGCTGTGCCGAAGCCTGCCAGGCCGGACCGTGAAACAGACAGGAAAGCCATGGAGTACATTAAATCGGCGCACACCAGAGCGTAAACACAGCCAAGGACAACAGTCAGTTCGGACAAAACCAGCAGTACCAGCGCCCACCGTCCGCTGTGAGCCATGGCTTTCAGTGTAAGTATTATAATGCCGTAAATACCGCTTGCGCTTACGACGCCTGATACAAACACTGTTACAGGAGCCGGTGAACACTTATATGCTTTTGCAACCCAGCCGTGGAACGGGAAAATTCCAACCACAGATGCAAAGCCGATAAATGTCATAAACACACCGGCAAACACCGCAGTCTGATTTTCAGCATAGGCACAAGCATCTTTCAGCTGTGATATTTCCAGCGTTCCTGCGGCTGTGTCCAGCAGGAATATGCCCATCAGCATTACAAGACCGCTGATAACAGAATAGGCAAGATAACTTTTGCCGGCTTTTTCTGCCTCCCGGTCCTGATTATGGGCAATCAGCACATAAAGGCTGTAAGCCATTATTTCAAAAAATACAAACATTGTGGACAGTTCCCGGCTTAAAAATACGCCCAGGGTGCCGCCGAAAGCTGCCAAAAGGCAGGAATAAAATCTTTTGCTGCCATCCTGTTTGATTGTGTTTGCAGACATAAGTCCGCAGATTATCCGCAGCATGCCGGCCAAAACACACATTATGTTTCCCAGGCTGCTTGTCCGGAAGAACACTCCAAATCCGGCAAACCAGTCCAGGGAGGCGGCAACGCCCGGCTGCATGGTAAAAATCAGCACCAGGCTCATCCGCAGTTCGGCAATACCTGTCAGAACAACCACTGCCCGGCTTTTACTGCCGTCTTTCATAAATACCGGCAGGAAAGCTGCTATCAAGGGCAAAAATACTATCAATGGCAATAAAAGGTCAGTCATATATCAAAAACCTCCTTTTGCTACAGTTTCCAACAGCCGGAAAACCGGTTTGGAACAAAGGGAAAGAACAACCATTGTCAGTGTTATCACCGCCATGGGCATTGTCATTGACTTGGGCGCTTCTTTAACCTTTTCCAGGGAAGAAGTGTCAAAATCTTTATGCGGCAGATAAGCCAGCACCACTATCTGCAACAGATACATGGCGGTGAAAAGCGCAGAGAACATCAGTGCGCATATTCCCAAAAATCCTATTACGGAGCCCATGGAAGCGGCTGCAGTTGCTATTGCAAATTTTGAGAAAAAGCCTGCCAGAGGCGGAACGCCTATCAGCGCAAGGCTGCAAACTGTAAAGCAGAAAAATGTTTTCGGCATTTTGCTGCCGTAACCTTCGATGTCTTTAACAAACTCCTTGTGGTTCATGTACAGAACGGAACCGGCTGTATAGAACAGTACTATTTTCATCAATGCGTGGAAAATCATATGTGACAGCGCGCCGGTAAACCCATCTGCTGTCATTATGGTTACACCCAGCAGTATGTATGACAGCTGGCTGACTGTGGAATATGCCAGCCTGCGTTTCAGGTGTTTTGAACGCAGGGCCATCCAAGAGCCAAAGCATATTGTTATTATGGCAACGGACATGACAAATGTCTGAGCCCATGTACCGTACAGCATATCTGCACCGAACAGAAAATATGTAGCGCGCATAATTGCGAATACACCGGCTTTTACAACAGCCACAGCGTGCAGAAGGGCTGTTACGGTGGTGGGAGCAACAGATGCGCCCGGCAGCCAGCCGTGCAGTGGGAATATGGCAGCTTTTACACCAAATCCCACAAACATCAGCACATAGGCAAACAACAGAAGATCACTTCTGTTCTGCCGGCCGAAACCGCCGTAAACAAATTCCAGTGAGCCTGTCCGTGCCAGCGCGATCATCATGCCCACAAAGGACAGGCTGGCGCCGCTGACAGAATATATCAGATACTTTTTGCCTGCGTAAAGGCTTCTTTCATCGGTGTTGTGCATTACCAGCGGCAATGTGATGAAAGTCAGCAGTTCATAGCAAAGGTAAAGTGTAAGCATGTTGGCGGCAAAGGCGATGCCCAATGTCACGCCGAAAGTAGCAATATAAAATGTAAAGAATTTTTCCTGGTTGCCTTCGTGCTTCATATACTCGGTGGCATATATAACCGCCAAGGGCCACAAAAAGCTGACCATACCGGCAAAAACTGCACTCAGGCCGTCTATTCTGAATGAGATGTTCAGAACATCATTGAATGAAAACAGAGTTACGCTTTCACCGAAAAGGGCTACCAGCGCTACAAAAGCTGTAGCCGAAACCAGAAATGTGGATACAACAGCATATCTGTTGAGTTTCTGGGTGTTTTCAAATTTTTGATAACTAACCCCTGCACCCAGCAAGAAGGCTGCAAATATGGGAAGTATTATTAAATAATTCATCATCTGCCTCCTTTTATATAAACAAGCTGTTAGCTATTGTGTGGGCAAAGTTTATAACCGGCCGCGGATATATGCCAAACAGCACAATCGCAGCAGTCATAAGTGCCATCGGAACTGTCATGTATGCGTTGGGCTCAAAGCTGTCTTTTACCATGTCCTCTTTCGGGGCAAAAAATGCCTTGGCTGTTATGGTGACCAGGTATCCGGCTGTCAGGAGAGCACTTATCATTATGGTGCACAAACCTATAAAGCCCAGCAGACCGGATTCGTGTTCCAGCGCAGCAAATGCCAGGTGATGCTTACTTACATAACCGGCTGTCAGCGGAACGCCCACCAGGGACAGGCCTGCAACGGAAAAGCAGGCCAGGGTTTTGGGCATGGCTTTGCCCATTGCGTATGTATCGCTGACCATTGTTTTACCGGTTTTGTAGATAAATGCGCCGGCGCCAAGGAACAGCACATTTTTGGCCAGTGCGTGGAAAACCACCTGCAAAAGTGCACCGGTAAAGCCTTCGGCGTTCAACAGCATAAGACCGAATATAACATAGGAAACCTGGCTGACAGTGGAATATGCAAGGCGTTTTTTCAGCACCTTTTCTTTGTAAGCCAGCATTGAACCCATAAATATTGTAACGATGGACAAAGCCAGGATTGCATACTGCGCCGCTGTACCGCGGATATTTTCTGCACCGACAGTGTAATATACTATCCTGATTATGGCGATGACACCGGCTTTTGTAATAAGGCCGGACAAAACGCTGGAAGCCGGGGCCGGAGCCTGCGGGTGTGCCGCCGGCAGCCATCCGTGCAATGGGAACATACCGCATTTGCATCCGAAGCCTACTATCGCAAGGATTACTATAAATGACATTACCGGAGCGGACACTTCCCCTGCCGGAATAACACCGCCTTCAACAAAGGCCCTCTCCCAGCCTGCGCTGTAGAAATAGAAAATACCTATAAGGCCCAGAGATGCGCCGAACAGTGAATAGTATATATATTTTCTGCCGGCAATAAGGCTTTCGTTTGTCCTGGAGTGAGGAACCAGCACATAGCTCATGATACTCATAGCTTCAAAAAACCGGTACATTGTAACCAGGTTGTCAGCATAGGCTACACCCAGCAGGCCGCCAAGGCTGGCTATGAAAAATGCAAAAAACCTATTTTCTTCGCCCTCGTGCTTCATATATTCCTGGGCGAAAATTCCCACCAGCAGCCATATGGCGGCAAAAATCAGTGTAAAGAATTTTGCCAGGGCATCTGCCTGCAAGGTTATATCTATACCGCTGGAAAAAGCGGCTATTGTAACCGGCTGACCACCGGTAATATTTGCGGCTACAGTGGCAGCCAGTGTAACTGCCAGAGTGCCTATGACATATCTTTCTCTTCTTTTACGGTCTCTGATGCCAAGTTTCAGCATCGCAAGACCTGCAAGGACAGGGAAAAATACAGCAAAAATCATCAACATAAATTCTCCCATCCTCTCTTATAAAAATTTCAATCCTGTCTGAATTATATCAACTATATTCTGATAAAACAGACCCAGCATTACATTGGCGACAATAAATACGCCCATACCGATGTTGTATGACAGCGGGTTTTTGTGCCTGGTGACATCGACATCTTTTTTGGAATAAATCATTCCGATGGCCCTGATGTAATACACGGCATTCAGAACGGTACTTACGGCCAGGGCAAACAGCACAAACCACATTTTGCCCGGATTTGTCATCGCTGCCAGTGAAAGGTAGAATTTTGCGCCGAAGCCTGCAAAAAACGGTATACCTATCATTGACAAGCTGCCGATGATAAATGCGACACCGGCTATCGGATTTCTGTAAGCCGCACCTTTCAGTTCGTCAAAGTGATATTTGTGGCCGCTGGCGTCTGCCATGCCGCCGGCTGCGGAAAACAGCATCGGTTTTGTCATGGCGTGTACTATTATATGGAATATGGCAGCCAGGAAACCTGCGGAAGTACCCAGGCTTATACCTACATAAATATATCCCATCTGTGCTACTGATGAATAAGCTATCATACGCTTGATATGATCTTCACCTATGGCATCCAGGGAGCCGATTATCATTCCCAAAAGACCGCAGACAAACAACACATTGAGCACTTTCAGGTCGGCTACAATTTCCAGGCCCAAAACTCTGTAATAAACTTTTATAAGAAGAATAATATATCCTTTCAGCACCAGACCGGAAAGAACCGAGCTGGATGCAGTGGTGGCGCTGCCGTGAGCCGGGCTGAGCCATGTATGGAACGGGAACAAAGCACTCTTCATTGCCATACCGACGGACATCAAGCCGACAATTATTGTTATGGGCAGACGGTACCGGCCGTCAGCCCAAAGCCGTGCCATGCTTTCCCGGATGTTTACCATAAGCAGGTGACCGGTAAGGTCATATATCAGTATGATGGACAGCAAAAACATACCGCTGCCCAGAAGGCTCATTATCAGATATCTTATTGTGGCGCTTATGGTCTGTCCGTTTTCCTTTGCCATTACAACGGCACAGGCGGACAGTGTGTTTATTTCAACAAAAACATAAGCGGTAAAAAGGTCGTTGGTGTAAACCAGTGCATACAGTGACGCCATAAGCAGGTTTATCATCACATAAAACAGGTTTACATTTCTGGACGCTATGTCAGAAAATATATCGCCTTTGCCTGCCACAAGAGATGTGAGCATTACAAAGCTGAACACGCTGGCAATCAGCGCTTCCACCGGGCCAAAGCGTATTTCGTTGCCCCACGGTGCCGGGAAGTGGCCCATCATATATGTAATCCGCTGGGGCTGACCTATCATATAAAACAGCAAGGAAAGGCTCATGGCCAGGCAGGCACTCAAAGCAATGACATTCAGTCTGAATGCGTTTTTGCCGCTGAGCATACTGCTGGTAACGCCGCTTGCCATCATTATGAAGATGCAGAAAAACGGGAAATTTGCTAAAAACGGCATTATCTCTCAGCCTCCTTGTTTGCTTTTGTAAGAATTTCGTCCATATCCAGTGTGTGATATTCTTTGTACAACTTCTGGATAAGGGACAGGGATACAGCTGTAACAGAAACGGAAACAACGATACCGGTCAGAACCAGACCGCTGGGTATCGGGTTTATATAAGCTTCCATATCTGTAACACCGTTTACAACAATAGGAGCCAGGCGGCCGTCTATATAGCCTTTTGCAGCCAGGAAAAGATATACCGCAGAGTCCATTATATTAAGGCCTATAACCTTCTTTATCAGGTTGGGCTGTAAAAACAATGTGGTAAAACCGATGCCGAACAAAATCATTGAAGCGGTTTCAAAATAGTTGCTTAACAGATTCGGACCCATTTATATCTCTCCTTTCGTAAACAGTGAATAGAAGCTGTACATGGTGCAGGTAACAATCAGGCCAACACATATATTAAGCGGAAGTATAAGACCGCTGGACAATATGGCGCCGGGCTCTCCCAGCGGAATGCCGGAAGGCAGATGGTTTGCACCGGTAAAGAAAGAATATCCTTTGGCGCAGGCGTAAAACAGCAGTGATACAAAGGTAACTCTTTTTACAAATTTTTCGGTTATTATTTTGTTTATCTTTCTGTAACCGTAAGCAGAAGAATACAAAATCAGGCTGGCGCCCATTATAGCTCCGCCGGAGAAACCGCCGCCGGGAGATATATGGCCGTTAAGTACAATGTAAATACCGAATACCAGCAGGAAAGGTATTATATATTTTGCCACATTCTTTACTATCGGGTCACGCCTGGGTGAAAACTTGTCTGTTTCTTCTTTGCCCTTTTTCTTTTTTCTCATCAGCAGCATAACACCTGTGGCCGCCGTGAAAAGCACATGGCTTTCGCCGAATGTATCAAATGCACGGTAGTCCAGTATCATGCCGGAAACAATGTTGACTGCACCGGTTTCTTCCAGGCCTTTTTCGATATACCTTTCGCTTACCTCGTTGTTTACCGGGTTGGAAGGGTTGCCGAATGGCGGCAGGAATGAAACGGTTATCAGCAGTATGCCTATCAATGTCAGACATACAAAAACGCTGGCGGATATATACATACCCTTAAAGAATGACCGCGCTTTTTCCTCGTGCCATACAACATATCTTTCCTTCAGGGTCGCTTCATGGTGTGTGGAAGGTCTGCGCCGCGGATTTTTCTTTCTTTTGGTGGTTATGATAAAATCACCGTCTGCAAATTTTTTAAGTGCATCTTTAATCCTGCTCATCTTCACCCTCCCCTTCTTCATACAGTTTGTTTACATTTTTCAATGTTATGAAAAACAGTGTGCTGGTAACGCCTGCGCCTACAGCTGCTTCTGTAACAGCCAGGTCAGGTGAGCGCAAAAGCAGCCAGATTACACTGGCTATCAGGCTGTAAGACATAAATATAATTACGCTGGACAGCAAATTCTTTGTGCAGGAAACAGCTATCGCGCATACTATCATAAAAGTGATAAGTATTGATTCAAAGATTATCATTTGAAACTACCTCCACTTCATCCAGAATATTTTCGTTGGATATAATCTCGGTTCTGGCCAGAAAATGTGATGCAACAGGGTTTGCAAACCAAAGAAAACCTATCATTATACACAATTTCAGGCTGATAACGGTAAAACCGCTGGCTATTACAAGACCGAAAATAACAAAAAATGCACCCAGTGTATCTGCTGTGGCACCTACCTGCATCCTGTTAAGCACATATCCAAAGCGGTAGTTGCCGACCATGGCACTGGCGATAACAACAATGCCAAAAATAATGCACGCGGCACTAATCAGATATCTGATCATCTTTTTTGCCTCCTCTCAGATTGACCAGGTCATTGGCCCTGTCCTTGTTATGGCTTCTAAGGTAAGCTTTGCACACAATGACAACTGTCACAAACCCCAGCATTGCATATATCAGCGCAATATCAACGATGTAATTTTCCCCTTGTATCAGTGAAATAGCGCAAATAATAAGAATTATTATGGTGCTTATGGAGTTTATTGCCAGTATCCTGTCAGAAAAATGCGGTCCTATTATAGCCCTTACCAGGTAAGCAACAGCTATAATGGCCAAAAGGCACATGGCGCCTATAAGAAAATACTCATACCGCTGATTTATCATCTTCTTTGTCCTCCATTTTCATAAGCAATCGTACGAAAACCGAATCTTCAAACCCCTGTGCCAAAGTGTAATCCAATGCGTGAACACAAAAATGGTTGTCCTTTACATCAACGGTTATGGTGCCCGGTGTAAGAGTGATTGAGTTTGCCAAAACAGTGAGCAGGAATTCACTTTTCAGCGGCACTTCGAAAAATACGATCTGCGGCTGAATATCAACGCTTTTTGAGAAAACAATCTTCATTACGGCGATGCTGGATTTGACTATCTCAGTAAACAATACAATTATGTAAACTATCGCCCTGAAAGAATTTTTCACCATTCTTATATCGTTTTTCGGGTCGTATTCCAGATTTTTGCACATAAACCAATAGACGCCTCCGGCGATAAATACACCAAAAACAGCTATCTCTGCCGTAAGTTTGCCGTTGAGGGCAACCCAAAGCAAAAACAATAAAATGTACATAGTCCGCTCCTCTTCTTTCCTATAAAATGTTCCACAAAACCCGCAACAAGAAATAATTTTTTGTACATCATTCAGCATGTTTTGATATATTTTTGACATATTTTGTATTTGATTGGCGTACATCCAATCCGGCAATATTTGTAATGCGCAAAAAAAGCGCAAAAAAAGCCGCATATCTGAAACATGTTCCACATACACGAGATGCCGCTGATGAAAATTATTATCTTGTAAGCAAATTAGCACATTAAAATATAGTACTTTTGTATACAAAAGTCAACCTTTTTTGCATACAATATACATATTTTAACATAAAATTATATATACTCGAGCTTTTATTATATAAAATTAAGATAATGATTTAAAATAAAAAGCGGGCAATGCCCGCTTTTTATTATTTTTTGGGTACAGTTTCCCAGTCTTTCAAAAATTTTTCAATTCCGGAGTCTGTAAGGGGATGTTTTATCATCTGCATGATAATTTTGTAAGGCACTGTGGCTATATCAGCACCTGCCGCCGCACAGGATGTGACATGAATCGGGTTTCTGATGGATGCCGCGATTATCTGTGTGGGTATGTCGTGAACGGCAAAGATTTCCCGGATTTCGGAAATAAGGTTAACACCTTCCTGACCGATGTCATCCAGTCTGCCCACAAACGGGCTTACATAGGTTGCGCCTGCCCTGGCAGCCAGCAAAGCCTGTGCCGCTGAAAAGATAAGTGTAACATTTGTCTTTATGCCTTTGGCTGAAAGAACTTTTGTGGCTTTCAGACCTTCTTCGCACATAGGGATTTTGATAACTATATTGGGATGAATTTTTATCAGTTCCAGTGCTTCTTCCACCATGCCGGAACTTTCCATGCTGACTACCTCTGCGGATATGGGACCGTCCACAATGGTGGTGATTTCCTGAACAACTTCCTTGAAATCTCTGCCTTCTTTGGCGATCAGGGACGGGTTGGTTGTAACACCGCATATAACACCCAGGTCATTGGCTTTTCTGATTTCGTCAACATTGGCTGTATCGATAAAAAGTTTCATGTTTATACCTCCAAAATATTATATTTTGATATTATCACATTATGATAAGTTTTACAAGTGCATACTTTACTTTGAAAAACAAAAATAGTATTATATTATAGTATCCAGGGAGGTGTGTATTATGGACAACAACGGTTTGAACGCAGGAGTAAGGCTGGGAGGGCTGACAGACAGGACAGAGATAAAAATACTGCTTTGCTACCTGCTGTCTGCCCTTAACCGGCCCATAACCCAGAACCAACTGATAGAATGTGTCTGCGGCCAGGAGCTGGTGAATTATTTTGAAATGCAAAACGCCCTGTCCCATCTTATAGAACAGAAATTTGTCACAGAAAGCAGCGAAGGCTTTTCCATAACACGGGAAGGCCGCGAAATAGCACGGCAGCTGGAAAGCACCGTTTCGGCAACGGTGAAAAGATACGCCTACAGAATGGCGGTTTCCCTGCTTCAGTATGAGGCATTGAAAAAGCAGAACAAAACAGATATATATCAGTCATCCGACGGAAATTATTTCCTGAAATGCTCCATAGATGATGATAAATTTTCCATTTTTTCCATGGAAATCCCGATGCCGGACGAAAAAACAGCCAAATATGCCGCCCAGCAGTTTGTTTTAAACGGCGGCGACATCTTTAAATGTGTGCTGGGAATAATAACTGACACCCCAGCCATGTACTCAGAATTTCTGAAAGACAAAAAACAGCAATAAAAAATACCGCGCTGAAAGCGCGGTATTTCTTTTATATTGCTTTATATTGCGTACGAGTATCTGCTGTTGAAATTGTACAGTCTTCTGCGTGTTTTCATTTTGGCGTACACACCGCACATTTCCAAAGTAGCACAGATTTTATCTGCAAGGCTGACAATGGCGCTGACGCGGTGATGGGGTATTTTGCTTATGGTAAGAGGCCACATATGATTTTCGATAATGTCCTTTTCCACATTGGTTATGGCAAATGTTTCGCTGGCATTTTTCAATGCAAGCTGAGGATGAATGAACAGCCTTCTTATCCTGCTGACATTCTCTTTGTTCCAATCGCACAGATACAAATCGTGAAGCAGTCCGCCGCGGGCTGCCGCAGCTGCGTCCAGGTTCAGTTTTTTGCATATAACAAAACTGAGGTATGCCACAAAAATACTGTGTTCCAAACAGGAAACTCCGCCAACATGATGTTTTATGTATTCCATCTGCTGAACTTTTTCGTTTCTTATCAAATCCCGGATAACCGTCGCAAATTCAATCTGGCGACTGTTTAAACTTATCATTTCACTAATCACCCATAAATATCAAATTTGTGTTAATTGTACCATTTATGCGCAGTAATTTCAATACTTTTACCAAAATTGTTATTCAACTTCACAAATTTACAGGCATTTTTTCGATAATTTCACCAACAAGCTGATTTATTCTGTCATGCTGACCGGTGAGATGCAGGTATCCCACAAGACATTCAAAGCCGGTGGAAGCGCGGTATTCCCGGGCTGAAGCATGCTTTGCAACGCTGGCTTTGGAGGAGTTCTGTCCCCTTTTGTATACGGCTGCCTCCTGCTCTGTCAATAGCGGGGAAATAATTTCCATCGCGGCAAACTGTCCCTTTGCGCTGACATACTGGACTGTTATGCTGTTAAGCTTGCTGATTGTGTATCTTTTGGAAGTGACCAGATGTTCCCTGATAAGCAATGAGTACACCGCGTCACCCACAAAGGCCAGCGACAGCGGTGACTGCTCTTTTATATCGACCATATAACTCCTTAATTTACATAATCAAACTCAAAATCTTCTATGCGTATGGTGTCGCCTTCCTTGACGCCCATTTCCTCCAGGCGGTCTATTATACCGCTGTCACGCAGTCTTCTCTGGAAATACTGCAAGCTGGCATAGTCGTCAATGTTTGAGGTGTTGAGTATATCCACCAGCCACGGCGCATCAATGTTAAAGGCGCCGTCATCTGTTCTGAATATATCAAACCGGTTGCCGTCAACCGCCTGTGAAGCAGGTACAAATTCCGGCTGATAAATGGTTACCGGCGGCAACTTTTGCAGTTCGTTGTAAACAGTCTGCACCAGGCCGTCCAAGCCCTGCCTTGTGGCCGCAGAAATCACAAACAGCTGTATTCCCTGCTGCCGGCAGAATTCCTTAAATCTTTCTATCTGCTCCCGGTCCGCTATATCGGCTTTGTTCGCCACGGCAATCTGTGGGCGTTTTGACAGTTCCTCGCTGAATGAAACCAGCTCTTTGTTTATCAGTTTAAAATCCTCTATGGGGTCGCGGTACTCACTGCCGGACACATCCACCACATGCAAAAGCAGGCGGCAGCGTTCCACATGGCGCAGAAAGTCGTGTCCCAGGCCGACGCCTTCACTGGCGCCTTCAATGATACCGGGAATATCAGCCGCCACAAAAGAGGCTTCCTCGTCCACTCTTACAACCCCCAGCACCGGTGAAAGTGTGGTAAAGTGGTAATTGGCGATTTTGGGCTTTGCGGAAGATATGGTTGATATCAGTGTGGATTTGCCCACATTGGGAAAACCTATCAGCCCCACATCAGCGATAAGTTTCAGTTCCAGTATTACTTCAAATTCCTCGCCCTTGAAACCGGGTTTGGCAAAATTTGGTATCTGCCTGGTGGGTGTGGCAAAATGCTGGTTACCCAGGCCGCCCTTGCCGCCTTTTGCTATAACATAGTCACCTTCCTGTGATATGTCTGCAATTACCAGGCCGCTGTTGGCCTCTTTCACAACGGTACCTATGGGCACTTTGACAATCAGGTTTTCCGCCGCTTTGCCGGACTGGTTGGCACCACGGCCGTTTTCGCCGTTTTGGGCCACATATTTTCTTTTGTATCTGAAATCCATCAGTGTGGACAGGTTGCGCTCGCCGCGGAAGATAACATCTCCGCCTTTGCCCCCGTCTCCGCCGTCCGGGCCGCCGGCAGCCACATATTTTTCACGGTGAAAAGCCACCGCGCCGTTGCCGCCGTTACCGGCTTTGACATATATTTTGGCGGTATCCACAAATTGAATAGCCATTGCAACATTTCCTTTCGTAATAAAAAGTTGTCTGTATTATAAAAGTATTTCCCGTTTGCATAAAGGGAATACATCTTGATTTCAAAAACAAAACCCGAACTTGGTGTAAGCTCGGGTTGGTTGTTTATCTTATTTTGCGTAAACGCTTACCTGTTTTTTGTCACGGCCCAGTCTTTCAAATTTAACTGTACCGTCTACAAGAGCAAACAATGTATCATCGCTGCCGCGGCCTACATTTTCACCGGGGTGAATATGAGTGCCTCTCTGACGAACGAGGATGTTGCCGGCTTTTACAACCTGGCCATCTGCTCTTTTTGCGCCAAGTCTTTTTGACTCGGAATCACGACCGTTCTTGGTAGAACCAACGCCCTTCTTATGTGCCATTATTCAATTCCTCCCTTAGAAAATTAACCAACTATTTTAGTGATTTCAACTTTGGTGTACGGCTGTCTGTGACCCATTCTTCTTGCGGAACCTTTTTTGGGTTTGTAAGTGATGATGTTCAGTTTTTTGCCTTTGCCGTTTTTAACAACTTTGGCTTCAACTTTAGCACCTTCAACAACGGGTGTGCCGAACTTTGCGTCTGCACCTTCGCCTACGAACAATACTTCTTCAAAAGTAACTGTTTCGTCAGCCTGTGCATTGAGTTTTTCGATGTATACTACATCGCCTTCGCAAACTGAATACTGTTTGCCACCGGTAACAAATACTGCTTTCATTTTTAATCCTCTCATTATTTAGGGCTCGCTGAACCGGGTGCGCCCTGCGGCGTCTTATGTACCCTCTACATGCGGCTAAATAATGATACCATATAAACTGTCAAATGTCAACGATAAATATGCTATTTTCCTATATTCTGTGCGCTTTTTACGGTGTTTTTAAGCAGGTTTGCCCTGGTCATCAGACCCACGCCTCCGGGCACGGGGGTTATTTTGGAAACCACATCAATACATGAGGCAAAATCGGCATCACCGCAAAGTTTTCCGTCCCGGCCGCGGTTTATGCCCACATCTATCACAACTGCGCCGGGTTTCAGCATGTCACCGGTGAGAAAACCGGCTTTGCCCACTGCGACAATCACTATATCGGCATTTCTGGTTTTGTCGGCTATGTTCTGTGTCCTGGAATGGCATATGGTGACTGTGGCACTGCGTTTAAGCACCAGTGTTGCCACCGGCTTGCCGACAATGTTGCTGCGGCCGATGACCACCACATCTTTGCCCATAAGGTCCACGCCCGCCCGGTCCAGCATATCAATACAGCCCTGGGGGGTGCAGGGGACAAAACAGTCCTTGCCTATGTTGAGGTTTCCCACATTTACCGCGGTAAAACCATCCACATCCTTTGAAGGGGATATTGCGTTTATGACCGCGTATTCATCAATCTGTTTCGGCAATGGCAGCTGCACCAGTATACCGTGCACTGTGCTGTCTGCATTCAGTCTTTCTATCTCCCGCAGCAGTTCCCGCTGTGTTATACTGTCGGGAAATGTTATGTTCTCTGAAATAATGCCGCACTCGGCACAGTCTTTGTGTTTTCCTTTTACATAAGCCATGCTGGCCGGGTCTTCACCGACCATTATAACGCTCAGCTTGGGGTAAATTCCCTGCCGGTTCAGCTTTTCCACATCCCGCTTTACCTGCTGTTTTATGTTTGCGGCCACTTCCTTGCCGCTTATTATTTTATCCGTTGACAACATCTTTACTGCCCGCCTTTTTTAACCTGATGTAATTATATATAAGCACAGCCGCGCCCACAGCCACAGACACCAGCGCAACCACCTGAGATGTCCTCAGACCGGGAATTATTTCCAGGCTGTCTGTGCGCAGACCTTCTATGACAAATCTTCCTATGCCGTACCAGACAGCATAAATTAAGATCAGCTCGCCTTTGAACTTTCTTTTGTTGAAATACAGCATCAAGACTGCAAATCCCACAAGACACCACACGGATTCATATAAAAATGTGGGGTGTACCGGGGCGTACGGGTCCACTGTTATTCCCTGTAACGCAAGGTACGAGGCCGTCCTTTGCAGATAGGCTGTTGTACCTTCGCTTATCATTCCGAAAAGTCCGTCTGTGTTGGTGCCGAAAGCCTCCTGGTTTACAAAATTCCCCCAGCGTCCGATACCCTGACCCAGCAGAAGGCAGACGCCTGTTATATCGGCCATATTGAGAAAGTCCAGTTTTCTCCAGCGGCAGGCCAGCCAGCCGAAAGCAAAAGCGCCGATAACGCCGCCGTATATTCCCAGGCCGCCGTCCCTGATATTTATCATATCCCACAGGCTGTTGTATTCAAAAGGTGCAAAAGCCACATAATAGGCCCTGGCGCAGACCACGCCCATAATGCCGCCGACCATGATTACATCCAGCATTTTATCGGTATCAATATCCAGCTTCTTTGCCAGATAGAAAGACACCAGGACCGCCGCCAGCATACCGCCGGTCAGAATAAGACCATACCAGTATATATCCAGGCCAAAAATTGAAAAAGCAACCCTGTTGACTGTAAATTCCAGCCCCAGGCGCGGAAATTGAATATTATTTATCATCCTCATTCTCCAAAGGCATCACGGTAAAAATTGTGCACCTGTCATCTCTGAACATTTTTTGCAGCTGGCTGTTGACATCTTCCAATGTTATTTTGCTTAAGGTTTCCAGCGGCGTATAGATATTTTCGCCTTTAAAGTGCGAAACCACGATATTTGTGGCCACTTCCTCCACATTTTCAAAATCTACTATCATACTGCCGTACATATGATTTTTTGATATGATAAAGTCATCCCGGCTGATCCCTTCTTTTTTCAGCGTATCAACCGCGTTCTGAATTTCTTCTATCAGCTTTTCCGGATGTGCTGTTTCGCCTGAAATAATTGAGGCGTAGTAGTCATCACCGGAAAAAATTTCACCTTCAAAAGTTCCGTTTACAATGTTGAGATCGTAAAGTTTGTTGAACAGTTTGCTGGTGGAGCCGGTGAGAATATCCATTATAATGTTTCCGGCGATAGCCTCTTTTGTAGTCACCGGGTTTGACATTTTTTCCTTATAGCCCACAGCCACAAGAGGAACAGATACCGGCATCTGTATGGTTTTGCTCCGGTAGTTGATTTCGTCCGGCTCTTCCTGGCTGATTTTTTTCACCTGTAATTCATCAGCCTTGAACCCGGCCCTTTCGCAGGCTGCCAGCACCCTGTCCATGGTTATATTGCCTGCCACGGACAACAGCATCTGTGACGGAGAATAAAACGCCTTGGCACAATCGTAAAGCATTTTGTCTGTTATCTGTGATATGCTTTCCACCGTTCCGGCTATATCGTCCCTTACTGTATGTTTTTGATACAGACCTTCCAGCACCCCGAAAAGCAGGCGCCAGTTGGCGCTGTCGTCATACATTTTTATTTCCTGTCCGATTATCCCCTGCTCTTTTTCCACTGTCTGCGGGGTGAAATACGGTGTTGTGACAAAACTGAGCAGTATATCCAGAGATTCGTCCACATTGTCTGTGGCGGTGAATATATAGCAGGTTTTGTCAAAACTGGTAAAGGCGTTGGCATTGGCGCCGGTTCTGGCATATTTGTCAAAGGCGTCTCCGTCTTCGTTTTCAAACATCTTATGTTCCAGAAAATGGGCCACACCGGCCGGAATATCATATTTTTTGCCGTTCATCACAAAGCTTCTGTCCACCGAGCCAAAGTTGGTGGCAAACACGGCATGAACCGCGTTATACCCCGGCATTGTATAGCAAGCCACCAGCGGGCCGTTTTCCGTCCGGACCACCTGATAACTTTCATTCAAAACATTATTTTTTATCTCTGACATAATCAACCTCTATTTTGATATTGTGTAAACTACATTCAGATTTAAAAGTTTAAGCACATTTTTGATATCCCGGGCTGTAACTTTATCCACCTTTTCCATAACCTGTTCCGGGGTAAAACCCGTTCCCCTTATGGCTTCATTCAAATACCAGGCTTCCAGGCCGTGAAGTCCGTCATAATTGGCTTTCAGATTATTTTTTATTATCAGTTTGGTTTCCAGAATTTCTTCCCGGCTGATTTCACCGTCTATCATCCGATCCAGTTCGTCCTGGACCGCCTGAATGGTGCGGTCGGTGTTCTGATGTTCCACACCGGAGTCCACGCTGAGGGATGAGGTAAAGGCGTTAAAGCCGGCCGCGCAGTAGTAACAAAGGCTCTGCTTTTCCCTTACATTTTTGAAAAGCCTGGAGGAAGCAGTGCCGCCGTACAGCGCGCTGGCCACCAGCATGTGATACCTTTCATCTTCTGTCAGCTTTCTGCGTGTGGTATACAGCAGGCACACTTTACCCTGTGTAGTGTTGATGCACTCTGTGTGGCTGGCAACATCTGTACACTCTTCAACTGTTATGGGCAGTATTGCGGCGCTGGCGCTTCTTTCAAAGGCAGAGGCCGACACCAGCTTTTCCTTTACTGTCTTCCGGTTGTTGGCGGTTATATATATTTCCACCACGGCTGTATCCAGCAGTTCTTTATAACAATCGTACAGCTTCTGTGGCGTTATATCGTCTATTTCTTCTATATATCCCAGCCTTTCCACACCGTTGAGGCTGTCCTTGAAAAACTTTCTGCGGGCATTTTTAATGCAGTATCCGCGTTTGTCGTTTATTTCGCCTTCTATTTCTTCTTTCAGCTTGAACTTTTCCACTTCCAGCCATTCCGGTATAAATGCGCCGTTTTCCAAGCATGGGCGGAATATCACACCCAGCAATACATCGCACATTTCCGACAGCAGGTCTTCACCGGCAAGGCAGTATTCATTTTTTATGCCCTGGACCGTAAATCTCATACAGCGGTTTGCACCGATGACCGAGGTGGTGGCGGACAATTGTGCCGCGTACATGCGGTTAAGTTTTCTGGACAATTCCTGCATTGTAGGGTAATCCCGGTAAGCCCTTTCCAGCAATCCCGGAAGAAGAGCATACATAGTGGCCTTTTCCTTTGCGTTGGGCACTATAAGGTTTATACTCAGCCTGTTGCGTTTGAACTTTTCATTCGGAAGCTGAGTAAGAAACACATTCGGAGCAATTTGTTCTCTTTTCATCATTTCACCTGGTTTATATAAAAAATTTAATTACAATTTACCTAATATATAATATTACCACATATCAGATAAATTAAAAAGGCTCATTTGAGCCTAATCAATGAAAACTTCGTGAATTTTCTGTACTGCCAGATCAGACAGCTCTTTGTCGATTACAACCGATATTTTTATCTCGCTGGTGTTTATCAGTCGAAGGCTGATATCGTTTTCGTAAAGTATTTTGAACACCGACGCAGCCACGCCGCGGCTGGACTGAAGCGCTGCGCCAACCACAGATATTTTGGCCACATTGTCATTTATCACCAGCTGTGTAAATCCCAGCCGGTTTTGCTTTTGTTTTAAAATTCTTTCTGCTTTCAGTTTGTCCTGTTTGCCGATGGTAAAGCTTATGTCCTGTTTGCCGTAGGAAGAGGCCGGAAGGGATATTATATCAACCACTATGCCCGCATCGCTGATAGCCTGAAAAATCTGGTAAGATATGCCTTTTATGTCCGGTATATCCACAAGGGATATTATACATATATTCGGCTCTTTTATAACTCCTTTTACCAAAGCCGAGCCCATTCCCAGGACTTCTTTTATCACTGTCCCTTTCCCTGATGGCAGCAGGTAGGATTTCAGATGTATTTCCACGCCGTACTTTTTGGCAAGTTCCACCATGTCCCGGCTGATGGCATTATAGCCGCAGGAACAGATTTCCAGCGCCTCGTCATAATCAATTTTCTCAATCCTTTTTGCAAAGGGATTGGTGGAGGGATCGGCTGTAAACAACCCGTCATTTTTTATATAAACATGGCATTCCCGTCCGTACAGGGCATTGGCGCATTCCACAGCGGCCTCCCGCCGTCTGCTGCCGGCAACCAGCAGCACTATGCTGTCATCACACCGGCTGAGTTCGGTATAATTATACAGAATTTTTATTCCTGTGCCGTAATATCTGGGGGCAAATTCTTTGGCGCAAACCAAAACAACCCTGCTGTCGTTTTCCAGATCTTCAGCGCACAGGGCAAAAACATCCGCATTGTTTTCGGCACAATTATCAACATACTTTACAACAAAAGCCATCTTAAATATCCCGCATTATCCTTTTTGCAGCAACCACAAAAGACTGCCTTCTCATCTCTTCCACCAGGGAGTCCACATCACCGACCATATCTTTTACCTTCAGGGTAAGGGAAACTGCCGCTGTGCCGTCCACCGGGGCCGCCTGTGTTATGGTTACTATGCTTATATTGTTTTTGGCTATTATTTGCAGCAGATTTTGCAGCGCGCCCAACTCGTCAAGCAAAACCACATGAACGGCAACCACCGTTTTTGTCTCGCTTACATCAAAAACCCTGTCTTTATACTTGTACAGGGCGCTTCTGGATATGTTTACTTCTTTTGCCGCAGCAGAAAGATTTTTCGCCTGCCCGGCCGCAAGAAGTTCTTTGGCTTTCACAACCTTCAAAAACACATCCGGCAACACATCGCTGTCTACCAGCAAAAACTTTTTAGCCATATTTCCACCTCGTTGTCAAATCGTTACAAAGAAAGTTTATACATTATCAATTACTATAATATGACAATTTTTGCATTTTTTCAATATACATTTTACATAATATTCAATACAAATGTTTTACATCGAAAAACAAAAAAGCGCGGCAGTGCCGCGCCTTGCTTACATTTCTCTTCTGCCTTCCAATGCGCGGTACAGTGTTACTTCGTCCGCGTATTCCAGGGAGGCGCCCACCGGCAGGCCATAGGCCAGCCTGGTCACTTTCACTCCCAAAGGCTTTATAAGTCGGGATATATACATGGCCGTTGTTTCCCCCTCCACCGTGGGGCTGGTGGCCATGATAACCTCCTTTACCTGCCCGTCCGAAAGCCTGGACAGCAGTTCCTTTACAGTCAGCTGTTCCGCTGTAATTCCGTCCATGGGCGAAATCAGTCCGTGCAGGACATGATATAATCCTTTATATTCTCTTGTTTTTTCAAAGGTAGCCACATCTTTGGGGCTTTCCACGATACATATCGTGCTTTTGTCCCTTTTGTCAGAAGAACATATCGGACATATTTCCCTGTCGGTAAAATTTTGGCATACAGGGCATCTTTTTATTTTTGTGTGGACATCAAGTATCGCCCGGGCAAACTCTTTTGCGCTTTCCTCATCCATGGACAGCACCTGATAAGCCATCCTTGTGGCGCCCTTGCGTCCCACACCATTCAGCCTGGAAAAGTTGGATATCAGTCTTTCCAAAGGCTCTGCGTTGTATCCGGCCATATCAGAATATGCCCGGCACATTCATGCCGCCTGTAATTTTTGCCATCTCGGCTTCGCCTTCAGCCTTTGCTTTTGACACAGCATCGTTTACTGCCGCGGCAATAAGGTCTTCCAGCATTTCTATGTCATCCGGGTCTATGGCGTTGGGGTCAATTTTTACACTGACAACATCATGTTTGCCGTTTACCACAGCCTTTACCAGACCGGATCCGCTTTCACCTGTGTACTCGGTCATATCCAGCCTGTCCTGCAGTGCTTTCATGTCATCCTGCATTTTCTGGGCCTGTTTGATTATCCGGTTCATATTCTGCGGGCCGCCGCCCATTCCCTGGGGTAATCTTGCTTTCATTATATTTCTCCTTAAAATCAATTTTAATCTTTTATATCCACCTGTACTCCGCGCTCGCGCAAAGCCAGAATGTCATCCAAACTACTGTGCTGTTCCTGCCGGAACATATGGGCGATGTTTTTAAACCCGCCTATATTATACACCCTGCCGCATACCTTTGCGATTGCCTTTTTTATAATGGCATTCACATCCTTGTTTTCGCGGATGTATTTATTCAGGCTTTCATTGCCTTTTATATATACAACTCCGCCGTACAGCCATGCCCGGCTGTTCTTTATGAAAGAATGTAAAGGTATATCCACATCGGCTATTTCGTCTATAACCTGCTGCCACTGCTCAAATTCCACAGGCATATCCGAAACCGGGGCCTGCGGCGTCTGAACCGGCTGTGCAGTATGCTGTTTAGGCCGCTGATTTACCGGCTTTTCCCGCCGCTCCGGTGCCTGCTGCGCCCTGGGCCGCGGCCTTGAGGAAACGGAAGGCGCAGGCCTTGCCTGCCTTGGCCGCATTGCGGTCTGCGTCATGCCGGAACAAAGGCTGTAAACCGCTATGTCCATAGCCACTTTCGGGTTTTGTCCTTTGGAAATATTTTCCAGCGCAGAAGAAAACCGTGAAATGGCTGATGATATAAAATCCGCCGGCAGGCTTTGTGCCTGGGCGCGCATTCTGTCAAATTTTTCCTGTGACACATTCAGCAGCTGTGCTGTGCTGCCGTTCAGGGACGCCACCAAAAGTCCGGTAAAATGGCTTATCAGCTCTTCACACAACCTTTTCAGGTCAACGCTGGCAGCTGTCAGCTCCATAAGCTTTTGCAGAGACAGGGCGGCGTTCATATCCGACAGCCGCCGGACAAAATCAAATATATCATTCTCCCTGGATACTCCGGTTATGTTTGCCACCAGGTCTTCGTCTATCCTTCGGCTGCCGGCAATACAGGTTTCCAGTATGGAGTTGGCATCGCGCATAGCCCCGTCAGAGAGGGAAGCTATCAGCTTTGCGGCCGGCTCGGTAAGGTCTATTCCCTCTTTGCCGGCAATATCCAGCAGTGCTCCGGCGATCTCGTCTATAGTCAGCTTGGTAAAATCGTACCTCTGACAGCGGGAGAGAATTGTGGCCGGCACTTTGTGTATTTCGGTTGTGGCAAGTATAAATATAACATGGGCCGGTGGCTCTTCCAGTGTTTTCAGCAAAGCATTGAAAGCCGGCGTGGACAGCATGTGAACTTCGTCGATGATATAAACGCGGTATTTGGCCATTACAGGCAGGTAGTTCACCTCGTTCAGCACATCCCTGATGTCCTCGACAGAGTTGTTGGACGCCGCGTCCATTTCTGTGACATCAAATATCGATTCGTTTTCTATACCTTTGCACACTTCACATTCAAGGCAGGGCTCGCCGTTTACCGGATGCAGGCAGTTCACCGCTTTGGCAAATATTTTGGCGCAGCTGGTCTTGCCTGTTCCCCTGGTGCCCGTAAAAATAAAGGCGTGGCCTATCTTGCCTTCCGCCACCTGATTTTTCAGCGCCCGGACAACATATTTCTGGCCTATAACTTCGCTGAAAGTCTTTGGTCTGTATTTTCTGTACAAAGCTATGTGCATATGTTCTCCTCCTTATTTTAAAACAGGACAGGCTATATTACGCTTTAAAGCGCAGGAATTATCACATATGCAGAGAAAACTTGGGCATCGCAGGGAGAATCTGCTTAATGCTGCTTGGTTCCCCACCTGACATGGTTCACAGCCTGCCCTCGTGCCGGCTTTCTCTGCATATCTGACAACACCGTAAAATAGCACTGTCCATACAACTATTATAATATACCACATTGCAAAAAATAATTCAATATCTTTTGCAAATAAAAAAGGCGCCCAAAGGCGCCCTTTTATGCTTTGAATATTATTTTACAATTTCGCCGCTGTTTGCACCGCCGCAAGCGTTGGATTCGTCTGTGTCGATGTGCATTGCTGTTGCGTAAGAAGCGCTTACTCTTACAACAACATCATCAAAGATCAGGCTTCTGCCGTCAGAATCGATTTTAACCTTTACGATTTCTTTGTCAGCAACACCAAAGCTCTGAGCATCTTCGGGAGTGATATGTATATGTCTTTTTGCAGCGATAACACCCTCTGTCAGTTCAACTTCACCGGCAGGTCCAACCAGTTTGCAGGGAGCTGAACCGGCAATGTCACCGGACTCTCTTACAGGGGCTGTGATGCCGATGGAACGGGCGTCTGTCAGGGACAGCTCTACCTGAGAAGCCTTTCTGACGGGGCCGAGAATAGACACATTTGCCAGCTCTCTTTTGGGGCCTACAACTGTAACTCTTTCTTCGCAGGCGAACTGACCGGGCTGAGAAAGGTCTTTTTTCTTTGTAAGCTGGTGGCCGGCACCGAAAAGTATATCAACATGCTCTTGTGTAAGATGAATATGTCTTGCTGATGTTTCAACCAAAATTTTTGCCATAATTAAAAATCCTCCAGAAAATTTAATTTCTATATTTCTAATAATAAACCAAAACCGCCATTTTTACAAGTATAAAATAATTTAAAAAGTTTTTTCAAACAATTGCACAAATTTTTATAAAAATACTATTTCCCATTGTAAATTTTCACAATAAAACTGACAAACCGTCACCTTGCTTAATATAATAAATCGAGGTGATATTTGTGATGGATATACAGAGAAAGGTGTACATGGCCAGGAAGGCATATTCCGAAGCAGCCGCCATACTGCTGAAAAAGAACCTGGATGACATGGCCGGATGCCTGGACACAGACAGGACCCAGGCAGTGGCAGAAAAGCTGTCGGTCTGCCGCAATATGAACATTTTCCTGAAAGATATAAGCCGCGCACGGGCAGCCGATGCAATAAGCCGTGTCCGGGAAGAAAAAGACGGAGATGTTTTTGTATTTTTTGATTTCTGGTACGAAAACCGGGCGCCCTTTGCGCTGTTTGCCCCAAAAGACAATCTGTATATATGCTGTACCGAAAAATTAAAAAAAAGCCGTTTTACCTTGAATATGAACGGCCGGTACAACAGCAAAAAGCGCCGCAGCGGTCAGCGAGAGCCGGACTTCTGGCTTTCAAAGGCAAAGATTTTCAAGGACAAATACCTTGCTGAAAAAATTTGAAAACCGGATTGCAGGCACTCTTCTTTTTGTAATAAATTTGCAGAAACCAGCTTAAAAATATGATGTAATGATTGACATTACATCAGGCTGTTGATATAATGTTAGACAAGGTAAAAACGCACCTGTAAATTTATTCTAAAAGGAGATTTTGTTATGGAAATCAAAAAAGTCAGCCTGGTTTATTTCAGCGCCACAAATGTCAGCAAAAAATATGCTGTGGCAATGGGCAAAGCTTTGGACAAAGAGATGGTTGAATACGATTTCACACTGCCTGCCGACAGGGACCCGGCAAAAGCACCGTCCTTTGGTCCGGACGATTTTGTCATCCTTTCTTTGCCGATATACGGCGGCAGAGTACCCACCATCTGCCTGGAATACCTGAACGCCCTCAAAGGTGACAACACCCCCTGTGTTGTTGTAGGTACATACGGAAACAGGGATTTTGACGACACTGTTGTTGAAATGGAAGACCTCATGACAGAAAAAGGCTTTGTTGTTGTGGGAGGAGCTGCTGTTGTTGGCAGACATTCCTTCTCTGATGAGATAGCCGGAAGCCGCCCGAACGAAGAAGACCTGGCCGGCGCAGCCGAGTTCATCAAACTGGTTGCCGCCAAAGACGGAAAGGCACTGCCGAAAGGCACAATCCCCGGCAACAGACCCTATAAAGAAAAAGGCGGCTCAATGCCTTTGGGTCCCAGCACAACAGACGACTGCATAAACTGCAAACTGTGCGCCAAAAAATGTCCCAACGGCGTTATCAGTCTGGAAAACCCCAAAGAGCTGGCAAAAGATCCCACAGAGTGTCTGCGTTGTCATCGCTGTGTGACAATCTGTCCCAAACATGCCAAATACTTTGCAGGTGAAGGATACAAGGCCATGGTTGACAGATGTATCGCCGGCTTTGCCAAACCCGACAAAGAAAACAAATACTTTATGTAATTTATCCTGTATTCCTGAAATAATGCTCCGGCAGCAGCCGGAGCATTATTTTTTTGCCGGCGAATAAAATTTAATATAACCTTTTCCCCGGAGGAATAAAATATGGAAAAAAAATTATCTTTGTCACAGCTGGTATGGATAGGCACCGGCCATGTGATAGGCGCAGGAGTTGTCAGCATCGTGGGCAGCGCACTGGCGGTTACCGGTTTTTCGGTGTGGATGGCCTTTGCCTTTACATGTGCCCTGTCCTTTATACGCGAGCTCCCCTATGTGTTTTTCACATCTGCCATACAGGCAGAAGGCGGAAAATACGCCATAATCACCGGATGCACCGGTGAAAAATACGGCGGACTGATAACCATAGCTTCCCTGCTTAACTGGGCCGCCAGGGGGACTGCCGTCCTGGCGCTGTCCGGATATATATCGGATTTTGCTCCCGGTGCCCCGGGAAAGCTGATTGCCACAGCAATATGGGCACTGTTCTGTTTTGCCAATCTGTTTGGGGTCAACGCCATGAGCCGGATACAAAGCCTTGCCACACCGTTACTGCTGGCGGCACTGGTGTTTTTTTCAATTGTATGTACGCTTAACATGCAGCCGGGATACCTGGATTTTTCTTCACCGTATATGTTTTTAAACGGAAAAGAGGGTTTTCTGACAGCTGTTGTACTGCTGAGCTATTCCTGCGACGGTATATCCAGCCTGGCCAACTACATGCCTTATGCCCAAAATCCAAAAAAGAATATCCCCAGAGCAATAATTGCCGTAAGCGCAGTGATAAGCGTAATATATATAGCTGTGGGCTTTGCCAGCGGCGCTGTCCTGCCGTTGTCCGAAAGTGCCGGCAAGACCCTGGCAGTAACCGCAAAGGCTGTTTTCTCCCCTGTGTTTTATAGCTTGTTTATAATTTTCGGGCCGGTGTTTGCCCTGCTGACCACAATGAATGCAGGCATTGTGGATTCGGCTGCACCGGTGATGGCCGGGGTGAAAGACGGGTGGCTTCCGGCTTTTCTGGCCAGGCAAAACAGGTACGGCGCATATTATGTTGCAGTGGCGATAATATTTGTCATCGGGTGTATACCCACTGTTTTCGGTTTTTCCATATCACAGATAGCCGGCATCACAATGGTTCTGAACAGCCTGGCGGCAGTGCTGCTGATAATATCCTGTGTGAACTTTCCGTTTGTATATAAAAAGGAATGGGAAGAATCTGAAATGTATATACCTCCGATAATATATTTTCCGCTGATTTTTGCGTGTGCCGTAATGGAGCTGTTTGTGGTTACTCTTGCTTTGAAAGAGCTGACAGTGACCATGGCAGCGGCCAATGTTCTGTTGCTGGCATTGCGGTTTGCCTACGGAACAGCCAGGAACAAAATCAGGACAAAACACAAAAAGCCAAACAAAAAAGCCGTATAAAATACGGCTTTTTTAATGTCAGTCTTTTGCTTTTCTTCTGATGATGGACATTGGCGGCACCTGCCGCGGGCAGTCCATTGTAAATTCCATTTTGGAATGAGGGGTTGAGGTTATTTCCTCGCCCTCGCTGTTTTTCAGCCAGGCCGGTGTAACACTGACAGTCTGTGCACCGGGCTGTAAAATTTCCACCGTATCCCCCTGCTCCAGCTTTCCGCGCTGAGTGCAGTAAGCGACGCCGTTTTCCCATTTTTCCACCACTGCCAGAAGGTCCCATTCCCTTACATAGCTGGAAGTATCGGTTGTCTGGGTGGCGTTTTCCGGCCCGAAATAGAAGCCTGTGGAATATCTCCTGTGGCTGGTTTTGGTCAATTCTTCCAAAGTCCATATGGGGCACAGCCATTTGTCAGGCTTTTCAAAATAAGAATCCAGCGCTTTTCTGTATGCGGCGGTGACAGATGCAACATAGTAAAAACTTTTTGCCCTGCCTTCAATTTTCAGACTGCTTATTCCGGCCTGAACCAGCATGTCCACATAAGGCGCCATACACAGGTCATTAGCGTTCATTATATATGTTCCGCCTTCATTTTCTCCTATATCATAGGTCATGCCGGGGCGGGTCTTTTCAGTCAGCTGCCACTGCCAGCGGCAGGGCTGAGCGCACTCTCCCCTGTTGGCGTCGCGTCCTGTCAGGTAATGGGACAGCAGACACCTGCCCGAAAAAGACATGCACATTGCACCGTGTACAAAACATTCAATATCCAGGTCTGCCGGTGTGTTTTTTCTGATGGTGATTATATCTTCAAAAGACAATTCCCTGGCCAGTACAACCCTTTTGGCCCCCAGTTTATATGCGGCGTTGGCTGTCACATAGTTTACCACACCTGCCTGTGTTGACAGGTGTATTTCCATGTCCGGGGCGTTTTCTTTCACCATGGACAGCACGCCCAGGTCCGCCACTATAACGGCATGTACACCTGTTTCGGCAACTTTTCGGATAAACCGCGGCATCCTGTCCACCTCTTCGTTGGTGGGGACGGTGTTGAGGGTCAGGTATACTTTTTTGCCCAGGCTGTTGGCGATGTCCACCGCCTCTTTCAGCTGTTCCAGGGTAAAGTTTTTCGGTGCTGCACGCATACCGTATTCTTCCGCGCCCAGGTACACCGCATCGGCGCCGTATTCAAAAGCGTATTTCAAACGCTCGATATCTCCTGCCGGGGACAAAAGCTCCGGTTTGTTCATAATTGCTCCTTAATCCAGCGTCCGGTTTACCCGATACGCTTTTTCTATATTTTTCAGATGTTCTTCAAAGGTTTTGGCATAGTAATATTTGCCGGTAAGGTCGGTTACAAAATAGTAATAGCCCTCAAAATCTTCAGCCGGCCACAAAGTGTTCTTTATGGCGCTTATGCCGGGGTTTGCTATCGGTCCGGGAGGCAGGCCGTTTATAGAGTATGTATTGTACGCATCCATCATGCCCCGGGGCACATTTTCCACAGAGCCGTAATAAGCGACTATGTAATCGTAAACATAGTTGCCCTCTTCATTTATATGGCTGCACACATTACATTCCAGCCTGGGCAGAGGAGAGCCGGGCTCGAGCCTGTTGCGCAGGCAGGCAGCCACATAGGGCTGGTCCTCTTCATGGCCGGCTTCCTCCTGAACAAAGGACGCCAGGGTGACGACCTCATCCAGACTCATGCCTATTTCATCCATTCTCCGGTACATTTCGTCAGTGATTTTGCTGTCGAAATTGGCATAGATTTTCTCCACCATGTTATACACATCGTCATCTGCGTAAAATTCATATGTATCCGGGTAAAGATAACCTTCACCTTTCATAAACTTGTGTTCATGTTCTTTTATCCTGCTCCAGAACTCAAACTGGCTGAAATCGCCGTTGTTGGCAACTTTTATAAATTCCCGTGCAGTACACAGGCCGTTGTTTTCCATCCTTTGGGCAAACTGCATCAGCGTAAAGCCTTCGGGGAAAGTCACCGTGACAGTGGCGCGCTTTGACCGCACCGTACTGAGAGTTTCTATTATCCGCGAGTAGGACATATTGGAATCCAGCGTAAACTGTCCGTACTGCAATGACCGGGGCGGGTTGAGCTTTGTGTAAATTTTGAACAGCAGCTCACTTTCTATTATACCATTGTCTTTAAGTATTTTTGCAATGGCGTTGGCACCGCTGCCCATGGGAATTTCCACGCTGACCTGCTGGCCGGGTGATGAGGATCCGGCTATATCTCTTACCGCAAAAATCCCCGCCGCACCGGCTATGACAGCCAGCAGCAAAATTACGACTAAAAATTTCTTTTTCAATACCTTTTCTCCTTATGGAAAATTTTACACTTCCTCTATCCGAGAAAGATTATTCAATTCTTTCATCATGGGTATGACCAGCACAAGGGCAAAGCAGAAGGAAATCAGGTCAGATGCGGCCTGTGAAAGGGCCAGACCTGTAAGCTGCCAGAGTTTGGTCATTATTACCACACAGGGAATAAGTGAAAATGCCTGTCTGGAAAGGCCCAGAAAACCTGCCTGGACAGGCTTGCCCAGCGCCTGGAACAATCCTGTGGATATCATTACCCACACATGCATAGGCAGAACGGCACACTGAGAGCGTATCAGTATCATACCTATGGACAAAACTTCCGGGTCATCGGAAAATATGGTTATCGCCTGCTGTGCAAAAACCCACAGCGAAACACCCAGGATAACGCACAGTACAACACCTATCATGCTGGTGATGTAAAAAGCTTTTTTGACACGGTTGTATTTTTTCGCGCCCCAGCAAAAACCGGCGACGGGAGAAAATCCCTGACCAAAGCCCATAACCGCGCTGGCAACCAAACGCATGCTTTTGTTTGCAACAGAAACTGCCGCCAGAGCTGCATCGCCAAAGCCGCCTGCCAGGTTGTTTATAATAATTGTGGAAACGCTCATCAGGCTGGTACGCAGCATTGTGGGTATACCCATCTTTGCAATTTCCGAATAAAGCGGAATTTTGGGTGTGAAGTATTTAAGGTGTACTTCAATGACGCATTTTTTCTGCCAGTAAGGCAGCATGAGAAGTATGACTGTTATAACCTTGGAAATACCGGTGGCTATTGCGGCGCCGGCAACGCCCATGCCCATACCTGATATAAGCAACGGGTCAAGGAATACATTTATCACACAACCGGAAACAGAGCCTATCATAGAATATGTAGTACTTCCCTCCGAACGCAGCGTCTGCGCAAGACACACTGATGCTGCGGTAAAAGGGGCGCTGGCCAGTATCCATGTGGCATAGTCAACCGAATACTCCTTGGCTGTCTGTGTTGCGCCCAGCATCATCACCAGCGGCTCGCGGAATATGAAAGCAAAAATTGAAAATATTCCCACCACTATCATGGCTGAAAAGATGGTAGTGGAAGCGGCCTTTGATGCCTCTTCATGATTTTTTGCTCCCAGCTGCCTGGAAATATAGCTGGCGGCACCCATGCCAAAACCAAGAGAAATAGCCCTGATGATCATCATCAGCGAATCGTTGACGCCCACGGCCGCAGTGGCTGCCTTGCCCAGCTGGCTTACAAAATAGGTGTCGGCCATGTTATACAAAGAGTCTATAAGCATGGTGACCACCTGGGGAAGTGCTATTACCGGAATTACTTTCAGCAAGTTACCTTCCAGCATAAATTTTCTGCGTTGTTCTCGTTTTTCTTCAATGGAAACTGCAGAACTCATTGCAAACACCTCACTTCTTTCTCTTTTTATGATGGATTATAATAGTATACTATCAATTATAACACCATCATATCAGCATTTGCAAATCTATTCAAACATCAAGCCGATATAAGCGTCCCGGGGCAGACCTTTTACGGCATAGGTATCCTGCAGCCTGCCCTCGCCCAAAAACAGGTCAGAACCGTCCGCCAGGCTGATGACAGCGCTTTCGCAGCCTTCCCTTTCCCTTATGGCCTGCAAAAGCTTCATCCCGTCAAGGGATGAACGGGCAAACAATTCCTTTACTTCCAAATGTTCACCCTCTTTATAATACACCGCAAAAGCATGTTCGCTTTCCGCAGTTGATCCGCCGAAAGTGTACAAATACTGCGCATATTTCTCATAACTTTTCGGCGTGTAATGTACCATATCTCCGCCGAAAAACTTTTCGCGGCATGATTTAAAGCGGCCGGAGGTAACAGTGTCAAAGTCTGCGCTTTGCCATATATTCTTTTTTATCTCCACGCTGCTGCGGCGTGTTTTTATCACCGTGTCAAAGCCCAGCTGTGCATAAAAGCCAAACAGCTGCCGGCTGGCCGGTTTGAGCACGCAAAAGCTGTTGCCGCGCTCTTGCTCACACTTCAGCGCAAAATCTACCAGCCGTTTCATATATCCTTTTCCGCGGCTGTCCGGCGCCGTACAGGCTGAATAAAGATAAAAGCCTTTCTGTTGTTTGTATTGCAGGTCAGCTATCGCCATCAGCATGCTGACAAGCTGCCCGTTCTCTTTGACTACATAAATCCTTTCGGTTTCACAAACTGAAAATATAAAATCACAAAATCCTTTTGTTCCGTCATCAAATACGGCCGTCCACAGCCGTTTTGCCGCAGGAATGTCCTCCGGCGCAGCTTTCAATAACTGCATACAACCCTCCTTTTATTTGCTTTGTGCCAAAAATTTACTTTTTATCTCGCAGGGATAATAACTGAGCTTGGCTTTTCTCAGGTTTTCCATACCCATGTCATCCTCCCTGTTGATATACATAAAGTTTCCAAAACAGTTTGCGGCAAAATCCCTGTTTATAACAGCGTATGCGCCGTTTACATCGTGATATGCCTTTTCTATCATAACATCAACCATGCGTTCGTTTATCGGCGCCGCGATTGACATTGCCACAATCTGCCCGCCTGTTTCTATCATGGCACCCATCAGGTCCATTTTGTCAAAATTGTTCAGCAGCTGCATTATACCCTGCTGTTCGCTGACAAGGTCCCTGCCGTTGTCACAGTTGTACCTTTGGCACCAGGAAATTTCAAAATCTTTTGCTCTCTGAACATTTTCCGTGGTTATGGGGATAAATTTGTAATCGGGGTTTTCCCTTACAAATCTTGAACAGTGGTTGCGCTTTTTCTGATATTTTTTGCCGGGAAGGTTTATCAGGTCCCGGCTGTTGTATATATAGTCTGCGCCGTTTCTGTCCTCTGTGACATCAAAAATATCAGAAAAGTTATTTTTGATGACCTGCGCGCCGGCCCGGTCAATACCGTATATGCTTATTTTGCTTTCGCGCCGCCGCGCATCCTGTATTATAAGATTTATTGCCTTTACCGGGTCCATTTCTCCCCGGGGGTAAAGATACCAGGTGTGTTTGTCACCGGCAGAGCGCATGAACACCGTGTTTTCCGTCACGGATATTTCAACCGGATGCCTGTGCGCCCACACCAGCATGGTGGCAAAACAATGTTCGCAGTTTTCTATTCCTGACCGTTTCAGTATAGGGGAAACGGTGGCAAAATCCTCTGTTGTTATAGATTTGAATTCTATCATAAAATCTCCAAAATATTCTCCGTTACCTGCCGGGAAATCTGTTGCGGTGTATATGGCTGTGTTCCGTCGTCGCACCTGATGGTTTTCCAGCCGCTTTTTTCTGCGCAAAACCGCGCGGCCTGCCTGGACACAGCCAGGTAGTCTGTATCTTTTTCATGTATGTCTTTTCGGCTTTCGTCACCGTGGTACCTGTCCATAAGCAGCTTTTGGGACACCTGCAAAGACATATTCAGATATATCACGCAGTCCGGCGCGGGTATTCCCATTTTATTGTATTCAAAATCATACAGCCAGTTGACAAAATCGTCCCATTTGTCCTTTTCCAGCTTGGAACACTGGTGCACCCCGTTGGAGGTGGTGTATCTGTCAGCTATTATAATCCGCCCGTTTTCATAATCTTTCTGCCAGGAGGTTTTATAGCTGGCAAACCTGTCCACCGCGTAAAAAGCCGAGGCGGCATAGGCGTTTACATCCTGCGCATGGCTGCCGAATTTGCCGGAAAGATACATTTTTACCAAGGCAGAGGAATCGCTGTCGTAGTCCGGAAAGCTGACCTGAACTACATCCTTGCCCATTTCTTTCAGTTTTTCGGCAAGAAGCTTTGCCTGTGTGGCTTTTCCGGAGCCGTCCAGCCCCTCCACAACTATAAGTTTGCCCATAAAGCACCTACTTTTTCATCTCTTCGTATTTTTTGCGCATTTCGGCCATCTGTCCGCAGCTCATTTTGCCTTCCGGACACGGACCTTTTACGCAGGGCGGGCCGGATTTGACAAACAGCGCCGGGGCCACCCGGTAAACAAGTTTCAGCATTTCGTCAGCCAGCTGTCTTATTTCCCACTGGGCGCGGTTGCAGCAGCGGTGAGCAAAAAAGTTGTTCAGGCTGCGGGCGTTCATGGTCACTATCATTTTTGTGGTGCAGGCGTTGGGCAGTATAAACCTGGCATCTTCCAGTGCCTTTTTCTCCGCTGCGCGGTTGGCCTCTTTTTCGCCCATGCCATCGGCCATCATTTTTTCTTTGTGGGCCGCCTTCAGCATCCGGGTGACATTGTGATAGTTTTCCGCTGTCATCTCCATTGCTTTGTTGAACCGTTCCAGCGACCGGCTGTCGGCAGCGATTTCCGGCGGAGTGACAAATTCCGGCTGTTTAAGGTTTACATACCTCTGGCTCTGAACACTGTAAGAGGCTATCCTGTGGCGTGTTATCTGCGCCAGAAGCGAGCGTGAAACACCTTCTATTGCAAAGGTAAAGCTGACATGCTCTGTGGGGCTTTCATGACCCATAGAAGCCAGCATCTGCACAAATTCACGGCTTTTTTCCTCTGTCAGACCGTCCAGCAGGGTGTCTATCTCCGCGTTGGAATAGCACAGTTTTGCCGCTGCCGCCACAACCTTTTCAGGGTTTGGGGTATAGGCTATCAGTTGAACTTTCATGTTTGCATCTCCATTTCTCTTTTTGCTTTTATCTCTGTTTATATATTTTACATTCTATTTTTAAAAAAATTGTATACAAATTCTTAAAATCAGGTTAATCTGCTTTTTTTACCGGGGCAAAATTGGCCATTACCTTTTTGGTGCCGACGCTGTCAAAAGCAATTTCCAGCATGGTGTCATTGGCTATGGGGGTGGCGTTTACCACAATACCGGTGCCGAACACATCATGCACCACCCTATCCCCCCGCGCAAAGGTTTTTTTCCGTCCGCCGGCAGCCTTGGGGCGCCGGGCAGCGGCAAAGGAGCTTTGGGGCATTGGGCGTGCAGGGCGTACCACCGTCGCACGGCTGAGAGGTTCCACCTTTTTCACCTGCGGACGCTTGTCAATCAACCGGCAGGCCCGGCTGTCCATCTCGTCGATAAAGCGTGAAGGCAGCGGTCGCCTGGTCTGGCCGAAGATCATTCTTTCATCGCAGTGGGAAATATACAGTTCTTTCTTTGCCCTGGTTATTCCCACATAGCACAGGCGCCTTTCCTCTTCCATATCTTCCTGGCTGTACCTGGACATCTCGCCGGGGAATATTCCCTCTTCCATGCCCACTATGAACACATACGGAAACTCCAGGCCTTTGGCGGAATGGATAGTCATAAGGGTGACGCTGTCAGCGTCGGCGTCATAGTTGTCTATATCGCTTATCAGGCTGACTTCCTCCAGGAACATCTCCAGAGTGGCGCCTTCGTTGGCATCTTTAAAAGCCTGTATGTTTGACACCAGCTGGCCGATGTTTTCCAGCCTGGTCATGCCTTCGTCCCCCTGTTCTTCCAGCATTCTCCGGTATCCGGTTATGTTGATAAGGTTGGGCACAAAATCTTCCATAGGGCTGTTTCTGTACAGCTCCAGCAGTTTTTTATATATCTGCAAAAAGTTGTTCAGCGGTGTCAGCGCGCGGGACAGGACAGGGTATTCATACATGTTGTACAGTATGTCAATCATGCTGACACCTTTTGCGTCAGCCAGCTCCTGCAGAGTGTTTATGGTGGATGCGCCTATTTTCCTGGCCGGGACATTGATAATTCTTTTCAGTCTCAGATTGTCTGTGGGGTTGACAACTATATTTATATAGGACATTATGTCCTTTATTTCGCTTCTTTCATAAAATCTATGGCCGCCGATAACTCGGTAAGGTATGCCGCTGCGTGCCAGGGCATTTTCAATGTTGGAGGACTGCATATTCATGCGGTACAGCACCGCATGGTCAGACAGCTTTGCACCTTTGCGCACATTTTCGCCTATCACAGACACCACATTGGCGCCTTCCTCGCCTTCGCGTGACAGGTGAAATATTTTTACCTTTTCCCCACCTTTTACGCTGGTCCACAGGGTCTTGCCCTTTCTGCCCTTGTTGTTTTCTATGACACTGTTGGCGGCGGAAAGTATGTTGGCAGTGGAACGGTAGTTCTGTTCCAGGCGTATGACCTTTGCCTTTGGGTACTGCTCTTCAAAACTGAGGATATTTTCTATGGTCGCGCCCCTGAAACGATATATGCTTTGGTCGTCATCACCCACAACACACAGGTTACCATGACCGGAACTGAGCAGGTCTATCAGCCGGAACTGGGCGGTGGAGGTGTCCTGGTACTCGTCTACCATGATATATTTATACCTATTCCGGTATTTTTCCAGCACATCGCTGTTTTCCCTGAACAATTTTACAGTCTGATATATAAGGTCATCAAAGTCCAGGGCGTTGGCGGCTTTCAGGCGTTTCTGATATTCTCCGTAGCAGGAAACTATCAGTCTTTCATGGGTGTTGGCCGCATATTTTTCCGCCTCGGAAGGAGAAATCAGTTTGTCTTTATAGCCGGATATTCTGTTCAAAGCGGTTTTCAGCTGTATAAACTTATCGTCTATATTCAGATCCTTCATAATCTCGCGCATTATGCGTTTCTGGTCGTCGGAATCATAAATGGTAAACGCTTTGGCATAGCCCAGCCTTTCCCCCTCTACACGCAATATTCTGACGCACAGAGAGTGGAATGTGCTGGCCATTATGTCCAGGGCCCTTTTGCCCAGGGAGGCCGCCAGCCTTGCGCGCAGCTCTGCTGCCGCCTTGTTGGTAAAGGTGATGGCCAGTATGTTGTACGGTCTTATTTCGCCGGTGGATATTTCCCTTTCCTGGTCAAAGTCCAGCTTTGTGCCGCCGGATACTGCCGCCTCCAGCCGCTGCAAGGTATCCTCCCTTACATCATCGGGGAAATACGGGCTGTTGAAGCTGTCGGCAAATCTTACCATGTTTGAAATTCTGTTTATCAGAACGCTGGTTTTGCCGCTGCCGGCACCGGCCAGAATAAGCAACGGGCCGTTTATGGTAAACACAGCCTGCTGCTGCATATCATTCAGATGTGCAAACTGCCGCTGTATATATTTTTTTCTTAGCTGTAAGGCTTTTGTTATGTCCATTTGTTTACTCCCAAATTCATAAATCATAATATTATATCACATAACTGTACATCAAGACAATTTAAAAACTAAATAGAAAATTGATGGTTTGAAATATACTTTTTGTGTTTTAGGCTGAAATCAGTACAGGTCCAGGTTTTCAAATTCTTTTATGCTTTTTTGCACCTGTCTGTAATCCGGCATTACCTTTTCTATTTCGGCATAAAAAAGCCTGGAATGATTTTTTTGCTTTACATGGGCCAGCTCGTGAACGGCGATATAATCCCTTTGTCTGTCAGTAAGCAGCATAGTCCTGTAAGAATAGCATACGGCATTGTCGGCACTGCACGAGCCCCACCTGGTTTTCGCGGAAGTTATTTTTACATATTTATACTTTACGCCCATAATCCGGGCAAAATACCGGGTCTTGCGCTCCATGACATCTTTGGCAAGTTTTTTCATCTCTTCTATCTGCCGCTGTGACAGCGGTGTCCGTCTGGATGCGCGTTCCCTTGCCTGCCGCTGTCTTTTTTCTATCCACGGCCTGTGCTTTTCCAGCAGCCGTTCCACGGCGGCTTTGCTTGCACCGACAGGTGCTTTCACCGTTATGCCTGCGTCCTTTTCAACGGTTATGCTGACCGTTTTCCTTTTGCTTTTTATCAGTTTGTACTCCATGCCCGTAAAAAGGCAGGCGCACCGGCGCCCGCCTTCCTTTCCTGTTATTTGTCAAAACCCGGAGTAACATCACGGAAACCGGACTCCAGCTTGCCTTCCAATGCAAAGGACAGGCCGGTGCCGATTGCAACGCATTTTTCCGGCTCCTGCGCCAGCTGAACTTTAATGTTCAGGTTTTCGGACAGATACTTGTCCAGGTTTTTGATTTTTGCACCTGCGCCGGTAAGCATAACACCGTTTTCGTATATGTCACCGGACAATTCCGGAGGGGTGACCTCCAAAACCCTTTTCACAGCGTTTAAAATTTCGCTGATTATGGGGTTTACCACCTCGGACAGGTCTTTGGAGGTAAGCTCCAGGATACCGGGAAGGCCTTTGGCCAGGTTTATTCCTTTAACCTTGTAAGGCACCGCCTCCCGTCTGTCAGCCAGACAGTCGGCTATTTCGTGTTTCAGCTGCTGAACGGCTCTGGGACCTGCGGAAAAGCTGTATTTGTTTTTCAGCATTTTGGTAATTTCTTTATCAAAGGTATTTCCGGCCACTTTTATGGAACGGGAGCAGACTATACCGCCCATGGATATTACCGCTATGTCAGTGGTTCCGCCGCCTATGTCCACAATTATATTGCCGTTTGCCTTCAGTATATCAATTCCTGCGCCCAAAGCGGCCGCTATTGGTTCTTCTATCAAAAATACCTGCCTTGCGCCGGATGAAACCGCCGCATCAACCACGGCGTTTTCCTCTATTCCCGTTACCGCGCTGGGCACGCATATACACACCTTGGGTTTTATCACTTTGGAATTGTAAGCCTTGTTGATAAAATATTTTATCATCTCTTTGGTAAGGGTATAGTTTGATATAACGCCGTCGTTCAGCGGATATTCTGCCGCTATCCCTTTATGTGTTTTGCCCACCATCATAAATGCTTCCTGTCCGAAAGCAAAGGGCGCACCTGTATTCACATCATAGGCTACCACGCTGGGTTCGTTTAAAACAATTCCTTCGTCCTGTTTGTATATCATAACCTTGGTGGTGCCCAGGTCTATTCCTATATCATTGCTTATTGCCATTTTATTCCTCCATGTAAGTGTTGTAAGCGTATACCCACGCTGTTATTTTACCGCAGCCGGCCTGCACCAGCCGCTGCGCACACCGGCTGAGTGTGCTGCCGCTGGTCATAACATCATCTATCAGCAACAGATTTTTGCCCGCAATATCCGTCTGCGCCAAAAATGCACCCTGTAAATTGGTTTTTCTTTTGGCAAGGGGCAGGCTGTGCTGAATTTCAGTCTTTTTTATCTTTTTAAGCCCATGGTATACAGGCACTTTGAACCTGCGGCCAATGACCTTTGCCATCTGCCGCGGCAGGTCTGTTTCACAGGTGTACAGCTTTGATTTATGGCAGGGCACAGACCGAACCATATCTATTTCATTTTGCACCAAAATTGTGTTAATGTCAACCGAAATATCCTGTAAAAAAGAGGAAAGAAACCGCGCCGGATTGGAAAACTTTGCCTTTATGACAGACTGGGCCGCCGCGCCTTTGTAATAGTAGGAGCCATAGGCCGTATCGACCAGCGGCGGACAGTCGGCATCGGGTATTTTGCCCTCTTTCATACGGCAGGCTGCCAGCTGCAGTCCGCAGCTTTCACACAGGTTTCCCGCTGCCGGTTTGAAACAGCAGCGGCATTTGGGAACGGTCAGTATTTTTCTGATAAAATCAGACATTGTATTCCTCCAGAAAATGTTTTACGCCGGAATATCTCAACTGTTTTTTGTCGTTTGTCACCATGTTTTGAAGTATATCAGTTCTGCCCACCACCACAAGGAGTTCTTTTGCCCTTGTAAATGCGGTGTAAAGCAGATTTCTGTATTGCAGTTCTGCCGGCGTGTCGCTGATACACAACACAACGGCTTTGAATTCACTGCCCTGGCTTTTGTGCACAGTTATGGCCCAGGCGTGTTCCAGCTGGCCGAATATCTCCTGCCGGTATACATAATCTTTTTCATCAAATCGCACCGTCATGGTCTTGTTGTATGTGTCTATGGCGACAATGCGACCTATATCACCGTTGAACACACCTATTTCGGTTTCGCCGTCTGCACCGGTGTATTCCAGGTCATAGTTGTTTTTTATCTGCATGACCTTGTCCCCCTCGCGGAAAGTTATGCCGTTGAACACTATCTGCTTTTTATCCTCCGACCGGGGGTTTATCACCGATTGCAGCAGGGCGTTAATATTGGCTGTACCGCCGCGCTTTTTCCTGGACGGACAGATTATCTGTATATCGTCAAAATTGTTGTAGCCGTAGGCCGACGGAAGCCTGGTGCTTATTAGCGAGGCAACAGTGGGCTCGATATTGTTCTCGTCCCTTTCCATAAAAAAGTAATCCCCGGTTCGGCCGGAACCCATGGGCAGCTTTCCATGGTTTATGGCGTGGGCATTGACCACAATGTCGCTTTGCTGTGCCTGGCGGAAAATATCCGTCAGCTGAACTGCCGGCACCAGGTTGCATTCCAGCAGGTCTTTCAGTACATTGCCGGCACCCACGGAAGGCAGCTGGTTATAATCCCCCACCAGGACTATCCTGCAGCCGTCTTTGGTGGCGGTGACCAGCTGGCTGAACAGTACTATATCAACCATGGAACATTCGTCCACTATCAGCACATCGCAGGGCAGGGGGTTGTCCTTGTTGCGGGAAAACCTTATGGCGTTGCGGCTGCCGGGAATAACTTCCAGCAGCCTGTGGATTGTCTTTGCCTTTCGGCCGGAAAGTTCGCTCAGCCTTTTGGCCGCCCTGCCGGTGGGTGCGCACAGGCTGACTGTCTCCGCCTGCATTTCAAACAGGGTTATTATACCTTTTACCAGCGTGGTTTTACCGGTGCCGGGGCCGCCGGTTATAATGCTGATACTGCTGTCCATAACCTTTTCCAGCGCCTTTATCTGATTAGGCGCGTATTTTATGTCCAGCATCTTTTGAACGGCATCCACTGCCGAAGAAAAATTTTTCACCCGCGGCGGCTGGTTGTGCAGCATCCGGGAAATTTTCTGACAGGATACCATTTCGGCGGTATAAAGCTGTGCCAGATATATAAAAATAGTGCCTTTGATATCTTCGGCAAACAGCCGGCCTTCGTCACAGCAATCCTCCAGGCTGGAGGCCGCCTTTTCCGGCTCTACTCCTATAAAAGCCGACACCGTGGAAACCAGCCTGTCGGCAGGCACACAGCTGTGGCCTTTGTTGGCATTGTGGCGCAGAACATAAAATATTCCCCCGCGCACCCTTTGCCGGCTGTCATATTCCAGCATCATCCTTTGGGCTATTTCATCCGCCTGTTCAAAAGGAATGTTGCAGGGGGCATCGCACAGTATATAGGGATTGGCATTTACTGCTTCCACCGTATTTTCACCATAGTAGGAATACAGCGCTATGGCCTGGGCAGAGCTCAGCCCATAGCCCGCAAGATTTACTATCACATCCTGTATGCCGTAAATACGCTTGAATTCTTCCTGTATGGCCAGTGCCTGTTTGTAGGATATTCCTTTTACCTTGCTCAGCCGCACCGGGTCCCGGGCCAGTATCTCAAAGGTCTGCCGGCCAAAGGTTTTTACAATTCTTTTGGCTATGGCCGGGCCTATGCCTTTTACGGCACCGGACGACAGATACAGCAGTATGGCGTTTTCTTCCTCCGGAAGGGCAACCTCATAACTCCGGGCTTTGAACTGCACGCCAAAAGAGGGATGGTTGGTATAGTTGCCCCAGACAACCAGCCGCTGCCCGGGTGCAAGGCCCACCATCTCTCCCACTACGGTTACCATTTCTTCATCCGTCTGCAATTCCAGCACCGTAAAACCGGTATCCGGAGAAGAAAATGTTATATATAAAATTGTACCTTCAATTCTTTCTCGCTCCTGCAAAATAACCTCCCGGAGAAATTAAAGACAAAATTTACTATCTCTGTTTAAAGGACAGGTTTTCCTCTGTCCGCCGCGCCAGCTGCCGCCGGCTGACTTTTATTGTGTCCGGATATACATTTTCATCACCGCTGCCTATCAGTATCACACGGTTGTTGAAAAGTGTGTTGTGGATATATTTTATCTTTCTTCGCCGCCTTTCCGAACGGGAATACCTCATTACAGTAACAGACGGCGGCGATTTTACACCGTTTAAAATGTTGAATATCATATCCAAAAAACTGTACCGGCCGAAAACCGCAAAAGTCGTCAGCAATATCATATAAGTATCGTACAAAATAAACGCCTCCCCAAAAAAACTTTTACTCAATCTTATGAGGGGCGCGTGTGTTTTGTTACTTGCAAAATTCACACAAAGACATCTTTGCTGGCAGATATATATCCGTCCCGCAAGGCTTTGTCAATAAGCAGGCACAAACCTGTCAGCTGCATATCCAGGTATATTTTCACCATTTTATTGTAAACTTCCTTGTCTCCCGACTGCTCGGATAGAAGCAGCTGCAAAATCCCCTGGCAAAAGCTGTGAACAAAAACATATATCATGGTATCGGCATTCTTTTTGCCCTCGTTGACATCGAAGCACTGGTAAAAAGAATTTTTTATCAGCTCTGCCGCCCAGTTTATCAGTCCGTCACTGACCGTTCGGGAATTGAGAAGAATTTTCATTCTTTTACGGTACTTTCTGCCCTCTGCGCCCAGCTGAACCAGCACATTGTATATTTTTTCTTCCAGAAGTTCCCTGAGGTACAAAGACGGCTTGCGGGCTGTTTTATCCACAGAAAGTTTCATGTTTTCTCCCAGCAATGTAATTTCGCCGTGGGTCTGCCGTAATATAACCTCGTTCAGCTTATCTGTCAGCGGCTTTATCAGCGAAAGTATAAGCCGGTCTTTATTTTTAAAATACCTGTACAGATTGCCGGTGGCACAGCCGGATTTTTTGGCTATTGAGCGCATATCACAGGCTTCAATCCCCTTTTCCAGCATTATATCCAGTGCCGCCTGTTCTATCCTGTCGCGCACATCATCCTTAAGCGTCTGCGGCATAAAAGCACCTCCCTTCCTGCTATATATAAGTATACATTTACACGGCGCTTTCCGTCAACTTTTTTATGATAGCAAAAAGCACGCCGAAGCGCGCTTTCCCACAGTGTTTATTTATAGTTGATCTCTACCGGTTCAGAGTTTTTTTGCAGTTCAAAATGCAGGTGTGGACCTGTGGAGTTCCCGGTGGAGCTGACCAGGGCTATCTCCTGTCCTTTTTTCACCTCATCGCCCTCTGACACCAGCAGTTCAGAGCAGTGTGCGTACAAAGTGGCATACCCGCTGCCGTGGTCCACAATACAGTATATACCCTTTCCGGCGGCGCTTTTTACAGTCTTTGTAACCACGCCCTCTGCCGCGGCTTTTATAGGCGTGCCGTTTTTTGATGCAATATCAATTCCGGTGTGGCCTTCACCGTAGGCTCTGGACACAAGTCCGGTGCCGGAAATCAACTGCGCGGCGCCTATTCCCTCTTCGCCCCGCTGCAGGCTGTCAAGATACGCTTCGGCCGAAAGTATACATTCGGCATCCTCTCCGGAGTTTTCCGCCAGGCTTGGGCCGTCGCTGACCTCACTGTCCGCCTGCAGTACAGCACTCTGCGGCAAACTGTCTGAAACGCTGTCCGGTATATCCGAAGAAGCTGTATAATCGCCTTCACTGCCGTCTGTAACCTGCCGTCCGGATACGCTTTCCAGCGACCGGCTGACAAGATCGTTTACATTGTCCGGCCTTTTGTCTGCCGCCAGTGCAGATACCGACACCGCCATTATAAGCACAACTGCCAGAATTCTGGCGGTGACAGTCTGCTTTGAAGATTTTAAAATATTTTTTATTCTCATTGTGCAATTATCCTCCAAAAAATTCACATTGCCCTTCATTTTCAGGCCGCTGAACTTTACTGCCTGTGCCAGAAGCCGCCGGCAGTACAGTTTTTTCTCTTCGGCCGTATAACGGCGCACAACCCTTTCATCACAGGCCAGTTCCATATCCCGGGACATCAGCCTGCATGCCGGCCACACAAACGGGTTGAACCAGTGCAAGGCAAGTATGTAAAAACACACTGTTTTTACAATATGGTCTTTTCTTTCCACATGGGCTTTTTCATGGGCCAGCATTTGCTGCAATGTGCCGGTGTCGGCGCTCCGGGGCAAAATTATCCTGGGACTGAAAAAGTCATAAACAAAAGCCGTATCGAAACAATCGGAAGAATAAATGTTATCCGTCAGGCGCACAGCCTTGCTTATATACTTTTTCAGCCGGCGGCCTTTGTATATTTTTGCCGCTGCCATCACAGCTGCGCCAGCCAGCCATATACCGGGCAGAATGTTCACATTGCTGTCTGATGGCACAGCCGCACCTAAAGCCGGCAAATCTGCCGAAAACTCCGGATAATCTCTGTTGTAATCGGCTTCATGGGGCCGGACTGTCCGGACAGCGGTGTTTTCTTTACTCTCCGGCACGGGCAGACGCCGCGGCGCAACCAGCATTGCAAAGATAATTATCCAGCCGGCCATAAAATACCCTGCCGGAATTTTCCCGCGGGCAAGGCGCAGCAGGGACAGGGTTATTATCGGTATAACCGCGCACCATGACAGGCAGAAAACCGCATCAAAAACAGGTTTCATGGCCTATTCCTCCGTATAACTGTCTATCAGCTCTTTCAGCTTTTGCGCCTGTTCCTTTGTCAGCTTTTTATCCTGCATAAACGCGGCAATAAAGCCCGGAAGCGAGCCGGAAAACATCTCGTTCACCAGCCTGTCGCCGTAATCCTTTTCAGCCTCTGCCTTTGTTACCAATGCACTGACAACACCGTCCACATTCTGCACAAAGCCTTTTTGCGCGGCCCTTTTCAGCACAGTGTATACGGTGCTTTTCTCCCAGCCCAGCTGCCGTTTGCACAGCTTTACCAGCTGTGAAGATGTAATGCCCGGATTATCCCACACCAGTTTCATCAGGCGCAGTTCGCCGTCGCTCAATTCCTTGGTTTTCATAGGCCCTCCTTTTTGGTCTACAATTATAGACTAACTATAGTTTACACTTGTAGACCAAAAATGTCAACCTCAGCGGGCAAAATTTCACAATATAAAAATCCCGGCAGAAAATCTGCCGGGATAAGTATGAAAATTTTAACAGCTGTCTGACAAAAAAGATTATTCTTTTACAGCAGCCAGCAGCCGGTCTAACTTGTCGGTGTTTTCCCATTTTACGCCCAGGTCTTCGCGGCCGATATGACCGTAAGCGGCCAGCTGGCGGTATATGGGTTTTCTCAGGTCCAGTGTGTCGATGATAGCCTGGGGACGCAGGTCAAACACTTTGTCCACAGCCTGTTCAATCTTTTCTTCCGGCACTGTGTTTGTTCCGAAAGTTTCCACCAAAACAGAAACCGGTTTGGCAACGCCTATGGCGTAGGCAATCTGAACTTCGCATTTTTTGGCCAGGCCTGCGGCAACAATGTTTTTTGCCACATATCTGGCGGCGTACGCAGCGCTTCTGTCCACCTTTGTCGGATCTTTGCCGGAGAAGGCTCCGCCGCCGTGGCGGGCATATCCGCCGTATGTATCAACAATGATTTTTCTGCCTGTCAGGCCGCTGTCGCCCTGGGGGCCGCCCACAACAAAGCGTCCTGTGGGGTTGATGAAAAATTTTGTTTCTTCGTCCATCAATTCAGCCGGTATGATTGGGCGTATGACATTTTCGATAATGTCTTTTTTGATCTGCTCCAGGGTAACTTCCGGTGAATGCTGGCTGGAAACAACAACTGTATCCACCCTTTTGGGCTGTCCGTCGTCATATTCAACAGTTACCTGGGTTTTTCCGTCGGGGCGCAGGTAGGCCAGTGTGCCGTCTTTTCTCACCCGGGCCAGTCTTTTGGCCAGCTTGTGTGCCAGTGAAATGGGCAGGGGCATCAATTCTTTGGTTTCGTCACAGGCAAAGCCGAACATCATGCCCTGGTCGCCGGCACCGCCAACATCATCATTTGTGCCCAGTGCTATATCGGCAGACTGTTTGTCTATTGATGTGATTACAGAGCAGGTGTCGCAGTCAAAGCCGTATTTGGCCCTGTCATATCCTATATCCCTGATAACTTCCCTGGCAATTTCCGGGATATTTACATTGTATTTTGTGGTTATTTCACCTATACATACAACCATACCGGTGGTAACGGCAGTTTCACAGGCAACACGGCCGTCCGGGTCGTTTGCCATGATGGCGTCCAGCACCGCATCGGAAATCTGGTCGGCAATTTTGTCGGGATGTCCTTCTGTCACAGACTCTGATGTGAAAAATACTTTTGACATTTTTGTTTCTCCTTTTTTATTATTTCTGAATTTATATTGAATTCAACCTATCTGTTCTGTAATGTTGTTGTACAAAAAAGCTCACAGGCAGAAAACCTGTGAGCATAAAAACTTATCTCTCGGTTTTACCGCTGGAATTGGCACCTTGCAAAGGCAGGTTGCCGGGCTTCATAGGGCCAGTCCCTCAGCCACTCTTTATAAGTCAAATTCAATTGTAACAGTGATTATATCATCATTTTTTGTCAAAGTCAATAGATTTATTTTTTGCCTTTGAGTATCGGTGACAAAGGTTTATATATCAGCATGGAAATTGCCAGGCTGAACATTCCCTTGATAAATGTGAAAGGCATGTTGAACATTATAAGCGCCTGCCACAGGTTTTCCACATTGGGATTTATGGCCTGGTACGTACCCATTATCGCCTCCATCGGCATGAAAGCAGTGTACACGGGATAAACCACATAGTAGTTGGTCAGCACGCTGAGAAGCGCCATTGATGCCGCACCGGCCAGCGCGCCCAGCAATGCGCCCTTTCTGCTTTTCATTTTCCGATAGATGAAACCGGCCGGGAATACAAACAGCGTACCCAAAATAAAATTGGACAGCTCACCCACACCGCCGGTGGAAGAAGCAAACACATTTATTATGTTTTTAATAAAACATACTGCAACGCCATAAACCGGGCCGTAGGCAAAGGATGCTATCAAAGCCGGCAGTTCTGACAGGTCCATTTTGATAAACGACGGCATAAGCGGAACATTGAAGCTGAAAAACATCAGCACTGTTGCCAGCGCGCCCAGCATGGCGGTTCCCACCATGCTTCTGGTTTTTTCATAACTGCGGGTCATATGGCCGCGGCTGTCTGTCCGTCTTTTGTCTGTGAAAACTGAATTACTCATAAAAATACCTCCAAAAATATTGTTGAAGGTCTGTTTCTCTGATTGCCGAAAGCGGTTTATCAAACAGGAAAATGATGAAAACTGTTTTTGCTGAAATATAAAAGCCCTTTTGCGAAAGGTCGCAAAAGGGCGAAATTACAGCATTTTATAAGCCGTTGTTTCTTTCATCCGGACTGTACCGTCGGTTCCGGAATTGCACCGGATCAGCGCCGTAAAGGCGGTCGTGGACTTTACCACCGGTGAGGAATTGCACCTCGCCCTGAAACAGACTACACACATTATATATCAAAAAATCATATATTGCAATAGCCCCCGGCGCTGTATTGCAAAATTTGGGGTCTTACTGTATACTTTTAGATAAAATCCGACAATATTTGCGCGAGGTAGTCATTTATGTTTGATATATTCAATAAGTTGTTTGATGTGGCAGACTGGCAGCAGCTGCTGGTATCCCTGGCGGTGGCGGCTGTTATATACGGTGTGTTTCACATTGTTTCTGTTGCCCTGCTGAAATATGCGCCCGGTTTTTTCCAGTTTGTACTCAGGCTGAAAAACGAAAATGTGGAAAAGGCGCTGGCCCACAGCTTTGCAAAGCCAATAGCCATATTCCTCAGGTGCACCGGTGTTTTCTTTGCTTTACAGTTTATGCCGTTCACCGATTCGGCTTTTGCTGTTATAGGCCCTGTGCTGGGTGTGATAATGAGAATTGTGCTTATAGTTTCCGTCAGTTCCGCAGCGCAGAACTTTGTGGTCAACATACCGGTGTTTTTTGACAATATCAGCCGGAAGCATCCGGCCCTCACACCCACGCTCCTCAGCTTTTTCACCAAAGTCATGCAGGCGCTTATAATTGCCCTGACGGTTTTGATAATTCTCAAAGAGCTGGGCTATGATGTAAACGGCCTGATAGCCGGTCTGGGGCTGTCCGGTCTTACCTTTGCACTGGCCGCCCAGGACACCGCCTCAAACTTTGTATCCGGCCTGGTTATACTTGTGGATAAACCTTTCGGCGTGGGCGACTGGATAAGCGTTGCAGGTATGGAAGGCATTGTGGAGGAGATGAATTTTCGTTCCTGCCGCATCAGGACCTTTGACAATGCGCTGATTTCGGTGCCCAACAGCAAAATCAGCGGCGACAGCGTCACCAACTGGACCAAGATGAATCTGCGAAAGACCAACATCACAATCGGCCTTTTGTACTCTACCAGCAAGCAGACCATTCAGACTGTCTGCGAACAGATAAGGCGGCGGCTGAAACAGATGCCCGAAATAAAGACAGACAGCATATTGGTGCGCTTTGATAAATTTTCCCGGTCCAGCCTGGATATAACCATATCCTACAATTCATATCCGATACCGGCTGCTCAGCATTTTGCGCTGAAAGAAAAAGTACAGTACACCATAATGGATATAGTGGCGGCGAACGACACGGACTTTGCCTTTAACAGCCTTACTGTATATAACGCAGAACCTTCACCGGAAGAATAAATTTTTAAAACTAAAATCACAAACAAAAAGCGGCGGAAATTCCGCCGCTTTTATTTTGTATCAGAAATTATTGAATTTTTATCAGTATTCCATGCCGCCCATGCCGGGAGCTGCTGCTTTGTTTTCTTCTTCCTCATCAGCAACAAGGCTTTCGGTTGTCAGCACCATTGCCGCAACGCTGGAGGCGTTCTGCAATGCTGAACGGGTTACCTTTGTGGGGTCTACTATACCGGCTTTGATCATGTCGGTGTAAACCTCTTTCTGGGCATCAAAGCCGTAGTTCACCGTGCCGGCACTGATAATCTTGTCGATTATCACGCTGCCTTCAAGGCCGGCATTGTATGCTATCTGGCGCACAGGTTCTTCCAGGGCGCGCAGCAGGATTTTGGCACCTGTTTTTTCATCGCCTGCCAGTGTTTCGCTGAACTCTTTTACTGCGGGAATTGCGTTGAGCAAAGCTGTGCCGCCGCCGGCAACTATGCCCTCTTCAACAGCAGCCTTTGTGGCTGACAGTGCATCTTCCAGGCGCAGTTTTTTGTCTTTCATTTCAACTTCGGTAGCTGCACCCACTCTCAGCACTGCAACACCGCCGGAAAGTTTTGCAAGACGCTCCTGCAGTTTTTCTTTGTCAAAATCGGATGTCACTGTTTCTATCTGTGCTTTGATCCGTGCAATTCTGTCCCGGATATCCTCTTTGGCACCGGCTCCGTCCACGATTGTGGTGGTTTCTTTTGTAACCTTTACCTGGCGGGCACGGCCCAGCATTGCCATTGTTGTTTCTTTCAGTTCATAGCCCAGCTCCTCGCAGATAACAGTGCCGTCTGTCAGCACAGCTATATCCTGCAGCATTTCTTTTCTTCTGTCGCCGAAACCGGGAGCTTTTACCGCAACGCAGGTAAACACACCGCGTATTTTGTTGAGTATCAGTGTGGACAGTGCTTCGCCTTCCACATCCTCTGCGATGATAACCAGTTTTTTACCGCTTTGGGCAACTTCTTCCAGCAGAGGCAGTATTTCCTGTGTGTTGGAAATCTTTTTGTCTGTTATCAGAAGCAGGGCGTCATCGATAACCGCTTCCATCTTTTCGCTGTCTGTGACCATGTAAGGTGTGATGTAACCGCGGTCAAACTGCATACCTTCCACAACTTCGGAATAGGTTTCGGCTGTTTTGGATTCTTCTATTGTGATAACGCCGTCTTTGCTTACCTTTTCCATAGTGTCGGCTATCAGCTGGCCCACATATTCGTCCTGTGCGGAAACTGTGGCAACTCTTTTTATGTCGTCACTGCCGTTTACCGCCTGGCTGTTGGCCACAATGGCCTCCACTGCTTTGTCGCAGGCCTTTGCAATACCGCGTTTGATATCCATCGGGTTGGCACCGGCGGCAACATTCTTCATACCTTCTTTAACCAGGCTCTGGGCCAGCACGGTGGCTGTTGTTGTGCCGTCGCCTGCGGCATCGTTTGTCTTTGTGGCAACTTCGCGCAGCATCTGTGCGCCCATGTTTTCAAAAGCATCTTTCAGTTCTATTTCCTTGGCTATGGTGACACCGTCGTTTGTAACCAGCGGTGAGCCGAATTTTCTGTCCAGGACAACATTTCTGCCTTTGGGGCCCAGTGTGATTTTGACGGTATCTGCCAGTGTGTCAATACCTTTTTGCAGGCTTTCCCTGGCCTGCTGACCGTATATAATTTTCTTTGCCATGATAAATCAACCTCTCTTATTCTATAACTGCCAGAATTTCGTTTTGTGAAACTATGGTGTATTCCACTCCGTCAACCTTCACCTGGCTGCCGGAATATTTGGAAAGCAAAACCTTATCCCCTTCTTTTACCTGCATGGGAATAAGCTGTCCTTTGTCGTCATAGGAACCTTTGCCCACAGCAACAACGGTGTAAAAATCCGGTTTTTCAGCTGCGGAAGGGGCAATAAGCAGGCCGCTTTTTGTGGTGACTTCCTTTTCTGCCTCTTTCAGTACAACTTTGTCAAATAATGGTTTTATGTTCATGTCAAAACATCTCCTTACAGTGATAATGTTTAATTTTGTCATTTTTAGCACTCTATTTGCTTGACTGCTAATCAGTATAATATTTTATCGGAAAAATTGCAATAGTTTTAACAAATTTTTTACAAAAATTATCTCAGCCTGTTCAGCGCCGGTATCACAACATTAAGTATGGCGCCCGTCACCAACCCCATGACCACCGCAGAAACTGCAAGTATCGGCAGGTAGTACATGGCAAAGGCCGTGCCGAAAATCAGGCTTACGCCTGTCAGCTGGCCCACATTGTGGAACAGGGCCCCGAAAACCGACAGTGTGTAATAGTTCACCTTGTCTTTCAGCGTCTTTTTAAGGGCAAACATCACGCACACCGAAAACACCGAGCCCAACAGTGACAAAAGGCCGGCGGTTGCCCCTCTTGTAAGAAATGCAAAAAATCCTTTCAGCACCGACAGCTGCACAGCGCTGGAAAAACCCAGGTACACCATGCAGTACATCACCACAATATTGGCCAGCCCCAGCTTTACCCCGGGAGGCAAGGCAAAAAACGGCATAATGCTGCTTTCGACAAAGGAAAGAACCATGGCAAGGGCAAACAGCAAAGCCATCGTTGTCATTTTTCTGGTTTTATTTTTTTCTCTGTTCAAAATTATACTCCTTAATGCGGCAGGATATGCACCCGCCGGAAAAATAAATTGCTTATAATATTGTAAAATCAGCAAATGTATATGTCAAGAAACAATAAATGACGCCCGGGGAAAATATGTTAATCCAGTTACATTTTCGTTACAAAAGGCCGCTTAATTTGACATATATTGCCGCGTGTGATATTATTTTAACTGTGCAGTTTGGCACAATTATAAGTATATTTTTAAAAAGGATGTAGTTTATGAAAAAAATAATTTCTTTGGCACTTGCTGCCACGCTGGCTGTCAGCGCTTTCACTGCCTGCAGCACTGAGCAGCTGAATACCGCCCTTGTAGACGGTACATACCGTGCCGAGTTCAAAGACTTTGACCGGTTTGGCTGGAAAGACTTTGTGGAAGTTACAGTGGCTGACGGCGAACTGAGCGAAGTTGTCTACGATTCAGTAAATGAAGACGGTACAAAACTGAAAAGTGAAGATGAAAGCTACAAAGCCGAAATGGAATCCATCGTGGGTACATACCCTGCCAAATACAACAAAGACCTTATCAACCAGTTTATCGAAAGCGGCAAAGTGACCAGCGTTGACATTGTTGCCGGCGCCACAGAATCCACAGGTAAGTTCAAGACACTGATAGTGGCTGCAATGAAAAACGCCACCAGCGGTGACACAGAAACAGAAGTTGTGGACAACCTGGTTTTTGAAAAATAATTTTGACAAAAACAGTGCTGTTTATCACTGTAAATACAGTACAATAATACAGTAAACTATCGTTATCCAAGGAGATTTATATGAAAAAATTTATTGCTTTGGCTCTTGCCGCTATTCTGGCAATGGCCGCTTTCACTGCCTGCAGCGGCGGTGATGATTCTTCTTCACAGTCCCAGTCGTCCGAAAAACCGGCTTATGATGTGGCCGCAGTCCACAAGACCATTGAGGACGCCAACCCCATAAGAATGTCCAAGGCTATTGATGACACATACATGGAGTACCTGGAAACAATAAGCAGCCTTACACCGGACATGTACGACGCATATTCCGGCTCTTACTGCCCTGTTTCCCCCGGTGTTGACATCATCCTGGTTGTACAGGCCAAAGCCGATATGGCCGAAGATGTGGCCGCTGCCCTTACAGAGGTAAAAGACAGCATTTACGCCGCCAACGAAAACTATGTGGGCGCCCTGAGGGACAAAGCCGAAGCCGGCAGAGTTGTTACCAAAGGCGACTATGTTGTTCTGGTTATAGCAGGCGATGAAACAGTTGTTGAAGATGAAGGCGTTGAAAAGGCATACGAACCGGTTGACGCCGCAATAGACGAAGCTTTCAAATAATTTCGTATCATAGTAAAAAGGCGGAGCTTGTCTCCGCTTTTTTATTGTAAAATATATGTAAAATTTACAATCTCTTATTTGTTTAAACGCAATTTTTCTTGAATATAATCGTTTATATAAGTATAATGTATATACATTTTTTGCAAAAAGGAGGACAGTTTTTTGATTTTCAGCAATATATTTTTTATCTTCCGTTTTTTGGCCGTGGTGCTGATTTTATACTACGCCGCGCCCTATAAATACAAAAACGGTATCATCACCATCGCCAGCCTTATTTTCTATTCCTGGGGTGAGGTCAAATATTTTCCCATTATGCTGGCCAGTACGGCGGTGGACTTCTTTGCCTCGCAGACAATCGAAAGACACCGTGACAACAAAAAAATTACAAGAATTGCTCTGGCTTGCTCTATGATATTCAACCTGGGCAGCCTGTTCTTTTTCAAATATACAGATTTCTTTATATCAAACATAAACAACTTTTTCGGGACAAGCATACCGCTGTTAAAGCTTACACTGCCTTTGGGCATCAGCTTTTACACCTTCCAGACAATGTCTTATACAATAGATGTTTACTGGGGAAAAGTAAAAGCCGAAGACAGCATAATAAACTTTTCAGCCTATGTAACAATGTTCCCGCAGCTGATTGCCGGACCTATTGTAAGGTATACGGATATAGCCGCCAAACTGAACACCTATGAAGGCAGGATCACCCTGGACGACATAAACGAAGGTATCAAACTGTTTATACTGGGTCTGGGCAAAAAAGTGCTGATAGCCAACAATGTGGGCGCGCTGTGGACAGACATAGAAACAATGGGTTTTGCCAGTGTTTCCACTCCCCTGGCCTGGCTGGGTATAGTCGCATATTCATTGCAGATATACTTTGACTTTTCCGGCTATTCACTGATGGCTATCGGCCTGGGCAAAATACTGGGCTTTGATTTCCCGCAAAACTTCAACCTGCCCTATATTTCCAAAAGCACAACCGAATTTTGGCGCCGCTGGCACATCACACTGAGCAGCTGGTTCAGAGAATATGTATACATTCCCCTGGGCGGCAACAGAAAGGGCCTGAAAAGGCAGATACTGAACATGCTGGTGGTGTGGTTCCTCACAGGTTTCTGGCATGGCGCAGACTGGAACTTTATGCTGTGGGGCCTGTATTACTTTATTTTGCTGGCTTTGGAAAAAATGTTCCTGCTGGATTTTCTGAAAAACAAAAAGGTGCTGGCAAGGGTATATACCCTCATAGCCATTGCGGTGGGCTGGGCCATATTCTATATCACCGACCTGCCGGCTCTGGGCGGGTTTATAGTAAAAATGTTCTCTTTCTCCGGCGGTGTCAGCGCAGTATATTTCTTCAAAAACTATATAATATCCATAATTGTGGGTATTCTCTGCTCCACAACACTTACTACAAAATTCTATGACAAATTCAAAGACAACAACCTGGTTATGATCCCTTTGCTGACGGTGATATTCCTGCTGAGCATCGCGTATCTTGTGGACAGCACATACAATCCGTTTATCTATTTCCGTTTTTAAGGGGGTATCAGAATGAAAAATATATGGAACAACATAAAAAAATATCCTCTGCTTGTTTTTTTCGCAGTGCTTCTGTACACCATAAGCATTGCCGACCTTTTCAGCCCTGTGGAAACCTTTTCAGAACTGGAAAACAGAAAACTGGCAACATTTCCGAAATTCAGCTGGCAGCAGCTGTTTGACAACGAATACACCATAAAAATAGAGGATTTTACAGAAGACCACTTTATACTCAGGGACAAATGGATATCCCTTAAAAGCATCAGCGAATCCGTGCTGGGCAAAAAGGAAAACAACGGTGTGGTATACGGCAAAGACGGATATATGTTCACCAAGTTTATATCCGCTGATTACAACCAGCTGGCTAAAAACATGGACAATGTCAGCAAGTTTATAAACAATCGCCCTGACCTGGACATAAAGTTTATGCTGGCGCCCACAGCACCCGGCGTAATGACTGATAAAGTCCTGGAAAAAAGCCCTGTGGTTGACACACAGTATATACTTGATTACGCCCAAAACAACCTGCCGGAAGGCACCTTTATAAATGTACAGCCGCGGCTGGCAGAGCATACAGACGAGTATATATATTACCGCACAGACCATCACTGGACAACCCTGGGGGCCTATTATGCCTATGAGCAGTTTATGCAGACCATAGGCAGACAGGCACAGCCGCTGGACAGTTTCACATTTGTGGATGTGGAAAACTTCCTGGGCACACACTATTCAAAAGCCAAAAATTACAATGTTCAGCCTGATGTATTAAGCTATATAGAAAGTGATGCGCAGATAACCATCAATGATGTCACAGACAGTATTTACGATTACTCCAAACTGGATGTGCGTGACAAATACGCAATGTTCCTGCGCGGAAACCCCGGATATGCCACGATAAAAGGAAACGGCGAAGGCAAAGTCCTGATTGTAAAAGACAGCTATGCAAACTGCTTTGTACCCTATCTGGTAAATGATTTTGAGCAGATTGATGTAATAGACCTGCGTTATATAACAATGGGCCTTGACCGGTTTATACAGGAAAATGGATATGAGCATATACTGTTTTTGTACAACTGCGAAACCATACTGACAGATGAAAACCTGGTAAAGATAAATCTGTTCTGATATTCACAAAACAAAATAATCCCCCGGAAAGACCGGGGGATTATTTTTTATTGTTTATATTTCAAGATATGTACCGATGCCCTTTTCTTTTGCCCGGTTGTATATCATGTCAGCGGCGGCTATATCCTCTACGGATATGCCCACAGATTCAAATATTGTTATCTGCTCTTCATTTTGTCTGCCGCCGGAAGTGCCGTTCAAAACATCTCCAATCTGGACCAGCTGGGGAACTGTGTCAATTTCGCCCAGTTTCAATGACAGAAGTATATCGCCTCCGTCGCGCATAACCGCTTCGTTCCAGTCTGTGAACACCTTGGCTTTGCTGATCAGCTCACCGTCCAGCTCCCTGCCGTTGGCAGAGCAGGCGCCCACCGCGTTGATATGTGCGCCGGCCTTTACCCACCGGCCTTTGAGAACCGGCTCCTGTGTCTTGCCGGGTGTGGTGGTGCATATAATATCAGCATTTTCCACCGCTTTCTTTGCGGTTTCACAGCATACGAAATTTACATCCGGATACAGCTGTGACATCTGCCGGCATGCCTGCCGGGCCCGCTGCAGATACAGATCCCAAAAATAAACAGTCTTTATCGGGCGCACTTCTATCATGGTTTTGGCATGGGCTATTCCCTGCTTGCCGCTGCCCAATATAGCCACTGTGCTGCTGTCCGCCTTTGCCAGGGCTTTGGTGGCCCGGGCGCTGGTGGCGGCTGTTCTTATAACAGTGATAAGCTCTGCATCCACAATGGCTTTCAGTCTGCCTGTGCTTATTTCAAAAAGCGGAATTATACCCTGGTTTGTCTTTGCCTTTGCTGTTTCAGGACCGGGAAAAATGATAAGTTTTGCGCCGGTTACATCCCGGCTGAGCTCTGATGCCGGCATTGCCGCCAGCGAATTGCCGTTGTCATGGCCTATCATAACTCTCTGAAGCATTTTCACCTGCTGCCGGCTGACAGATTTCAGCGCTTTTTCCATGGCCGGTATACACCTCTGAACAGTAAGTATCTGCCGGCATTGGTCACGGTTGATTATCAATGTTTTTTCCATAGTGTCTCCTTTAAATTTAAATTTCTATATGACTCCACTTTCCTGTTTTAAATCTCATGGAGTTGAGTACGCATCTTACACACTGGTCAATCAGTGTACCTGCCCAGGCGCCTATCAGGCCCCAGCCCAAAGGATAGCAGAACACCCATGCGCCCAGCGGACGGACAATGGTAACGCTTATAAACGCCACCATAGCCACAAATTTGGTGTCTCCGGCGCCTTTAAGACAGCCGGCAGTAATAACCTGTCTTATCTGCAAAAATACCCGTATGGCCAAAATTTTGGTGATTACACCGCCAAGATATATAATCTCCGGGTCGGTGGAGAAGAAAGAGAACAAAGTTTCGCCGAACAGGAAGAAAAATACAAACATTATGGCGGAGAAGGTCATGCCGAAGCGCTGACAAGCGCTGCCGTACATGGCCGCCAGGTCTTTTCTTTTTGCGCCCAGGCTCATACCGATAAGGCTTACCGCAGCCACATTGAAGCCGTCGCCGAAAGCAAAGGACAGCTGCATGCAGTTCATACCTATCTGATGTGCCGCATAGGCGGTTGTGCCCAGACGGGCAACTATCATGGTGAACACCAGGAAGCCTATCCTCATAAACAGCTGTTCTGCCATGGTGCTGGATGAAATGTCCACAACTGAACGAAGGGTTTTTTTATCAAATTTTATTCCCTTTTCATGGAATATATACAGGTATCCATCGGGATGGCAGATGGAGGCAACGGATATCAGGAAAGCAAAAACACTGCCTATTACAGTGGCAATGGCCGCACCCTTTACACCCAGTGCCGGGAAACCGAAGTTGCCGTGTATCAGAAGATAGTTGAATATGATGTTAACACCGTTGGATATGGCGTTGGTGCGCATGGCAATTTTTGTGTTGCCGACACCGCGCTGTGCGGCGTTGATTGTCATGGATATAATCTGGAAAAAACCAAATCCCATTACAATCCTGAAATAGTCGCTGGCGGGGCCTATTGTGTCCTCCTGGGCGCCTACAAGACGCAGAAGAGGTTCGGTAAAGGCGACAAATACAGATGTAACTATAACCAGCATTACCGCCATTATAACCAGCACCTGTTTCAGTGTTCGGTTGGCCGCGTCCTGGTCATCTTCACCTTTTCTTCTTGCCACCAGTGCTGATGTGGCGACATTCAGAGAAATAAAAAAGGCAAAAGCCAAAAACTTTGGCTGTGTGGTAAGGCCCACAGCCGCTATGGCATATGTACCAAGGCCGGAAACCATTATGTTGTCTATAAAAGAAACCAGCGCCACCAAGAACGATTCCACAACAGCCGGCCACGCGATGCCGATTGTTCTTTTCACTATGTACTCTTTTGTGGGCAGCTCGCCCTGTGCTTCAAATTTTCCGATCAGCTTGCTGGGCTCGAAAAAATTCACATACCATTTAAAAATATCAATCACTCCCTCATATAACTTGCCGGATCAAAAAAATCCGACGCGCATTCCAACAGCGCATCACTATAGTATAATACTTTAATTATACTTTTTCAACCCCGCAGAATATATCAAAAAATCCCCGGCCTGAATAATATAAAGTTAGCACATTATCCAAAGGAGTGAAACATATTGTTTGTTTTTTTCAGCCTTCTGGCTTCCAGTGCCGACGGCTTTATATGCGGTTTTGCCCTTGGGGCTGCCGGGATAAAAATGTATTTAAAAGATATTGCGCTGTGCTTTGTCACTGTTTTCCTGTGCTGCGCGGCAGCCGCCGGAGCAGGCCGGATATTTTTCGGTGCGCCTGTATACGGCCGGCTGAACGGAGCCGGGGCGATACTGATGTTTTTGCTGGCAATAGGAGCGCTGACATCTGACAGCGGCAAAGCCGACGACAGGCACACCACCGCAACGCTGGCTTTAAGTGTAGCAGCAGATGCTTGTATTGTGTGTGTATATCTTGGATTAAGCGGCCACAACTTTTTGCTGACAGCTTTTATAAGCGCTGTAATGCACAGCCTGTTGATATACGCCGGCAGCCGCGGTGCCTCATTCATACCGTCTGAAAAGGGACGAAAAATAAAGTATCTGTCCCGGGCGATTTTCTTTCTGATGGCCTTCGCCAAACTTTCAGAGGCTGTCAGGTGCTAATTTCTGTTTTTGAAAAATTTCTGCATATACCCACAGGTCTGACACAGCCTTTCCACCGCTTTTTGGTTTGTAAAGCCTGTGTATATGTCTGTGGCTCGGCGGCTGTTGAGAATGTCATCCAGCGGAGAGGAAAATATATTCCCCAGCACCATGTGGCCGTCACTGTCCAGACAACAGGGTACCACATCTCCGTTTGCCAGCACGGCAATCTGATTGCGCAGTCCATAACAAAAACCGCTTTCGCTGCATACCGGACTGTTTATATCCGGCCATTCAAAATGTTCGGCCATGCCCAGGAATACCCTGCCTTTAAGGCGCAGGTTAAATTTTCGGCTGTTAGAGCTTTCCATTTTTTCCAGCTGTTCTTCCACTGCTCCGGCCAGGTCAAAATCCAGCTTTAGTTTTTCTTGCATGTAGCTGAGTATCTGTCCGTTAAGTTTGTTTGCACCGTACAGGCTTTTTCTGTCAAAATTCCACAGTCGCAGCTCGCAGGCAGTATCCGTTTCTGCGGCTTTGGCAGCAAAGGAAAGCACCTTGTCCAGATACCGCTGCATATCACTGCTCAGGCTGTTGGCTTCAAAACTGTGAAGGGAAGCAGACACCATTCTGACGTGGGATTTCAGCATCATATCCCCTGTTTTGTCCAGCAGGCTGCCGTTGGTGGTTATATTTACCGTCAACCCGTATTCGCAGCATATATCCAGTATTTCGCCAAACTGCGGGTGCGCCGTCGGCTCGCCCATTACATGAAGATAAAAATTCCGGCCTCGGTCTTTCAGTATCCGGGCCGCCTGACGAAATTTTTCCGCTGTCATAAAACATGGCTCCCTGGCGGTTTTGGGGCAGAAAGAGCAGTTAAGGTTGCATACATTGGTGATTTCTATATAAATTTTTCGATATTTTTTCATATCGATACCTTACTTTCAATTATGATAGTATAATTATAATTTATAAGCAAACAAAAAGCAAGGCAGGCGCCTTGCTTTTATTGTTTGTTAAATTCTGCTTATGCCCAGTTTTACCGCTTCATCAGCCACAGCTTTGGCCACAACATCGGCCACCTGCGGATTGAAAACATCTGGTATTATATATTCCGGGCAAAGCTCCTCGTCTTTTACAACTGAAGCTATTGCCTTGGCAGCGGCAACTTTCATTGATTCGGTTATGCTTTTTGCCCTGACGGCCAAAGCACCCTTGAATATGCCGGGGAATACCAACACATTGTTTATCTGGTTGGGGAAATCGCTTCTGCCTGTGCCCACAATATAAGCGCCGGCCGCCAGAGCTTTGTCGGGCATGATTTCCGGAACAGGGTTTGCCATGGCAAGTATTATGGGCTTTTCATTCATGGAGCTTACCATCTCTTCGCTTACCAGGTTGCCTTTTGATACACCTATAAATACATCGGCGCCTTTCATTGCATCTGCCAGGCTGCCCGCCAGTTTTTCTTTGTTGGTTATCTTTGCCATTTCTCTCTGGGCGTCGGTATTTGCCGGGCCGCCTTCGTAGATAGTGCCGAAAATATCACACAAAATCATATTTTCAAAGCCCACATCCATCAGCAGTTTGGCTATGGAAATACCTGCTGCACCGGCGCCGTTGAGGACAACCTTCAGTTCCGACGGCTGTTTGCCTTTCAGTTTTGCGGCATTCAGCAAAGCGGCACACACCACTATCGCAGTGCCGTGCTGGTCGTCATGGAAAACCGGGATGTCGCACATTTCTTTCAGGCGTCTTTCCACCTCGAAACAGGTAGGTGCACCGATGTCTTCCAGGTTTATACCGCCAAAGCTCTTGGATATTTTGTAAATTATATTTACCAGTTCGTCCGGGTCTTTGCTGTCCACGCAGATGGGGAAAGCGTCCACTCCGGCAAATTCTTTGAACAGGGCACATTTGCCTTCCATAACAGGCATACCGGCGGCAGGACCTATATCGCCCAGGCCCAAAACAGCCGTACCGTTGGTTATAACAGCGACCAAGCTGCCTTTGCGTGTGTAGTCATAGGCTTTCATCTCGTCCTTTTCGATTTCAAGACAAGGGGCCGCAACGCCTGGTGTATATGCTATTGTCAGTTCTTCCTTGTTTGTCACCTTTGCTCTGGAAACAACCTCTATCTTTCCTTTCCAGTCTTTGTGAGCCTGCAATGCAATTTCATTTTTATCCATAATAATTTACCCCTTATTTCTTTTCAAACTGTCTGGCAAGTTTTTCCGGGTTCAAAAGTTCGTCCAGCTGCTGCTGTGTCATACCGGCCGCCAGGGCACCTTCTATTATCGGGGTGCCGTCCTTCAAAAACTTTTTGGCTATTTCTGCTGATTTCTTGTATCCCAGCACAGGGCACAGTGCGGTGACAAAGCCTGTGGAGTTATAAAGAAGGTCATGGCATTTGTCCTTGTTGGCCACAATGCCTTTCACGCAGTTTTCTATAAATGTGTCAACCCCGTTTGTCAGCATTGTCATGGATTCGTATATGCGCTGGAACACTACCGGTTCAAAGGCGTTCAGCTCCAGCTGGCCGGCTTCACAAGCCATGGTAACTGTCATATCATTACCGATAACAGCAAAACAGCACTGGTTGAGTACTTCCGGTATAACCGGATTGATTTTGCCCGGCATTATGGAAGAGCCGTTCTGTTTTGCAGGTATTGTAATTTCTCCCAGGCCTGCCTTGGGGCCGCTGTTCATCAGTCTTATGTCATTGGCCATTTTGGACAGTGCCACTGCGCAGGTTTTCAGCGCAGAGGAAACAACGGTAAAGCTGTCGATGTTCTGTGTGCCATCCACCATATCCGCTGCCTGTGTCAGCTGTATACCTGTAACAAGGCTGAGGCTGTCTGTAACATTGTGGAAGAAATATTCACTGGTGTTTATTCCGGTGCCGATGGCTGTAGCGGCCATGTTTACTGTTTTCATTTCTTCCAGTGAAGCTGCTATTATTCTTTTTGCCCTTTTTACCGCGCTGGCATAGGCTTTGAATTCCTGTCCCAGGGTTATCGGCACAGCATCCATCAGCTGTGTGCGGCCGATTTTCAGTATATCCCGGAATTCCTCTGCCTTTTCGCCCAGGGCTGTTTCCAGCTCTGTCAGTTTGTCGATAAGTTTCAGGCCTGTTTTGTATATAGCCAGCTTCAGGGATGTGGGATACACATCGTTTGTGGACTGGGCCATATTTACATGGTCATTGGGATGGCAAAACTGATAATCGCCCTTCTCCTTGCCCAGCTTTTCCAAAGCGATGTTGGCAATCACTTCGTTGGCATTCATGTTTGTGCTTGTACCGGCACCGCCCTGAATAGGATCCACAATGAACTGTTCATGATAGGCACCTGCAAGGATATCATCGCAGGCGCTGACAATAGCATCTGCAATGCCCTTTTCCAGGTCTCCTCCCCGCCGGTTTGTGATGGCACAGGCCTTTTTTATCTGCGCCAGCGAGTCTATCAGGACTCCGGGCAGTCTGTATCCTGTGATGTTGAAGTTTTCATGAGCACGCAAGGTCTGTACGCCATAATAAGCGTCAGCAGGCACCTGCTTTTCGCCCACAGAGTCGCTTTCCAGTCGATAGTTCATAATCTTACCCCCGCAAATAATTTTTTTACGCAAATGAACTTATTTTTATTTTATCAAAGGAAGTTCATGCTGTAAACAAAAAATGCTAAATTAAGAAATAAATAATGTTTTGATAAAATATAAGCAATTAAATAATATATTTATGATATTTTATTTATATTATAAACATAAATATAATTTTTATTTTTATTATATAAGTGCAATTTGCACAAATATAAAGCTTACATTATGTGCAACTTATATAAATTTAATCAACATATTACATTGATTTTATTAACTATGTATTTTTACATCCTATTTTCCGGAGAAAAAATATTAAAAAAAAACTATTGACAACTGCGTCGAAAAATAGTATACTGATTAGGCGTTAAACACCTACGGAGAGATGTCTGAGTGGTTTAAGGTGCTCGCCTGGAACGCGGGTGCACGGTAATACCGTGCCGGGGGTTCGAATCCCCCTCTCTCCGCCATAGGATTAAAGCTCACTGTTTTTCAGTGAGCTTTTTATTTTTACTGTTTTGCGTCCGGCTGTCCGCCGGATAAGTTGAAATAAACAGTTTGTTATGTTAGAATATATACAGCATATTAACAGAGGTGTAAAAATGAAAATTCAGGAATCCGGAGAAATGTATCTTGAGGCCATTCTGGTTTTGAGAAAAGAAACACCGCAGGTCAGAGCCATTGACATAGCCAATTATACCGGTTACTCAAAGCCCAGTGTAAGCCGTGCTTTGGGCATTCTGAAAAAAGGGGAATACATAACCGTCAGCCCGGAGGGCTTTATATCTTTTACGCAGAAAGGCGAGGAACACGCTTTGCGCATATATGAAAGGCATAATGTATTGACCGCTATTTTTGAAAAGATAGGTGTGGCGGCTGATATTGCGGAAGAAGACGCATGCAAGATAGAACATGTTATAAGCGATGATACATTCAACGCACTGAAAGCTTTATTGAAATGATTTTTATAAAAACAGAGCAGGGAATTTATTGCAATTCCCTGCTCTGTTTTTGTATTTAATATTATCAGCCTAACCGCTTTACAATATTGTCATATATTGTCTGGGCATCTTCCGCCATTACCAGTATTATCAGTCCGTCATCCTGCTGTTTCAGAATTGTGGAATTTGCCACTTCATACTGGTCCCGGAGATAGTTTTCAAAAGATTTCTTCATCTTTTCCACATAGCCGTTCAGATCTTCCATAACCTCTTCGGACTTGTCTTCTTTCGGCTGTATCAGAAGAATACCGTAGGCCTTGACATTTATCAGGCTGACTGACTGTGCGCCGGCCTGAATATTTTCTTTGTCTATCTCGTAGCTTTCATAAAACATGGGCCGGACACCTTCTTCGCTGTCAAAGGCCCGCGCCGGGTTGTATTCGGCACCTTCGCCGCCGTTTTCGTTGATTATCCGTATCAGTTCATCGTTGGTATAGTCCCTTTTGGACGAACATCCGGTTACAAAAGTCATAAACACCAGACACACTGCAAACAATGCAAATACTTTTTTCATAAAACACCTCAATTATTTATTTTCATATATAACACGACTATGCAGCGCAAAATATTGCAGCAGCTTTATAAATTTTGGGCGTTTTTTCAAAAATTATTCGCATATGTTGTCCCGCCACTGCTACACAGACATATTCCAGGACATTTCCCAAAACATATACTCGTACCTGGAGCACGCAGTGAATATGTCCACCAGATGCTGTATCTGTTCCTGTGTATAATCTGCCGTCAACCGGTTGAGGGTATCCATAAGCAGTACATTTCCGTCAGAATATTTTTGGGATATATACCCCTGTATCCACTCGCCGTAAAACGGGTCATTTACACAGTCCGGATTATTTCTGACCATGTCTTTTGCAATGAACTCATAGCTGTAAGCGCAGGAAAGAATTGCGGCCAGTATTTCGGCCTCTCCCTCTTCATAAGCTACCCTCAGCATATAGGATGTATACGAAAGGTTGTCCAGCGCCCTGGGGGTGTTGTCCACCTCCTGCTGGCTGACAGCAAATTTTCCCATATATCCGTGATGTATACTCATTTCACTGCCAGTCAGCAAAGATATATACCCTGAAAAAATATTTGTTGTGCGGGCGCTTTTTGCCTTTGCAACTCCTATGGCAAAAGTCCTGGCGTAATCTATAAGGTACAGGTAATCCTGAATTATATAATATCTGAATTTTTCCCTGTCCAGGCTGCCGTCCCGTATTCCTTTTACAAAGGGGTGACGGCAGTAACTTTTCCATATTTCATCTGTCGCCTGAAGCAGATAATCGGTGCATTTCATATTCATTCAGCCTCCTTTGAAAACTCACCTGCCAGGTCAAAAGCATGGTTCATCGGGCCGGAGCCTTTTCCCAGATCAAGCATTGCCGACAAGGCACCGGAAATATAATCCTTTGCGCGCTGTACGGAAGTATCCATATCAAATCCCTTTGCAAGGTTAGCAGCTATGGCGCTGGAAAGGGTACAGCCTGTCCCGTGAGTGTTTGGGTTGTTTACCCTCTTGCCGTAAAACCATTTCAGTTTTCCATCTTTGCACAGCAGGTCATTGGCATCATTTATATTATGTCCGCCTTTAAGCAGCACCGCGCAGCCGTAGGTTTTGTTTATGTACAGCGCAGCCTTTTCCATGTCGTCTTCGTTTTCAATTTCCATACCGGACAAAACCTGTGCTTCCGGTATATTGGGAGTAACCAGGCTGGCCAACGGCAGCAGATACTCTGTCATGGCTTTTACAGCGTCACTTTTCAGCAAGTCAGCCCCGGATGTGGCAACCATTACAGGGTCCACAACAATATTTTCAGCCTGATAATATGTCAGTTTTTCTTCTATAGCTTTTATCAGCCGGCTGTCAGAAACCATACCAATCTTCACCGCATCGGGGCGGATATCAGTAAATACCATATCCAGCTGAGCTTTTAAAAAATCAGGGGTTGATTCCAGAATATCAGATACACCGGTAGTGTTCTGGGCAGTCAATGCGGTTATGGCGCTCATGGCGTAAACGCCATTCATCGTCATAGTTTTTATATCTGCCTGTATACCGGCGCCTCCACTGCAATCGCTTCCTGCAATGGTCAATGCTGTTTTCATCTTCATTTGAAATTCTCCTTTCCTTTTCAGCATCGTTTTTTACAGCGGCATAAAGTGGTGCCCCCGATATACCGCTTATATATGTTCAGCAGAGCTGTTCCTGCTGTACATCCCCTTAAATATCAAGTTTTATATATCGCTGTTTACCATATTGTAAACAGTGCCAAAAAGCCGGCGGCATTCACTTTCGATATCTTCACTGGCAAATATTGCACTTACCAGGGCAACGCCGTCAACTCCGCTTCTGGCAAGTGACGGAATATTATCTTTGTTCAGTCCTCCTATTGCAACCACCGGGACATCTACCTCATGGCATATATCGTGCAGCGTCTGCCAGGACAGGACATTTGCGTCCGCTTTGGTGGATGTGGCAAACATCGCGCCTACTCCCAGGCAGTCGGCGCCGTTTTTCACTGCTTCCAGCGCTTCCTCTACGCTATGGGCAGATACACCTATCATCATGTTTTCTCCCACAATACTGCGCACTTCTGATACCGCCATGTCATCCTGACCTACATGTACGCCGTCGGCGCCACATTTAAGCGCAACGAATACATTATCATTTATAAACAGCGGAACATTGTACCTTTGACACAGCGCCTTGATTTCAACTGCTTCCTGTAAAAATTCTTCATCGGAAAGACTTTTTTCACGCAGCTGAACACAGGTTACTCCACCTTTCAAAGCCTCCTCAACCTGCTGATACAGGCTTTTCTCCTTTGCCCAGGCCCTGTCTGTAACTGCATATAAAAGCATGTGTTTTTTATCGCACTTCATATCTGGCTCCTTCTTCCAGCTGCTGCCCCGTCATATTGTAAACAGCATCTATTATGTAATTCCTGTAAGACGAATTTCCGTCCATGGGTCCAAGCCTTTCATGGGCAATTTCACCGGCCAGCCCCATGGTGCACACCGCGGCGGCAGCAGCTCCCAACACATCTTCTTTATTTGCACCTGCAAAAGCCGCCGTCATAGCAGACAGCTGACAGCCTGTACCGGTTACAGCAGCCATCATCGGGTGGCCATTGCGTATAATATATGCTTTTTCGCTGTCACATACTATATCAATAGCACCGGTTACAGCAATTACAGCGCCTGTTTTTTGTGCAAAAGCTTTGGCAAAGGCCACGGCGGTATCCAGGTTTTCATCAGTGACCTTGTCCGCCACATTGGCATCAACGCCCTGTGTTGCGCCGTCATTGCCGGCAAGGGTTTTAATTTCAGAAATATTGCCTCTTATTACAGAGAACTTTACTTCCTCCAGCAGTTTAAGAGCTGTTTTTGTCCTCAATGATGATGCACCTGCACCCACCGGGTCCAGAACTACAGGATGACCCAGTCGGTTGGCTTTTTTCCCTGCCAAAAGCATCGCATCAATCGTCCTGCTGTTAAGTGTGCCTATATTTAAATTCAAAGAGGAACATACAGAAGTTATCTCCTCCACTTCGTCCCTGTCATCTGCCATTATGGGCGATGCACCACAAGCCAATACTATGTTGGCACAGTCATTGACAGTAACATAATTTGTAATATTGTGGACAATAGGAGACTTTTCCCTTACATTTTCTATATATTTTTTCATATTACTTCTCCATCTCTTCCTGCAAACGGCTCAAAACGCCCGTGTAATTCAATGCTGTCAATACAGCCCAGGAAAGTGCTGAACCAACAGCAGTGGAAACCAAAAACGGTATTATGTACCCATAAAAAGCTACTCCTGCGGCTGCTTTTCCCAGAAAAACCAACGAAAGCGGATATGCCGCCAGGCCTCCGATAACCGCAGTGCCGAAAACCTCAGCCCGGCATGTCAGAAAAATATTTTTTGTCTTTTTATATGTAAAACCACACAGCAGTGCGCCAAACATGCTGCCCGGAAAAGCCAGTACGCTGCCCAGGCTAAGCATATTTCGTATCAGTGAAGCCGTAAAAGCTGATGCCAGGCCGTATACAGGCCCCAGAAAAAACGCACATAATATATTTACCATGTGCTGTACCGGAGAGCATTTGCTGCCAAAAACCGGAAAGTTTATCATGCTGCCAACCACAGCCACGGCAGTAAGCATTGCAGCCATGGCAAGTTTTTTAACTTTTTTTGTACTCATTTTTTCTCCTTTGAACAGACGGAAACGGCGTTTTATCAGCGGCGTTTCCCAAATTAAGGCATGCCAAAAACACGCCTGAAACTCGGTCAAGACTTAATGGTCTCCTCTCACGCCGGAACACGGCTTCCCATCGCTGATATACAAAGCCCAGGGCGCTCCCCCTCAGCCCGTTGCGGCCTTGCCGCAAAACGCAGTATCCTCCCTTCACGGAAAATAAAAACAGGGAACACCGGCGGTATCCCCTGTAAAAAATCTGTAATAATGACTTCCTACGGCGGCATTATCCGCATCAGGTAAAGGGTCGAAGTTAATAACTTCCTCTCAGCCTGCAACACAAGCTCCCCTGTTTTTGTATATTATACACCCTATATGTCAAATGTTCAATACTAAAAATCAGATGCAATTTTACACACCGAATGTACAATACCTTTATAATAGAAATTATGTATACTTTATTCAAGAAATCCCTCACATAGTCTGCCGACAATATGCATAGGGATAAAATCGCTTTCAAAGCACCCCTACCCCAAAACAAACCTAATATATCGCAGGATAACCGATCAAAATGAAATAAAAAAACGCCCCGTCCAGCGGAGGAATTTGAGGAAGAAAAAAGGCAGGGTATCGTATGATACCCTGCCATGTATGGCTCCCCCAGTTGGACTCGAACCAACGACCCCATGATTAACAGTCATGTGCTCTACCGACTGAGCTATAGGGGAATATTTTGTTGAAAACTCCAGCATTTGCCGGACATATGTTTTCTTTGTGCCTTGCCTCGCCTCACTCGGCATTTTACGCTCTCAGCCTGCCAAAGCAGGCATCGGCGAAAACCGGCACGCTTTTCCTTAAAAGGAAAAGCCAGCACCTTCCTATCTTCCCGGTCCGTCTCCAGACAAGTATTTTCGGC
>CALWZO010000023.1 GCA_944386045.1 uncultured Clostridia bacterium | reverse complement strand
CAGGCAGTGGAATGTTCCTGCGGACATGACCATGGACATGAACACAGCCACGGCGACGAGTGCTCCTGCGGTCACGACCACAAACACGAACACAGCCACGGCGATGAGTGCTCCTGCGGTCACGACCACAAACATGAACACAGCCACGGCGATGAATGCTCCTGCGGTCACGACCACAAACATGAACACAGTCACGGCGATGAATGCTCCTGCGGTCACGACCACAAACATGAACACAGTCACGGCGATGAGTGCTCCTGCGGCCACGACCATGGACATGAACACAGCCACGGTCACGACTGCTCCTGCGGCCACGACCATGGACATGAGCACAGTCACGGCGACGAGTGTTCCTGCGGTCACGACCATGGACATGAACACAGTCATTCCGGCGTCTCCCTGGAAAACCTGACAACAGTTACATATAACATCAGCGGCCTGGATTGCGCCCACTGTGCGGCCAAACTGGAAAGCACCCTGGCAAAAGTCCCCGGTGTTGCCCGGGCAAACCTGACATTCGCCACCGGAAAGCTGCGCATAACAGCAGAAAACCCGCGGGCGCTGTTTGACACCATTGTACGGACAGCCAAAAAAGCCGAGCCGGAAGCTGTAATAGAAAAAATAAACGCCGAAAATCTTGTAACAAATATATACTCCGTAAGCGGTCTGGACTGTGCCCACTGTGCAGCCAACCTGGAAAAAGGCCTTTCCGAAGTGGAAGGCGTGGAAGAGGTAATTCTCACATACGCCACCGGAAAGCTGCGTGTTACAGCGGAAAACCCGGATGAGATTTTCCCGGCAATACTTGAAAAAGCCGCCAGCATGTATCCGGAAGCTGTAATAGAAAAAATATCCGAAGCTGCTCCGGCAGTCAGCAAAAAGCAGCAGCATGAAGATGAGCACAAAGGCGACCTGGCTAAACTTCTTATAGGCGCCGCACTGTTTGCAGCCGGCATATTCTTGAACAGCAAGTTTGAAGGCTTTGTCAGCCTGATTGCTTTTGTACCGGCATATTTGCTTTTGGGGCTTGATGTACTTAAAAGCGCTGTGAAAAGCCTGGTACGCGGACACATGCTGGACGAAAACTTCCTTATGTCCATTGCAACCCTGGGTGCTTTTGCCATCGGCGAATACCCGGAAGCTGTCGGCGTAATGCTGTTCTTTATGGCGGGCGAGTACTTTGAACACCGCGCAGTTGAGGGCAGCCGCAAAGCCATTATGGAAGCCATTGATATGCGCCCTGAAACAGTTTTGCTGGCAGACAAAGACAAAAATATAACCGAAATTCCTGCCGGAAAGGCAAAGCCGGGCGATGTGTTGCTGGTGCGTCCCGGTGACAGAATACCACTGGACGGCCGTGTAAAGGAAGGTAACTCAAAAATAGATACCTCCCCCGTTACAGGCGAACCTGTTCCGGTAGTAGCCAACCCCGGTGACCGGCTGATATCCGGCTGTGTAAACGGCGAAGGCACTCTGTACATGACAGTAGAAAAACCTTTGAGCCAGTCTATGGTAACAAGGATACTCAACGCAGTGGAAAACGCCGCCGCCGGCAAGCCGCAGATGGAGCGCTTTATCACCAGATTTGCTCGGGTTTATACCCCGATAGTTGTGGCAGCTGCCGCTTTGGTTGCACTGGTTCCCCCCCTGCTGTTCAATGGACAGTGGAACTACTGGATTTATACTGCTCTGTCCTTCCTGGTTATCTCCTGCCCCTGTGCCCTGGTGCTCAGCGTACCGCTGGCATACTTCTCCGGTATAGGCAAAGGCTCCCGCGATGGTATTCTGTTCAAAGGCGGCGCTTCACTGGAAGCTTTGGAAAAGGTTAAAGTAGCTGTTTTTGACAAAACCGGCACAATAACAAAAGGTGACTTTGTTGTACAGGAAATTAAACCTGCATCTGATGTTGATACCGACAGTCTGCTGGCACTGTGTGCCGCCTGTGAAGTGAACTCTACCCACCCGGTGGCATCCAGCATAGTAAAACGGGCAAAAGAAAAATCACTTGATCTTCCCGTTGCTGAAAATATCAGCGAGATAAGTGGCCATGGTGTGACAGCCATTGTGAACGGACAAAAAGTGCTCTGCGGCAATGAAAAGCTGATGAAACTGAATAATGTATCAACAGAAAATATAACTGTTCCGGAAATTGGAACACATGTCTATATTGCCAAAGACGGTGTCCTTATGGGAACTGTAACTGTGGGCGACACCATAAAAGAAAACTCACGCAAAACAATGCAGGAACTCAACGATATGGGTATCTTCACCGTAATACTTACCGGTGACAGACAGCAGAATGCCCAGGCCGTTGGCAATGCCGTAGGCGCCAAGAGGGTTTATGCAGAACTTCTCCCTGAAGATAAGCTGAATATCTGTATGCAGCTGCGCGAAGAATTTGGCAGGGTTATGTTTGTAGGTGACGGCATCAACGATGCACCGGTACTGGCCGGTGTTGATGTAGGCTGTGCCATGGGCAGCGGCGCTGACGCAGCCATAGAAGCAGCCGACGCAGTATTTATGAAAAACGACCCGGCAGCAGTAAGCGAAAGCATAAAAATAAGCCTGGCAGTAAACAGGATAGCAAAACAGAATGTTATCTTTGCACTGGCAGTAAAAGCACTGGTTATGGTTTTGGGACTGGCAAGATATGCCAACATGTGGCTGGCAGTTTTTGCCGACAGCGGTGTGGCCATGATATGTGTGCTTAACAGCATAAGAATACTTCTCAAAAAAGATAAATAACCATCAAAAACAAAAGAGGAAAGGTCAATGCCTTTCCTCATTTGTTTTTATAGTCAGGTGCGCTCTTAATCAAAAATCAACGGAAGTTAAATCGGGTATCTTTTATCCTACCAGACTTCACCGACTGAATTTTAACTTTTTACACTGAAATTGCTATAAGGCACCACACCTCACCTGTCGTTATGCCAAAGTTATTAAAAAATATTCTTTATTCTTTGCCCTTGCGCCCGGGAACTCCTTTCGGTTATGCTTTCATAAATTTATTTTCTATGCATTCAGTTATGTGATATGTTATAATAAACAAAAAGGAGAGCTGATTATGAAAGGAATTAAATTACAGCTTTTGGGGCTTGGCATCATAGGCACAGCTATTGCCCTGGCGATGGATATTTTTATAGGTTTTTTGCGGGGAATTGGTCTTTTACTAATTACAATAGGTTTTTTTGTCAAATAATATTACTTTATGTATAAAAAATCCGCCTAAAAATGGCGGATTTTTTGATTTATAGGAATACATCCAGGTCATGACCGTTGCATACTGCACCGGAATATTCTGCCTTTATCTCTTCAAGAATAGCATACTCCCTTTCTTTCAGGTGGGCCTCGATATTTATTTTATTTTGCTGAACTTCTGTGTGGTATATCCTGTGATATGTTATCAGCTGTCCGGGCTGTATCCTGGCAGCCATCCTGCCCAGGTCTGTGGAAGATGTGTGCACCTCGCTGTGGTATTTCTGCCATTTGGGCAATCTTTGGGCCAGGCCTGCCGCATAAAACACCTCGTGCAAAAGTATGTCGCAGCCTTTTGCCTTTTCCACCATCGTTTCAGAAGGGCAGGTATCTCCGGATATTACTATCAACTTGTCCGGAGTGGTAAATTTATAGCTGTAACATTCAAGAGTACCATGATAAGCCGGAAAGGCCTCCACCTTTACAAGTTCATCCTGATACACAACTCCGGATGTTATTTCTGTAACCTGTGTTTTATACCCCACCCCATTGGCCTTTTCAAATCCGTTTATGCGGAAATCCATATCGATGCTGTATGCCTTTGTAACATTCTCCGCCATATCCGCCAGGCCTGCCGGTCCAAAGAGTTTCAGCGGGCAGTCCCTTTCCAGCACCCACGGTGTGAATATAAGGTCAGCAAGGCCGGTGGTATGATCAGAGTGCAGATGTGTGCTGAAAGCCACTTTAAGCTCTTTTGGATTGAGAGCATCTATCCCCATGCGAAAGGCTTTGGCCGCCTGTCTTACCACTCCGTCACCAAAATCTACAAGATAAGCCCTGTCGTCAACTATCACCGCCGATGACGGCCCGCAGGCATCCGGCTCGGCATTGGGCGTCCCGGCACCCAGTAAAATCAGTTTTGTTCTGCTCATATACTTTCCCCCGTTTTTGGTATTTTTAACATATTATCATATTTAGGCTGGTTAATCAATAAAAAACAGCCTCCTGCTGCCAGGAGACTGTTTTGAATTAAAAAACTTATTATCTGATGTTGGGAACATAAATTGCGTGTACAGGGCACTCTTCGGCGCACTGCATACATGCAATACACAGATCCTGCTCGATGGAAGCCAGGTTGTTGCTTACTGAAATGGCGTTTGTAGGACAAACTTTTGTACATTTCATACAACCGATACAACCGGTGGAGCAAACCTTTCTGGTCTGTGCACCTTTATCTGTGTTTTTGCACAGAACAACAGGGTTAACATCATCAGGAATAAGAGCGATAATGTTTTTGGGACAGGCTTTGGCACAAGCACCGCAACCTGTACATTTGTTGTTGTCAACCAGAGCAATGCCGTTGACAATGTGAATAGCGTCAAACTGACAGGCTTTCACACAGTCGCCAAATCCCATACAGCCGTATGCACAGGCTGTGGGGCCGGCAAACATTTTTGCGGCAGCAGAACAGGTGCTTACGCCCTGGTAATCATATTTCTTACCGGTGTTGCATTCAAAGCCCTGGCATGCAACCACGGCTTTTTTGCTGGCAACAGCGCCGGCAGTTTTACCCATTACCTTGCTTACAGCCTGGGCAACAGCAGCGCCGCCGGGAACACAAAGGTTGGTATCAGCACCGGCCTCAACAATAGCTTTGGCGTAGTCGGCACAGCCGGCATATCCGCAGGCGCCGCAGTTGGCACCGGGCAGACATTCCTGAACTTTGCCTATTCTTTCATCTTCCGGAACATACATAAATTTGGCAGCCAATACAAGCACGATAGCGGCGATGATGCCGATGCCTGTGATGACTATAATCGCAGTGTACAAACTTTCCATATACTACCTCCTAAAATGTGCCGAAGAGGCTTTCGATGATGCCGCCGAAGCCCATGAATGACACGGAAACCAAAGAGGCGGAGATAAGTGTTATCGGAAGACCTTCAAAAGATTTTGGCGGCTGAGCATATTCCAAAGTGCTTCTTACACCTGTAAACAGTACCATGGCGATAAGGAAACCGATACCGGCACCCAGAGAAGCAACTATACTTTCGATAAAGTTGTATCCGTTGTCAATGTTCAGCAGTGTTACGCCCAGGATAGCACAGTTTGTTGTGATAAGGGGCAGGTAAACACCAAGAGAACGGTGCAGGGCCGGGATAAACTTTTTCAGAATAATTTCAACCAGCTGAACCAAAGCGGCGATAACCAGAATAAAGCTGATTGTATTCAGGTAAGCCAGGTCGTTGGGCAGCAGCAGATATGTGTATATAGGCCAGGTAACGGCTGTAGCCATAACCATAACAAATGTAACGGCAACAGACATACCTACGGATGAGTCCAGTTTTTTGGAAACACCCAGGAACGGGCAGATACCCATAAACTTAACCAGAACATAGTTGTTTACAAGCATCATGCTGAAAAGTATTGAAGCAAGTTTCATCATTATTCGTTACCTCCCTGTGCTGTCTCAGCTTTACCACAGGCATAAGTACAGCCTATGCAACCGCCGGGGCATCCGCTGCCATTTCCCAATTTTGTGGCGTTGGCCAGTTCCAGCTTTACAGCAGCAGCCATCAGAACGCCGAATACGAAGAAGCCGCCGGGAGCTGATGTGAATATTGACATGGGCGGGAAAAGATTTTTGGTCACTTCGATACCGAAAATCGTACCGGCGCCCAGCAGTTCACGGATAGAACCCATAACTGTCAGTGTCAAGGTGAAGCCCAGACCCATGCCCAGGCCGTCGAGAGCGGAGTCGATAACATTGTTTTTGGACGCGAACATTTCGGCACGGCCCAGAATGATACAGTTAACAACTATCAGCGGCAGGAATACGCCCAGAGCGGCGTCCAGTTCCTGCGCAAAAGCTTTTACAAACATCTGAACTATGGTAACAAAGCCGGCGATAACAGTGATGTAAGCCGGAATTCTTACCTTGTCAGGAATAACTTTTCTAAGTGCTGAAATAGCCGCATTTGAACAGATAAGAACAAATGTTGCGGCTAAACCCATGCCCAGGCCGTTAAAAGCCATTGTGGTAACGGCAAGGGTGGGACATGTGCCAAGTACCAGTCTCAAAGTCGGGTTTTCTTTCAAAAGGCCCTTGGTAACCAATTGTAATTTATTGTTTTTAGCCATTGTTTCCCAATTCCTTTCTTAAATTAAATCTGTGCAAATACAGCACATGCTTTGCCTACGGCTTCGATAGCACCTTTGGATGAGTATGTGCAGTTGGCTATTGTATCAACGCCGTCTGTATTTGTCTTGCCGTTGAATATTGAGATAAAGGGCTCTTCGCTGATCTTTGTACCCAGACCGGCTGTTTCGCTGGAATCATCATACAGAACACCTGCGATTGTGCCGTCTGCATTGAATGCAACATAGGCTTTCAGGTATTCGCCGGAAACATGCTCATCGCCGATGATACCGTTGCCTTTACCTTCTGTAACAATGATGATACCCTTTTCTGTCTGCCAGAATTCAACTGCGTCAGGATGGGAGTATTCTGTTGTCAGTGTAGCGGCAGGTGTGCCTTCGCCGAACAGCAGGCCCAGTTTTTCTTCCAGTGTCAGTTCAACTTCAACAATGCCTTTTGCATACTGGTTGAAAGCTTTTCTGGCTGTGTTGATTGCGCTGATGGAAGCGTTGGAAGATATTGTGGCACCGGAGATCATATCCACATTGCCGGAGTTCAGCTCTTCTGTTGTACCCACAAACTGATTGATAAATTCAGGGTTTTCAATTTTTGAACCCAGACCGGCTGTCTCGCTGTGAGACAATACCTTCAGGTTTACGATTTTGCCGTCGTTGTCAAAGGCTACCATAAACTGTACATCGCCGCCGTAACCTTTGCCGGAGGCTGTTACAGTGTAACCTGCGCCGTTTTTGGCTTTGTACATTTCCTGTACGCCTTCCATGTCTACTTCCATGGGGTCAAAGCCGTCAACGGCTTCGGGCAGCAGCTCTATTCTTGCTGCGTCGGCTGCCAGGGCAGCGTTTTTGGCAATTATAGGGGCTGTGACATTGTTTGTGAATGCCAGCAGACCTGAAACAACAATACATATTGTTGTAAGAACCACAACGGGTTTCAACAAATCATTCCATGTGGAGTTATTGTTTTTCATTATTTAGCCTCCTTTACTTTTTTAGGAGCGCCCAAAGGTCTCTGTCTTGTGCAGCGGTTGATGTAAGGAACAACCAGGTTCATCAGCAGTATAGCATAGGAAACGCCCTCTGCCATGGAACCATAGCGGCGGATGATCACAGTGATAACACCCATACCGATGCCGAATATGATTTTACCTTTTGCTGTGTAGGGGCTGGTGGTGTAGTCTGTTGCCATGAAGATGGCACCCAGCAGCAGGCCGCCGCCCAGTACATAAACAACAGGGTCAACGCGCAGAAATACCGCCAGTACGGCAACTGTTGCAACATAAGTAACGGGGATAACGGGGCTGATAACCTTTGTGGCTACCAGGAACACAAAACCGATAAGCAGTGCCAGTGCGCTGGTTTCGCCCAGAACACCGCCGGTTGTGCCGATGAACATATCCAGGATGTTGGGCATTTCGCCTGCACCGTTGGCATAGGCTGTCAGGGGTGTTGCGGAAGCAACTGCATCACCGGAGAAAGTTTTGGGGAATACCCATGCTGTCATCTGGCTGGTCCAGGACAGGCCCAGGATAATTCTTGCAGCCAGTGCGGGGTTGGCAAAGTTAAAGCCGATACCGCCGAACAGCTGTTTTACAACTACAATGGCCACGGCAGCGCCTACAACAACCATCCAGATGGGAAGTGTTGAAGGAACATTGAAAGCCAGAAGTATACCTGTTACAACCGCAGAAAAATCGTTTACGGTTATAGGTTTTTTAAGCAGTTTTTCATAAAGATATTCAAAAGCCACGCAGGAGGCAACGGAAACCGCTGTCAGCAGCAAAGCTCTGAAACCAAATACCAGCACGGAAGCGATGATAGCCGGAACAGTGGCTATAACCACCTTCTGCATAATTGAGGCTGTTGTCTCTTTGCCGGTAATATGTGGAGAGGATGATACTACAAGTTTCATTAGTTCTTCTTATCCGCCTTTCTCAAAAAGTCTTTTGCCTCTTTCATTGTCTGGGCAACCGGGCGTTTGGCCGGGCATACAAAGGAACAGCTGCCGCATTCCATGCACAGGTCAACGCACAGGGCTTTCAGCTCTTCGCTGTCTTTTACAGAAAGGGCCAAAGCGATTTCAACGGGAGCCAGACCCATGGGGCAGGCGCTTATACATCTGCCGCAACGGATACAGGGGTTGATGGCCGGCATAACAGCCTTTTCTTTGCCGAATACCAGAACAGCGTTGTTCTGTTTGATGATGGGCATTTCATCGCTTGTCAGCGCTGTACCCATCATGGGGCCGCCGTATATAATCTTGCCGGGTTCCTGTGAATAGCCACCGCAGAATTCGATAACATCTTTTACCTGTGTGCCTATTACAACTTCCACATTCTGTGCTTTTGCAACGGCATCACCGTCAACTGTTATTCTCTTTGTCACCAGGGGCATACCTGTTTTCAGGTATCTGGCGATAAAGCCGACGCTGGCAACATTCATAACTATGACGCCGACAGACGCAGGCAGAGCGCCCTGGGGCACTTCTTTGCCGGTAACCTGTTCGATAAGTACTTTTTCTGCACCCTGGGGATAAACGCTGGGCAATGTGGCCACGGTAAATCCTTCAAGGGAAGCTGTCAGGTTTTTCATCTTTTCAATGGCCTGGGGCTTGTTTGCCTCGATGCCGATGATAACTTTTGACAGGTTCAGATACTGTTTTACAGCTTTTGCGCCTTCCACAACATCTTCGCCGTTTTCCATCATTTCACGATAGTCGGCTGTGATGTAGGGTTCGCATTCGGCAGCGTTGATAACCAAAGTGTCAACTTCGTCCAGATTCCGCGGAGCCAGCTTTACTGATGTGGGGAAGCCTGCGCCGCCCAGACCAACCAGACCGCTGTCCTTCACTGCCTGCACAAAGCTGGCATGATCTGTAACAACAGGAACTTTGATGTTTTCGCTTACAGTCTGCAAACCGTCTGTGTCCACAACGACAGTCTGAACTTTTGCGCCGTTGGGGAACAACATCTCGTCAACAGCAAATACCTTGCCGCTTACGGATGAGTGAATGTCGGCAGAAATAAAGCCGCCGGCAGTGCCTATAACATCACCGACTTTTATCTCATCACCTTTTTTTACACAAGCTTTTGCCGGAGCACCGATATGCTGCTGCATAGAGATGTACACCCTGGAGGGTACCGGCATTTTAACAGTTTCACAGTTCTCAGTGTTTTTGTTGTGAGGCACTTTCGCGCCTTCGGCACTGCGAACCAGTTTTTTAAATACTGCCACTTATATAATCCTCCTTCAAGACTTTTCCTTATGTTTTAAATAAAAAGTCACTTTTTCAACTATAAATTGTAGCATCTATGTAAACTTTTTGCAATAGGAAAATATTATATAAATATATATATATATATGCTGTTTTTTAATATGCAATTTGACCAATTTTCCAAAACTATTAAAATTTTGTTAAATGTTTTATCTTTTGTGTACTTAACCGGCCCGGATGTGGTACAATATATTCAGGTTAAAATTTTGGTAATTATCAAGGCGGTATCTGTGAAAAGTCATAACATTATTTATCTGTCCGACAGTGTCATCCCCTGGGACACACAAAGCGCTTTCAAACTGACGCAGTACAAGGCTTCCGGCGAAAGCAGCATGATATTCTGCTATTTCAAAGCTTATGTCAGAAACGGTGATCTGGTTTTGTGTTCTTATTGTTTCAAAGAGCACCCCTCCGGCAAGACTGACCTGCGGCTGTACCTGACGCTGCACCCGGAGAAAAACGACGATGTTATGCAGATTGTTTATGGTTTTGACGGTATAGACAGCATAAAAATGAAAAGCGGAATTACACCGCCGGACATCGGCAGCGTGCCATTTTATCCGTTTAAGGCCGATGACGAACAGGGTTTTTACTGGTGCGGCGAGATAACTGTACCTGCGCAGGTGTGCCGCCGGCTGTTTGGCAGTGAACTGAAAGATGACGACCTGCTGGCCATAAATCTGATGGAAAGTTTTCCGGGCGGAGATTATATGGCGCTGGAAAGCCGTCACCCGGGCGGTGAATACAACCCCTGTGAAAACATGCAGACTTTTGTGGTATTAAGATATTGAGGGAGGATATTATATGAAATTGTTGAAAAGCTTACTGGGCATATTGATTTTTGTCGCCGCATTTACCGGCGCAGTCTGCCTCCTTATTGATAAATCAAAGGAAAGATATGTTCAGATAAACCGCGACAGCGGCATTTACTACTGATTTTTGGAAGGGATAACCTTCATCAAATAAAAAAAGGAGATTTATCTAAAATGGCAATAAGAAGATTTGAATCCAACGGCAGATATTCCAAAGTTGTGGAACACAACGGCATCCTGTATATATCAGGCCAGGTGTGCTCCGACCCCAGCGGCGACATAAAGGCCCAGACTGCCCAGACACTGCAAAAAATAGAGGAAACTCTGATAAAATACGGCAGTGACAAAGAACACATGCTGTCCGCCACAGTATATCTGAAAGATATGTCCCTGTTCAAAGAGATGAACAGCGTTTATGACGCCTGGGTGGTAAAAGACAACGAACCTGCCAGGGCATGTGTTGAGGCCGAACTGGCTTCCCCCACCCTCCTGGTGGAAATTGCCTGCATTGCAGCAGTAAAAGAGTAAAACAGTACTTATATAAAAATTAAACCGGCAGAAATTGCCGGTTTGTTTTTTTATTCAATTATAATAGCAACGCCCGCCGGCATACATATTGCCGTCTGGCTTTCCCGGCTGATAAAACCGGTTCCTTCGCATATATGGTCCGGGCACTGGCTGTCCACAAAAGCGATAGCGCCGTCTTTTACCACCAGTGTGACAGGCAGCTTGCCGCCGGTTATAGGGTATTCCCCGTCTTTGTCCAGTTCTATCCTGATAACCTCGTCATGGTTATCTATGTGGACGGCCGCAACCTTTCCGCCGGTTTTTCCCAGGTTTTGCCATGCGAAGAAAGCGACGGCCAAAACCAGCACCAGGCCTATCAAAACAGTGTTTATGTTTATATATTTTTTCATTTCACTATCCTTTTTATTTTTGTATTTTATACATATTTTACACTATTTCCATAGTGCATTCAACAGATTTGTGTGTTATAATGTTGACAAATCAATAAAAACGGAGGTTAATCATGATCGAGCCAAAATTCAGAGAGCAAGTTAAAAAATTTGTTGAAGAAAACAGGCAGAATGTGGTAAACGACATCAAGGAGATAGTCGGCGTCAAAAGCGTAGGTTTGCCGGCAGAGGGTGATATGCCTTTTGGACGCGATGTGAAAAACGCGCTGGACAAAGGTCTGGAACTGGCCGGCAGGATGGGTCTGAAAACTGTCAATGTGGACAACTATATAGGATATGCACAGCTGGACGGTGAAAGTGACGATTATCTGGCCACAATATGCCATCTGGATGTTGTTCCGGAGGGCAACGGCTGGAAAGGCGATCCCTTTGTGGTAAGGGAAATCGAAGGCTGGCTGCTGGGCCGCGGTGTATGCGACAATAAAGGTGCGGCAGTGCTGACAATGTACATGCTGAAATTTTTCAAAGAGCAGGGCGTAAAACTGCCCTACACAATGCGCGCGCTGTTTGGCTGTGACGAAGAAACCGGCATGACAGATGTGGATTACTATCTGTCCAAGGAAAAGGCACCGGTGTTTGCCTTTACTCCTGACGCCAATTTCCCGGTATGCTGCGGCGAAAAAGGCAGCATATCCTTTGACCTGTACAGCAAAAAAATTGAAAACAGCAATGTGGTTTCATTTACAGCCGGTATCGCTTCCAATGTGGTGCCCGACAAAGCACAGATTGTTTTCAAGGCGGATGCAGGCAGTTTTCCCGAAGCAGAGGGCATGGAAATAACAAAAACTGACCGGGGTGTTATGATAGTGGCCAGCGGTATAGGCGGACACGCCGCAATGCCGGCCGGCACCAAAAACGCCATAGGCATGATTGTAAAATACGGCCTGGAAAACAACCTGTTCAGCGAAGAAGAAAAACCATATATGCTGCTGCTGGAAAAACTGCACAGTGTGACAGACGGTTCCGGCCTGGGCATAGATGCTGATGACGGCCTGTTTGACCCGCTGACATGTATAGGCGGCATGATGAAATATGAAGACGGCGTTTACTGCCAGAACATCAACATCCGCTACCCCACAAACACCAGCGACGAAAAGATACATTCAATACTCAGCCGGCAGCTGGAAGAAGTGGGCGGACATGTTCCCGCCAAAAAAGGTGCAAAACCTTTCTACATTTCACCCGAAACACCGGTTGTCAAAGCCCTGCTGGACACATACAACGAAATTTCCGGTCTGGACACCAAAGCCTTTACAATGGGCGGCGGCACATACGCCAGACATTTCCCGCTGGCCGTCGCTTTCGGCATAGAGCCAAAGGGCGAAGACCTGCCCGAATTTATCGGTCATGCCCACGGCGCAGAGGAAGGCTATTCCATAGACGGATTTATGCAGGCACTTGAAATAATCATTTTGTCCATGAACGAGCTGCAAAAGCTGAAATACTGATTTTTAACAACTGAAAAAGGCGGAAATATCCGCCTTTTTTCTTTACCGGTAAAAATTTTATGCTATAATAAAGTTAAATCAAACTTTAAAGGAGCCGAAAATGACATACAGTATAGGACAGATAGCCCGGATGCTGGGTACAAATACATCAACCATAAGATATTACGAAAAAGAGGGGTTGCTGCACAGTATAAACCGTTCTGCCAGCGGGGTGAGAAGGTTTACCGACGAGGACCTGGAACAGCTGAAACTGGTGGAATGTCTGAAAAAAACCGGCATGCCGCTGAAAGACATCAGGGATTTTGTAAACATGACACTGCAGGGGGACGATACAATCAGCCAAAGGCTGGCGCTGTTTGAAAAACAGCGTAAAAATGTGGAGGAGCAGATATTGTCACTGCAAAACACACTGCATGTCATAGAGTACAAACACTGGTATTACAAAACCGCGCGGCAACTGGGCTCCACCCGGGCAGTAAGCCTGATCCCACCGGAAAAAATTCCGGCCAGTGCCAGAATAGGCCATGACCTGCTGAAAGACAACTGCTCAAATGCCTGCGGAATGTAGTATAAAATTTATATATAAAAGCAAAAACCGCCTGTACAACCGGCGGTTTTCTTTGCGCAATGAAAAACGGCCTTTGAACTGAAGGCCGTTTTTTATTTATCCGAAAAATTTTACAGGGCAAATCCACCGTCTACCGACAGGTTATGACCTGTTATAAAACGGCTGTTTTCGCTCATCAAAAACCGCGCCGCCAGCGCCACATCTTCCGGTGTACCCAGCGTCCCCAGCGGGGTTTCATCTGCCAGTGCCTGCAAGTCCCGCCGTGTGTAGCAGTCCAGCATTTTGGTTTTTATAACGCCGGGGCTGATGCAGTTCACCCTTATGCCGGCCGGCCCCAGCTCTTTGGCCAGTGCTTTGGTAAATGTGACTACCCCACCCTTGCAGGCAGAGTACACAGCTTCGCATGAGGCTCCATACAGGCCCCACACAGATGAAATGTTCAAAATGACACCCCGGTGCTTTCTCACCATTTCCCCGGCGGCAAATTTGCAGCAATACAGTGTGCCGGTAAAGTCCCGGGCCACAACCCTGTCTATGTCTTCCCTGCCCATGTCCTGCAACAGGCCGCTGTAAGCAGTGCCGGCGCAGTTTACCAGACCGTCCATACTGCCGAAATCCGCCTGCACCATGCTAAACAATCTTTCAACGCTGTCATAATCTGATATATCACACTGATAGGTTTTTATGGCCGGGTTGCTTTGCCGCAAACGCTGCGCCCGGTCTTTGCCGGTGTTGTACACCGCCGCCACCTGCCAGCCGTCTTCTGCCAGCTTTGCGGCTATGGCGCCGCCTATTCCGCCGGAAGCGCCGGTAACTATAGCAGTTTTCATTTTTCACCTCATAATACAAAAGGACGAAATAAGAATATTCCGTCCTTTTTTGTCAGCAAATATCAGGCCTGCCACACATTGTATGTGAATGAGCCTTCTTTGGGTTTTATGTTGTTTTCTTCTTCGTTTTTTATAACTTCTTTCAGTTTCTGACGGTAGCTGTCGTCGTAACCTTCCATCAAAGGGATAACTTTGCTGGCTTCGTCCAAAAAGTGCATTACATCCCTGCCCATCCGGCGGCCTTTTACTGTATGTACATCATAGGCATAGTCCGGAATTGTGGGCACATAACCCTGCTCAAATTTTTTGATAACCAGGTTTTTGATATGGTCTGTGGAGCGCTCTTTGGGCTGTTTGCACAGAAATCTGATGGCGTGCATAAAGAAGAAAGGTCTGTCACCGTCTGTGTACGGGAACTTTTTCCTTGCTTCGTCCAGATTGTTTATAACTGTAATTGCATATGGGTTGCCAAAGCCGATATCCTCGCAGGCAATTATAGTCAGGCGGCGCCACAGCTTGTCTTCAAACTGTTCGCTGGTGATATACATTTCATAAGCGATGTCGATAGCTATGTCCACATCCGCCCTTCTGATAGACTTCTGCAGGCCTGCCACCAGTTCGTCACCGGGAATTCCGTTGCGGCTGGTGATACCTGCCCATGGGTCATAAGACATAAAAGCCATAATAAAACCTCCGTGTTATATATATTTTATATTATATCAATAAGCCTTGCCCCAGATTACTCTGTGTTTGGCTTTTTTACCGCAAACCGGGCATACGCCGTCAATGTCATCCTGTTCGCCGAAAGGCATGCAGCGGCTGGTAAGACCTGCTTTTTCTTTCATAGCCTTTTCGCACTCTTCATCACCGCACCACAGAGTTTTTATAAATCCGTCTTTTGTGGTAGCAGAAGTGATTATCTCTTCCATTGTGGACAAAGTTTCGGTCTTGCTTTCCATATTGGCTTTTGCCTTGTCAAACAAAGCCTGTTCCAGCTCTTTTGTCAGGCGGGCCAGCTCGTTTTCCAGGTTGTCCAGGCTGACAACTGTCTTTTCGTGGTTGTCGCGTCTTACGATAACACACTGGTTGTTTTCAATGTCCTTGGGGCCGATTTCCACACGCAGCGGCACACCCTTCATCTCGTACTGGTTGAACTTCCAGCCGGGAGAGTTGTCGCTGTCATCCAGTTTTACACGGTAAAGTTTTCCTATTCTTTCTTTCAGCCGTGCGGCGGCTTCCAAAACGCCTTCCTTGTGCTGGGCAACAGGAACTATAACCACCTGTATGGGAGCAACAGCCGGAGGCAGTATCAGGCCGTAATCATCGCCGTGACTCATGATCAAAGCGCCGATAATTCTGGTGGACACGCCCCAGCTGGTCTGGAACGGATAGGACTGTGTGTTGTTTCTGTCAGCAAATGTAACATCAAAAGCCCTGGCAAAACCGTCGCCGAAATAGTGGCTGGTGCCGCTTTGCAGTGCCTTGCCATCGTGCATCATCGCCTCGATTGTATATGTGGCCTGAGCGCCGGCAAACTGTTCGCTGGGTGTTTTGCGTCCTTTTATAACCGGCATCATCAGCTCGTTTTCAGCAAAATCTGCATATATGTTGAGCATCTGCAGGGTTTCTTCCTGTGCTTCCTGCTCTGTTTCGTGTATTGTATGTCCTTCCTGCCAGAAGAACTCGCGTCCGCGCAGGAAAGGTCTGGTGGTTTTTTCCCATCTTACAACACTGCACCACTGGTTGTACTTCATGGGCAGCTGTCTGTAAGACTGCAAAACATGCGCCCAATGGTCGCAGAACAGTGTTTCGCTGGTGGGGCGCACACAGTATCTTTCTTCCAGCTTTTCACTGCCGCCGTAGGTAACCCATGCCACTTCGGGTGCAAAACCCTCCACATGGTCTTTTTCCTTTTGCAGCAGGCTTTCGGGTATCAGCAAAGGCATGGCTACATTTTCGTGTCCTGTTGCCTTGAACTTGGCATCCAGGCTTTTCTGGATATTTTCCCACAAAGCCTGGCCGTAAGGCCTCATAACAGTAAAGCCTTTGATTGAAGAGTAATCTATCAGTTCTGCTTTTATGCACACATCAGTGAACCACTGGGCGAAATCTTCGTCCCTGGAGGTAATTTCACTGACGAATTTTTTGTCTTTTGCCATTATTCTAAATCTCCTTTAAAAACATTGACCCTTATATTTCTATAAGGGGCCAATGTGCGGTTATTAAATATTTGCCTGAATGTATTCCACAACATCTTTTACTGTGGCCATTGTTTCCATGCTGTCTTCGGGGATTTCCACATTAAACCGGTCTTCAATGTCCATAACGATATCCACCAGGTCCAGACTGTCGGCGTCGAAATCCTTTCTCAGGTCAGAGTCCATGGTGACGCTTTCCGGCGCAACTGCCAGTTCCTGGCATATTATATCTCTCAATTTTTCAAAAACCATTTATATTCTCCTTATAAATATAATTACTTATTATTTTATAAAATTCACACCTTTTGTCAAGTGCAAATTATTTAAAATCTATCGGCAGGCTGGCCACACCGTTCAGGTCAAGGCCGGCGGTATTTCCGGCAAGATATTCGTAATATCCCCGGGCGGCTATCATTGCGCCGTTGTCACCGCACAGCCGCATCTGGGGTGCAAAAAACTGTCTGTCGCCTATCTTCTGTTCTATCAGCTGCCTTAGCCTGGTGTTGGCGGACACCCCGCCGGCTGTGGCCACCTTGTCATATCCGAAATTCTGCGCTGCCGCTGCCAGGTTGTCACTTAAAATATCGGCAATTTTTTCCTGGAAAGCCGCCGCAAGGCTGTTTATATCAGTTTCTTCACCTTTCATATTGTTGGTGTTGTGTATGTTTATAACCGCTGTCTTAAGGCCGGAAAAGCTGACATCATACCTGTTTTCGGTGTGTGGGGTGGGCAGTTTGTACTTGTCTTTGTCCCCTGTCAGCGCCGCCTTTGCAATAGCCGGGCCGCCGGGATAACCCAGGCCCAGGGTGCGGCTGACCTTGTCAAAGGCTTCCCCTGCCGCGTCGTCTATCGTCTGGCCGATTACACGGAAATGTGTGTAATCATCCACCGCCACAATGTGGCTGTGACCGCCGGAGGCCACAAGACAAAGGAACGGCGGTTTCAGCTGCGGATATGTAAGGTACAGCGCGGCGATATGTCCGCGCAGATGGTGCACAGGCACCAAAGGCTTGCCCGAAGCAAAGGACAGTCCCTTGGCATAATTTATTCCCACCAGCAATGCGCCGATAAGGCCGGGGCCAAAGGTACATGCCACCGCTTCCAGGTCGTTTACCCCAAGGCCTGCTTCGTCCAAAGTCTTCTGCACCACCTCGCTGATGGCATCTATATGGCGTCGGCTGGCTATTTCCGGCACAACACCGCCGTAAAGGCCGTGTTCCTCCGCCTGGGAATAAACCACATTGGATATTATTTTTCGCCCGTCCTGCACTATGGACGCCGCTGTTTCGTCACAGCTGGACTCTATGCCCAGTATATACATCAAATTTCACTTCCCTGTAAATTCAGTTTAATTCCTTTACTCCATGCCTGGTCTTTTCCATGACTATGGCGTCATCCTTTGGTGTGGAGTAAAAATCTTTTCTTATACCCAGCTTTTCAAAACCGAGAGTTTTATAAAATTCCAGCGCTCCCCGGTTGCGGCTGCGCACCTCCAGCACGACGCTGTTCAGTGTCTGCGGCAGCATGGCAAGGGAGTCTGTGATAAGCTTTGTGGCAATGCCCATACGGCGGTAGGACGGATGGGTACACACAAACAGAAGCTCCGCATCGTCGGTGACCAGGTATGAGCAAAAAGCCAGGGCTCTTTCATCATACACTGCCACAAAGCTTTGGGTGGCGGTGTTGGCTATATCGCTGATAAGGCTTTTCATGCTCCAGCCGTCATGCACCTGAAAATGTATCTCGCTGACATCTTCAATATATTTTATGGAAAAAGGTATGGTTTCCAGTTTTTCAAGTATAACATTCTTCATAATTTAACCCTTCGCTTTGTACCAGTTTTCGCCGCTGTTCACATCCACTTTCAGCGGGACGGACAGCCGGGCGGCGTTCTGCATTTCTGTCTGTAATATTTCTCTTGCCTGCCGCGCTTCTTCGACGGGCGCTTCCACAATCAGTTCGTCGTGCACCTGCAAGACCAGCTGGGCTTTCAGGCCCCGCCGTTTAAGACTGTTGTAGACTTTGACCATGGCAATTTTTATTATGTCTGCGCTGGTGCCCTGTATCGGGGTGTTCAGCGCCATGCGTGCTCCCAGAGCCTGTATGTTTTTGTTGGCGTTGTTTATCTCCGGCAGCAGCCTTTTGCGGTTGTACAAGGTGGTGACATATCCGTTTTCCTTGGCAAACCGTTTTATGTCATCCATATACTTTGCCACACCGGAAAAGTTGTGCAGATAGTCTTTTATAAAACTGTCCGCCTCTTTCACCGTCATGCCGGTGTCCTTGGCCAGGCTGAAAGAGCCTATTCCGTACACAATACCGAAGTTTACGGCCTTTGCCCTGCTTCTCAGCTGCGGAGTGACCATTTCAATGGGCAGTTTCAGCACCTGGGAGGCGGTTCTGGCGTGTATATCCTGCCCGTGCAGGAATGCCTCTTTCATCACCTCGTCGCCGCTGATATGGGCCAGTATTCTCAGTTCTATCTGGGAATAGTCCGCATCCAGCAGTGTACAGCCTTCTTTTGCCACAAAAAACTTTCTCATCTCACTGCCCAGCCGTGTGCGGACAGGTATATTCTGCAAATTTGGCTCGCTGGAAGAAATTCTGCCGGTCCTGGTTTCGGTCTGATTGAATGTGGAATAAATTCTGCCGTCCGGCTGAATTTTATCCATAAACCCTTCCACATAGGTGGAGTTCAGTTTCTGATATGTGCGGTAGTTCAGTATCACATCTATAACAGGGTGATATCTGCGCAGTGATTCCAGCGTCTGCCGGTCGGTGGAATAGCCTGATTTGGTCTTTTTGCCGGTGGGCAGCTTCAGCACTTCAAACAGCGCATGGCCCAGCTGTTTGGGGCTGTTGAGGTTGAATGTTTCGCCCACCATATCATATATGGTCTGCCGGTCTTTTTCAATCTGTTTTTTCAGCCCTGCGCCAAATTCTTCCAGTCCTTTTTTGTCCACGGCAAAGCCTATATGCTCCATATTGGCCAGCACTTTTGCCAGCGGCAGTTCTATATCGTACAACAGGCCATGCTGGTTGTCCTTTTCGATGGACCGTTTTAAAATTTCATAACAGCTTTGTGCATAGCCGGCAAATTCGTTTTCACACAAAAAGGCCTTTTTCGCATCCAGTGCCGACGGAAGTATGCTTTTGTCGTAGCTGTTTGCCAGGGGGTTGGCGATATATGCCGCCAGTTTCAGGCAGAATGTTATATTTTTTACATCAATATTTTTCTCAAAGCAGAATTTGTACAGCGCCTTGCTGTCATAGGCAATTTTTTCTTTGTTTTCGTCTGCAAGGAAATCGGCCAGCTCCCGGCTGTCTGCCGCTGTCTTTTCTGCATGGTCGTCCCACACAAGATAAAAACTGTCCTCTTCCTGCCATATTATGGCTTTTTCCATTTTGCCGGAAAATTCCCGCACTTTAATTTCGGGCAGGTCTTCCTGCTCCGGCCGCCGCTGCCGGGTGCCGCAAAGTTTTTCGGACAGGGTGTACATTTCCAGCCTGTTCAGCATCTGCCGTGCCCGCCGATAATCCGCCGGCTGTCTGACATAATGAGATACATTGGTATCAACAGGCGCGTCGGTGCGTATGGTACCCAGCTGTTTTGACAGATAGGCCATGTCCTTGTCCACAGTCAGTTTTTCCCTGACGCCTTTTTTTATAAACGGGTCGTCTATATTTTCATATATGCTGTCCAGGGTGCCGAAATGCTGCAAAAGACCCACAGCGGTTTTTTCGCCTACCCCTTTTACACCGGGAATGTTGTCGGATGTGTCCCCCATCAGGGCTTTCAGGTCTATCAGCTGGCTTACATCCAGGCCGTATTTTTCCTTTACCGCCCGCTTGTCCATCATGGTGTTCTGACCTTTGCCAAACCGTGTGGCGGCCAGTATTACAGTTACATTGTCATTGACCAGCTGCAAGCTGTCACGGTCACCTGTGGCGATAAAACAGCTGTCGCCGCCCTCTGCCGCGCTTTTGGCCAGTGTGCCCAGAATGTCATCAGCCTCAAAACCTTCGCTTGTCACCAGCACATAACCCAGGGCCGTCAGGATATCTTTCAGCGGCTGCATCTGGCCGGCCAGTTCTGCCGGCATGCCTTTTCTGGTGCCTTTGTAGTCCCGGTACATGTTGTGGCGGAAAGTCTTTCCTTTCAAATCAAATGCTATGGCCACTGCATCGGGCTGTATATCATTTTCCAGTTTGGTAAGTATATTTAAAAAACCATATATGCCGTTGGTGTACTGTCCGTCTTTGGTGGTCAGCACCTTGATACCGTAAAAAGCACGGTTCAGGATACTGTTTCCGTCTATTGCCAAAAGCTTCATAAAGGCTCTCCTTTATATATAAATTGTGAATTATTCCTTATAACTATATTAGTATACCACAAATAATCTTTTTATGGTATAATTTATTGGTCAAAAATAAAATAAACGGAGAAAAAATGAATTTAAACGGTTTAACAATAGAGAACAAAGCAGTGCTGGCGCCCATGGCCGGCTTCTGCGATATAGTTATGAGAAAGGTGGCCGATGATTTCGGTGCAGGCTTCACAGTCAGCGAAATGGTGTCCGCCCGCGCTTTGCGCTACGGGGACAAAAAAAGCAGACAGCTGATGGAAAGCTGGGCTCATCGCGGCAGATACGGAATACAGCTGTTCGGCTTTGACCCGGTGGACTTTGGCCCTGCTGTGGCCGCCGCTTTGGAATACAGCCCTGATTTTATAGATATAAACATGGGCTGTCCCGCACCCAAGATAACCTCCAACGGTGCCGGCAGTGCACTGATGAAGGATGTAAAGCTGGCTGCAAGCATAGCCCAGGCCACCGTAAAGGCCGCCGGCAGCCTGCCCGTCAGTGTGAAGATGCGCAAAGGCTGGGACGATGACTGCATAACCTGTGTACAGCTGGCAAAGCGGTGCGAAGAGGTGGGTGTAAAATTCATCACCGTGCACGGGCGCACCAGACAGCAGATGTACACGCCGGGAATAGATTTGTCCGCCATTGAAAAGGTAAAACAGGCGGTGTCCATACCGGTGATAGGCAACGGGGACATAGTGTGTGCCGAAGATGCGGTGAAAATGATGGATGCCACCGGCTGTGACCGGGTGATGGTGGGCCGCCACGCCCTCAGCCATCCGTGGATATTCCGTCAGATAGACCGGGCGCTGTCCGGGAAGGAAATACCGGCAGACCTGGACATAAATGCCCGAATGGAACTGCTGACATGGCATATAAAACAGCTGTGCCGGGTGAACGGAGAATATCTGGGAATGAGAAAAGCCCGCGGACAGGCCGCCCTGTATATGAAAGGGCTGAAAGGCGCCGCCAGGCTGAGATATATGACCAACTCCCTGTCGGTATACGCCGACCGGGAAAAGCTGGTGGAAGAAGTTTTGAAGGAGAATAGTGATGTATAATTTCAACGCCCTGCTGGCCAGACTGAAATATATCCCCCGCTGGAGCCTGATGAGGCAAAGCCGGCGCGAAGATGTGGCCCAGCACACGACGGAGGTTATTTTTGTCGCCCACACCCTGTGCCTGCTGGCCAACAATATGTTCGGCAAAAATGTCAGCCGGGAAAAAGTGTGCATGTGCGCGGCATACCACGATGTCAGCGAGATACTTACAGGCGACATGCCCACCCCGGTGAAATACAACAATGACGCCATTCAATCCGCGTTCAAGGACATAGAAAAAATTGCAGTGGAAAAACTGTTGCAAACTGCCCGGCCGCAGATACAGCAGGACCTGTCCTGCCGGCTGACCGGCAGCTGCCTGACTGATTACGAAAAGAAAATTTTAAAAGCGGCAGACAAGCTGTGCGCGCTGACAAAGTGCATAGAAGAACTGCAATCCTCCAACAGTGAATTTTCCAGCGCTTTTGACACCATAAACCTTTCCCTCAAAGAAATGGAAATGCCGGAGGTAGACTTTTTTATGGAAAACATGCTGGACGGGTACAGGCTGTGCCTGGATGAACTGGCCAGGATATAGGTGATGTGTATGATAAAAAAAGCGTTTAAAAATGTATATCTCAAGGCCTTTTTCATCGGCTTTCTGTGTGCTTTGTGCATATTTGTCCCTTTTCTTGTGGCGGACAAAGGTTTTTTCACCTACGCAGGGGATTTTAACAGCCAGCAAATTCCTTTTTATATGTATATGAACCGCATGGTAAAATCCGGCTCTTTGAACTGGGGCTGGGCCATTGACCTGGGTTCTTCTGTGATAAACAGCTATTCCTTTTATCTGCTGGGCTCGCCCTTTTTCTGGCTGTCCTGCCTTTTCCCGTACAAGGCTGTACCGTACATCATGCCCTGGCTGCTGATGCTGAAATTTGCCGTGGGAAACCTGGGGGCTTTCGGATACCTGCGCAGATATGCAAAAAATGATAATTACGCAATTATAGGTGCCTTGCTGTACACCTTCTGCGGCTTTTCCATTTACAACATATTCTTTAACCACTTTATCGAATCGGTGGTATTTTTCCCCTATATGCTGTGGGCGCTGGACGAATTTGTCTACAACAAAAAAAGAGGGTTTTTCCCGCTGATTGTAGCGCTGAATTTGGTAAACAACTACTTTTTCTTTATCGGACAGGTGGTTTTCCTGTTTATATATTTCGGCGCAAAAGTTATTTCAAAGGAATACAAAGTATCTTTGAAAGAATCTTTCAATCTGGCTTTCGAGGCGGTTTGCGGCTGCTTTATGGGCATTGTGCTGTTTGTGCCGTCGCTGGTGTCAATACTGCAAAACCCCCGTGTAAGCCAGAGCAACTCCGGCTTTGGCCTGTGGCTGTACGGAAATGTGCAGCAGTATTTTGCCATATTTTCCTCTGTCCTTCTGCCGCCGGACCCGCCCTATATCCCATCGCTGTTCACCCAGGGCGCGATAAAATGGACCAGTCTGTCCGCCTTTGTGGCGCTGGGCGGACTGTTCGGATTTTTTGTATTTCTCAAATATTGCAGACGCAGCGCGTTTTTCAAAACCTTTGCCGTCTGCGTTGTATGCGCCTTTGTCCCTGTGCTCAACAGCATGTTTTACGCCTTTAACTCCTCATATTACGCCAGGTGGTTTTATATGCCGCTGCTGATGCTGGCGGCGATGAACATGCAAAGCTTTGCCATGGACAAAAAGCAGATATACCACGGACTGAAAGTAACCGCCTGTCTCACCGCTGTTTTGCTGGTTTTCGGCCTGACACCGGTAAAGGATGAAGAAAGCTTTTTCATCGGGCTGGCAGACCAGGTGGCAATATACTGGCTTAATATGCTTATAGCATTTCTCAGCCTGTATCTGACATACTTTATCGTGCGCAACCGGCACCAAAGCAGGCTGTACACCCAAAAACTGCTCAGCGGCACGCTGTGCGTAATAATGCTGTTTTCGATTTTGCACATGGGGCTGACCAAAATGCCCCAATGGGACGCCGACAAGCTGTACAAACCGCAGAACTACGATATACTGGACAGTTTTGGCTTTGAGGATGAAATGCTGAACTACCGTATGGACACCTTCAACTGCTATGACAATCTGTCACTGTTTACCGGCGTGCCCTGCCTGCAATTTTTCAACAGCACTGTTTCCCCGTCTATAATGGAATTTTATCCGGCGGTGGGGGTAAAAAGGGATGTGTCCTCCAAACCGCCCCGGTCCATGTACCGGCTGCGCAGCCTGCTGAGCGTGAAATATATTGTCATGCCCAACTGGGAGGAGGAAAATTTCAAAACCGAAAGCAACCTGATGGGCTATACCAAAATACATCATTCCTACCCTTACACCATATACCAGAACACCAACTTCATACCCATGGGCTTTGTTTACGACAAGTACATTGAAATGCAGCAGCTGGAAAGCGTAAACTCGTCAAACCGCGCCTTTGTGCTTCTGCGCGCCATACAGGTGGAAGAAGAGGTGCCGGAAAAATATAACCTGGATTTGGAAGAGCTGGGCGGCCAGGAAACTTTCGATTTCAGCTACGAAACATTTATAGGTGATATTGTTGACCGACAGGCCGGCGCTTCCTATTATTTTCAGCAGACAGCTGACGGGTTTGAGTGTAAAATAAATATGGAAAAGGATAACCTGGTGTTTTTCTCCGTGCCTTATGACGAAGGTTTTACCGCCTATGTAAACGGACAGGAAACAGAGGTTATAAAGGTCAACTGCGGCCTGAGCGCCGTTTATGCCCCACGGGGTGACAACACCATAATATTTGACTACCGCACACCTTATCTGGACCTGGGCATCGCCCTGTGTGCCGGAGGATTTGCGGTATACCGGGTATATATGATAATTCTTAAAACCAAAAAGGAGAAAAAATGAGCGAGTTAAATACAACCGCCGAAAAAGTGTTCTGCACCGACATGGGTGCTGTGCTGTCAAAGGAATTTTCCGTAAAGCCGTGGCAGATTGAAAACACCATCAGCCTGCTGGACGAAGGGGCAACCATTCCCTT
>CALWZO010000022.1 GCA_944386045.1 uncultured Clostridia bacterium | reverse complement strand
TCAGCCACGAAATGGTTTTACATTTTTATGGCGTATTGCTGTAACGGGCACCCCCGGCGAGGACTACATATCGCCCACGCAGCTCAAAGACCATCTTCAACCGCCGTCTTTTTGCCCCCTTTCAGCTTACAGGGGCTCTCTGTGAAAAAGCCAAGGCCGTCTACTCTTCTTTTCAACGCTTTTGGTGTGTTATTGAATTGCTTTCTATTTTACACTTTAAAATCCATTTGTCAACACAGTTTTGTAACATTTGTTAATTTTGAAATCAAAAACAGGTTAAAAAGCTGTAAAATTGTAATTTTGCACAAACAATCTGACTTGTCAGCCGATTGTAAGGGTATCATCACCCTGTTTTTTGAAACCGACGGAGAAAAAACGGCGGCAGATATTGACAAAATCTTCCGTGTCTTTTACACCGGCTGTTTCAAATGCGGAGTGCATTGCCAGCTGGGGCAGGCCTATATCCACCGTGTCCAGCGGAACCCTTATGTTGGAGATGTTGCCCAGGGTGGAGCCGCCGGCCATGTCACTGCGGTTGGCAAAGGTCTGCCACTTCAGGCCCAGGCTGTTTACAATAGATTTGAACAGGGCCGCAGATACTGCGTCGGTGGTGTATTTCTGGTTGGCGTTGTATTTTATCACCACGCCGCCGTTTATCACAGGGCGGTTGGTGGGGTCTGCCAGTGAAGCCCGATTGGGATGCACCGCATGGGCGTTGTCGGCGCTTATCATAAAGCTGCGGGACAGCGCACGGCGCAAAGCCTGGCTGTGAGGGAACAGGCTTGTGCACACCCTTTCCAGCGTGTCAAACAGGAATGTGGACGCCGCACCCTGTTTTGTACCGCTGCCCACCTCTTCGTTGTCAAACACAGCCAGAACAGGCATACAGTCGCCGTCCTCCCTTTGCAGGAAGCCTTCCATGGAAGAATACACGCACTGCAAATCGTCCAGCTTTGCGCTGGATACAAACTCTTCCTCGGCACCGAAAACACAGCCTTTGCTGCGCAGGTACAAATAAAGGTCATGCCCCAGTATATCCTCTTTGGCACATCCGGCGGCCCGGGCTATCTCGTCCATAATGTCAGCATCGCCGTTCAGGCTGTACAGCGGCAGCATGTCTGTCTGGGGGTTAAATTTTTTGCCGTCGTTCACACCTTTGTCCATGTGGATTGCCACATTGGGTATAACCAGCAGGTCGCGGTTTACATTCACCAATTTCTGAACGCAGGCGCCGTTTTCCGACACCACCACCCTGCCGGCAACAGACAGCGGCCTGTCCAGCCAGCTGGACATTATCATGCCGCCGTATCTTTCGGTGTTAAGTGATACATAGGGGCCCTGTTTCAGCTGCGGGTTTTCCTTCAGTTTAAATGTGGGGCTGTCGCAATGGCTGGCCACGATGTTGATGGAAAAATCTTCCCGAACCGGCCGCCTGAAAGCGATAACCGATGAAAGGTTGCGTACTATGTAGTATTTTCCGCCTTTTCCCAGTTTCCAGGCGTCCCCTTCGTACAAGCGGGCATATCCCCGGTTTTCCAGACGCCGGCAGACATTTTCAACCCGGTGGAACGGGCTGGGGCTGGCCGATATGAAATCCAGCATAGAGTTTATATATTCCATAAGTTTTCTCCCTGTATGTTTTTTCCCATAATATAACACCGGCGGCCGGTTTGTCAACCGGGCAAAATCAGCTTTGAAAAACCGCCTGCAGCTGTAATATCACCATGGCACCACAACCGCAAAAGTCCGAAAATCCAGGCATAATTTCCCTTCCTGCCGGCTTCTCCCGGCAACCGGCAAAAAGGCCGTAACCATCACGCAAAACCCAGGTGTCCGGCCCCTTTGTCCGCTTTGAATGTAAGGCCAAAATACCTCTCAAAACTGCACAAAGTCGGCAAAATACAGCCCAGACTCTGCACCGCAGTTGCAACGGGGTTTTTATTGTGCTTTCCGCTTTCCTTTCCATTGCAAAACAAAACGCGCCCTTTCAGGGCGCGTTTTTTATCTGCTGTGTGCCAGGGTTTTTATTTTTTCCACGGCGATTTTTATCAGTTCGCCCATGGGCATATCCCGCACGCCGGCAACTGTCACCGAACATCTGCTGACAGGTATCAGCACTTTGGCGGCATTGCTTTTTGCCACAGCCGCCGCCATTTTTTCGGTTATTTCTCCAAGGAGAGAATCTGCGGCGATAATACCTATGGGGCCTGCGATTATATCCGCGTCGCGGCAGTTGACCACAACGGGGTTTTCTCCGGTGGCGCCAAAGTCCGCGCCGCTTTTCAGCATGGCAGAGGTTGCTATGCTGTTGGTGCCCACTGCGTATATCTCGCAGCCCTTCAGCCCTTTTACACCTTCCACCAGTGCCCTGCCCAGGCTTCCGCCCTGGCCGTCGATGACAACAATCTTCATATTACTCTCCTTTGGAAAATTTTTCTTTACACCGTATGTAAACAGCCTTGTCTGCCACCCTGTACGCCGGACTGTAAGCCGATTTGTACTGCCGGCTGTGGCTGGTCGGCCTTATGCCGCCGGCCAGATACCGGCCGATGTCCTGCCGGGCCTTGTGCCGGTCAAAAGGCAGCAGGCCTTTCCGGGCCATCTCTTTTATCTCTTCAAGACTGTTCACAAAAACCTTTTCACTGCCGTTTGTATGCGCTGCGGCCGCAAAAGCCCGGCTGACCGCCGGCAGAAGCCGCCGCGGCAGTCCTTTAAGACTGACTATACAGTATCCGCCGCCGATGTCGGTTTCTTCTTCCCGGGGCATATCCTTTACGCTGTGCCATTCTTCAAAAAGGCGCTTTTCGGCTTCCTGCCTGTCAGCGATCATATGCCCTGTTCCAAACCGGTTCTGATATGCAAGTTTGATAAAATCCGCCGGCTGTGACAGCGGATACATTTTTGCCCATCTGAGAAAAATATCTTTCATCAGCGGATAATTTTAGCCCTTTTCAGCGCCATAACCAGCACCGGTATCAGCACTATCTGCAAAACTATGCCGGGAATTGCATTCAAAAATGCTTCGGCGATAAATACCTGCATGGTAAACCGGCTGCCGGACATGGTGTACAGCACCCGGCTGACAGCGCCCCACACAACACGGCCGGCCAGCATGGCACCTATCAGGCTGGTGTAAACAGAAAATGTGCTTTTGCTGCTTTTCTCATACAGAAGTCCGGCAAAAAATCCATAGGCCGCCAGCTCGAAAGCCATTGCAACCGCTGTGGGGTAAAGCGGAGGCATACCCCATATAAAACTTCTAAGCAACGGCACAACAGCGCCCACCGCCATGGCCGGTGCACCGCCCACGATATATCCGGCCAGCAGAACCGGCAGGTGCATGGGCAGCAGCATAGAGCCTATCTGCGGCACCTGTGCTGTGAGAAAAGGCATAACCAGCCCCAATGCCAGCATCAGGGCGCAAATGGAAATTGTTCTGATATTCTTCATGTTCATATTCTCCTGTGATTTAAAAGATTAAAAAAGCCGGGACAGCCTTTGCCGTCCGGCATTGTATTCACAGGCTTCATGCCCATATTTCCGTTATAATTATAACATTTTTTGACATTTATGTCAAAGAATGATACCATAAATTAAATAAATTGCACAAGGAGAAAACTATATGTCCCAGACCGGACTGAAACTTGCCGCGCTGATACTTATGTTTGGCGACCATGTGGGTCAGTTTATTCCCGGCGCCCCGTTTATACTGCGAATTGCAGGGCGAATAAGCGCTCCGCTGTTTTTGTTCTGCGCCCGGGAAGGGTTTGGGCACACAAAAAACAGAAAGGCATATCTTGCAAGACTTTATATTTTCAGCCTGATTATGGGCTGCATAAACCGGCGGCTGGCAGTGCTGATACCCAATCCTTACCGCCCGTGTACAAATAATATATTTTCTTCGTTTTTTATACTGTTTCTTTTTATCTTCATCACAGACCGGCGGCAGACAGGAAAAAGCAAAAACGCCCTTTATCTGCTGTTCGCAGCCGCCAATATCGCTGCCGCTGTCATTGTTTCAGCAGAATACGGCATCTTCGGCCCCGTTATACGCGCCGCCCTGCCCACCATATTCACCGCGGAAGGAGATATACTGGTGTTTGCCATGGGCCTGGCGCTGTGGCATCGGCGCAGCGACAGGAAAAAGCTTTACCGGGGCTATACTCTTTTGTGCGCAGTCTACCTGCTTATAGTGCTGTCCGCCGGGCCAAAGCTGTCTTTCACAGACCCCGCGCCGTTTTTTAAATGGTTGCTTTACGGCAACATTCAATGGTTACAGATATTAGCACTCCCATTTATGCTTTGCTATAACAACAAAAGAGGACAGGGGTTAAAGTATCTGTTTTACTGGTTTTATCCGGTTCATATAGTTATTTTATATGTTTTGGGCAATATAATTTATCAAATGTGACAGTTTTGTAAAAATTAGCAATCTGCTATTGACTTTGCTAATTCTGGTGATAAAATAAAATCAGAACGAAAGGAAAAGAAACCGGAGTTCCAAAAAAAGATTTGGCAATAGTTGTCAATATGACAGGAGGAATGATTTATGATGTTGCCGAGTATTTTTAACGAAAGATTATTTGATGATTTTATGTCTTCACCCTTTGACAGTGAATTCTTTAACAGAAACCCGCTTTACGGAAAACACGAAAGCAGGATAATGAAAACCGATGTACGCCAGAAAGATGACGGATATGAAGTTATGATAGATCTGCCGGGCTTCAAGAAAGACAATGTAAATATCAGCCTGGAAAACGGATATCTTACAGTAAGCGCATCCAAATCCCTTGAAAAGGACGAGGGCGAGGAAAAGAAGGACTACATCAGGCGCGAACGCTGGGCAGGCAGCTGCAGCCGTAGCTTCTATGTAGGCGAAAATGTAACCGCAGAAGACATCAAGGCCAAGATGGAAGACGGTATACTTACACTGAATATTCCGAAAAAAGACAAGGCCCTTCCTGCAAAATCACAGATAATGATCGAAGGCTAAGACCGACAGCCGCCGGAAATTTCCGGCGGCTGTTTTTTTATATTTAGCCTGCCGGTGCAAAGCAGAAAAAATATATTGCCGATAAATGTCCGTCACCTTATATAAGCGGTCCTGGCGGACAAATTATCCCGCTTTTGTGCAAAGCAGGCGCAGCAGGCGATTTTCTATTTCATATAATCAAAATTATAAAAACCGCAGAGGTTATAATCCTCTGCGGTTTCTTGAACTTATTTTTTCACAAATGTTGAACAGCTTGCCGAGCCGCCCATTGTGTTGATAGACACTCTGTCAGCCTTGCATCTGGCGTCATCGTTGTAAATACATTCCACAGCTGAGCATGAAATTTCCAGTTTATCGTTGGGTGTTGTATATCCTGTGTTGTTTTCCACACCCTTGGGGGCAAAGGAAGAACATTCTGTGGTATCTCCCTGGCCTTTTACCATTATGTTGGGTTTACAGCAGCAGCCGCTTTTCTGATGAGCACAGTTGTAAACACTGCATTTCAAATCTGTCATGTCAATATCCTCCTTGAATTTCTTCAAGGATATTATGGCCGGATTTTTATATCAAATACATTTTTATTGTCCGGACTTTCAATTTTGCCTTTTTCTTCCGGAAAAGGTGTACGCCGCAACTGCCGCCGTGCTCAGCACTGATACTACCGCCCCTGTTTTAAAACCTTCGGGCTGGTAGGTAAATTCTATGTAGTTTTCCCCCTGGGCAACTTTCACGGCCATAAATCCGTAGCCGGCTTTTATAATCTGTGCCGGCTGTCCGTTGACAGTGGCGTTCCAGCCTTTGTCGTAGGGTACCGAGAAAAACACCACATCCCGCTGTGAGCCGGTATATTTTGCACTGAAGCCGCGGTTTGTATAATCAAAATCCGTACAGGCCTTTTCAGCTAATGCCGCAGTATCCCGCCGTATATCCGGCCGCCGGGCGGTTATCTGCCGCGCTGTTTTTATGTCCAGCACATCCCGCACCATATCGGTGTCTTCCACTATCAGCGCTTTCAGTATGTACTGTCTTTTTTGCCGGGCGTCCAGCTTGTCATACTCGCTTTGCGGCACTGCGCTGTCAAAGGCATAACCCATGGGCAGTGTATATCTGTACTGCTGTATTCTGAAACCGCCCTCGTTTTCCGCCGACACAAACATATCACTGTCCGTCCGGCTGATTTCGGTATATTCTATATAATATTTTGACGACAGGAAAGCCATCAGAAAATACTCATCTTTATCTATCGAAGTGATAACTGACCTGGGGATTTCCGTAGCGGCATAAAAGTCAAAGGCGGAACCGCTTATATTGGAGGAAAATGTGGTGGTTGTAGACTGTCCCAGTATTGTACCCATATTCATAAAGAAATACCCGGAGCTTATTCTGTAGCTGTCTTCAAATCTTTCAGTATCAATGTTCTGCCGCGCCTGATAATAGCTTTTTACCGCCTGCGCGTCCCTGCCGCGCTGGTGATAATAGCTGTTTATTATTCCGCCAAAAGAGCAGTATAAAACCACCGCTGCTGCCAGCAGTACATTCCGGTATCTGCTTAGCTGCAGCTTTCTCCACAGCAGAGTGACTGCAAACCCGGACAGGCTGACAATGACATACATGGCAACCGGGACCATATTGTATATAAATGTAACTTTAAAATAATAGGTGAAGCTGACAAACACAACACCCAGCGCAAGCCACAGCCCAAAGTAAAACAATACCCCCGGCCTGATGCTTATGGACCTGTCCTCTATGAAAAGCGCCGTTGCAACAGCGCATATCAAAACAGGCATATAATACCATCTGGTGTAATACTCGCTGTTAAACCGCACAAAAGCGCTGTTGAGCACCGGTACAACCGCAAAAACGGCACACACCACCAGCAGCCTTGTTATCCAGCTGCTTTTGTTTTTCCAAATATAGGCAAAAACAGCAACCATACCGAAAAGCGGCAGGTACAATTCGGCGCCGTTGGTAAACCCATGCAGATAAAATCCTCTGTCAAAAATACATTCTGCCGGAAAAAGACTGCCTCTTATTATCTCTGCCCAGTATATCGGTTTCAGCACAAACATCTGCCACACACTTTCATATCCCCGGCTGAGCCTGGGGTTTCCCAGAAGAAACAGCACTGACGGCCACAGTACCACAAAGGATATTCCTACCCCGGCAACACTTTCAAACGCCATCTGCAAAAACTTTTTGACAGTCAGCCTGTATTCACCGCACCACAGCTTTACCGCAAGGTACAGCACCAGGAACACAACCTCGCCCACAAACAGCACATAATTGGTAAATGCGCATATTGCCACTGTAAGCGCAAAAAAGCCTTTTTTGTCCTTTTTGAAGGCCATGTCCAGCGCCAGCAGCATAAACGGGAACATTGCGGCGGCATCGATAAAATGAAAAAAATTCATATTGCTTATCTGCCAGCCGCAGAATGTATATATCAATCCGGCTATAACTGCCGCAAAGGGCGTTTTGGTATATTGCTTTATATAGGCAAATGCCGCAGTGGAACACACACCGAATTTCAACAACAGAAACCGCCCGATAAACAAATATATTTTATCTGCATCGATAAGCAGTGACAGCAAAAAAAACGGTGAAGTCAGATTGTAAAATGAGTAGGCACCTATAAATTGTGTGCCCAGGTCATTTGCCGCTGACCACCAGATATTTCCCTGTTTTATAGCATTGTTGCAGTATGTCCAGAAAGGTATCTGCTGCTCCACAAAATCACTGCCGAGATAGTATATTCCGCCGCCTCTGACGGTAAAAGGCACCACAAACAGCGCACCGGCAATCACCGCCAGAAAAAACGCCGCCATATAATATTTTATTTGTGTCCGCTTTTTATCCATTTGTATGCTTCCTCTTTCTTATCAGCAAAATCACCGCCAGAACCAGCGCAGATGTAAATATCGCACAGCCCAAAATCATACCTTCCGGTATATAAATCATTGTTACCCGGCTTGGCTGGGTATCATCCAGGTCAAAGGCCATAAAATAATCCATAAATTTATAGCTCTGCACCCTTTTGCCGTTCACATATACCAGCCAGTCATCGCTGTACGGTATTGTGGAAACCACCTTTTTGCCCCGGGCGGCAAACTTAAGCAGCGCACCGTCAGACAGCGTCACATCACAGGCATTTTCCTGCAATATTCCGGCCGCCTGCTCCAGCCGGCTTATATCTGTCTGTCCTCCGCTGTCCAGCACGCTTATTCCCGTCAGTGCCTTGAACATATTGTTGATATGCTCTTTTGCATCTTCGCTGTATTGCACCCGGCTGGTGTCAGATGTGAATATCAGCGGCAGTGCATATATGTTGTAATACAAATCTTTGTTTGCGTCATATTCCAGCTGATACTGCCCGCTTAAATCCCCATAGGACATTATATATTTTATTCCAAAAAAGCTGTCTGCCAGCTGATTTTGTGTATAAGCAGTCCCGTAAAATGAATCCGGATACCCAAAATGCATAGACATCTCCTTTATGAAGATGCTGTAATCCGAACTGTAATATGAAACCCCGTTATAGCCGAACATCAACGGCTGATTTTCTACCATGCTGTCTGTGTCTTCTATTCGGTAAAATCCATCGTCATTAATATAAGATAAAGCTACATTTACATCGCGGAACATTTCTTTATATTGCCGGCTGGTTACATTTTTCAAAGGTCTGTACACCTGCACAGTTTTTTGCACAAAGAAACCTGCCTGTAAAATTACACTTGCGGTAATATATACGGCCAGGACCATTCTCACCCAGTATTTATCAATATTGGAAAATCCGGCGAGACAAACCATAACAGACAAACCTGTAGTTAAAACAGTGGCTACAGTCCAAGGGAGGTAGTCAAAATACAGGTAATACCCCCGGGCAAATATGTACACGGGCAACATAACTGCAGCTACCCTGCATCCGGTTTTTTTGTCCATGTATTCAAATCCCATCCTGGCCAAAATTGTTATGGTAAACACATAGACAAACATATGCCTGAAAGGAAATCCCAGCGGTGTTGTAAAACCGGTCCAGATGTAGGAATAAAACCTGAAAAATATGGACCGCAGTGTATTGGCCAGCAGGAACACAACCGCAGCCGCCTTCTGCCTTTTAGCAATTTTTCCGCAGAGCAGAAACGCCACAAGGGCAAACAGCATACCGATACAGCCTATCAGCTGAGGTCTGCTGTCTGTTATAAAAAACTGTTCAAACAGCATGAAAACCAGGTCGTTAAGCTGCCGGTGCTTTATCCGGCGCCAGTCTGACACTTCTGTTCCGTTGAACTTTCCCTGCAACAGATACATAAACGCCGTGAGCACAACCGGGGCAGAAAAAGCCACCGCCCACAGCACCGACTGCCGCATTTTTAAAGCCTTATTTATCAGGCATTTTATATCAAAGCCATATTTTGTTATCCGGTAATACATAAAATAGAAAAATATGTACACCGACGACATAAGGGTTATGTAATAGCTGGATAAAAGGCTGAGAAAATATGTGATTACAAACAGCTTTTTGCTTTTGCCGTCTATTATCATTTCTGTTGCCAGTATCAAAAGCGGAAGCAGACCGATAGCTTCAAGCCATATAACATTAAAATAGTTCTGCATCAGCGTAGGGAAAAACGCCCAGGCAAGGGCAAATGCAGCATTTACAAAATAATTTTTATAATGAAAGCACAGGTACCGGTACATACTTTCGGCCATAAAAATAAATTTGCATATTATGATTACACAAAAAGCCAGGCTGATATTTTCCGCCTTGAAAAAAAGCAAAATAAAATTCAGCGGTGAAAGATTATAATAGGCATTAAGGCCTATTGTCTGCTCGCCAAAGCCTTTGGAAAAGGAGTATAACTTTTCCATAAATGAACTGTCAATAAAATATCGTGCAAAAGCCGAATACTGCTCATACAAATCAGAAAGGAAAACAGTATATTTTCCGCCGAAACCGTCTATGGACGAAATAAAAAAGCCGTAGCTTATGCCCACAGCAACCAGGGCTGCCAGAACTGCAGCCCAGAAAAATTTATTTTCACAAAACTTTTTTAAGGTTTTAAACATTTTGCTTCCTTCCGGTATTTGAATTTACAGTTTATTATACCATTTTTTATCCTTTAAATAAACATATAAAAATTTAATATTCTCATAATGTTCGTACTATGTTCAGACCGGTTTAATATAGATATAGCATTTCAAATAATAAAAAGCCCTGCATTTCACAGGGCAAAATACAAGGCAGCATATAAAAAAATTCCACCGCCCGGCGGAGGGATATGAGGAAGAAAAAAGGCAGGGTATCAAATGATACCCTGCCATAGATGGCTCCCCCAGTTGGACTCGAACCAACGACCCCATGATTAACAGTCATGTGCTCTACCGACTGAGCTATAGGGGAATATTT
>CALWZO010000021.1 GCA_944386045.1 uncultured Clostridia bacterium | reverse complement strand
ACGGTGCATTTCGGCGGCAGGCGGTACAGCGGCAAAGCGCTGATGGACTATGTGGACTATATGTGCCGCATTGCCTATTTCGGCCCCGAGGACAGCCTGGAACGCAGGCTGGGCCAGGATATACTGTGGTACCTGTGGTGCGGCAAAAACAGCCCCATGTTCGGCCGCAGCAAAATGACCACCTTTGAAAATGTACTGCTGGAAGAAAAAGAAGTAAAGGTAGAGGGCAAGGACCCGTACTATAAATATCAGGAAGACAGCAAAATTGCAGACAAGATACTGGCAGAATTTGGGCTGGAAGGCCCCAAATGCCGCATAATAAACGGCCATGTGCCGGTAAAGGCCATATCCGGTGAAGACCCGATAAAGGCAGGCGGAAAGATTATCGTTATTGACGGCGGTTTTTGCCGCGCCTATCATGACAAAACCGGCATAGCCGGATATACCATGGTATATTCTTCCCGCGGTCTGTCACTGAGAATACACCAGCCTTTCACCAGCCTGCGGGATGTGGTTTTCCGCAACAGCGATATCGAAAGCAAGGTCAATGTTTTTGAAACCATGAAAAACCGAATGTTGGTGGAGGACACCGACCAGGGCAAGCGGATAAAGGAAAAAATCCGGGATTTGAAAATGCTTATACAGGCCTACAACAAAGGCATGATAAAACAAAACAAAGAATAGTTTGCACAAAAAGCGGTTTTGTTTTTTCGGAAATTTTGTTGACATATTATAAATATATATGTAAAATGATTGTAAAGAAATATACAGGCTGCGGCCTGTAAAAGCACGCGCGGTGCGGCGCGTATGATTTAGGAGTTTTTTATGAAAATATTGAATTTTGGCTCGCTGAATATAGACAGGGCTTACAGTGTTGAAAATTTTGTAAAGCCGGGCGAGACCATATCGTCCCTTTCTATGGAAACTTTCTGCGGCGGCAAAGGATTGAACCAGGCCATTGCCTGCAAAAAGGCCGGCAGTGATGTTTACATGGCCGGCAAGGTGGGCGCTGACGGCGCGGTGCTGCTGTCAAAGCTGAAAGAATTTGATGTGGATACAGACCATGTGCTGATAGAAGACGAGGAGTTTTCCGGTCATGCGATTATACAGATAGACAGCGTTGGCCAGAACAATATAATATTGTACGGAGGCACAAACAGGCTGATAACCAGGGCTGATGTGGACAAAGTCCTGGCAGATTTTGAAGCAGGGGATATACTTTTGCTGCAAAATGAAATTTCATCCCTGGATTACATAATAGAAAAGGGATATGAAAAGGGAATGATCATAGCCCTTAACCCCAGCCCCATGGACAAAAACCTTTTGCGGTGCGACCTGGGAAAAGTCAGCTATTTTATAATGAACGAAATAGAAGCGGCTGCCATCAGTGGCTGCCGGGATACCGACACAGCCCTGGAAGAGCTGAGGAAAAAATATCCCGCTTCCAAAATCGTGATCACTTTGGGCGGTGACGGCGTAAAGTATTTTGACGGGGAAAAAGTGTATACCCACGGTATTTACAATGTGCAGGCTGTGGACACAACCGCCGCCGGCGACACCTTTACCGGATATTTCCTCAACGGTGTGCTGGAGGAAATGGAGCCGATGGATATTTTGTCCATGGCATCAAAAGCCAGCGCAATAGCTGTTTCCCGCCCCGGCGCAGCGGACAGCGTGCCCACCAAAGATGAAGTGCTTTCTTCCACACTGCGGCTCAAATAAGAATTTAAATAAAAATACCACCGTCTGACGGTGGTATTTTTTTAATATATATTTACTTTATCCGGATAAGCAGTGGTGATTTTTACATTTTTTATCAGACTGTTGCTGAGATCCTGAAAGAATGTCTTTTTTCTGAACATCTCCTGAACAGTGGCTTTGAACTGGGCAAAAGAAGTGTAATTGTCACTGCGCACAAGGTACGAATAGCAGGTCTGCCCGCTGTCGGTGTTGTAATAGTCATACCAATAGGCATAAGGCTCGCTTCCGCTGTATGTTATTTCCACCAGTACACTGTCTGTGTACTGCGGATCTTCAATTATTTCGGTTTGTACATGCTCCTGTATGTACCCGGTATTCCCGCTTATGTTTATATCCATCTGCCGCGCATCGGACAGGTCTATATCAGCCTCTGTGCGGTATACCTGCCGCGGTTTGCCTTCCAGGTCCAGCCTGTCATAGCTTATGGACCAGTCACTCAGCTCAAGAAGGAATATGCCGGTTCCCAGGCCAAACAAAACGGCTCCGGCAATAAAAGAGATCAAAGGCTTTTTCATTTTTTGCGCCCCCCGAGCCACAGTGCCGCAAAGGCGCACAAAGCTGAAACCACGATTGCTGAAATAAATATTTTACGCATTTGTTTTACCTCCCAAAAGTCCGCACAGCCACGACATAAAAGCGATGGCCATTATACACACGCCGACGCCGCATATACACAGCCCCAGAAAACCTATGCCGCTGCCGATGTACAGCACCCATGCCAGCACAGTGCCCACTATGGCGCATATTGTAATTATTGCGCCCGGCAGGCCGACGGTCAGCACCAGTGATATTTTTATTATCGCAACAGCAAAATTTATTATAAAGCTGCCGGTTTTTTCCCCGGCATTCAAAGCGCTGCGGCCAAATTTTTCCGCTTTGTCAACAGCCATATTGCTGAATTTTTCCACCTGGCTTCCTATGCTGGCATCTCCGGAAAATCCTTGACTTGAGCCGGAGTGAGGAGGAGTAGGGGGAGTGGGGTTGTTGTCCATTATCCTTTTGTTTATAAAATGGTATATAAGCACAAAAGCCAGGGCCAGGTTTATGATATTGGCGATAAAGTATATGATTGTTCTCAGTGAATTGTAGATTATATCCGGCATCCAGGCAAACATGTAGCTGAAAATGTTTGCGCATGATATTATCGGCCAGCGCATAAGGCTGAGAAGCAGCATAAGCACCAGAAATTCGGCAAACAGCCTGGCAATCTGCCTGGCAGAAAAAGACAGAAACTTTTCCGCCGCCCTGCCGATGTAATCCACCCGCTGTCTGATATATATATCCAGTGTCCTGTCGCCGACTTTTGAACTGTCTATATGGTAAGCCTGAAGAATTTCATCAGCCAGCTCGTCTATGTCGCCAAAATCCCTTATGGCTTCCGCCTCGCTTTTGCCCTCCTGCATTTTCAGGTCTATATGTCCCATATATTCGTCTATTATGTCGCGTCTTTCATTTTCGCTTAAAAGATACAGCCTGCCGTTAAGCTTGTTTACAAATTCAAATCTTGTCATCAAATCCACTCTCCTTGATAAAATTGTTTACGGTATCGGCAAATTTCAACCATTCCTGCGTCAGAACTTTCAGGTATATCCTGCCGGAATCTGTCAGATGGTAGTATTTTCGTGCGGGGCCTTCGGCTGATTGTTTTAAATAAGTTTCACAGTATTCATCATTTACCAGCCTTTTGAGCAGCGGATATATGGTCCCTTCATTCACATCCATTATTTCTCCCACTTCGCTTATCAGTTGATATCCGTATTTGTCCATATCCGCTATTGACAGCAATACAATAAGCTCCAGAACGCCTTTTTTAAACTGCGTGTTCATAAAAGCCCCCTTTCTGACTATTATAATATCACCACTACTATGTATTGTCAAGTAGTATGTTAAACATAAAAGTTTTTATGACAAAAAATAAATATTTCAAATTTTTTCTAAAAACATGTTGACAATGCCAGCAAAATATTATATAATATTTGAGCATGATATTTACGGACCTTTAGCTCAGTTGGTTAGAGCATCCGGCTCATAACCGGACGGTCCACAGTTCGAGTCTGTGAAGGTCCACCAACAAAACGGGTTTTGCTTTTTGGCAAGACCCGTTTTTAATTTATTAAGAATTATATAATTTTTGTTATAATAATTGACTGATTTGAAAATTAAGGATAGTATATATCATATATCAAAACAGAAAAGGACTTATTATGATAAACAGACGGTATAAAAAAGGATACGTTGCGGTTATCATCCTGTGCCTGGTTTTTATGGCTGTGGGTGCAAAATTTGACTGGGCAGCTACGGATTTTCTGTATAACCCCAAAAATGTGTTTGGTATTATATTTGAAGCATTTTCATTTTTTCCCATGTACCTGTTCATACCGGTGCTGGGCGCCTGCCTTATGGTGCGCAATGGCGGAAATATGACTACATTTGCCATAGGTACTTTTGTGCTGATAGCTTCCTGCTGCCGGTTTATGTATTTTGCATCGGCCAGTATGACAGGGCGCGCTTTTATAGAAAAGGTAAACCCGTATCTGTGCGGAATATTCGGCGGCATACTTGCGGCGCTGATATTTATAATTATCAGAAAGCAAAAGCGCCGGACCATCAGAAAAATACAGGCGCTGTGCGCCTTTGCAGCGATGTATTTTCTCAGCTATCTTTCGGTTATATTTGTTCTGAAAAAGATATTCGGACGCGACAGATATGAAGATATTATAACAGGCGGCGAATTTGCATTTGCCGACTGGTTCAAACCTGCATTTTTTACATCCGGCTCCAGCTTCCCGTCCGGACACACTGCGGCAGCCATGGGTATAGTTTTGCTGTTGCTGCTGCCGTTCCTGTTTGCCGGCTTTAAAAAATTAAAAGCGGTTTTGTTTGTTTTTTGCTATTTTTATGCGGCGCTGGTGGCCTTTTCCAGGCTGATAATGGGCAGACATTTTATCAGCGATACAGCGACTGCAATATTGATCATGACGCTTATATTTATGGCGCTGACACCGTACTTTGAAAAAATTTACCGAAAGATGCTGATAAAGCAAAATTAAATGACAAATCAAAAAGCCTTCCGTTTTTTACGGAAGGCTTTTAAAATTAAATGGAAGATTTTTTGCGGTCAGCCGCAGATATTCTGTCTATTATTATGTATATGACTGTGGTGAGGACTATCAGCGCACCCCATATCAGCCAGGCTGTGCGATAGCTGCCGGTGGCGTCAAATATCATTGATGTTATAGGCGAGCCGATGGCGGTGCCCACGCTGGAAAAGCAGAATACAACACCGTATACGGCGCTGTAATCCTTTTTGCCGAACATGGTCTGTGTGTTGATGGGGAAACCTACAGATGTGTAAGCTATGCCCAAAGCGGCAAAGATTATTCCCCGGTACAGTATGGCGGGGCTGTTGGCGTTGTAGTACAAAACCAGTGCAACGGCCAGGGCCAGAAGGCTGGTTACAGTGCCTGCCAGGTTGCCTTTGGTGTCGTATATTTTGCCCAGGATGATTTTGGCCACTGCCAGGGTGCCCAGGTTAAGGGCGCCTATATTGGCGGCAACAGTGGGGTCATAACCTATGTCTGTGGCATAGGGGACAATCTGCTGTATCATGGAGCAGGCTGCGGCACAGGATATGGCCACCAGCGGCAGATACATCCAGAAATAAGCTTTTTTCCTTGCCTGTGACAGCATGATGCCGTCATCCGGCGCAATGTTGTTTTCGGTTTTTGCAAGGCCGCCCACAGGTTCCAGTCCTTTGTCTGACGGATAATCCTTGATAAGAAACATAATGCAGGGATATACAAACACAAACATTATCACTGCAATGGCAAAATAGGTTTTGCGCCAGCCCACAGCCTCTATCAGCTGTCCGATAACCGGCTGCAATACAACACCGCCCAGGCCGCTGCCTGTGAAAGCCAAACCTGTGGCAAGACCTTTTTTGTCATTGAACCACCTGGTTATAAGTGTTGACATGGGAACCATGCCGCACAGACCCAGTGAAAAACCAACTACCAGGGATATTCCGTAAAAAATCCGGATGTTGGGGGCGATGGAATAACCGGCGTAAGCAATGGGCAGCACCAGACCGGCCAGGCGCATCACGCTTTTGATTTTAAATTTTGAAAAGATTTTGCCCGCGTTCAGCGAAACAATCATCATTGCTATGGAAATAACAGTAGTGTTAAGGGTGTACTGGCTTCTGGAAATACCAAACTCCTGCGTTACACTGGTCAGGAACAGGCCGGGGCAGTTCATGACAACGCAGAAATAAAAAGACATCAACATAAAGCAGGCGAATATTATCCGCCAACCGTAATGTAATTTGTTTTCTTTTTTCATCATATACTCCTTTAATGCTTAACTTTTATAAAAGCTAAACTAATTTTAACACACTGAAATTATTTTGCAATATTTTTATTGACATTTATACGGCGTTATTATATAATAATTAAGCAACTTATACAGGGGTATAGCTCAGTCGGTAGAGCAGTGGTCTCCAAAACCACGTGTCGTGAGTTCGAATCTTACTGCCCCTGCCACCCTTTTTATAAGGGTTATGGCCCGGTAGTTCAGTTGGTTAGAACGCTAGCCTGTCACGCTAGAGGTCGTGGGTTCGAGCCCCATTCGGGTCGCCAAATTTTTGTGCCTTTGTAGCTCAGTTGGTAGAGCAGGGGACTGAAAATCCCCGTGTCACTGGTTCGATTCCGGTCGAAGGCACCAAAAATAAGCGGGTTTAGCTCATCTGGTAGAGCGCCACCTTGCCA
>CALWZO010000020.1 GCA_944386045.1 uncultured Clostridia bacterium | reverse complement strand
TTTATTCATAATTTGTACATTATTTAATAAAAAATTACAGCCACCATACCTTGTTTTCAGAGTATGGTGACTGTAATATCAATTATTTATTTAGGTCTATTGGCAGTTTAACTGTAAAAGTTGTTCCCTTGCCCAAGGCAGATTTTACACTTATAAAACCATCGTGGGCTTTGACCACATGCTTTACTATGGACAAGCCCAAGCCTGTGGAGGATATGTTTTTATTTCGGGATTTATCAACCACATAAAATCGCTCAAATATCTTTTCGGTATCCCGGGCCGCAATGCCTATACCGGTATCTGACACCTGCAAAACGGCAAAATTCTTTTCCTGTTTCAGGCTGATATCAACTTTACCGCCGGGGACATTGTACTTTATAGCGTTGGAAATAAGGTTTTGCACCAGCTGATACATCTGGCTTTCATCTGCCATCAGCCTTACAGGGCGGATATTGCAGTTGACTTTCACCTGGCAGGACTGCGCTGTCATAGCCTGCCGGTCAGCTGCGCTCTGAACAATCTTATCCATATCCAGCGCTACTTTGTTAAAGCCGTAGCCGCTTTCCAGATTGGATATTTTTATAATGTCATCTATCATATCAAGCAGGTTTTTGGCGTTGCTTTCAATGATACCCACAAAATTCTGCACATCTTCAGCTTTGGCCAGGCCGTTGGTTATAAGCTGGCTGTAGCCCAAGATACTGGTAAGGGGGGTTTTCAGCTCGTGGGTGACATTGTCGGTAAACTGCCTGCGGTTTTTCTCATTTTCCACCTGCTGTGTTATATCCAGCACTATCAGTATAACACCTGCATCGCCGGCGTAATTGTTGGGGCTGGCTATAAACTGATACCGCATGTCGTTCATTTCAAACACACCATGGGTAACATGGCCGCCCATGCACCGGCTTACAGCCTGCTGAAGCTGCGGCACCCTGACAGATTTATAAAAATTGCTGTCGCTGTCCGAAAGGGAAAATATCTGCTCTGCTTCGCTGTTGGTCTGTATTATGTTATACCGGCTGTCACACACGATTATACCTTCCTTTATGTTCATGAAAATACTTTGCAGTTTCAGCTTTTCCTCCGTAAGGCTTTGCAGCTGTCGGCTGATTATATCATTCTGTTTTTTGATTTTGTTTACAAAATGGGACAGCTCGTCATAGATATCCCCTTCGCCTGTTTCTATGTCGTACCGTTCAATATTTTCAACTATGCGCCTTGTGGTGACAGATGAAAAGAAAAATATCAGCAGTATTATCACAGAAACAGACAGCCATATCACCGGACTGGTGCTGATTATCACCGAACCCACCATAGTGGAGGACATGATACCTACCCTTACAACGCCAATATCCTCTACCTTTGCGGCGCAGTAATATGTCATCCTGTTTGATGTCCGCGAATAGCGCTGGCTGACGCCCACGCCCTCCCGGAAGGCGTTTATTATCTCCATACGGTCGGAATGGCTTTCCATTTCCGCCGCCGCATAGTCCGAATCAAACACCACATCACCCTGATTGTCCACCAGGGTGATGCGTCCGTATATATCGCCTTCTATTTCTTCCAAAACCTGCCGCGGCCGCCGGTCGGAACTTTCCAGAATATGCACCAGCAGCATCGTCTGGGAATAAGCCTGTTCGTTCATTGTATTCTGAAGCGAACCGGTAAATGCAAACACGCACACAAACACAGCCATAATGCTTGCTGCAATACAGCTGATAAGGTTGGTTTTTAATATTCTTTTCTGCACTGTTATCCCTGCACCTCTACTGGGCTTTGTAGCCTACGCCCCTTATGGTTTTTATAACATCTCCGCCGCTTTCCAGCTTTTGCCTCAATGTTTTTATGTGCATGTCTATTGTCCTGCTTTCGCCCACATAGCTGTCGCCCCAGACTTTGTCCATAAGCTGTTTTCTGGTAAAAACCTGCCCTACATTTGTCAAAAGAAGGTGCAGCAGGTTGTACTCTTTGAGTGTGAGTTCCACCGGTTTTCCGTCCACCTCTACCCTGTGCTGGGAAGGATAAACGGTAATGTTTTCGCACATGATAACATCTTCTTCCGGTTTCGGGGCACAGCGGCGCAAAACCGCGCGCACGCGGCTGAGCAGTTCCATGACGCCGAAGGGTTTGGGCACATAGTCATCAGCACCCATATCCAGTGCTCTGACCTTGTCTATTTCCGCTGTTTTGGCTGTAAGCATTATAACAGGTATACTGCGGGTGGAAATGTTTTGTCTGAGCTGCTGCAAAATCTGCATCCCGTCCATATCCGGCAGCATGACATCCAGAATTATCAGGTCCGGCTTTTCCTTTTTCATGGCTTCGTCAAAGTCTTTAAAGCTTGTAAAGCCGCTGGCCTCATACCCGGCCGACTGCATTGCATAAACGACCAGGTTGTTTATATTCAGATCGTCTTCCACGCACCAAATTTTCATTGCTAAACCTCTCAAATCTTGATTTGTTGCTGTTCTTACCCCTTTATTATACATATTATAAACTTACCTTGCAATTATTTTATTTTTTATCACAGTTTGTGTCTTCCGGTTATGGAGAAAATAACCCATTCTGCGATATTTGTGGCGTGATCGCCTATTCTTTCAAAATATTTTGCTATGCTGAGCAGGTCAACCTCTGCGTTCACATCCAGGTCGCCGACCCTTATCTCTTCTATAAGCCGATTTCTGGTGTTAAGATACCGCCGGTCAATTACATCGTCATAGGCGATAACCTTTTCAGCCATGGGTATGTCGTTTTTGATAAACGCATCCACCACATCATGCACCATTTTGATTGTGGCTGTAGCCATGTTGGATATATCGCTGTCCGCCTTTATTTTTATTCTGTGAGGGCTGTCTATAAGTATTTCACCTATATCCCTGGCCTGGTCGCCTATTCTTTCCATGTCGGTAATCATTTTCAGCGCGGCGGAAACAACACGCAGGTCCTTGGCAACAGGCTGCTGAAGCAGGAGTATTCTCAGGCACAGTGCTTCGATATCATGCTCCATACGGTCAATTTCATTGTGGTACTCAATGGCTTTTTCCGCTTTGGACAGATCCCCTGTTATAAGGGCGGTGGCGGCGCAGTCTATGGAGTTTTCTATAAATGTGGCCATCTCTGTCAGCTGGTTTTGCAAAACTGCCAGCTGTTTGTCAAAATTGCTTCTCATATCAACCAAACCTTCCTGTTATATAATCTTCACATCTTTTGTCCTGAGGGTCAGAGAACAGCTGCCGGGTGGGGCGTTTTTCAATCATCTCTCCCAGAAGGAAAAAGGCTGTTTCATCGCTGGCACGCAAAGCCTGCTGCATGTTGTGGGTAACCATTACAATGGTGTACTCCTTTTTCAGTTCCATGACCAGGTCTTCCACCTTGGCTGTGGATATGGGGTCAAGGGCGCTGGTGGGTTCGTCCATAAGCAGGACCTGGGGTTTTACAGCCAGGGCCCTGGCTATGCACAGACGCTGCTGCTGGCCGCCGGAAAGACCCAGGGCCGATTTGTGCAGGCGGTCCTTCACCTCGTCCCATATGGCGGCATCACGCAGGGATTTTTCCACTATTTCGTCCAGCTTGTGCTTTTGGGTTATGCCGTGTGTCCTGGGGCCGTAAGCAATGTTGTTGTAAACCGACATGGGGAACGGGTTGGGTTTCTGAAAAACCATGCCCACATCCTTGCGCAGCAGGTTGACATCGGTATTGGTGTAAATATCCTTGCCGTCCATCAGCACTTTGCCTGTTATTCGGCAGCCTTCAACCAGGTCGTTCATCCTGTTCAAAGTGCGCAGGAATGTACTTTTACCGCAGCCGGAAGGGCCTATAAAAGCGGTCACCGTGTTGGGTGCTATGGTCATATTTATATTTTTCAGGGCGTGATATTCCCCGTAATACAAATCCAGATTTTCTATTTCAAACTTGTTCATACTTTACCTCTTTTGTATTTTCTTGGCCACAGCAGAGCTGACAGCATTTATCATAACAACCAGAACTATCAGTACCACGGCAGTGGCATAAGCCTGGTCGGTGTACAGACCTTCGCCGGAGAGCACCCACATGTGCAAAGCCAGGGTACGGCCGCCGGAAAACAGTCCTTTCGGGATCTGGGCCACAGTGCCCAGTGTGTATATCAGCGCAGCTGTCTCGCCTACAACGCGGCCTATGGACAATATCACACCGGACAGTATGCCGGGAACCGCTGCCGGAAGCACGATTTTGAAGACAGTCCTCAGCCTGCCGGCACCCAGCCCAAAACTGGCCTGGCGCCAGTCGTCCGGCACAGCCAGCAGCGCCTCTTCAGTGGTGCGCATCACCAACGGCAGCACCATTATGGACAAGGTCATCGCGCCGGCCAGGAATGAGTATCTCCAGCCCAGATATGTAACAAAAAATATTGTGCCGAACAAACCGTAAACTATTGAAGGTATACCGGACAAAGTTTCGGTGGTAAGGCGTATGATCTCCACCATTTTGCTGCCCTTGGGTGCATATTCCACCAGATATACAGCACTGAGTACCCCGAAGGGAACGCTTATGGCCAAAACAGCCCGCACCAGCATTACGGTTGTGATTATACTGGGTGTCATGGAAACATTTTCGCTGGTATATTCAAAGCTGAACAGAGATGGTGTCAGATGCGGTATACCGTTGACCAGTATATAAATGAGTATAAAAGCCAGTGCACCTACCGTAAAAACTATGGACAATATCAGCATTATTCTCATAACCAGAGAGAAGGGGTTGCGTTTGTAGGTCCGGATGGCCTGTTTAAAATCAGTGTTCATTGTTCAGCCTCCTTTTAAGCATAAAGAACCGGGCGTTGATTATCAGTATGAACACAAATAGTACAGCGCCGGTGGCTATCAGGGCAGCGCGGTGAAGGTCGGTGGCTTCTGCCATTTCCAAAACTATGTTTGTGGTCATGGTTCTGATGCCTTTGGTAAGTTCAAAGGTTATTCTGGGCTGATTGCCGGCAACCATCTGCACGGCCATTGTTTCGCCTATACTGCGGCCTATTCCCAAAATAACAGCCGCCAGAACACCGCTTTTGGCGGCGGGCAGAACCGTCTTGAAAACAGCCTGTTCCTTTGTTGCGCCCAGAGCCAGCGCGCCTTCATAATATGATGAGGGCACGGCCCTGATAGCCGCCTGACTGACGGATATTATGGTGGGCAGTATCATTATTCCCAGCAGTATGGAAGCGGTAAGTATGCTGTTGCCGTTTCCGCCAAAGGTGTTTCTGACAAAGGGCACTATCACCACTATACCAAAGAAACCGTATATAACGCTGGGGATACCTGCCAGAAGGTTTATGGCAGGGTCCAGGTATCTGTGCAGTTTATCAGGGCAGAAGTAAGCCAGAAATACACTGGCGAAAACACCCATGGGCACACCCAGCAGCACGGCGCCGCAGGTTATCAGTATACTGCCGACTATCATCGGAAGTATGCCGTAGTAAGGCGTACCGGCTGTGGGACGCCATATAGTACCGAAAAGGAAATCGAATAAACCTATCTCCTTTATTGCTGGCGCGCCGCCGGCGAAAATAAATATTGAAATCAAAGCTACTGCCAGCACACTGGACAGCGCAAATGCAAAAAATATATATCTGGCAATTTTTTCTTTTATCTGCCGATTCATCTCATTCTCCCGTTAAGATTTAATCTTTTTACAGTTAAAAGCGTGGCAGGGGTAACTGTCACGCTTTATAAACCGTTTTACTTATTTAACTTAGGCCAATTCTTCCCAGGTTGTAACTTCGCCTGTGTATACAGCTTTTATCTGTTCTACAGTCATATCTTCTGTGGGGTTTGCATTGTTTACGATAACTGCAATACCGTCCATGGCAATTGTTGTGCCTGTCAGCTGGGCTGTTTCGCTTTCTTTCAGTTCGCGTGAAGCCATACCGATGTCACATACACCGCTCATAGCGTCGTTCATACCGCCTGTAGAGTCTGTGGTGTTCAGTTCGATTTCTGCACCGGGGTTGAGAGCTTTGTAAGCTTCAATCAGTTCTTCCATCAGGGGAGATACAGAAGAGGAGCCGTTGACAACTATTTTGCCGGAAAGGCCGGAAGCTGTGTATTCTTCAGCAGCATCGTCAATTGTAATATAATCTCCGGCAACAATTTCCTGGCCCTGTTTTGACAGCATGAATTTGATGAAATCGTTTGTTATTTCGCTGGCGTCAGCTTTTGTTGCAACATTGAAAGGTCTTGCAATTTTGTAGCTGCCGTTTTTAACATTTTCGGTTGTAGCCTGGGCACCGTCAACTTTCAGTGCTTTTACTGTGTCGTTGAGAGAACCCATTGATATGTAACCGATTGCTTTTTCGTCGCCTGCAACATTTGTCAGAACAGCATCTGTTTTGGAAGCGATAACAGCTTCTACTGTTGTGTTGTCAATTTTTTCGCCGTTGGCATCTTTGCCTTCAACGCCTGTCAGTTCTACAAAAGCACCTCTTGTGCCTGAACCGTCTTCGCGGCTGATAACTGTTATGGTGCCGCCGAAAGCGCTTTCAGAACCGGAGTCCTGTGCATCTGTATTTGATGAACAGCCTGTAAATACGCCCATCAGCATAGCTGCTGCCAGGGCAACAGATAAAAATTTTTTCATAAAAAATACCTTCTTTTAATATTTTGAATTGTAGGGTGGTTTTTTTCCACTGACTATATTGTATTTTTTTAATGTAAAAACAAAAATCAACCCATTGTAAAAAAACAGTAAAACCCAAACAGCTTTACCGCGTCATAATTAAAGATTATTTTACATAAACATTAAAAAAGAACTTGGGAAGGTAATATAAAATGCAGGACAAACACTCTTATGATTTAACCCTGTGCCGATGTGTGGCGGTGGGCAGGTATGTGGCGGAAACCGGTGCCACAGTGCGACAGGCAGCCAAGGTGTTCGGCATATCAAAAAGTACAGCGCACAAAGACCTGACCGTAAGGCTGAAAAGCGAAGACTACATTCTGTATCAGCTGGCCGCTGCGGTGCTGGACAAAAACAAAAAGGAAAGGCACATACGCGGCGGCCTGGCCACAAGGGAAAAATACATAATGGCCAAAAAACACGGCTGATATATCATATATATTTTATTGCCCTTGAATATACCGCACGGTGGGAGTATACTGGTGTATATATATTCTTACAAGAGGTGATAAAATGATTGACAAAAACAGGCTTTTTGCCCGGATAGACGATGTGCGGGATGTAATAGCAAAAGCCAACGACGATGTGTGGAATTATGCCGAGGTGTATTTCAAGGAATTTCAGTCTGCTGACGCCCTGGCAAAAGCGGCGCAGGATTTTGGATTTGAAACAGAAATGGGCGTATGCGGTATGCCCACAGCCTTTGTCTGCAAATGGGGAAATGAAGGGCCGAAAATCGGCATACTGGCAGAATATGACGCACTGGACGCGCTGAACCAGCGCAGCGGATGCTTTGAAAAACAGGCCCGGGAAAACCATGCGGAATCTGACCCCGGACACGGCTGCGGCCACAACAGCCTGGGCGCCGGAAGCCTGGGCGCGGCCATCGGCCTGAAAAAATACTGCGAAGAAAATGATGTAAAGGCGCAGATTTACTTTTTTGGCTGCCCCGCAGAAGAAAACGGCAGCGGCAAAGTATTTATGGCCAGGGACGGACTGTTCAGCGATATGGACATCTGCCTGACCTGGCACCCGGGCGATGGCAACAGCATAACCGGCACCAGCTCTCTGGCCAGCATCAGCGTAAAATATAAATTTTACGGTGTGGCCAGCCATGCCGCAGCTGTGCCCCACCTGGGACGCAGTGCGCTGGACGCCTGCGAGCTGATGAATGTAGGAGCCAACTACCTGCGCGAACACATACCCTCTGATGCAAGGATACATTATTCGTACCTTGACGCAGGCGGAAAAGCGCCCAATGTTGTCCAGGATTATGCCTGCACCTATTACTTTATCCGCGCACCAAAAGCAAAACAGGCCTTTGAGATAGTGGACAGGGTGGATGACATCGCCCGCGGCGCCGCGCTTATGACCGGCACAAAGGTGGAAATAGAACACATGGACGGCCTGTCCGACTATATTCCAAACAAAGTCCTGGGTCAGGTTATGTACGAAAGTTTCAAGGAAGTGGGTCTGCCGGAGTATACACAGCGGGAAATTGACATGGCAAAAAGCTATGCGGATACCTTTGACCCGCAGGCACTGGCCGCGGCCAAGGCACAGCTGGCAAAGGAAAACCGAATTGATGAAACCGCTTATGACGGCGTTTATATTGACAACACCATTGCCCCCTATGACCATAACCCCGAAAAGGTTATGCCCGGCTCCACCGATGTGGGAGATGTCAGCTACTGCGCACCCACTGCACAGTTTACCGCGGCCACCGTTGCCATAGGCACACCCGGACACTCCTGGCAGATGACAGGACAGGGCGCCGTCAGCTATGCCCACAAGGGCACCGTAAACGCGGCAAAAGTACTGGCCCTCACTGCCCTTAAAGCAATAGATGACCCGTCAATTATCGAAAAAGCCAAAGCGGAACACGCCAAAAACACACCCGATGGCTATATCTGCCCCACCGACCCGGCTTTTATGCCTGATTTGTAATATCAAATAAAGAAATCCGCCTTTTACAGGCGGATTTTTTCAACATTTGTCCGTAAAAATGTGAAAAACATTTTTGTTTCACCGGCTGTGTTTTCAGGGCATATTCCGCCGTAAAAAAACACTGCACACTATTTTACTGCAACAAAAAATGGGCCTTTCGGCCCATATTTTATTTATATTTTACCGTGCTTTGCTTTCAGGGATAAAAAAGTTTATTTCAATACGCAGAAAAGCATATCTCTTTCTTCAACGCCGTAGTTGGCTGTAAAGAAATCGTACATTGTCCAGTTGTAGTAAAATCTTTCTGCGGGATATACTCCGTAACCGTCCTGGTTGTGGTCGGTGGTGTCATAGGCGTCAGCCACGATGATAACATCATCAGACTGTGTTTCTGTGCCCATTGTGTCGTATCCTATGATAACCTGCCAGTGTCCGCCCCAGTCGTTCCAGCCGATGATAACAGGCTGATCGTTTTTCAGGTATTCCTGAATTTTGTCCAGGGTCATAAACTCGTAAATTTCATCGCCGGGATAGTCGTAGGTGCTTTCGGTTTCCCTGCCTGTAACCTCTTCCATAATGGCCACAATGTCTTTCAGTGTGGTTGCTTCGGGCTCGAGGCCGTTGGAACGCATTTCTGCCAGGGTTCTTTCGTTGTAATCTCCCAACAGGTCATAATAGTTCAGCACCATAACAACGCTGCTGATACCGCAGGACCATTCGCTGGTCTGCTGCTGTGTTTTGAACTGAGGAAGGATTGTCAGTGTATCTGTGCTTTCCATATTGTAAAAATCCAGATTGGAAAAATATGGGCTGTCCTGATGGTCGCCCTGTCTTTCCACACTGTCTGCGCCGTATTCTTCCAGATCCTGTCCGGGGGCGTAGGGGATTTTCATCTCATCGGTAAAGTTGCCGCCGGAAGTCTGTGTTCCGGCATTTACATCATCTGTCTGTGCAGTGCAGGCTGCCAGCAGGGTTGCTAATAAAACAAAACATACAATTAGTTTTTTCATAAAAAATTTCCTTTCAAACAAAAAAATAATTGTACTTGATTTAACTAACAATTCGGCTTTTACTGATTGTTTTATTTATTATGTTTCCATTTTTATTTATTCAATTTTGAAGCATCGGTCTATTTAGTAAATAAAATTACTTATTAATACCCACCATGTCGTTTCACAAGTACGGTGTGAATATTCATAAGCGATTTCTCTCGGGGAGTCCCCGCCGTGTAAAACCTGAAATTTTACCTGTCGCTAATTCGGCTTTGACTTCGGCTGTCCGTATGGCCACCATCGTTTTAAGGCGAGAAGTCATTTTGCGGCCGGGCCGCATGAATTAGTGTTTTACCCTGTTTTTCAAAAGCACGAATTGAATTTTAACAATTTTATGACAGCCTGTCAACAACTTTTACCAAATATGTGACAATTCTATGAAATATCCATATTTTACACTTTTCAGTCAGGTTTTTTCATATAAAATTGTATATTTTTGCTTATACACTGTCAGTTTTTTCATTTATCAGCCGCAGGAATTTTTCACCGTAGGCAGACAGTTTACGGCTGCCCACACCTTTTATCTGCGAAATCTCTTGCAGGGTTCTCGGCTTTCGGGCAGCCATTTCGTTTAATGTTGCGTCTGTGAATATGACATAGGCGGGCACCCTTTCCTTTTTGGCTATGTCCAGGCGCAGGGCTTTCAGTTCTGCCAGCAGGCCCCGGTCTGCCGGGGGCATTGGCACCGCGGTGGTGGGTGCTGTTTTTTCGCTCTTTTTCACCCTCATCATCACCTTTGTGCCCTCGCTCATCAGCCTTTCACCCCGGGCAGACACATTGACGGTGGGATACCTGTCAGCAGTCTGGTCTATATAACCCCGGAGTATGAGGTATCTTAAAATATCCTTTATTTTTGCCAGGGACAGGCCGGCCATACTGCCGAAATAATCGTTGTTGGCAAGGCGCCATTTTTCCACCATTTCGCTTTCATTGCCTTTCAGCACATCTGCCGCAACCGACAGTCCGAAAGGCACCGGAAGCTGTGATATGCACATGATGACCTTTCTTGCCCGGCTGGTTATATCTTCCTGTTCAAACTCCGTCAGGCAGTTGGAGCAGTTGCCGCAGTACCCGCCGGTTTTCTGCCCGAAATATTCCAGTATAAACTGCCTGAGGCACCTGTCGGTGGTGCAGTAGAAGGTCATATATTTCAGCTTTTCCAACTCCCTTTCCCTCACCTGCCGCCGCTGCTGTATGGTAAGCTCTTCGTTTGGCCGCGAATTTTCTATCAGAAACTTGTTGGTGATCACATCCTTGGGCGCATACAGCAATATACACTCGGCCTTCCGGCCGTCACGGCCGGCGCGGCCGGCCTCCTGATAATAAGCCTCTATATTTTTGGGCATATTGTAGTGCACCACATAGCCCACATTTGATTTGTCTATACCCATGCCGAAAGCATTGGTGGCTATCATAATTTTAACTTCGTCAAATATAAATCTGTCCTGAAAAGTTTTTCTCTCCTCGGCGCCAAGACCTGCATGGTATTTTCCGCAGCTGTATCCGGCGGCAGACAGGTTGTCATACAGGGTGTCCACCCGGTTTCTGGTGGAGCAGTAAACAATTCCGCTGTCATCCCGGTGGCTTTTCAGAATGTTCAGCAGTGCCCGGTATTTGTCCTTTGGCCTTATTACCGAAAAACTGAGGTTAGGCCTGTCAAAGCCTGTGGTAACACAATAAGGGGCGTCCAGTTCCAGCAGGCGGCATATATCCTCTTTCACCTGTCCGGTGGCTGTAGCGGTGAAAGCGGCCACCACCGGCCTGGTTTTAAGCCGTGATATAAACTGCGGTATTTTGAGATAGCCGGGCGGAAATCCTGTCCCCACCGGGACACACAGTGGGCTTCGTCCACGGCAACCTGGCTTATGTCTATCTCTCGGCAGGCGGACAAAAAGGATGGCGTAAGCAGTCTTTCCGGCGCCACATAAACTATTTTATATCTGCCCTGCTTCATATAATCCAGCGCTTTCAGGTATTGGTTTACCGTGAGGGAGCTGTTCAGATAAGCTGCCGGTATGCCGTTTTTGTTAAGGGACATAACCTGATCTTTCATCAGCGAAATCAGCGGACTGATAATTATGCTTACTCCGTCCATCGCCATCGCCGGCACCTGATAGCACAAAGATTTTCCGGCGCCGGTGGGCATCACGCACAGCACATCCCTGCCGGAAAGTATGTTGTCCACAGCCTCCCGCTGCCGGTGACGGAAACTGTCATAGCCGAAATATTTTTTCAGTATCTCCTGTGGCTGCATTCCCTTCTCCTCTTTTTTTAACTTATATGCCAAATTATACCACAAAAGCACACTAAAAAACAGCGAAAGAAAAACACCGGGAAATTCCCGGTGTTTCTTTAATCAAAATTATTCTTTGTCCTCTTCGGCGCATTCTTCGCAGTCGCAGTCTTCTTCATCCAGTTCGATTTCAAAGCTGGTGCCGCAGTTGGGGCATGCGCAGTCAGGGCTGAACAGCATATCTTCGTCCATGCAAACCACTTCGCCGCAGTTGGGGCATGTGATTTCGTACAGCGGATTTTCTTCGTCGTACAGGTCTGTCAGATCTTCGTCTTCTTCATCGTCCCACTCATCGTCATCCCATTCCTCTTCGTCATGGTGATGGTGGTGGCAGCCGCAGCCTTCATGATGATGGGGGCCGTGGTGGGGGCCATGGTGATGGCAGCACTCTTCCTCTTCCTCGTCTTCATCGTCATACAGCAAGGCGTCTTCCACATCTGTCAGATCTTCGTCAATAGCGTCGATCTCGTCAAAAATCTGGTCAATATCAGCATCATGTCCGCTGACAGCTTCTGTCACATCATCCAGAAGATCTACAACAGCCAAAAGGATTTTGCCCTCTTTTGTTGTTTCTTCCAGGCCCAGGCCTTCGCACAGGCCTTTGATATAAGCCAATTTTTCAGTAATAGACATTGTAAATATCCTGCCTTTCCAAAAATTTTAAAATTAGGCGCGCTCCATGTATTCGCCTGTTCTGGTGTCGATGCGGATTTCTTCGCCTTCATCGATGAACAGCGGAACTCTGATTTCAGCGCCTGTTTCCAGTGTTGCCGGTTTCAGTGTGTTTGTGGCGGTGTTGCCCTTGAAGCCGGGGTCTGTTTTAACAACTTTCAGAACCACAAAGTTGGGCGGTTCAATACCGAAGATGTTGCCTTTGTAGGAAAGGATTTTAACAACTTCGTTTTCTTTTACAAATTTGAATGCGTCGCTGAGCTCTCTGGCGTTTACAGGAATCTGGTCAAATGTTTCCAAATCCATGAAATAGCACAGGTCGCCTTCTTCATACAGGAACTGCATTTCTCTTCTGTCAATAAATGCCTGCGGGAATTTGTCCGTAGGGTTGTATGTTCTTTCAACAACGCTGCCTGTTATAACATTTCTTACCTTTGTTCTTACAAAAGCTGCGCCTTTGCCGGGTTTTACATGCTGAAATTCTATAACCTGCAAAACATTGCCGTCTTGTTCAAAAGTTACGCCATTGCGAAAATCGCCAGCTACTACCATAAAAAACCTCCAAAAGTTAAACCGGTTTTCGACCGTTGATTTAACCCCAATTATTATTTATTATTCCATATAATTTTACCTTATAAACCGCAAATTTTCAATAGTAAATTTGTATAAAAGGCTTTAAATTAAAGGATTATAAGCTCTTTGGGACTGTGGGTAAGATTTACACAGCCGTCCTTTGTGACAAAAACGGTGTCCTCTATCCTTACGCCGAATTTATCCGGCAGATATATGCCGGGCTCTACAGTCATCAGCACGCCTTCCTGCAAAACTGAGCTGTCGGAGGGTGACAGCCTGGGGAATTCGTGTATTTCCAGACCATAGCTGTGGCCCAGACCGTGGCCAAAGCAACCCTCATATCCGTTGGAATATATATAGTCGCGGGCTATTTTGTCTATATCGCTGCACACGGCGCCGGCCTTTATGGCGTCTATTGCCATAAGCTGGGAAGTGAGCACGGTGTCATACACCTTTTTCATCTCATCGGTGGCGTATCCTATGGCCACTGTCCTGGTCATATCGGTGCAGTATCCGCCGTAGGCCGCCGCATAGTCCATGGTGACAAAATCGCCCTTTTCAATCAGCTTTTCACCAGGTACGCCATGGGGCAGGCTGGAGTTTTTGCCGCTGACCAGTATGGTGTCAAAGGACAGGCCGTCAGCGCCGTTTTTCTTCATAAAGGTTTCCAGCTCCAGCGCCATATCCCTTTCCTTTTTGCCGGGTGCCAGCTGGGTGCAGATATAGTCAAAACCTGCTTCGGTTATCTGCTGGGCCACTTTGATTATCTCCAGTTCGCCCGCATCTTTTATGGCGCGCAGGTCCTCGATAATTTTTGTCAGCTGTCCGTTGGCTTCCAGTTTGGCGTCCAGCTTGGCTGACAGGGAGTTGAATGTGCCCACGCTCATGCTGTTTTCCACCCACAGGCTTTTCACACCGTGTTTTGCACACAGCTCGTTTATCTGTTTATACAGGTTGTCCTGCAAAATAACAGTGGCATTTTTCACCGTTTTCTGAGCCAGTTCTATATAGCGGAAATCAATGATAAAATATGCCGCATCCCTGAATATTACGGCTGTGCCGGCAGAGGAGCGCATGCCAAACAGATAAAACCTGTTTTTGCCGTCAGTTATCAGCGCGCCTTCAAAACCGGGCTGTTTTTCAGCCTGCAGTAAAAATTTTTCAATCCTGTTGTTCATTTTTATAACATCTCCTTTAAAAATTTAAAAAGTTATTCTGTCAAAATCTGCTCCAGATAATTTTTCATCCGCACCGCGTCCTCCGTCTGTGTGCCGGCGCTTTCGCAGATAATCACCGGGTTCAGCTTTTCCTCCCGTATCACCTGCATCAGCGGCTGATATTCCGGGCCAAAGACTGTATCCCGGAAAGTCAGGTGTCTTTTTTCGCCGCCGACGGTGTATTCAATTTTTGAAAAATGAGAGTGAAAACGGGTGTATCTGTCGTCTTTCAGGGTATTGGCTATCCTGTCTATTATGTACATATAGTCATCCCTGCCTTTTATCCAGCCGCCGTCACGGGCATTCAGATGGCCGAAATCTATGCACGGAACTATCCTTTTGTCAACGCTGCACAAAGCCAGCACTTCGTCCAGGCTTCCCAGCTGGTTTACCTTGCCCATGGTTTCCGGACACAGTATCATATCCGGCATACCGGCATCGTCCAGCGCCTGTATCATCAACGCCATTGTGTCCATGGCCTTTTCCAGCGCCTGCCGCCTGGTCTGCTTTGCACAGGAACCGGAATGAAAAATCACCCTTTTGCCGCCCATGGCTTTCAGCGCGGTGGCGCTTTGCATTATGTAATTTACACTGTTCAGCCTTTTTTCCTCTTCCAGCGATGACATTGATATAAAATACGGCGCGTGCAGGGAAACCTGTATACCTTTCTGCGCCAGCCGGCTGCCTATCTGTGCGGCCGCCTCATCGCTGATCTTTACTCCGCGTCCGCACTGATATTCAAAAGCTGTCAGGCCGTATTTTGACAGATAATCTGCGGCCTGTACCGATTTTTTATATCCCTGCCGCCTGAAGCTGTCCGCCAGGCCCGCCGGGCCGAACAATGTTTTCATAAAGCGCCTCCGTGTTCGCGGATATATTTTTCTATATACCCTTTTTCAAAGCGGCGTTTTATTTTAAAGCCCGGGGTTCCCTCTTCCAGTATTGCCAGCACCATGAGGGCTTTCATACCCATAAGATGCGCGCCCAGCACATCGGTCAGTATCTGGTCGCCCACCACGGCGGTATCTTTTGCACTGCCGTCCAGCTTTTTCAGCGCCTTTGAAAATCCCAGCGGCGAAGGCTTTACGGAAAAGCTGATATAGTCCAGCCCCAGCCTGTCTGCAAAGGGTGCCACCCTTTTTGCGTAGTTGTTGGAGGCTATCACCAGTTTTATGCCGCTGTCTTTCATCAGTTTTATCCATTCCTCCACGCCGGGTGCCGGCTGCGGATTGCCGTGGGTAGCCAGTGTGTTGTCCACATCCAGTATCAGGTTTTTAATGCCCAATTTGGCAAGAAAGTCAGGTGTTATATTGGTTGTTTTTTTAAATAAGTAATCAGGGTTAAGCAGTCCCATTCAAAATCCTTTCTGTTATTCACCGGTTTTAAAAGGCGGAAATCCCGCCTGCTCCAGCTCGCTGTCAAATATCCGCCTTATTCCTTTCAGCGCATCCTCCAATGTGCCCTGAAATATTGTAAAGTCAGAAAACATCAAATTCAGCGGCAGGCCGAAATCTTCGATAGACGCGCCGTTTTTGTCCCGCAGTCTTCCGTCCGGCAGGGTTTTGGTAACGCCCTTGAACCTTTCCTTCATGGGGCGCGCATCATCTATAAAAGCAAAACAGCGTTTGCCCAGGCCCCAGGCTATGCCGCATTCCACAGCGGTACCGCTGTCCGGCTCGTTGCCGCGGTAGTCGTTCAGGTTGGCTATTATAATATCGCAGCGGCGTATATGATTGAGGTCATGGGTGAACATCTGCACCTCGCTTTCGTGCAGGCTGTCATCTTTTTTGACATACTCCGGATACTCGTCTTCCGGCGCAATGTCCGGCGGATATATGCCGTCGATACCGTATTTTTCACACAGCCGGTGATACCTCTCACCGGTCTGCCGGCTGTCCGGGTAAAAGATTTCCGTGCCGGCCAGATATGCTTTGGGCCTGCGCACATTGCCTTGTTTATCTATAAACATCCGTACTCCTCCTCCCGTTCTTTTACAGCCAGTTCCAGCGCGTCGCGGAATGTTCCGCGCACTATCCTGGCAGGGCCGCTGATCATCAGGTTGCAGCATCCGCTTTCAAAGAAGGCGCCGTTGTCATCGCGCCAGAAAGGGCCGTCCTTATGTATACTGCCTATGTACTTTTCATAGCAGGGCCTGTCATCATCTATAAAGGCGTACAGCTTTTTGCCTTGTGAAAAAGCGTAACCCAGCTCAAAGCAGGTGCCGCCGTCCGGCTCCCAGCCGCGGAAATTATTTATATTTGCAATAATTATATCACATAAATTTATATAATTTATGTTATTTTGGAAAATCTGCCTGGCCGCCCGCGGACCGCCTTTGGAAAAATCGATTTCCTTTCCGCTTTCGTGTCCCAGGACGGGGGAAATGCCCTGCCAGCCGTATTTTTCGCACAGGGCCACCGCCCGCTGTGCCCTTTCGCGGCCGTCGGGCAAAAAGCACTCAAAGCCGGCGATATATACTGTTTTTTTACTCATCGCTTTCCTCTTCCTTTTTTCGAAACTTGTTCACATCGCTGTGGGAGAAGTCATAACCCACAGGCAATATCTGCAACACTTCCAGCGCATGGTCCCTGGTCCACATCTCTATGGTTGTGGAAACGGTGAAGCCGCAGCCGTTGTCACTGGTCCACTGGCTGGTGGGCTTTCTGGGAAATGCAAGTATTGTCAGCAGCATTGCTATAACTCCGCCGTGGGTCACTGCCGCCGCCTCATACACGCCGTTTTTCATCATGTCGGAAAATATCTCATCCAGAGCCAGCACACATCTCTGGGCAAAATCGGCACTGGATTCGCCGCCTTCCGGACAATATCCGCTTTTGGGGTCCAGCCATTTGGCAAAGTTGGAATCCTTCCGCATAAGCTCCGAAAAGGTTTTGCCCTCAAATTCGCCAAAATTGCATTCGCGCAGGTCTGTAACAATGGTATAATCATGGTCCGGATATATTATCTCTGCCGTCTGGACTGTCCTTTTCATCGGGCTTACATAAAGTTTCTGCGGCCATGGATAGGAAAAATCCTCCCTGAGTTTTTCCAGCCTTTGTATGCCCTCTTCGCACAAAGGCATATCCGTTCCGCTGCCCAGATACAGGCCTTTCAGGTTGCCCTCGGTCAGGCCGTGACGGATAAGATGAAGTTTAAAACTACGCATATTATATTAACCTCCAATATTTTTTGTTATTTTTAGTAGAAAATTGCTATTTACAATATGTTTTTTTTAAGTTATAATTTACAGACAGTATTAGAGAAGAAGGAAAAATTCATGAACAGTTTCAGCCGTATAATAACTCTTTTGAGAAAGGAAAGAGGAATAACCCAAAAACAAGCCGCCTCTGACTTAGGAATAAGCCAGGCGCTTTTAAGTCATTACGAAAAAGGGCTCAGGGAGTGCGGACTGGATTTTCTTATAAAGCTGTGTGACTATTACAATGTTTCCAGTGACTATATTCTCGGACGCAGTCCCGACAGGAACGGCGCCATGCTGTCTGTGGAAGATCTGGAAGGAGCCGAAAGCGTCAAAGACAGTCATTACTCCGGCAGTGTTCTGCCGGCGATGAACAAAAGGCTGATCGCCTCGGCGCTGAACATAATTTACGATATGCTGTCCAAAGCCGGTGACAAGGAACTGACCACAGCCGTCAGCAACTATTTTATGATGGCCGAATACCGTGTTTTCCGCCGTCTGTACCGGTCGGAGAAAAAGAACAGCCAAAGCATGTTCACTCTGCCCCAAAGCCTGTTTGAAGGCTATACAGCCGGAGCAATGGAGAAAAACGGCGCTTTGATGTGCAGCCTGCTGTCTGACAAGGCCGGCGTGAAAAAAAGAGGCGACGCCTTTGAAATGACCGGCGAAAGCATTTCCCGGGATTATCCGAAACACGCCACCGGACTGCTGAATATAATAAAAACAGCCGAAGATATTATAAAATAGGCTCCGTGATGTAACTGATTATATCAAATCCGAAAGAAAAAATCTACATATTGCCTGGAGGACAGGCACAAATATCAAAAATAAAAGCGACGGTATACCGCCGCTTTTTTATTTTTATTGTACTCTTTCCACGCTGGAAACGCTCTGTGTTTCTTCTGATATTGTCAGTGTGTCCAGCATTTCTTCATCCAGAAGGCCGACATAGCTCTTTCCGGGGTTTACCTTTATCACTTCACCGTCTTCGTTGTAAATTATCAACGGATTTTCAGGCGCGCCTTTTTTCCATCTTACCTTTTCGCACATTCCGCCGTAGAAATAATATCCTTCCCCTTCGCTCATATCAAAATCAGGCAGTATGCCGTTTTCTTCCTGTATGCCGACCTGGGCTGTAAGGACAAAAACATTGTCAAAGGACAGCTGCTGATTTGTCAACGCATCCATATGAGGTATGCCAAAGGCATTTTTCAGGTATTTTCCGGTGCTTTCGTCGTATATAAAGGACACATCGGCATAGCCTGAATATTTGAAGCTGACGGTGTTTGCCCGCTGTTCTTCGGGAACTCTGGGCTCGCTTCCGTACTCCACAAATTCAAATGCCGGATAAAAATTGTTTTTTGTCCGTATGCTGTTTTTCTCTATGCCTGCTTTTATCAGGTCCTTGTTGGTGAACCAGCAGTGTTCGGCCGATTTTGTTTTAGCCAGCTCGCTGTCATACTCGAAGGACACAAAGCTGAGGTATATACCGTCTATATCCTGGTAGGAATAGAAATTAAGCATTCTTTGAGCCGAAGTTGATGAGCCTATGTGCACATATATGGCGTTCAGCGGCAGCATAAGTTCCACAAACCGGTCTCTGGCGCTTCTTACCGGGCCGACACGCTGAATGTCGTCAATATCGGAGTATACCGCCATCATCCTGGTTATGCCGCCTTCGGTAACCGCTTCATAAATTATATCGGCACCGGACAGGCCGCTTTGGGGGACAGCTACTTTAAGGTTGTCCACCATTACGGCAATAGGCCTGACAGACTTGTCCTCTTCACTTTCAAAGGGCAGACCGGTGAGATAATTATACTGCGCCTGCGGCACATCTTCTATATTAAGACCGCTGTTGGAAATTTTTTCCTCGCAGCCTGTAAACAAACCGGCAGCCAAAGCCAGCGCAACAACAGCCGTTACTATCCTTTTGATACCAAACACCTCTTTCTTGGGGCAAGCTTAAATATGCCCTTTATAGATTGTATTATACCACTATTGTTATATCATTGTGTGTAAAAAAAGTTAACATATCCTTAAAATGCACAAGTTATTCTGCTGCTTCCACGCCCGGTTCCACCGGCATTTCTTCCGCAGAGGTGTAGTCACCGGCCACATCAACAACTTCGCCGTTCATTTTGAAGGCTCCGAAGTAGTCCAGGTCAACAACAGCTATATAGCTTTTGCCCACATTTATTTCAACATCTGTTTCTGTGCCGTCCAGAGATACTATTCTCAGCGGCTCGTAAGGCATACCTTTCAGCCAGCGTACTTTTTCCACCTTGCCGCCGTTGTAATAATATCCTACTCCGCCCCATTCCAGGCTTACATCAGACAAAACTCCGTCAGGATATTTGTCTATCTGTGTCCAGAGGAGCAAAACATTGTCAAATTCCACCGGCTGCTCGCCGTAGTTTGCATCTATCAGCGGTCTGGAGAAATTACGGTAGAGATTTATGTGCTCTTTTGTATATGTATTGTTCTCCGGATTATATGTCATTTTTGCGGCATAGCTGTTGGAAAAACGCCATTCGATTTCGTTTACATCCACACCGTTCAGAACCCTTGCAGGCTCGTCATACTTTACCCAGTGGAACAGGTTCATCGGCTCTTCCTGGGTGTCTATTTCGTATTTGCCGCTTTGAATTGCATCGGTGATAAGCTCTCCGGAAGTAAACTCTGTATGTTCATAGGCCCTCTTTCCTATCAGGGATTCGTCCCTGAAGGTAATTCCCAGGCCGGGAATAAGGTCTTTCCGCTGATATGAATATGTTTCCAGCATGGTTTTTGCGTATGTGGAGGCACCGTCATGCACATACAGACAGCCGTAAGGCATCATCATCTGTACAAACTGATCGCGGGCACTTCTGATAGGGCCTACAACCGGCATCTTTGTCCAGTCGCGGAACAATGCCATGTATCTGGTTATGCCGCCTTCTGTTTCCATTTCAAACACCGCATCGGCGTCAGCAAGGCCTTTCTGCGGCCATGAAATCTGGTATGAGGTATCATCCATCATATTGTTTACCATTACCGCTACCGGCCTGTTGCCGTAAGGGTAATCAACACTTTGTTCTTCGCCTGTCAGCGGGTTTTGGTTCCAGCTTTTTTCCTCCTGCTGTTGCCGGCTGTTTTCACTGCCCGGGACACAGCCGGTAAAAGCTGTAACAGCCAAAGCAGCTGCCAGCACTGCACAAATAAATTTTTTCATTATGTCTTCTCCGTTTTCTTTCATTTTTTAAACCCCGGGCACCGCTGTGCACCTTTGGGTTAAAAGTCCATAAAATAGGGCAGACTTATACTTTGTATATTATAATCACTTTCACACTCTTTTTCAATACAAAAGCCAAACATTACCGATTTGTAATTTTTTCTTTATTTTTATACATATATATGATACAATAAGGTCCATACTTTTAAAAAAACGGAGATATTTTATGCTAAGTACATTAAAAGATTATATATGGGTGTTTTTTATATCAATGCTTCCTATCATCGAGCTGAGAGGAGCTGTTCCGGTGGGTGTGACCAGCGGACTGCCTTTCTGGAACACATACCTGGTGGCCGCCATCGGCAACATGCTGCCGGTTCCGGTGATACTGCTTTTGGTAAAACCCACCCTGCTGTTTATGCAGAAGATAAAAATTTTCAACAAACTGGCCACTTTTTTCCTTGAGAAAGGCCACGCCACCGGCGAAAAGTTCGGCGATGCAAAATACTGGGCACTTTTTGTTTTTGTAGCCATACCTATGCCCGGCACCGGTGCCTGGACCGGCTCCCTGGCCGCAGCCCTGCTGGACCTGGACAAGAAAAAATCATTCGTTGCCGTGCGGGCAGGCGTACTGACAGCCGGCATAATAATGGGTATCGTTTCTTACGGGGTCCTGGGCGCAATAAATCTTTTCGCATGACAAAAATACAGCCGGCTGTTTATACAGCCGGCTGTCTGCCTATAATAAGCCAAAAGTTTTTGGCGGTGGCTTTATGATAAGGGCGGAAAATATATACAAAAATTACGGCAGCCTGCGGGTGCTGCGCGGGCTGTATCTTCATGTCCCGCCCGGTTGCCTGTGTGTAATCACCGGCCCGTCCGGGACCGGAAAAAGCACATTGCTGAATGTGCTCAGCGGCCTGGACAGCTTTGACCAAGGGCGACTTTACCTCAACGGACAGCGGGTAAAAGGCATAACAAACCGGCGCATGGCAGCCATCCGAAGGCAGTATATAGGGTTTATATTTCAAAGCTATAACCTTATCAGCAGCAAAAACAGCATAGAAAATGTATCTTTGCCCCTCAAATACAAGGGGGAGGGATATTTTTTCCGAAAAAATGCAGCCGGCAAGGCGTTGGAAAGCATGGGACTGGAAGATAAATTTTACAGTTATCCCCATCAGCTTTCCGGCGGCCAGCAGCAGAGGGTTGCTGTGGCCAGGGCACTGGTAACCGCGCCTAAAATACTTTTTTGCGACGAACCCACCGGCAACCTGGATGCCGACAGCGCCCGGCTGGTGATGGGCGGGATAACGAAGCTGCGCGACAGCGGCTCGGCAGTGGTTATGATAACCCATGATATGTCCATGCTGTCCTTTGCCGACAAGGCATACCGCCTTGAAAACGGTATTTTATCTGAACAATAGCCATATTCAGGCCGGATATTCCCGGTCTGTTTTTGTTTTTACCTGATGATTAAAAAAATTTTACACCCTTATTTCATTGAATATTTGATTATTGTGTATTTAAATGATAAAATGTCATATATAAATATTCAAAGTATATTATAAGAAGAGGCAATTATGAATTTTTTAAAAGGCTACACCAAACAGGAGAAAAGCTGGATGATGTACGACTGGGCCAACAGTGCCGAAAGCGTTATAATCGTCACCATTCTCCCTATTTTTTATGATACAATCAGTGCAAACAGCAGCGCCGCCATCAGCCGCTGGGGCATGGGCACCAGCCTGTCAATGCTTATATGCGCTTTAATGGCGCCCGTCCTTGGCGCCCTGGGCGATTTCAAAGGCATGAGGAAAAAGCTGTTCATGGCTTTTATGTCCGTGGGTATAATCGCCTGCGCCCTGCTGGCATTCACACCGCAGATGGATGTGACTTCTGCCGCCGGCAGTGAAAGGACCGGCATGCTGATACTGGCATTGTACATAATATGCAGTATCGGTCATGCAGGCGCCAATGTTTACTACGACAGTTTTCTTACCGATGTAACCACCGATGAAAGGATGGACAAAGTTTCCACCATGGGTTACGGCCTGGGATATATAGGCGGCAGTACCATTCCCCTGCTGATATTTTTGATCTTAAATCTTGTGGGCATAGAAATGACAGTCTGTCTTTCCATCGCTTTTGCCCTGACAGCGGTCTGGTGGGCAGTGTTCTCCATTCCGATTTTTAAAAATGTTCATCAGGTTCACGGCATAACACCATACAAAGGCGCATTGAGGGATTCCCTGAAAGGCCTTGCCGGCACCGCAAAAGAGATTTTTGCAAACAAGCGGATGTTTGTTTTTCTTCTGGCATATTTTTTCTACATTGACGGTGTAAACACAATAATACACATGTCAACCATATACGGCTCTTCCCTGGGTATTGATTCCACCCAGATGATGCTGGCTTTGCTGCTGACACAGGTGCTGGGACTGCCCTTTGCCATGCTTTACATAAAAGCCAGCGAAAAATTTGGCACCAGGACAATGATATGCACCGGTATATGTGTATATATGTTTATATGTGTGTTCGGTTTTTTCATATCCAGTGCATGGCAGTTTTGGGTGTTGGCTGTTCTTGTGGCCACCAGCCAGGGCGGCATACAGTCGCTCAGCCGCAGTATGTACGGTAAACTGATACCGGACAAATCCCGCAGCGGTGAATTTTTCGGTTTTTATGATATATTCGGAAAATTTTCCGCCATTATGGGCCCCACACTTTTTGGTCTTACCACCGCTTTTGCCCAGGAAAAAATCATGGAAAATATGGGTATAGATTATTCGGCGCCCGCCCGGGTTCTGGATGCTGTCAGTGCCCAGGCTTCTCCATGGGGTGTTTTAAGCGTGCTGATAATATTTATAATAGGCGCTGTGCTGTTTTTCTTTGTTTTTCCGAAAAAGCAAAAGGAGAACCGCTGACAGCCGGAAAAGGAGAATTTTATGGCTGATAATTATACTCATCGGTACAACGCCCGCAATGCGCTGACCATTGCAGAATACACCCCCAGGAATATGGAGGCTTTTATACTGGGTGCCAACGGCCCGGACCCGCTGTTTTGCTATCAGATGTACAATCCTTTCAGGATAAATGACCTGTCCCGGCTGGGCTCAGTTATGCACAACGAAAAAACCGCACTGTTTTTGAAAAATCTTTTTACGCTGGCACGCACAGATGCCCAGAAAGATTACTGCCTTGGTTTTTTGTGCCACTATTCCCTGGACAGCCTCATTCACCCTTATGTGAACTATATCACCGAAGCCTATGGCCTGCCGTTCAACATACCGTCAGGCCACGGATATTTTGAAAGCGCCCTCGACAGCCTTATAAGCAAAAAAGTAAGCGGACAGGAGGCCGCGCAGGTTTCCTATTATTTCCCGTCTGTCAGTCGGATGCACCTGGACCAGATAGCATATCTTTTCAAAACAGCAGTGGATGCCACATACCCTGACAAAATTTACCACGCGTCGGAATATGTGCAGGCGTTTAAGGATTTCAGATTTATAAAAAACTTTTTCTATTCTCCGAAAAAGTTTAAATTTGCCGTGGCACTGGCCGTGGAAAAACTTTTCAGGTTCAAAGAAGGATATGTTCTCAGCCACATGCAGCCCTGCAAAAGGAAGATCCAGGATATCCCTTTCTGGCTTAACATCGGTGCCGGTCTGTATTGCAGCCGGAGTGTCGACGAAATACTGAACCAGGCAGACTTCATGTCCGCCCGGAACATTTCCATAGGTCTGGAGTTTTTCAAAGGCGTTATCTCTGCCGATGATATGATAGAGGATGTGGGCAGTAAAAGTTATGAAACCGGAATGGCAGTATATTGAAAAAAGCGCAGTTTAAACTGCGCTTTTTTTATTTTTTCAACTCCATGCTTTCATCCAGCTTTTTCAATATCCGCTGTTTGTTTTTCAGTTGCGAGGACGGTATTGCCGCCACATAGTCACGGGCGTCTGTCAGTATCTGCTTGGCATACAGGTTTTCCAGCGTCTGCATCTGCAACCCCTCACTCCAGGGTGTGGATGTGTCTGCCTGTATGCTTTGCGAAAACCGGCTCCGGTCCAGGGTGGAAAAATCAAATATCCGGTGCTTGTACACGCCGTCACCCACGGCTGTGCGCACATACCTTTTACCATAATCAACCCTCATGATATCCAGCATTATCAGCACGCTGTCTTCCAGAAACTGATAAAATTCCTGTTTCTGGTTTTCCAGCGGTATTGTGGCCGACCTCTGCACAGCCAGTATTGCAGATGTGTTCTGCGGTGTCACATTACCCAGTGATGTGTCATTGGCTCCCATAAATTCCTTTGTAAAAGCTATAGTCTTTTCCACCAGCTCCACCAGCTGATCTGACATGTCAGCCGCCTTAAAAGATGTGGCCACCGCTTCATTTGGGTTGCCTATCACACCTATGGCTGCCCCCACTTTGTTGGACCAGCTGTCTATTTTTGTTTTATCAAAAAAAATCTTTGGAAACGCCATGCTTTTCTGGTGCATCAAAGCCATCGCCCACAGCTTGTTTACCGCTATTTGGTTGGGTATCAGATTTTCCACTGCACCCATGCCGCGGCAGCTGTCATTCTGCCTGTCCCATGTGAATTTTGCAAAAGGATACAGCCTGTACCCCAGCGGTTTCGGAGGGGTTACAATACAGTCTTTTGTAAACTGCATATACCACACCTTCCCGTCTTTTTTGTACATTTTTGTAATAAGGGTGACCATAGGAACACTTTCTATGCTGTTCATATAGTTTTCGTCCGCTTTTACAGCCGTGGCATTCTGCCTGTTTTTCTTCGCTGTCTTTTTTACTTTTTCAAGATACTCCCTTTTTTCTATCATTATAAAAGGCTGTTTCTGCACATCATTGAGATACGGGTTGGCAAACATAATGTTGGTGCCTTTTATTATCTCGCAGGCGGCGGTCTGCCCGTCAAACATCCAATAAAGATATCCGTCGCCGTTTACCACCCCGTCCCTTACCACATTGCGGCATATACTTTTCAGCTTTGCCCTTTCAATAATCCTTTCCAGTTCAATATTTATCACATCCGCCTTTTCAACACTGTCAGGAGAAGATATGTAAGGGCTGACAAACACATTTATATCATCGCTGGTAACCATAGCTGTCAGGAATGAGCACACCCTGCGTATAAAGTTCAGCACCGGCTTGTCCAGGTCCGGGGCATTCACTTTATACCATTGGTTGCCCAGGTAAAAATTTTCGTGCATACGGCTTTTTTCATAATAGTCCGTCAGTATGTTGTAATTCACTGTGCGGCGGTATTCCGCCATTACACTTTTCAGATCTGTTTCAATATTCAATGTTTTTCTGTCCCCTTTCACTTCCGTCATAATTCATAAGGTTTTGCCATTGTATGCTCTCGCCCGGATTTTTAGGCGCGGCAGATGATGTTACATACGCTTTCCACCTTTTCAGCTCTGACACACAAAATACCGCCAGCCCACCCAAAACAACACCTGTTATAAACTCTATCAAAATTACTCCTCCTTATCCTTCAGCATTTTTTCATAAGTTATCCAGGAAAACAGCCATATAACACTGCCCTGGGTTATTCCGGCAAATACCCGCGCCCTCAGCTGCTGGGCGTTCAGGACCGGTTTTGCGCCGGTGAGATAAAGCAAAGCTGCCCGGCAGGAACATATCAAAAGAACAATGGGTATATAATTGTTTTTCAGCATACTTTTTCTCAACGCCATTCCAATACCCCACAGCATGGGCACAACTATAAACAACTGCGGATCTATGTATTCCCGTATCAATTCCATGCTCATAAGCATTTCTCCTTTTTATCTTTGTCAGTATCAAAAGGCATACCGGCTTTTAAAGCGGTTATCAAACCTGCATCCGACTTCTGAAAATGACACCTCAGCCAAAAGTCTATACCGGGTTTCAGCCTTGCATTTTCTTTCACGGCCCTGCTGTAGGTCAGACCTCTGTTTTTATTGTAGCAGTTTTGTATAACAAGCGCCGATATATATCTTGCCTTTGTATCATTATATTTTTCGCTGTCTACTCTCATACCTGCATAGATTCCACAATCTCACCTATCTCGGCAAGGGCTTCACTCAGATTTTCCACCTGCTGCTTAAGCAGCTTGTTTTGCAGGTTTACGCTCTGCTCTTCCGGCTTGGTATCTTCGCTTTTCCAGCTGTAACCGCCTGTGTCAAGCAGCAGGACATCATCACATACAAAGAAAACATCATGGGGCATCAGCTGATTTTTTATTTTAAGCACCTGTTTTCCGTCTGCGCTTTTAAGACTGGTTTTCTGCCGGCAGGGCAGTGCAAAGGGCCCAAGGCCTACCTCTATATGGATATGATTTCCCACAGTTCCGGCACTGCCCTCTCTATAAAATTTTTCGCCCTGTCTGAAAATTCTACCCGGTCGTATGCCCAAACCTGCAAGGTCTTCGTTGTCTATATGCTTCAGCATAAACACCAGATTTCTGGCTTTGCCGTCGGCACACATTACTTTATCCAAAGTTTCAAACCACACTGTGTTACACTTTCCCTCCACTTTTTTGGCCATTACATCACAGGGCGCATAAGCCCAGTCTGCACCGGCATCTCTTCCTCCCAGATCCAGGGCATAGGAGCCGGCATGGGAATAGCTGGTGTAGTCTGCTGCCCCCAAGATATCTCGGCCATACCCCTGGGTGACACGCATATACTGCATTATAAATTTACATATTTGCATAGCCTCTCTCCTTTCCCCGGGCTTTTACTGTTTGACACTGCCCCCGTCGGGCAGTTCGGTGGTGTATTTTGACAGAAAAGCCCTCACTTTTTCCAATATGCCCCTGGTGGGCAGTCCGCACAGTGTCAGGTTTTTCAGTATGCTCACAATCTCGTAGCTGATATATAAAAGGCCGAAAAACTCCGCGGTGCCCACCTTGCCAAGTGTCATCATACCGGCAATATCCGCCGGTATCAGCTTTGACAAATCAATATGTACCGCGCTGTCAAACACGGTGAGAAACACCAGGGACAAAAGCATTACAGTCTTTCTGATTGCCCCGTCTATGCCGAAACAGGAATTGAACCCTCTCTCCTTCACCGCCCTGATACAGCCAAACACTGTGTCCGCCATAACACACAGGGCCACCAGCTGAAATATAAGATTGTTGAACAGCGTCTGTGACAGCTGTGATATAAATTCACTCATATTTTAAATACTCCTTTCAAAAACTCAATTATTGCCCTAATAAGCAGTGCCAGCAGGCCGGGGCTGTTTTCATTTGCCGGGGTTTTGTCCGCCGTTTCATCGTCCGCCTGCGGCCTGTCCTCGCCTGTCGTGGGCCTGTCCTCGTTTATCGGGGGCCTGTCCCCGCTTGACGGGGGCCTGTCCCCGCTTGACGGGGGCTTGTCCTGTTCGCCGTCGGTGTTGTCTGTTTCGCCGTCCGGCTGCTGCACCTCATCTTCAGGCGGAACAGGCAGGTGTGTATCTTCTCCGCTTTCTTCCTCCGGCTCAGTGTATATCTCATAAGGTATACCCAGCCTGTGACAGTCAGTCATTATGTAGCACTGGTCACCGCCGGACATATATCCGGTGATAATATAGCCGCCCTGCTCCTGCACAGGTATTCCCAGCCCTTCCAGTTTCACTGTCAGGGTGTGTATGTCACCGACAGAAGCAAAGCCTATGTACATTCTCACCGGCTCGCTGCTCAGCGGCCTCATAATCTCCTCTTCACCGATGTATTCACCATACAGAATATTCTTGTCGATATCGCCGTTATAGCCAAAATCCGCCAGCCCGTTGTTGCTGGCATACTGCCACAGATAACATTCCCTGTCCGGCTGTGCAAGGCCGGGGCGCGCATACCACAGTTTGTAATCCGGGTGCGCCGCCCAGAACTCCGGCG